>JAGBFR010000052.1 GCA_017936375.1 Clostridia bacterium
CCCGCGAGGACATCGACTGCCCGATCACCGAGCAGCTCATCGTCGAACTCTACTCTCGTTAATGACTCGCATGGTTTTTTCACGGTAACTGTGAGGAGGAATCTGCCTAATGATCGAAATCGAAAAGCCCCGCATCGAACGCGTGGAAGCCGGCGACAGCTACGGCAAGTTCGTCGTCGAGCCGCTTGAGCATGGCTTTGGCCAGACGCTGGGCAACTCCCTGCGTCGTGTGCTGCTGAGCTCCCTGCCGGGCGTCGCTGTTTCCAGCATCCGCATTGAGGGCATCCAGCATGAGTTCTCCGCCGTTCCCGGCGTGAAGGAGGACGTTGCAGAGATCATCCTCAACCTGAAAGAGCTTTCTGCCAAGCTGTATTGCGACGGCCCCAAGACGGTGTCCATCAACGTCAAGGGTCCGTGCGAGCTCACCGCCGCCGCGCTTGAGATTGACGATCAGATCGAGGTGGTCAACCGCGATCTGCACATCGCCACCCTCAACGAGGACGCTGACCTGATCATGCATCTGACGATTGAGAAGGGCCGCGGCTATGTGTCTGCGGACCGCAACAAGACTCCGAGCATGCCGATCGGCGTCATCCCGACGGACTCCATCTTCACGCCCATCCGCAAGGTGAACTACACCGTTGAGAACACCCGCGTTGGCCAGGCGACCGACTATGACCGCCTGACCCTTGAGGTCTGGACCGACGGCAGCATTCAGCCGGACGAGGCGATCAGCACCTCCGCGAAGATCCTGGGCGGCCATCTGAAGCTGTTCATGGATCTGACCGATCAGGTCGTGACGATCGGCTTCAACGAGAAGGAAGACGATCAGCGCGAGAAGGTTCTGGAGATGACCATCGAGGAGCTCGACCTCTCTGTTCGCGCCTACAACTGCCTCAAGCGCGCCGGCATCAACACCGTCGCCGAGCTGGTGCAGCGCAACCAGGAGGATATGATGAAGGTCCGCAACCTGGGCAAGAAGTCTCTTGAAGAGGTCGAGCAGAAGCTCGCCGCTCTTGGACTGGCTCTGCGTGCCAATGACGAGTAATCCGGCGCAAGCCGACAAAACACAAACTGCGCGGGCAACCGCGTAAGATACAATCGCCCGAAAGGGCTACTAAGGTCACGCCTAAGGGAAATATGGGCGCGGCTGGGCAAGCAGCCTGACCGCCTTGCAGCGATGCTCGGCATGGTCAGGCTCCTTGTGCGCCGCGTGAAGAACTGTATTTGCAGGAGGCGGGCTGTAATAGGAGGATACAAACATGGCTCAGCGTAAACTTGGCCTTCGCACGGCCGCTCAGCGCAAGGCGCTGCTTCGCAATCAGGTGACCAACCTTATCTGGTATGGCCGCATCGAGACCACCCTGGCCCGCGCCAAGGAAGTTCGCCGCATGGCTGAGCGCCTGATCACTCTGGCGATCAACGAGTGCGACAACAATGTTCAGGTCGAGAAGACCTTCAACAACGACAAGGGTCAGACTGTGACCGTGACCGTGCAGAATGATGCGCCGTCCAAGCTGACCGCTCGCCGTACCATCATGGCTTACCTCTATGAGGTGAAGGAGCCGATGCTGGACGACGAGACCAAGAGCGCCTATCGTGCCCGCACCAAGGATGTCAAGTATCCTTGCGTCGAGAAGCTCTTCCGCGAGATCGGCCCGAAGTACAAGGCCCGCAACGCCGAGAAGAACTGCGCCGGCGGCTACACCCGCATCATCAAGAAGGGTCCGCGCCGCGGCGACGCCGCCGAGATGGTCATCCTCGAGCTGATCTGATTCGGCTGAGAGGCGGATACGTCAAAAGCAATCAGAAGCTGTTCTCTGTAACGGAGAGCAGCTTTTTTCTTTGCGGGAAAGACGAAAAAGCTGTTTTTCCGTCGGCGCATCTTCGTGACCGGCAGAAATGGATCGGATCAGGGCGGAAATAGATCGGAATTGAGAAGAAGGAAAACAGGACGGGCGGGGAGAATAAGTAATCAGGGATTCTTATGTAAATCTTTTCAGCCATGCTTCTGCCATGTCCGCAGAGCATCAGGATTTACAGCACCTTGTCGGTGACGCCGCCGGCAGCATGCCGGTTTGTTTGCTGATATTTCCGCAGCAATGTGCCGCAGCTCCTCTGCAGAGGGGATGTTTCGCAGGCGCATGCTCCGGTCCGGAGGAATGCTTATGAACGATATGATTCTCATTTTGAATTATTCCAATGAGTTTGCGATGGAGGCCGCGCAGCGCCTTCGCGCGGAGAAGGTGTACAGCCATGTGGTCAGCGGGGCGACAACGGCTGCGCAGATTCGCGAGATGGCTCCGAGGGGGATCATCCTCTCCGGCGCGCCGACGTGCGAGACGGGCGTGTTTGACGCGGGGATTCTCGATCTGGATATCCCCATCCTGGCGATGGGCCATGCGTCGCACATCCTGCTCGCCGCTCAGGGCGGCGCGAGCGCAGGCGTCGCGCTGGAAAACAAGAAGGCGATGGTCGAGTATGAGGAGAGCCCGCTCTTCCGCGATATCCAGAGCGGCGAGCGCTTCATCGCAGAGGCGCTCGTGCTGATGCTGCCGCCGGATGTGCAGATGAACGCGAGCGCGGGCGGCTGCACGATCGCCTTCGAGAGGGCGGAAAAGAAGCAGTACGGCGTTCAGTTTGAGCTGGAGCGCAACGACCCGGACGGCACGACCCTGCTCATGAATTTCGCGCGGGATATCTGCGGCTGCACGCCGTGGTGGACGATGGAGCGCGCCATCAAGCAGGCGATGGAAAAGATGGCCGAGGCGGCGCAGGGCAGCGGGCGCGCGGTATGCGCGGTCAGCGGCGGCGTGGACTCGACGGTGGCGGCGATTCTGGCGCACCGTGTCTTTGGCGAGCGGATGACGGCGATCTTTGTGGACACCGGCCTGCTGCGCGAGGGCGAGCGGGAGAATGCTGTGCAGCTGTTTGAAGGGCTGGGCATTCCGCTGCAGTGCGTGGACAGGGCGGACGCCGTGCTTGATGCGCTGGCCGGCAAGGAGGAGCGCAGGGAAAAGAACAGCGTCGTGGCCAAGTGCCTCTATGACGAGGTGGAGCGGCAGAGCGCGTCCATGCCCGACATGGAATTCTTCATCCGCGGCATGAATTACAGCGATTTCCTCCACAGCAGATACAGCGACGAGGACAGCTATACGCTCAAGGTGCTCGACCCGCTGGCGGCGCTCTTCAAGGCGGAGGTGCGCGAGGCGGCGCTTGAATTGGGGCTGCCGCAGGAGCTGGCGGAGCGCAAGCCCTTCCCGGCGCTGGGCCTGGGCGACAGGATCATCGGCGAGGTCACGCGCGAACGGCTGAAGACGCTGCGCGCGGCGGAGGCGATCTTCGCCGAGGAGATCGCGAAGGCCGGGCTTGACAGGCGCCTGTATAAGTATTTCCCCGTGCTCACCGGCTATGGCGGAGGCGGGGAGATGGTGCTGCTTCGCGCGGTCATGCGCACAGGCGGCATGCTGATGCCGGCAAGAATGCCGCACGATCTGCTGGAGCGGACGACCCAGAGAATCCTCGAGGCGGCGCCGGTGGTCAGGCGCGTCTTCTTTGACTGCACGCCCACGCCGGTCGAGCAGGAATCCTTCACCTGATCGCCTGCACAACAACTGAATGAGCAGCGCCTCCGGAGCGGTCCGGAGGCGTTTTTTGCATGGAAAAAGACGTCTGACCACCGGCTTTTTCAAAAAATAATTAGAAAAATGGACGCAAAAAGCTCAAAAACACGAGAAAAACGGAGAAAACGAGAGGTCTTCAAAAGTAATCGAAAAAAATTCAAAAAAACGGGTTGACAGATTCATACGGTTGATGTAAAATAAGCGAGCATGTTTGGCAGGCGTTATTTCGTCTGCACTTTGAGAAGGAGGTGTCTTGTATGGCTGCTGCTGGTGTTCGCGTGAAGATCACGCTGGCCTGCACGGAGTGCAAGCAACGTAATTACAACACGATGAAGAATAAGCGCAACACTCCGGACCGTATCGAAATGAGCAAGTATTGCC
>JAGBFR010000008.1 GCA_017936375.1 Clostridia bacterium
AATAGATGCCATCTTTCAATGTCACAATATGAATCTGTGATGTGATCTCATCCAGCCTTGTCAGCAGGATCAAAGCATTCTCCTGCGCATCGGATTCAACGATTAAACCGGGAACAGGCACACGATCCAGATCAAGCGCATTCTCCACAAGGAATACATCAGAGGCACCATGCGTCGAAATCAGTTCATCGAAGGGTTCAGTTTCGAGCCGCTTCAGGAGTTCCTTTGACAGAGGTACGGGCATGGTATCCACCACATATATATCATCTTTTCCAGCTGCGAAAACGACACGCTTGATATACAGGCAACCATTCTCGATTTTGCTATAGCTTGCATCTGTATCATATCCATAATTATAGGAACTATGGCTGCGCAGGGTATACCCTGGAAATAGATCGGCTACGGATGCTTCCGTGATGGCCACCAGATCCTGTGCTGTCTCAGGTGTACCGGGGAGATCATCAAAATCGCCAATCCAAGTTAACAGATCATCATCTAACGTGAATGTAGCTTCGGCTACATGAGTGCCATCCGGATAGTACGACAGCTGATATTCATCAAGGATGACATGTCCCTGATATTCGGATGTTTTTCGCCAGCCGCATTCCACCATATATTCACCATCGTAATGATAGGCAATGTAATCACCGTTCTTCCGGTTAACCAAATCAAATCCAAGTTCATCGGGATAGAATGAGCCATCAGAACGGGGTGTTGTGGTATCATGACGAACAAAAGCAATTTCCCATGTGCCATCCACCGGTGAAAACTGAGCTTCTGACTTCCACTCTCGGTTCACGCAACGATAGTAATACATATGTCCCCCTGGGGAAATGATGGCCGCCATTGTGGAAGCGTCTGGCAGAGTGAAGAAGAAGCATTCTGCAAACTCCTCTGAACCTTGGGAGGAAACATACTGCTCCCACATCTCCTGTGGGAACTCGCTTTGTGCGCAAGCCTGTTGAGAGAATGCCAGTAGTAGCGCAGCGATGAGAGTAAAAAATGATTTCTTCATGATGCTTCTCCTTATACGCGGGAATGAATGGTTATCTATGATAAATAACGCATCATGGCAATCTTTTCTTGCAAATGCTGAAAAAAGCCCGCCCCGGAGGGGGCGAGCGAGATAGGTCATGTATTAAGTTGATATAGCCTCCACGCAAACCAATGGGTGTTAAGTTGTTTGTTCAAAGACTGAACCCGGAGTATAGGTTCTGATTACTTTCCCAGTAGCGGTATTGATCGTGACTGTAAACGCTTTTGCTGGCTGATCGAGATCGTCAAAGAAATGAATCACATAGATCGGGTCAGTCGTAGAGCCAGTTGCTTCGGTAGTACCATTCATCTTATACCATACACTGGTTTTATATGATAAGAGTGCCTGCCCCGAAGCAGAAAAAGCACCGGCTCGTGAAGAAGAAACTTTCGCAGCCGGGTTTTTCTGTATCAGCATTTGTTGTTACATATGTCTCTCCGAAAAGTCGGAAGAAAGTGACACAAACAGTTGTTTTATAACAGAGCAATGGGCTGAGTGCGCTGGATTTCTATTACAAATGTAAATCATGTGAGCTAAAAGTTGACATATATGGACATCTGTGTTATTCTTCCAACTGTACTACTCGTATTAATACAGTGGTACAGCTTTCGAAGAAGGGAGGCAGAAAGATGTTCCTTGTGAATCCAAAAAGCAAGCAGCCCCTGTACGAGCAGCTTGTGGAGCAGCTTCGCAGACAGCTGATCCTGGGCGGTATGGAGGCGGGTGCGGCCATGCCCTCCGTCCGGCAGCTTGCTACCGAGTTGGGTATCAATCCCAATACCATCCAGAAGGCCTACCGCCGTATGGAAGAGGAAGGCATGATCATCTCTGTGCCGGGCCGTGGGAGCTTCGTCAGCGACGACCTGGCGGATATGCTGAAGCGGCAGCGGGCGGAGCAGCTGGAACAAACCCGGAAGATGATCAGCTTGTGCCGGGAGATGGGACTTCCCAAGAACACCATTGATGAAATTGTTGAGACCGTTTATAAGGAGGGAGACGCTTGTTAATTGTCAACCAGATCGATAAAAGTTTTGGAAAGAAGCGGGCCATTGCCGATCTTTCCCTGAGACTGGAGGAAGGGCATATTTTCGGCATGCTGGGTACCAACGGTGCCGGAAAGTCCACCCTTCTGCGTGTAATGACCGGCATCCTGAAGCCTGACCGGGGCAGTGTGCTGCTGGACACCATGCCCGTGTACGAAAATCCCTTGGCCAAGCAGGAGATTTGCTACCTGAGCGACGAGCCCACTTTCCTGCCTAACGCCAGCATTGCGGAAATGGGACGGATGCAGGCAGCTTACTATCCCAGCTTTGACAGCCAGAAGCTGAAGGAGCTGTGCCAGCGGTTCGCGCTGCCAATGAACGAGCGCATTACCAGCTTTTCCAAGGGCACCCAGAAGCGAGCACAGATCTGCCTTGGCCTTTCCCTGAACCCCCGGGTACTGCTCTGCGACGAAACCTTCGACGGCCTGGATCCCGTCATGCGTGACAACTTCAAGCGGGTCCTTAGCCAGGAGACGATCGACCGGGGGCTGATTACAGTGCTGGCAGGCCATAACCAGCAGGAGATGGAAGACATCTGCGACAGCGTTGGTTTCCTTCACGAGGGCAAGCTGGTCTGCTCCGGCGACCTGGACTCCCTGCTCAGCGATGTGCACCGTGTGCAGCTGATCCCTGCGGAAAACGTGACGGACGAGCAGCTGGCCGCCTTCCGGCCTCTGCGCCTGCAGCGGCAGGGCCGCCTGTGCATGATGACCCTGCGTGGAGACCGTGCACAATTGGAAATGGAGCTTAATGAACTGAAACCCATGTTTATGGAGTTTTTGCCCCTCTCCCTGGAGGAAGTATTCATTCTGGAAATGGAGGATCGTGGTTATGCGCAGCAATAAACTGAATGCAACCCAGTTTCTTCTGAAAAGAAATTTGTTTATCGGCGTGATGGTATTTTTGATCGTGTTCTTCACGCTTCCCTTCTGGGGCCTGGCCAACATTCCCAATGCTAAGGAAAACATCATGACCTGGCAGGAGCCCGCTTACCAGGCAGAAAGCCTCAAAAACGTTGTTACCAATGACCTTCTGAACTCCCAGAGCCTGGAAAGCTGGGTGGTTCTCTTTTGCGCACTGGGTTTCCTGACCGCCATGATGATGATGCGTCACCTGTTCAGCCGCCGTCAGGGTATGCTGCACGCCGCTTTGCCTGACAAGCGGGAGACCGACTTCCTGCGCAGGATCATCGGGTATGTGGTGTTGTGTCTGGCTCCCATTGTGCTGAACATGCTGCTCTACCTGCTGGTGGTGGCGGTGAACGGCCTGTTGCCTTATGTGGAATGGGGCAAGCTCCTGGCCAAGTTCGGCATGATGCTGCTTATCAACCTGTACGGCTTTGCCATTGGCCTGCTGGCCAGCGTGCTGACCGGCACCTACTGGGCCGCGCTGCTGGCCGGGGCTGTGCTTATCGTGGGCGCGGAAGGTCTGGCCTATCTGTGGAACTATCTGGCCGGCCGTTACCTGCATACCATGATCACCGGTGGCGTTGGCAAAACGCTCGTGCGCTACTCTCCGGCATTTTCCCTCTACAAGGGCCTCTATCGCCCGGCAGAGTTTACCTGGGTACCCGCTATGCTGGGCATCGTCGCTGCCTTGGGGCTGAGCTTTATGCTCTACCGCATCCGCAAGGCGGAAGCCACCGAGCGCACGCTGGCTTTTGGTTGGCTGCACACCGTCATGGGCTTTATTCTGCCTCTCATGGGCGGCAGCATCGTGGGTATTGTGGTGTTCCTGTCCTTCTTGACGGAACTGAGCCTGATTATCGGCATGGTGCTGGGTGTACTCCTGACCTACTGGATCTGCAGAATGATTTTCAACCAGCGGTTCTGCGGCATCCTTAAGCAGTGGTATCTGCCTGCGGCGGCAGCCCTGGTGCTGATCCTGGGCGTGGTGGTGCTTCACACCGATGTGTTCGGTTACGACCACTTCATGCCTGAGAGGGACAAGCTGACCGCCATCTCTTATCGCCCCCAGAGCTACCACACCAACGAAATTGTCACCCTCACCAGCGACGAAGCATTAGACGCTGCCTACGGCTGGTGCACTCTGATGCGGGACGAGGTGGACAGCATGGAAAACGGCATCTATGCTAACACGGCGGGTACGAGTATGAGTCGCGTAGCGGTGACCTACCACTTTGAGGGACGCACCATCCGCCGCATGTATCCCAATTCAGAGATCCGTAATGACGCGCAGCCTTACCTCCAGACCATCATTGACAGCGATGACTACAAGCAGAGCCTGATCCGCGAGTTCCACTTAGCGGATGGCACCATCCAGAACGTGTATGTCAACACCAATGGCAGAATGTTCCGCAATGACGAGCTCTTTACCGAGTTTGGCGTGATGCCCAGCTACATGAACTTGGATAAGGCGCGGGACGCTCTCACTATCGACAAGTGGATGAAGGCGCTGCGTGAGGATATCCAGAACCGCACACTTGCGGACAAGAAGATGGATCCCATTTTCAGCCTGTCTATCAGTACACGGGACGAGAAAACCGGCACTTCCGACTATACCTCGGTGGATATCTACCCCTGCGATACCAATTTCCTCAAGCTGCTTCTGGGCGACAAGTGCCAGGATGTGATCGACTATGCCACCGGCGGTTATGCCGCAGACGAGGACGTGGTGGCCCTGCAGGTCACCTACAACTTGAGCCGCAAGGAAATGGCGGATAACGGCATCGATATGAAGAACGAGGTCAAGGCCATCAAGCTGGCTTCTTCCCCGGAAGAGGCAGTGGAATGGGTACGCTGCACCCAGAGCAGCCATGTGGGATCTTACTATTTCATGCCGGATTACGAGGACAAGAGCTTCAGCCGCCTGTACCTCTATCGCAAGAGCGAGCTGGAAATGAGCAAGACCTACAACAGTTTTGAGATCCCGGAAGATCTGACCCAGCTTTACACCATGGAAAACATTCCTGTAGGAATCGTTCGGGATTTTGTTGGGAAGTAAGGGATGAATCAAACTACACTGAACGCGATGCTGTTGTCCGCCGAAACGAGGAATAGAGTTATCTCGATCATTGGTGTATTGAAGCTGATGTTGTTTTCACAACTGTCATCTGGTATTCTTCTCGAATGAAAAAAGAGGATGTGTCGTTTCAGATAATTGTGACTCAGACCTACATGTTCCGGCAGGGACAAATGAATATGGGTTTGACATGTTGCTATATACTCCGAGAGGTCATGCCCACGTCAAACCGGATAGACTTCTGTCTGAGACGATTATTCCACACTCTATATCCATATCGTAAAACTGACTGATGTAGTTAACAAATCAGAAGGGAGGCTTTACCCGTATGAAAAAACCGCTCATCCTGCTTGCCGGTCTTGTAATCATCACCATGGTGGCTATTTCTACAATCATCATGCAGCCAGAAGACCGCATCAATCCGACAACTCAATCTGACAATGTGGTGGATGTTGTGAATTTATCCGCTGCACTTCCCCAAGCAAAAGCTGCTTCGCTACAAAATCCTGCGGAAACAGTGCAGGGTGTTACCTATGAACTTGAAGTAGAAGACGCTTTGATAACCCTGACGCTGCCAAGCGAATACGAAATGCTGCCAATTGAATGGATAGAGACACAATCGTTGCCAGAACGGTATGAGTTTTTGAATTCTGTAACTGGCAGCAAGTTTGGACTACATTCGGATTCTGATAATCAGAAGAATCAAGACATTCGTCTCAGTAAACTCCATGATCCAGCAAACAAATTTACTTCATTTTCGTTGACATGCAGTACATATCAAACATGGGCGTACTTTCACTACGATAACTGGAATCATGGGTTTTATGTAATTGCAGATAACGGCTACGCCTATAACTTCTATCTGTCTCTCCCTGAGAATCAAGGACAGAACAGCCCGCCTGAAGAAGCATTGAAGATTCTGGAGACATTGCAGATAACAGGGAAGTGATATGTAGCTGAACCGTAATAAACTATTGGCAAGGGATTTGAAAGAGCCGAGAATAACCATACGGTCACTCTCGGCTCTTTCATATTGGTTTGCTTTGTCGTTGCTCACTCTTTGAAAAATGATAAAACACCCTTGACAAAAGAACTCGATCCGGGAGCGGCCCTTTTCCTATTCAACTGATAAACGGTTCATCCGCTGGCGGCGGAGACCTCATCCGTCACGGCATGCGCCGTGCCACCTTCCCCATAGGGGAAGGTCATTTACTTTGCAGTACGCTGATCCAAATAGACATCGATTGATCGTATATCTTGTCCATTTGCACGGCTTCTTTCAAGAAGTATTTGAATCAGCGTAGCATCGTGATGATGACCATACGACCTTCCCCTATGGGGAAGGTGTCGTCGCCTTCAGGCGGCGACGGATGAGGTCCCGCCCGCAGGCGACCGCAACTCCGCATCCGGGTGACTGCTCTGTTAGTTCCCACCCGCCCGCCCAAGCGGCTTCCGCGCCCTCTCAGGCAGGGTGACGGCGGTGCGCCGGCTGCAGCATCCACCTCACCGCCAGCGCGCTGGGCACGGACAGCACCGCGATCACCAGCACATACAGCGCGACATTCCTGATATAGTACACGCTCGGCAGGATCTTCATAAAGTCAAACCCGAACAGCTCCACATACAGCCCGTGAATCAGGTAGAATTCCAGCGTGATTCCGCCCATGAAGCGCAGCGCGCGATTGCCGATGCGCAGCTTCATCATCACCAGCAGGATAAACAAAACGAACGCGCCCGCCACGCCGACCTGCGCAATCACGCACATCAGCCGGCGGAAGATCCGCTCATGCAGGTGCGGATTCCACTCGCAGTAATACCCGAAGTAATCCTGCGCAAACTGCGAATACGCATGCAGCCCCCAGATCGCCGCGATGCTCAGCGCCAGCAGCGGCAGATACGCCCGCTTCGCCGCACGGACAAAGCCCTGCTCATACTTGGCGAGGAACAAGCCCAGCGGGAAGAACGCCGCCGTGTTGTACCACCATTCGCCGCAGATGTACCAGTCGTTGTGATCGGTCGCGCAGCCGATCAGCACCCACAGGAGGACGAGCGCCGTCGTTGAGGCGAGCGCCGCTCCCTCCCGCTTGAACATGCGGAAGCTGACATAGAACGCCAGATAAAACAGCGGCACTACCATCACATACCACGCGTTGGGGTTCGCATGCCCGACGCCGGTGATGTAGAGGATCATGTGCAGCGCGCTGATCTTCTGGCCCATGAAGAGGCGCACGGCGAGGAAAATCCACCCCGTCACATAATACGCCGCCACCATCGGCAGCACTCTGCGCCGCACGAAGCCGTGCAGATAGTCCGGTTTCGCCTTCACGCTCTTGTACAGCCCATACCCCGAGCAGACGAGGAAGAACGCCACAAACCAGAATCCGCTCAGCACAAACGGCTCAAGCCCTGGGATGATCCAGCGCTTGTTGAGCCATGGAGCGCAGGTCTTCTGCGAGGCGTGGTGCAGCATGATGCACACGGCGAAAAAGCCCTGCCAGTGCTTGCACTGCTCAAGGGAGAGGAATTCCCCGTTCCATGCCTTCCGCCCACTCCATTTCGCGCCCCAGAGCAGCAGCAGCGCCGTCAGGGGATAGACGAGATATACCAGCTTGTCCATATGCGCTCTCCTTGTCCGGCGGCTGTGTGCCGCCCTGTCCGGTCATTATAGCACAGAATCGCCCGCCGCTCCCGCTTTCTTCCATATTCTGGTCCTCTTTCCCGCATATTCCGCCCGATTTTCCCGATTCCGTCGACAAATGCGCTGCAGCAGATGTATAATAGACTGATTCGTTCTCCCCCATCCTTGCTACCGAGGCGATGGTTATGCATACCCGATATGATTCTCCGCGCAGCCTTCTGCGCGCCTGCGCCGTGCTTACGGCGCTCTTCTTCCTCGCGGCGCACGGCTACCGCTGCCTCTCCCTGAGCTTCTCCGCCGACGCCATGCTCATCAGCCAGACGGGCGACGCGCTCTATCAGGTCTCGCTCGGGCGCTTTCTGCAGCCGGTCTACTGGCTCGTCCGCGGCCATCTCACGGCCCCGCTGACCGTGGGTCTCTTTGCCTTCGCGTTCCTCACCGGGTCGGCATACCTGTGCGCCCGGCTCTTCGGGCTGACGCGGCTCTGGCAGCTGGCGCTCCTGTGCGGAATCCTCACGGCGAACGAGACGATGGCCGTCTCCTCGGCGGCCTATCTGCCGTGGATGGACGTCTATGCCCTCTCGCTGCTGCTCAATGTGCTGGGCGCGGCGCTCTTCTTCCGCGGCGGGGCAGCCTCGCTGCTGTGCATCCTCCCGCTGACCCTTTCCCTCGGGCTGTATCAGAGCTATCTGCCCGTCTTCTCCACGCTCGTCATCCTCGTCCTGCTCATGCGCCTGCTGCGCGGCGAATCCCCCTCCCTCGTCTGGAAACAGGGGCTCTCCGCCTGCGCGCTGATGGTCGTGTCGCTTCTGCTCTATGCGCTGCTTCTGCGGGGCGTCCTCGCCCTCACGGGCATGGAGGCCAATCACGACTATAACGGCGTGGGCAATGTCGCGCTGCCTGCGCTGAGCGCGCTGCCGCAGCTCCTCGCGGATACATACATGACCCCGCTGACCATGCTCTTCAGCCTGTCGGATACGCCGGCCATGATGTGGCATATCTCGCTCATCCCCGCGCCGCTCAATATCCTCTGCTTTGCAGCGGCGGGCGCGCTGCTTGCCCTCCGCCTGCGCGGCAGACGCGCCGGGGCTGTCCTGACGGCGCTTTTCCTCGTCGCCATCCTCCCGCTGAGCGTCAATTTCATCCAGTTCATCGCCGGCGGCACCTCCAACGGCCTGACCATCTACGCCTACAATCTGCTGTATCTGCTGCCCATGCTGTTCGCGCCGGATGCCGGCGGGCGGCTGCAGCGCCTCCTTGCTATATCCATCTGCGCGCTGCTCGCGTTCTTCCTCGCCGTCAATGTGCGCAATGCCAATCAGATGGCGGTCAAGCGCGATCTGGAGTTTTCCGCCACCACCTCCGCCATCTCGCGCATTCTCGACCGCGCAGAGCAGACGGAGGGCTATCTCCCCGGCGAGACGCCCGTGGTCATCGTCGGCATGCTCCCCTCCTCCGCGCTCGCGTTGGAGCGGCCGGGGCTGGAGGCCGTCGCGGACGCGCAGGGCATGCGCTACACCTATGCCGCCGCCTACGAGACCTCGACCTACTGGTATCTGCAGATGGCGCTCGGCGAGCGCATCAACCTCATCCCGCACGAGCAGCGGGTGAAGCTGGACAGCAAGGCCCGCCGCATGCCCGCCTATCCGGATGAAGGCTGCTGCCGGATGATCGGCGGCAGGCTCTATATCCGCCTGAACTGAGCCCTTTCCTCTCCGCGCCATGCAAAGGAGTGTTATCCATGAAGCTGCCCGTCCTCTTCCGTGATCGCCGCGCCGCAAGGCAGACCGCGCTCTTTGCGCTGGCCGTGTTCTTCTGCGCGCATGCCTTCTGCTTCTTCAATCTCACCTATTCCGGCCCTTCGGTCTCGCTCAACGCCGCGAGCAGCGCCAACCAGCAGATCGAGGGCGGCCTCTTCCTGCAGCCCGTCTATTTCTCGCTGCGGGGCGGCGTCGCCTCTCCCCTCTTCACAGGGCTGATCGCGGCGCTTTGCCTCGCCGCTGCGCTGCCCATGATTGCAGAGCTGCTGGGCATTGGCAGCGCCGCGCTGCGCCTCGCGCTGTGCGCCGCGCTCTGCTGTCATCCCTCGCTGACGGCGCTCTTTGCCGCGCAGCTCCACGTCGCGGACGCCGTCTGCCTGAGCCTGCCGCTGGTCTGCGCCGGCATGCTCTGCTGGCGGGCGCATCGCCTCGGCTTCCTGCCGGGCGCGGCGCTGCTGGCCGCCGCCATGGCGCTCGATGTGCATGCCGCCTCCTTTGCAATGGGCCTTGCGCTGCTCGCGCTCCTTGCGTCCCTTGCGGACGGCATGACGCTGCGCTGCGCCGTCCTCCGTCTTTTGCATCTGGCGGCGATGACCCTGCTCGCCACCGCGCTCTATTCCATCGGGCTGGCCGTCATGCTGCGCATCGCAGATCTTGAGGCCTGCATCGAGCTCTATGCGCAGGGCCTCGCACAGACATGGCTCTACCCGCTCTCCACGCTCTTCGCCCCGCTGACGTACTACGCCGCGCTCAATCCCGTGCTGCGCGCGCTGCTGCTGCTCGCCGGCGGCTGGGCTGCGCTCCGCCTTCCGAAGGCCGGGCTTTGCCGCCGTCTTCTGATCCTCGCCGCCTGCGTGCTGCTGCTCCCCCTCGCGGTCAATCTGCCCGTGGTCAGCGCCTCGCCCGCCGATCAGCTGCGCCCCGCCTATGCGCTCATCGACACCGCCGTGCTCATGCTCGTCAGCCGCATGTCCTGCCGCTGCGCCGTCCCCATGCGCCGCACCGCAGCCGCCCTGATCGCCATCCTCGGCGTCAGCGGCGTCATCTTCTCCAATCAGGTTTACCTGAAGAAGAACCTCGAGTTTGAATCCACCCTCTCCTTCATGACCCGCGTCGTCGACCGCGCGGAGGACACCCCGGGCTATCAGCCCGGCCTTACGCCGGTGGCCATCGTCGGCACGCCGGAGGAATCCATCGTCGCCGCGCGTCTGGAGGGCTTTGATCACCTGACGGCGCTCCATGCCGCCTCGAATACGCGCGCCGTCACCTCCTCCGACGACATGGTCGGCTATCTCTGGGAGATCATGGGCTACCCCGTCAATCTGATCAGCGATTACGACCGCAGCCTGCTTGAAGAGCAGGACGCCGTGCGCGCCATGCCCGCCTACCCCGCCGAGGGCTGCTGCGCGTTCGTGGGGGATGTGCTGGTCATCCGCCTCTCCCCATAATCAGGCACAGAAGAACGGCCCGTCCGCCAAAGCGCGCGGACGAGCCGTTTTTATATATTCCCGTTATTCCCGCCACCACGCCGCCGGGATCTCGTCCCGGTCGAGGAAGCAGTTGATCTCATGCGCGAGCACCTTTGCCGTCACCTGATAGAGCGCCTCCGTGTCGCACAGGATGCACGGCGCGTCGCCCAGCTTCCCGCGCATGGCCGCGCCCGTCTCAAAGTAGCCGTCCATCAGCTTGTCAAAGTGATCGGAGACGTGCGGCTCCTTCGCGTTGTAGTGCCTGTTCTGCGGGGTATAGAGCTTTGTGCCGTCCGGGGCGATCACATAGTAATCCTCCGGCTGCTCCGCCAGCCGCTCCGGCACGTCGAGCATCTCCTCCACCGCGTGGATGTAGGTGTTGCGCGCATGCGTCACGCCGACAAGCAGGATCTTCGCCCCGATCTCGCGCAGGCGGCCCCAGCAGCCCTCCGGCGCGCAGGGCGTTCGGCTCTTCTCCTCGCCCGCGACATACGCCGCGGCATCCGGGCCATAGGCCGCGATGGAGTGCGTCGGATGCAGCGAGCGCACCACGCCCGCCCGCTGCCGGAACATATTGGGCAGGAGGCCCAGGTTGGACGGCTCCTTCGCCGGGTCAAAGACGTTGTACTGCGCGTTCATCTGCGCCCATGTGTGCGTGGGCAGCATGAGCAGGCCGGGGGCAAAGTATTCCATCAGCGCGTCAAGGACGGTATCCGCGCCGCCCTCCACAGCGCCGATCGCCTTCATCGAGGAGTGCATCATCACCGCGTCCGTGGGCTTAAGGCCCATGGCGCGCAGGTCGCTTATCAGGTCCTGTTTGGTATACACGGGGTCTCCCTCGCTTTCCGCGGGCCGGGCCCGCTGTTTCCTGTCTTTTCATTATAGCACAGGAAGCACGCCAGCGCCAGCCACACGCGTTGACAGGGCGCATCACGCGTGATATAGTGAATCAAAACCGGCATGCTGCCGGCGGCATCACCGACCAAGTACCGTAAATCTCTTTCCTTTGCGAACGAGGCCGATGCTTATCAGATTTACATAACAAAGGCGCGTGCGCCGCACGCAGGAGGTACCATCATGCAGACCCTGACCGCCGTACTTGAAAAAGCGCTGCCCGTATTCGTCATGCTCGCCATCGGCATGCTCTGCCGCAGAAAACAGCTCATCTCCCGCGCGGGGATCGACGCCATGAAGAGCTTTGCCGTCAATATCACGCTGCCCGCTGTCATGCTCTCCGCCTTTGCGACGGCCAGCTACAGCCGTGAAAGCCTGATCGTCCCGCTGGTCATCTTCGCCGTCTGCGTGCTGATGCTCGTACTGGGCCGTGTGCTCTGCGGCGTGATGAAGATCAGCGGCCGCCTCTCGCCCTATCTCGCCTCCGGCTTTGAGGCGGGCATGCTGGGCTACGCGCTCTTTGCGCTGCTCTTCCCGCAGGAGCCGACCTCCTCCTTCGCGATGGTCGATCTGGGACAGGTGCTTTTCGTCTTCACGCTCTATAAAGCGCTGCTCGCCGGGCAGGGCGGTCTGCGCGGCGTGATCCGCGAGGCCGCGCACGCCCCGACGGTCTGGGCCATCGGCGCGGGCATCGTCATCGGCGCCAGCGGCCTGTATGCGGCGATGCAGCCCATCGGGCTTGCCCGCGTGCTCGATGCGGTGACGGACTTCGTCTCCGCGCCGACGAGCGCCGTCATCCTTCTAACCATCGGCTACGACCTCGTCCCGGCAGAAATCCAGTGGAAGAAGACCGCGCGGCTGGCTGTCCTCCGCCTCGGCGTGAGCGCGGCGGCGCTGCTGCTGGTGCTCCTCGTCGATCGCCTGCTGCTCGGCGTGATGATGCACCCCGGCGCGCTTGTGCTCATGTTCATCCTGCCGCCGCCGTACGTGCTGCCCGTCTTTGCGGACGTCGAAGAGGAACGCGCGGACGTCTCCTCCGCCCTGTCCTCGCTGACGCTCATCAGCCTGATTCTCTTCATGCTGCTGACGGTCGTATACGCCTGACAGCCCCGCGCTGCCTGCTCTGGGGCACAAAGTGGCAGGTAAATACGGTGTTTCTACACGTTTTGATTGATTATGTAATAACACCTCTAAGAACTGCCACAAACTGCCCCCAGCGCGCATCGGGCAGGGAGGCACGAATACAAACCCACCGGCACGAATGTCGGTGGGTTTTTCATGCCCGATGTACAGAGAAAAAAGTCTCCAGCCGCCGCCGGAGACTTTTTTAGGTATATGATCCTTTTATATCATCACATCATCGGAGCAGATCGCCGGCTGCGTGCCGTCCTCCTTTCTCACCGGAGACTGATCACTCAGCGATGAACGCAATGCCGTTATTCTGCGCGAAGGTCTCGGCGTAGCTGCCGGCGGGCGCGGCGATCGCAAGATCAGCCGGGCAGCCTTCAAAGGCGCTGGGCGCGATGCCCGTCACGCTCGCGGGGATCTCGACGCGGATCAGATTCGCGCAGTTGGCGAAGGCCTTGTCGCCGATGGCCTCGCAGCCGTCCGGGAGGACGATCACATTGACCGGCACGCCGGAGAAGGACTCGGAGCTGATCACCGTCAGGGAGGCCGGGAGAATCATGGTCGTCTCCGCACCGGCTTCGATGTAGACGATGGTGTGGCCGTTCTCCTGCGCCCAGGTGTCGGCGTAGCTGCCCTCGTAGCAGCGGATAACCAAACCGCTGTCGAATGCCCCTTCTGCAATCGCCGTCACGCTCTCCGGAATCGTAAGCTCCTCAAGCGCCGTGCATTTGACGAACGCTGCGCTCCCAATCGTCGTCACGCTGCTCGGAATCTTAATCGAACTCAGAGCAGAACAGCCGTAGAACGCGCTGCTGCCAATCTCCTTAATGCCCTTCGGGATCACAACTTTATTGAGAGAGACGCATCTATAGAAAGTATAGTCGCCCGTACTTTCAAGCGACTTCGAAAGCTGGACCTCTTTCAGATTCTCACATTCATCAAAGACACTTTTTTCAAGTTTGGTTACGGTATCAGGCATGATTACCTTCTCCGCACTTCCAGACCATATGAATGCATAAGAACAAATCGTGTCCACAAACTCGGGAATCTCGGCGACAACCAAGTCTCTATCAACATTGGTCAGACGGCATTCCCTGACTCCATCGGTTTCTACTACCTTAAGCCTGTACTGCGGGTAGCCGGGCGCGTAGAAACCATACTCCTGACTCGCCAGAAGCGCGGCGTTAGAATCAATCTCTGCAAACCATTTGATACCATCATACTTCGGATCGCCGAATGCACCGTCTTCAAACGAGACGATGTCAGAAGGCAGATGGATTTCCTTCAATGCATCACAATCAGCAAACGCCCGCTCTCCAACCGTTCTAAGGCTGGACGGAAGCTGAACACTTTCCAGAGCGCTGCAGCCGAAAAATGCTTGCTTTCCAATAGACGTCACACCCTCAGGGATCACAAAACTGGTCAAACCCGTACAACCATAAAACCATCCATTGCCAATCGCCGTGATGCTATCGGGCAGCACAATCTCGGACAGCGCGCTGCAGCCATCAAACGGCGAAAAACCAAGGCTGGACACCGAAGCCGGAATTACGATGCTGGTCAGACTTGTACAGCCGCTGAAAGCAGAGCCGCCAATCGTCTGCAGAGATTCCGGAAGATTGACGCCGATCAGGCTTGTACAGTTTCTGAAGGCAGCATCGCCGATCTCCTTCAGAGACTCCGGCAGAGTAATTTCCGTCAACGCCTCGCAGTAGCCGAAAGCAGATTCACCAATCGTCTCCAACCCCTCCGGCAGATCGATGCTGGTCAGATCAGTATTGAAGAACGCGCTCTCTCCGATCGATTTCAGATTCTCCGGCAGCGTAACGCTGATCGAGCCACACCCCATAAACACTTCAGCATTCAGGTCTGTAACGCCGGCTGGCACCGTAAAACTCTGAAGCTCATGATTCGATGCGAAAGCGCCGACGCCAATCTCCGTCACGCCGTCGCCGCCAATGATCTCTGTAAGATCAGCGCAGCTATAAAATGCCTTTTCGCCGATGACCTTCACCGTAGACGGAATCGTGATCGTTTCCGTGTAATTCTTGCTGGCAAAGGCTCTCTCACCAATCTCCGTTACACCCTCTGGGATAACCACATGCGTCTCATTATAGTTATAAGACGCGATTTTGATGTTGTCTCCGTCAATCTCAAACGTATAGCCCGGATAATCCTCCGGATCAAACGCCGCCATCGCCCCGACCGCGCACCCGCACAGCAGCATAAAGAGCATCATGCCCACCGCCATACGCGCAAAAACAGACCGCTTCATCATCATGTCACTCCTTCATCTCGTCCGCCCCATCGCGCCTTTTGGCCGCACCAAAACGGATCTCTGAATACCTTAATATGATTGTAGCACGTCAAATGACTTGTGTCAATCACATCTCGCTACTGTGACAAGGTTTTAGTTTTCCCGTATCCGGCCTACAATAGAGTGGGTGAGGATATGAAACAGGAATACAAAAAGTACTACGAGCAATTCGGGTTGAACGTCGTCTTCTACCGCAAGAAGAAGCGCCTGACGCAGCTGAATCTGGCGGAGCTGGTCGATATCGACCGGAGCCACATCAGCGCCATCGAGCTGGGCAATGTCGGCGTCTCGTTCGACGTGATCTTCAAGCTCTGCGAGGTGCTGGACATCACACCAAAGCAGCTCTTCGATTTCAGGGATTAAGCCAATAGCAAAACCCACCGGCACGCACGTCGGTGGGTTTTTGATATTCGGATTGTTTGCTGCGGCAGCATCATTCTGTAATGAAAAGGAATTCTCTGTGCAGGCTGCGGACGCGCTGCGGCGCGGGAACCTCACCCGCCCCTTCGGGGCACCCTCCCCTCCCAGGGGAGGGCTTTGGGCTTTGCGCGATCCACCTCCCAAGCCTTCCCCTGTGAGGGGAAGGTGGCAGCCCATCAGGGCTGACGGATGAGGTTCCCCGCCCGCAGGCGGCTCATTCTCCTGCAAACAAAAAGACCTTCCCCGATGGGGAAGGTGGATGCCCGAAGGGCAGACGGATGAGGTCCCCGCCCGCAGGCGGATAGTTTGCTTACAGCGCCGTCTTCTCCGCGCCGAACTTTGCCTCCCAGATCTCGGTGAGCTTCGTCACCGTGTCCGGGTCGGCGATCACGGAGGCGCTCATGCCGTTCGCCTTGCGGAAGGCAGAGACGGCCTTGCCCGTCAGCGAGCCAAAGGTGCCGCTGCGGATATTGCCGCTGTAATAGCCGAGGTCGCGCAGCATCTCCTGCAGGCGGATGACCTCCTCGCAGGGCTCCATACCCTCGTAGAGCGTACCTTCCCAGTAGAAGCGCTCGCTCACCACATCGCCGCAGAGCGTGCAGGTATGCTCGCGCGTGCCCTTCTTTTCGCCCGCCGGCTCGGCGGTGATCGTCCAGTCGGTGAAGACGTGCTCGAGCTTATCCAGCTGGCCGGTCTGCTCCTTATTGCAGCGCTGACAGACCTTCGTGCCCTTGCCGGTCTTGTGGCAGGTCGGCTCCTTCGCCACGCTGGTCAGCTTCCAGTCATGGCCGAGCTTCGGGATGCGCTCCGTCTTGGCCTTTCC
The DNA here is from genome assembly GCA_017936375.1 of Clostridia bacterium. Classification (GTDB taxonomy): domain Bacteria; phylum Bacillota; class Clostridia; order Christensenellales; family Aristaeellaceae; genus Ventricola. The sequence goes on from JAGBFR010000008.1 coordinate 16,511, forward strand.
GCAGCCGGTGCAGGTGTACGCGCCCTTGCCGTCCTGCGTGCAGGTCGGCTCCTTGACCACGGTCATCTCCGTGCTGTACTCGTGCTCGAGCATGTCGATGAAGTGGCGGATGGTGTTGCCGCAGGCGTTGCACACGCCGGTCTTGCTGCCCTTCTTGACGCAGGTCGGCTCGACGGTGATCGTCCACTCCGGGATATCGTGCGGCAGCTTGGGGATGTCGCGCTGCTCCCAGTGGTCGCAGTTGCGGCAGTAGCGGAATTCAAGGCCGGCCTCCATGCAGGTCGGGTTGCGCTTGGGCTTCCAGTGGCCGAATGTGCAGATATGCTCCGCCTGCGCACATGCGGCGATCATCAGCGCCGCCAGCAGCAGCGCAGCAAAAACACGCTTTTTCATGATTGATATGCTCCTCTCGCGCGCCGCCTTCCCGCGGCGCATACCTTGCGTATCTTATATTATAGCATAACCTTGCCCGCCGCACAACAGGCAGCATGCTCATCGCGCGTCCGGCAGCGCATGAACCAAGGCCAGCAGCTCGTCAAAGCCGCCCTGCGGGTAATCGCTCAGGTCGCGTCCCGCCTTGTTGATCAGGCAGGGCGTGAGCAGGTAGACCTGCATGCCCAGCTCGCGCGTCATCATATCCTCCGTCACGTCGTTGCCGATCATCAGGCACTCCTGCGGCGCGACGCCCAGCTTGCCCATGACCTCGCGGTAATACGCCGGATTGGGCTTGCAGCAGGTGGAGTTGTCATACGTCGTCACCAGCTCAAAGTCGTCTGCGCAGAGCCCCGCCCAGCGGATGCGGCTGAGCGTCGCCGCCGCGGGGAAGAGCGGATTGGTCGCCAGCGCGAGGCGGTATCCCTTTTCCTTCAGCAGGGCGACGACCTGCGCCGCGCGCGCGTCATAGCCGCAGCAGCCCTGCACCTGCTGGAATTCATTGCGGTAGAATTCGTCAAAGTACGGCTTGTGCGCCAGCGCCTTCTCGCCGTAGAAACCGCAGAAGGTCTTCCAGAAGGCGTCCTCATTGACGCAGCTCCCGTCGTTTTTCACCATCGCAGCGACGCCAGCCCAGAGCGCCTTGAAGAGCGTCTCCGGCTCATAGCCAAGCGGGGCGATCTTCTTCGCCAGAAGGGAAAAGTATCCCTTCACAAATGTATCCTGATCCATCGGCAGCAGCGTGCCGTCCAGGTCAAACAGCACCGTCGTCAGCTTCATATCCATTGCTCCTTCCGCGCTCAGGCGCGCCCATCCATAAAGCCAGACCCGTCCGTATATCAGTATAGCAATCCGCCGCGCAGACTTCAAGCCCCCCGCCTCTTCTTCGGCGATTCATTTGACAAGAACGATTCGGAAATGGTACAATATAGTATCACCCCGTAAGAAAGAAAGGAGGCGTCCGCCATGGTTCTGGATCCACGCTGTGAGCGGCTCGCCGCAAAAAGCAACCTCTACAGTACGCTCGTCGCCCGCGTAGCCGAGCAGCTCATCGAGCGCATGCTCGAGGAGGATGGCTGCGGCTATACCCTCTGCCTGACGGATTATAAATTCCTCTCGACCGTCGGCGCGTCGGAGTCCGGCACGGTCAGCATGACCGAGCTCGCCCGCCAGCTGCATCTGCATCCCTCCTCCGCCACGCGCCGCGTGCGCCATCTGCTCTCCTGCGGGCTCATCACCAAGACGCAGGACGAGACCGACGACCGCCGCTATTTCGTCGCCCTGACCCCTGAGGGAGAGGCCCTGACCGCAAGGCTGGACGCTGAGATGCTCGCCATGACCAAGCGGATGTATACCTCCGTCAGCGACGAAGAGATGCAGACGGTGTATGCCTTTATGGATAAGTGCGTCTCCAGCCTCGCCTCCATGCTCGGCGAGACGATCGAGTGACGTCCCCTCGCATTCTCCGGGCTCCGCATCTGCGGGGTCCGTTTTTTCTTCATCCTCACGCAATATCACAACGCACACCCCCGTCTCCGCGCATCGCGCAGGCTGAGGGTGTGCGTTCTTTTATTCTGTTCTTTGGGTTATTCCCCGACGCGCACGCCCGCCACGCCGAAGTAATCGGCCATGGCCTCGTTCGTCCACATCGTCCCGTCCACAAAGGCGGTGGGCTTGCCGGTGACGGTCTGCACCGTCCACGCGGGCAGGATGACCTCGTCCTCCTCGCCGGCCGCGAGGCAGAGCGCGTATTCATGCTTGAACTGCGCGATATACGCCGCCTGCGTGCCGTCCAGCTGGTCGCGCACGAGCTTTGTGTAATTCCCGATCTGCCCGCCGGCGAGGCACGCCAACAGCGCCGCAGCGGCCAGCACGCCAAAGAGCGCGCGCTTCCCCGCGAGCCATGCCCGCAGCTTTTGCGGGAATCGCCCGATGCACATCGCCAGCGCCAGCGGCAAAGCCACAAGCACATAGCAGTGGTACATATTGACCACGCGGCCCGACCCGGCATAGCCGGAGGAATACATGTGCGGGATGATCATCGCGCAGAGGATCAGGTACGTCCCCAGCAGCGTCGCCCATATCGGCGGCAGGGCGCGGCGCTTTTCGCCCGTCATCGCCCCGCAGAGGAGCGGCGTCACGAAAAGACAGATGGCCAGCAGCGGCGTTTTGACAGAGAAGCGCAGGAAGTAGCCCGCCGCGTCGCGCATCGTCCAGAGGATGGAGCCAAGCAGCCAGAGCATGCCGCTCTGGTGCGCGCCGTCCGTCTCCATGCGCACGCTGTTGCCCGGTGCGATGACCGAGAGCAGCAGACCCGCGCCGATGGGCAGCAGGAGGAGCGCCGTGCGGACAGCCGCGCGCAGCTGGCGCTTCTTTTCATATTCGCCGCCAATCTGCGCAGCCTCATACCCGGACATTCTGCCACGGACGATCACGCCGATCATCCCGGCGGCAGGCGTCTTGTGCGCCGCCCATGCGCGCTGCAGCGCCATCATGAAGAGCGCCGCCGCAGTCATCATCGCGGTGATGTAATTATCCATGCCCAGCGCAAAGAGCAGACCGCAGCAGATTGCAGCCATGAGCCACAGCCGCGCGCCCCTTGTCCCGCTCTCGCTCAGCCTGTCGCAGGCCACAAGCGTCATGAGCGAGACAGCCTGCGCGCCCATGTAGAACCACGCGCCGTTGAACCAATAGACGCCCTCCACGATATCCGGCAGGAACATGAGCAGGCAGGCGCTCAGCACCATCGCCAGCCCCCGCGCAAGGCCCGCAGGCAGCGCCATGCGCCGCACGAGCATATGCCGCAGGAACACGAGCCACGCCGCCAGATTGAGCAGCAGCAGCAGCACGGCATGCCAGCCGTAGTGCTCCAGGGAAAAGACGATGGGATTGAGCGTCATGAGGATCACGCCCGTGACCGTGCCCTGCCAGTCTCGCCATGTGCGCAGCGCGTAGCTGAGCGCATCCTTGAGCACATGCGGCAGGCTGCCCGTCTGCACCCATGTCGGGTGCGTGTAGAGGGCGAAGGTGAAGTCGTCCGTCGCCGGATGCGCGGCGGGCGCGCCGAGGAAGAAGGGCAGGAGCACAAGCGCCCAGAGCGCCGTAATGAGCGGCCATTTATACCTTTTGATCGCCTTCATGCCGCTCCCCCCTTCGTAAGCTTCATGTCCATGGCCTTATGCGCCGAATTCCTGCGCGCAGCGCGCAAGCATCTCGCGGATGGGCAGCTGATACGGGCAGCGCGTCTCGCAAACGCCGCAGCCCACACAGTCGCTCGCCTTCTTGGCAAAGGTCGCATAGCGCGCCTTCGCCCAGTCCTCAAGGCCGTAGCGCTTGAGATAGCCCTCCATCAGGAAGACGCCGCTGATGTTCACCCCGGCGGTGCAGGGCTGGCAGTAATTGCAGCGGCGGCAGAACTGGGTGCCCAGTTCCGCGCGGGTCTGCTCGATCTTCGCCAGTTCCTCCTGCGTCAGCGGGGAATTGTCATTCATCGCGGCGAGGTTCTGCTCGATCTCGCGCACGTCGTACATGCCCGGGATGACCACGGACACGTCCTTATTCTGGCCGATGAAGCGCAGCGCGAGCGTCGCGTCCTCCAGCGCGCCGCCGGCCAGCGGCTTCATGCAGATGAAGCCCACGTTCTGCTCCGTGCAGCGGCGCATGAGGGCCTCGCCCTGCGTCTCCACGATGTTGTAGGGGAACATGACCGTCTCCACCCAATCAAGCTCCAGCGCGCGCTCAAAGACCTGCGCCAGATGCGCCGTCACGCCGATGTGACCGATCTTTCCGGCGGCCTTCGCCTCCAGCAGCGCCTCCAGCGCGCCGCCCGGGGCGGTCACGGTCTCAAGGTCCGCAAGGGACGGATTGTGAATCTGGTAGAGCTCAATGTGATCCGTGCGCAGATTGGCAAGGCTCGTCTCGATGTCCTTGGCCATGGCGTCCTTCGTGCGGGCCATGGACTTGGTCGCCAGCACAAACTTATCGCGCAGCCCCTCAAGCGCCTCGCCGATGTACGCCTCGCTGACGGTATAGCCGCGCGCGGTGTCGATGTAATTGACGCCCTCCGCCGCCATGCGCTCCATCAGCGCGCGCGTCGCTGCCGCGTCCACCTTCTGGATCGGGATGCCGCCAAAGCCCATGCGGGAAATGCGAAGGCCCGTCCTGCCCAAAGTCGTGTATTCCATATCTTTCCAGCTCCTTGCTTTCTGATTCTTCTGTTCTTTGATCCATGCTGCGGCGGCTGCGCGCCGCCCATCCGTGCGCGCCTGCCGCTGCGTTTCCTTCATTATATCCTCTGGCGCGCCGCTTTGCAATGCGCCCGATGCAAATCCCCCGGGCATAATTCGCCCGCCTTCCGGGCAGAATGATCCCGAGCAAACGCTCACACTATGAACGATGGAGGGACCTATTCATGAACCAGACCATTCATTGCTCCGTTTCCACCTGCCGTCATCACAGCGCCAAGAATCTGTGCGAGCTGCAGGCCATCGACGTGCGCCCGAACTGCGACTGCCACTCCGGCAAGTGCGACGAGAGCATGTGCGGCTCCTACGCCAAGAAGTAAGGAAAACCCATCATGAAAAGCAGGCGCTGCGTTCTCTCGCAGCGCCTGTCCTTATTACACGTTGAAGCGGAAGAGGGTCACGTCGCCGTCGTTCATGACGTACTCCTTACCCTCGGAGCGGACGAGGCCCTTCTCCTTGCAGGCGACCATCGTGCCGTTGGCCATCAGGTCGTCGAAGGCGACGATCTCCGCACGGATGAAGCCGCGCTCAAAGTCGGAATGGATCTTGCCCGCGGCCTGCGGCGCCTTGGTGCCCTTCTTGATCGTCCACGCGCGGCACTCGTCCGCGCCGGCGGTCAGGAAGGAGATGAGGCCCAGCAGATCGTAGCACTCGGAGATCAGGCGATCCAGGCCGCTCTTGCCGATGCCCAGCTCCTCAAGGAACATGGCCTTCTCCTCGTCGTCCATCTGGGCGATGTCCTCTTCGATCTTGGCGGAGATGACCAGCACCTTGGCGTTCTCCTCCGCGGCGATGGCCTTGACCTCGTTGACGGCGTCGAGCTCGTTCTCGTCCTTGCCCAGATCGTCCTCCTTGATGTTGCAGGCGTAGATCACCGGCTTCGTCGTCAGCAGGAACCACTCGCGCACGATCTCGCGCTCCTTGTCGCTCATCGGGCAGGTGCGCGCCGGCTGCAGGTTGTCCAGATGCGCCAGCAGGCGGTTGCCGATCTCGCTCTCCTCGGCGAACTTCTTGTCGCCGGTCTTGAGCATCTTGGTCGCGCGCTCGGCGCGCTTGGCGACGGACTCGCGGTCCGCGGCGATCAGCTCCAGGCTGATGGTCTCAATGTCGTGCTGCGGGCCGATGCTGTCCGCATGGCGGATGATGTCCGGATCCTCAAAGCAGCGCACGACGTGGACGATCGCGTCGCACTCGCGGATGTGGGAGAGGAACTTGTTGCCAAGACCCTCGCCGCGGCTGGCGCCCTTGACAAGGCCCGCGATATCGACGAATTCGATCACCGCCGGGGTCTTCTTCTTGGGATTGTACATCGCCTCGAGCTTGTCAAGGCGCTCATCCGGGACGGCGACAATGCCGGTATTGGGCTCGATGGTGCAGAAGGGGTAGTTGGCGGCCTCTGCGCCCGCCTTGGTGATGGCATTGAACAATGTGGACTTGCCCACGTTCGGGAGTCCGACGACACCGAGTTTCATATATATTCCTCCGAAATCAATAATCCTGCGGATCAAAGTGCATAGTTGGGTATTGTGACCATGCTATTATAGCTGAAAGCCATCAGAAATTCAATCACTACGCGGAATTTGCGCAAATTCCTGCTCTTTTGCCGTCCGAATGCGGCGCGGCAGCGCGGCCGGCGAATGCCGCTTGCCATATTTCCGGCATTGTTGTACAATGCTGGTAACCGCTCCCTTCCGCCCGTCAGGCGCGGACGGCTGCATTCCACCCGGAGGTTCCTGCCATGCAGACACACTCACCCAAAGCGCACAGATCTCACCTGAGCCCCTCTGCGATGATCGCGCTGGGCTTTCTGCTGATTATTCTGATCGTTGCCCTGCTGCTCATGCTGCCCGTCTCCTCCGCCGCTGGCGCATGGACGGACCCGCTCAGCGCGCTGTTTACGGCGACGAGCGCCGTCTGCGTGACGGGCCTTATCGTCGTGGATACGGCGACGCACTGGTCGCTCTTCGGGCGCATCGTGCTGCTCCTCGCCATCCAGATCGGCGGCCTTGGCGTGATGACCGTGCTGGGCTTTGCCTCCATGCTGCTGGGCCGGCGCATCGGCCTGCGCCAGCGCACGCTGCTGCAGGAGAGCATCGCCTCCATGCAGATCGGCGGCGTGGTCCGGCTGCTGCGCCGCGCCGTTATCGGCACGCTGCTCATCGAGGGGCTCGGCGCGCTGCTGCTCAGCCTGCGCTTTGTCCCCATGCTCGGGGCCGTGCGCGGAATCGGCTATGCCGTCTTCCATGCCGTCTCCGCCTTCTGCAACGCAGGCTTTGACCTGATGGGCAGCATTTCCGGCCCGTTCACATCGCTGGAATCCTTCCGCGCCGATCCGCTGGTCAATCTGACCGTCATGGCGCTCATCCTGATCGGCGGCCTGGGCTTTGTCGTCTGGGATGATCTGGCCGAGCATCGCTTCCATTACAGGAAGCTGCGCCTGCATACGCGCGTCGTTCTGATCATGACCGCGCTGCTCACGCTCGTCCCCGCTGCGCTCTTCCTGCTCTTTGAGCGCTCCGGCTCCATGGCGGGCATGGGCGCTGTCGAGCGCATCCTCGCTTCCCTCTTCAGCGCCGTCACCCCACGCACAGCGGGCTTTGATACCATCCCCACAGGCGATCTCTCCCCTGCCGGCAGCATGCTCACCCTGCTGCTCATGCTCATCGGCGGCAATCCCGGCTCCACCGCAGGCGGCGCAAAGACGACCACCCTCCTGCTCGTGCTCCTGCTGACAGCCGCCGTGCTGCGCCGCCGGGAGGACGTCAACCTCATGGGCAGGCGCATGGAGCAGAGCGCCGTCCGCCGCGCCTGCGCCATCGTGACGCTCTATCTGTCCCTGTGCTTCATCTCCGTGCTCGCCATCTGCGCCATGCAGCCGGAGCTCCCGCTGCGCGATGTGCTGCTGGAGGTCTTCTCCGCAATCAATACCGTCGGCATGTCCACCGGCGTCACCCGCCAGCTCACCGCGCCGTCGCTGCTGGTGCTCATCGCGCTCATGTATATCGGCAGGCTGGGCAGCCTGACCTTCGTCCTCCTCCTTGCCGGAAGCCCGCATGCCGCCCCCGTACAATACCCGACAGACAAGCTGCTCGTCGGCTGAGACCCGCAGCGAAAGGAGACTTATGAAATCCATTCTGATTATCGGCCTTGGCCGCTTCGGCCGCCATCTGTGCCGCAAGTTTATGAGCCTTGGCCATGAGGTCATGATCGTCGACAGCAGCGAGGAGGCCGTCAATGCCCTCGCAGGCGAAGTCACCACCGCGCAGATCGCCGACTGCACGGATGAAAATGTCCTGCGTTCCCTCGGCGTGCAGAATTTCGACCTGTGCTTCATGTGCGTCGGCTCGGATTTTGCCAGCGGCCTGCTGATCACCTCCATGCTCCGCGAATTCGGCGCGCAGCGCGTCATCGCCAAGGCCAGTCAGGATATCCACGCCCGCCTGCTGCTGCGCAACGGCGCGGACGAGGTCGTCTATCCGGAGAAGGACAGCGCCGAGCGCATTGCCATGCGCACCAGCGCGCAGCACGTCTTTGACTATATCGAGCTCAACGACGATTATTCCATCTATGAGATTCCGCCGCTGGAGGCATGGATCGGCCGCAGCATCCGTGATTTGGATATCCGCAGCCGGTACCGCATCAACATCCTCGCCGTCAAAAACAACGAGGATCTGCAGCCGATGCCCGGCGCGGATTACGTCTTCACCGGCCGCGAGCATGTGCTCGCCCTCGCCAGCCATGAAGACGCTCAGCGCCTGATCCGGCGGATCTGACGCCGCGCCGGCAGCGCAGATGACAATTCGTCAACTTATTTTGCTTTTTTTGCGCAAAACTCTTGCGCACGCTTCCTCGCGGTGTTATACTCTTTATCATCAAACAGGAGGTACGCCCTATGTTCTCTTTCTCCTTTGCACGATTTAGCGGCTATTGCTTTACGGGCTATAGTCTTGCTTTTGTGCGTGCATGAGAATTGGAGGGCTTTTCCTCCCGATATCTGACTTGTATCGTCAGGCTCCTGCCACACAGGCAGGGGCTTTTTTCGTACCCATGAGCGATAAGCAGACATGACAAACCGTCAGAAGGAAGGATATGCCGTATGATCATCATCATGAAGCCCCAGGCCACCGAGGAACAGATTTCAACCCTCAGCCAGTCCCTCATCGCGCAGGGCATGCAGATCCAGCGCAACGCCGGCGTGGGCTGCACCGTGCTGGGCGTCATCGGCGACGTCGCGCATCTTGACCCGCATGACTTTCTGATCCAGCCGGGCGTGGAGCGCATCATGCCCGTCTCCGAGCCGTTCAAGAAGGCGAACCGCAAGTTCCACCCGACGGACAGCATCATCGACTGCAGCGGCGTGCCCGTCGGCGGGCGCAAGCTGGCGCTCTTCGCCGGCCCCTGCTCGGTGGAAAACTACGACCAGATCACGGATACCGCGCTGAAGGTTCGCTCCTCCGGCGCAAACATCCTTCGCGGCGGCGCATATAAGCCGCGCACCTCGCCCTATGCCTTCCAGGGCCTCAAGCTCGAGGGCCTCGCCCTGCTCGAGCAGGCGAAGGAGATCACCGGCATGCCCATCTGCACGGAGATCATGAGCCCCAAGCTCGTCGAGGAATTCGATCGCCGGGTCGACGTCATTCAGGTCGGCGCGCGCAACATGCAGAATTTCGATCTGCTTACCGAGCTCGGCCAGACGCGCAAGCCCATCCTGCTCAAGCGCGGCCTCTCCGCGACGATCAACGAATGGATCATGAGCGCGGAATACATCATGGCCGCCGGCAATCCGAACGTCATCCTCTGCGAGCGCGGCATCCGCACGTTTGAGACCTATACCCGCAATACGCTCGACCTCTCGGCCGTGCAGGCGGTCAAGCAGCTCTCGCATCTGCCGGTCATCGTCGACCCGAGCCACGCGACGGGCCTCAACTGGATGGTGGAGCGCATGTCCCTCGCCGCCATCGCCGCCGGCGCGGACGGCCTGATCATCGAGGTTCATAACAACCCGCCCTGCGCCCTGTGCGACGGCGCGCAGAGCCTCACCCCGCCGCAGTTCGCCCAGCTGGTGGGCAAGATCGCGGCGATGGCCCCGATCGTCGAGCGCACGCTCTGAGCGGGCTGTGCCCGCCTCCTCTTCCGCCAGAGTCTGTACGAAGCGATACCCCGTCACACGCGGACGTCATCATGCAGATTCAACAACGCACGCTCTGAGCGGGCTGTGCCCGCCTCCTCTTCCGCCAGAGTCTGTACGAAGCGATACCCCGTCACACGCGGATGTCATCATGCAGATTCAACAGTGCGCTCTGAGCGGGCTGTGTCTATTCCTATACAACATGAGGGATTCCGTATGAAAATGATGTTTATCGGCCTTGGCCTGATCGGCGGCAGCATGGCGCTCGCCCTGCAGGGCTATCCGGATCTTGAGCGCTATGCCGTCGACCCCAACGCATGGACGCGCTCGGAGGCGCTCCGCCGCGGGGCTGTGCGCGCCGCATGGAGCGACGTCGCCGAAGCGCCGCTGGAGGAGATGGATATCGTCGCCCTCTGCCTACACCCGCAGGCTGCTGCCGATTTTGTCCTCGCCCATGCGCGGCGCATCCGCCCCGGCGCGCTGCTGACCGACGTGTGCGGCGTCAAGCGCCCGCTGCACGAGGCCGTCTCCTCGCTGGCAGACAGGCCGTTCGTCTACCTCGGCGGCCATCCCATGGCCGGGCGCGAGCGCGGAGGCTTTGCAAACGCCACGCCGGATCTCTTCCGCGGCGCGCATTACATCCTCACCCCGGATGAAACCGTTCCCGAGGCGAGCATCCGCCTGATGGCGCGTATGGTCACCCACATGGGCTGCGCGGATATCGTCTACTCAAATCCCGAGGCGCATGACGAGCGCATCGGCTACACCAGCCAGCTCATGCATGTCATGGCCCTCGCCCTGTGCGATCAGCATCTGCTCTTTGACAGCCACGGCTTTGAGGGCAACTCCTTCCGCGGCGCGACGCGCGTCGCCGCGCTGGACCCCAACCTCTGGTGCGAGCTCTTCTGGGCCAACAGAGAGACGCTCGCCGATCTCACCGACGAGCTTGCCGGCCGCCTCGCCGAATACAGCGCGCTGCTGCGCGGCGGGGACAGGGAGGCGCTGCTTGATCGCCTCACCGTCTCCAGCGACCGCAAGAAGGAATTTGACCGCATGCAGGGCGCGCCCAGCGGGTCTCCCCTGTTCACCTGATCCCTGACGCAAGGAGGAAACGCCATGCCCATCGTCCCCGTCTGTGCGCCCGCGCAGGAAAGCCGCTATGACATCCACATCGGCCATGGTCTGCTCTCCGCCTGCGCGCCGCTGCTCGCCCCCTATGCCGGGCGGAAGGCCGCCGTCGTCGCCGACAGCAACACCGCGCCCCTCTACGCCGATACGCTCATGGCGCAGCTGCGTATGGCCGGCGCACAGCCCGCGCTCATCACCCTGCCCGCGGGCGAGACGACCAAGTGCCCGGAGCAGCTTGCCGTCCTCTACGACGCCTTTCTCGATCTGCGCCTGACGCGCAAAGACGTGGTCATCGCGCTGGGCGGCGGCGTCATCGGCGACATCACCGGCTACGCTGCGGCGACGTACATGCGCGGCGTGCGCTTTGTGCAGGTCCCCACGACGCTGCTTGCGCAGGTTGATTCCTCCGTAGGCGGCAAGGTCGCCGTCAATCACCCGCGCGGCAAGAATCTGCTGGGCGCCTTCTACCAGCCCGAGCTTGTGCTCATCGACTGCGCCACCCTCGCCACGCTGGATACGCGCCAGATCGGCGCGGGCCTTGGCGAGGTGGTCAAATACGGCTGCATCGCCGACGAAGCGCTCTTTACAAAGCTGGAGGCGCTCAGCCCCCGCGAGGCGCTCATGCCCGTGCTTGACGAGGTCATCGCTCGCTGCTGCGCGATCAAGGCGCGCTACGTCGCCGAGGATCCGCACGACCACGGCGTGCGCATGCAGCTCAATTACGGCCATACCCTCGCCCATGCGCTGGAAAACGGCATGGGCTACGGCACGCTGCTGCACGGCGAGGCCGTCTCCATCGGCATGGTCAGCGCCGCCCGCTGGGGCGAGACGCTCGGCATCACGCCCTCCGGCACGGCGGAGCGCATCCGCGCGCTGCTGACGGCCTATCAGCTGATGACCGACGTCCCCGAATGCCTCACAGCCGAGTCCCTCGCCGCCTCCATGGCGCTGGATAAAAAGGCCGACGGCGCGAAGGTCAACACCGTCATCCTCACAAAAATCGGCGCATGCACCGGCGTGCCGCTGACCCCCGACCAGCTCAGGGCCATGCTCTGAGCGCCATGCAGCTTTCATTGCGGAGGTAATCCTCATGAATAAAACCGTTCGCCCGTCCGCGCTGCAGGGCGTGCTGCGCGTCATTCCCAGCAAATCGGCCTCCCACCGCGCGGTGATGCTCGCCGCCATGGCGCAGGGCCAGACGCAGGTCGCCCCGCTTCAGCTCTCGCGCGACATTGAGGCGACGCTCGCCTGCGCCAAGGCGCTGGGCGTCTGCTCCGGCGCATCGCTCTCGCCCGCAGGCGCAAATGGGCTCGTGCGCGCGGCGATCACCGGCGGCGGCGCTGCCGTCTGCGGCATGCGCACGCTCGACTGCGGCGAATCCGGCTCGACGCTCCGCTTCTTCATCCCCCTCGCGCTCGACGGGCGCGGCCCGGTCACCTTCATCGGCCATGGGCGGCTGATGCAGCGGCCGCTCGACGTCTATGAGCAGCTCTTTGCCCCCCTCGGCGTGCGCTGGGAGAAGCAGGGCGACCGGCTAACCATCGAGGGCCGCCTCACCCCGGGCGAATACGCGCTGCGCGGGGATGTGAGCAGCCAGTTCATCACCGGCCTGCTCCTCGCCCTGCCGCAGCTGGACGGCGAGAGCACCATCCGCATCACGACCAAGCTCGAATCCCGCGCCTATGTGGAGCTCACCCGGCGCATACAGGCCGCCTTCGGCGTCGTCTCCCACTGGGCGGATGAGCAGACCCTCGTCATCCCCGGCTGGCAGAAGCCCGTCTCCCCCGGCAGCTTTGCCGTCGAGGGCGACTGGAGCCACGCGGCCTTCTACCTCGTCGCCGGGGCGATCGGGCGCGGCGGGCGCATCGCGCTCACCGGGCTGGACCCGGCCAGCACGCAGGGCGACCGCGCCATCTTCTCCCTCCTTAAGCAGATGGGCGCGCGCATCCACGAGGAAGAGGACGGCGTCATCGACGTGCACCCCTCCTCGCTGACGGGCGTCACCGCCAATGTCGAGCAGACGCCGGATCTCGTGCCCGCGCTGGCCGTCGCCATGGCCGCGGCGAAGGGCGAGAGCCGCATCACCGGCGCGGCGCGCCTTCGCATCAAGGAGAGCGACCGCCTGAGCGCGATGAAAAACGCCCTCTGCGCCGCCGGTGCGGACGTGACGGAGCTGCCCGACGGCCTGATCATCCGCGGCGGAGCGCCGCTGCACGCAGCGCTGATCGAGGGCTGCAACGACCACCGCATCGTCATGGCGATGGCCGCCGCCTCGGCGATCAGCGACGGCGACCTGACCCTCACCGACAGCGAATCCGTCGCCAAATCCGCGCCTGCCTTCTGGGCAGAGTTTGCATCCCTCGGAGGTACAGCGCTATGAGAGGACAATTCGGCGAGCACTTCAAGCTCTCCATCTTCGGCGAAAGCCACGGCCCGGCCATCGGCATGGTGATCGACGGCATCCCCGCCGGCACGGTGATCGATGAGGAGGCCATCGCCCGGGACATGGCCCGCCGCGCCCCCGGCAACGACCCCACCGCCACCACCCGCAAGGAGGCCGACCGGGTGAAGATCGTCTCCGGCCTGTTTGAAGGCCGGGCGACCGGCACGCCCCTGTGCGGCATGATTGAGAACACAAATACCCGCTCCGGCGACTATGCCCAGCTGCGCACGCGCATGCGCCCCGGGCATGCGGACTATGCGGGCTTCATCAAGTACGGCGGGTACAACGACCCGCGCGGCGGCGGTCATTTTTCCGCCCGGCTGACCGCGCCGCTGGTCTTTGCCGGCAGCATCGCCCGCCAGATCCTCGCCGCGAAGGGCATTGAGATCGCCGCGCACATCGCCGCCATCGGCGACGTCGCCGACACGCCCTTTGACCCGGTCAACGTGGACGCCGCCGCCCTGCGCGCGCTGCGCGAGCGCCGCTTCACCCTGATCGACCCGGCAAAGGAGGCGCCCATGCGCGCCTGCGTGGACGAGGCCCGGATGGCGATGGACAGCGTCGGCGGCATGGTCGAGTGCGCCGCGGTCGGCGTGCCGGCAGGCGTCGGCTCGCCCTTCTTCGGCTCGGTGGAGAGCGTGGTCAGCAGCCTGCTCTTCTCCATCCCCGCGGTCAAAGCTGTGGAATTCGGCGACGGCATGGCCCTGCCCCGCATGCGCGGCAGCCAGTCCAATGACGCCATGGCCTTTGAGGACGGGCGCGTGCGCACCCTCACCAACCACAACGGCGGCGTGACCGGCGGCATCACCAACGGCATGCCCGTCATCCTTCGCGCCGCGCTCAAGCCCACGCCATCCATCGCGCGCGAGCAGCGCACGGTGAATCTTGAAACCGGGGAGGACACGACCCTCTCCATCACCGGCCGCCACGATCCCTGCGTCGTGCCGCGCGCAGTCGTCGTCGTGGAGAGCGCGCTGGCCATCGCCCTGTGCGATCTGATGATGGACGATCGCGCCGCCCGCCTCTGATCCAAGCCCGCAGAGAAGATCATTCGCCCGCAGGCGATGAAAGGAGCCCATATGAAAGAGCTTTCCCAGTGCCGCGCCGAGCTCGACGCCATCGACAGGCAGCTCGTCGCGCTGTTTGAGGAGCGCATGCGCGTCTCCCGCGACGTCGCGCTCTATAAGCACGCCAACCATATGAACATCCTCGACGCCTCCCGCGAGGACGCCGTGCTGCAGAGCCGCGCCGCCATGATCGGCGAGGACGTCCTGCGCCAGCCCACGATGGCGCTCTTCCGCGAGATCATGCGCCTCTCCCGCGAGGAGCAGCGCCGCATCATCGACGAGATCAATGCGTCGCAGACCGTCGCCTACATGGGCGTGCCCGGCGCGTTCGGCGAGAGCGCGGTCGTTGGCTTCTTCGGCGAGGACTGCGAGCGCGTGTATTACAAGACCTTTGAGGAGGTCATCTCCGCCGTCTCCCGGGGCGAGGTGAAGTACGGCGTGCTCCCGGTGGAGAACTCCTCCTCCGGCTCCATCACCACCGTCTATGACCTGCTGGGCAAGTATGCCTGCCACATCGTGGGCGAGCAGCTCGTGCGCGTGGAGCAGTGCCTGCTGGGTGTGCCCGGCGCGTCGATCAATGAGATCAAGACCGTCTACAGCCATGAGCAGGGCTTTGCCCAGTGCCCCGTCTTCCTCGGGGAGCATGAGGACTGGGAGCAGAAACCCTACTTCAACACGGCCATCGCCGCCAAGCATGTGAGCGAAATGGGCGACAGGCACAGCGCCGCCATCGCCTCCCGCCTCGCAGCGAAGCACTACGGCCTTGAGATCCTCGCGCCGGACATCCACTCCAAGGACGGCAACCACACCCGCTTCTTTGTCGTCAGCGCGTCGCCTGCGTCCATCGGCGTGCCGGATAAGGCGACGCTCACCTTCACCCTGCGCCACGAGCGCGGCACGCTGATGCGCGCGCTCTCCAGCTTCACGGCGCTGGGCATGAATCTGACGCATATCGAATCCCGCCCGCTCCGCAATGCCAACTGGGAATACTGCTTCTATGTCGACCTGTGCGGCAATGTCAGCGAGGAGAGCCTGCATCTGCTGCTGAGCTCCCTGACCGCCGACTGCGAGAATTGCCGCCTGCTGGGCGCATACCGCGCGGCAAAGGAGTAACCTATGGACAGGCATATCTTTCTCATCGGCATGATGGGCTGCGGCAAGAGCACCATGGGCAGGCACCTCGCGTGCCTCACAGGCGCGGCGTGCCTCGACCTTGACGAGGAGATCGTCCGCCGCGAGGGGCGCACGATTCCCGAGATCTTTGCCGACGCCGGCGACGCGGGCTTCCGCATCTTGGAGACAGCTGCGCTGCGCGCCGCGTGCGCCATGCCGCCGATGATCATCGCGACCGGCGGCGGCGTCGTGACGCGCGAGGAGAATATCGACCTCATGCGCGAAAACGGCACGGTCGTCTGGCTCAATCGCCCGCTGGAGGAGATCATCGCCTGCGTGCAGCAGGATAACCGCCCCAAGCTCGCCGGCAACAAGGAGGAGCGCATGCGCACCCTCTACGCCCAGCGCGAGGCGCTCTATACGCGTGCCGCGCACATCGTCTTTGACAACAGCGCGCCGCCGGAGCAGGCGGCGAAGGCGCTCGCCGATACGCTGCGCTGAGTTTCTATCTCTGTTACCAAATAATAAATGCCGTCAGGTTCCGCCCTGACGGCACTTTTTTCTTTATCTTTTATGCTTCCCCGTGTAGTGGTGCTCATGCGTATGCCTGTGCGCCTCGATGCTGTGGCGCAGCATCTCCATCCACTTTCGCGGGAAGAAGAAGCTGATCCCCCACGCGAGGAGCACGCCGATCGCCGTGTCGACAATGCGATTGACGGCGTAGCTGACATAGGTCGCCGCCGGCGTGCTGAAGAGCAGGATGCACAGCACCACGCCGCCCGGATGCAGCCCGCCCGCCCAGCAGACCCTGCAGGCGAGATTGAGCAGCACCACGCCGACGAATGTCAGCGGCACCAGCCAGAGCGACGGGGATCCGTCCGGCCTAATAAAGAGATACGCCCGGAAGAGCAGCATGCCCAGCAGGCCGCCGATCGCCGTGCCGACGAGGCGGTTGCCGCCGTGCAGGCGGGAATCCTCCATCGTCTCGCCCATGCCGAAGATCACGCCGATGCAGGCGAACGCCGGGCTCCTCCCCGGGGCCAGCCATGCATAGAGCAGCGCGCAGAGCGCCGCCGCCAGCGCCATCTTCGTCGTGCGCACGTCGAGGCGCAGGTTAAGGATTCGCGTCGTCTCCCTCATGCGCTGCACACTCCCTTCCTTCGCCGCCCCGCCTTACAGGCCGAGCTCCGCATGCGCCTTGTCGATCGCGTCGTTCCACGCCCGCACATTCTCAGGCCGGTCCGGCGCGCCGCAGCTCTTACAGGGCTTCAGGCCCGTGTACGGATAGACCGTCAGGCGGCTGTAGGTGATGCCCGTCAGCGGCAGATACGCGCTGCGCACGGTGGAGCAGTTCGCATCCGCGTGGTAGCGCTCGCCGCCGTCGGGGTTATAGTAGACCGGCGCGTCGCCCGGCGTCTCCGCCAGCCGCCTGCCGTCGTCGTCCCAGACGATGAGCTTGATGTTCTTTTCGTACTTCAGGTTGTCCCAGATCCATTCGTGGTTGTATCCGTCCGCATTCTCCTTGCGCTGCACGCGGATGCAGCCGTGCGAGGCGCGCTGACCCAGCGCGGATTCGCAGACGGAGTAATCGTGATAGCCCTCGCTGCTGACGATGGAAGGAACGAGGTGGATGAGGTCGCCGCCGTTGAAGCGGATCGCCTGATCGCACCAGAGATTGCCCGACCAGAAGCCGCCCGTCGCGCTGCACATCAGGAATTCGCCGGAGGCCGTCTCGCAGAAGCCCTCGTTCCCGCCGGTCGTCGTGCCGGTGGAGACGAGCAGCGTGGTCATCAGCTTCCCATTCCTGTAGATGTACAGGCGCTGGGTCATCTTGTCCACGATCAGGCCGTATTCCTGATTGGGCGTGACGGTCTTGATGCGCTTGTCGCGCACCCAGCCCTGCTCCAGTTCATCGTAGTCGTTGTAGGCCTCGATCTTCGTCCAGCCGTCGCGCCGCTCAAGCACCTTGACCGCGACGGATTCGCCGTAAAAGTAGCCCCTGTGCGGGGAGTACGTCTTGCGCTCGCCGTCCGGCCCGTCGGAGAGGTAGATCTTCTCCTTCTGGTCGACGTCCAGCACCGTGATGTCCGCCGTCAGCCGCGCCCATGCCGCCGCCTCGTCATAGGGATCAAACTCCCCGAACCAGCCGGAGGCGATGGCGCTCTTCGCCGTCTCGAGCATGGCCTGCGCCTGCTGCTCGGCCTTCGCCTGGGCGTTGATCTGCGCGGCGATCTTCCTCGCCTGAATATCAGCGGCGAGGCTGCGCTGGGTGCCCGCGTCCGCCTCGCCGGTCTGTTTGAGGCCCTTGCTCTTCTGGTAGGCCTTTGTCGCCGTCGCGGTCGCCTTGCCGTATTTACCGGCGCAGTCCCCGTCGTAGAAGCCGAGGTCCTTGAGCGACTGCTGATAGGCGGCCACGCTGCCGCCCTCCGAGCCCATGCCCATGCGCGTGCCGACAAGGCCCTCCTGCAGCACGCCATAGCCGCGGATGGAGGGATCGTCGAGCTTATAGGTATAGCGGGCAACGACCGTCGGCTCCGGGCCGAGGATCTTATTGTTGCCCTCGATGGTGTGCACGGTGTAGCTGCCATCCGCATCCTGCGTGACGAACTCCACAATGCCCACATGGTCAAGCCGGTTGTACTGATACCATTCGATGTAGATCAGGTCGCCCGGCTGCGGGATATACGGGCGCTCCGCCACGGACACGCCGTCGCTGAGGTAGAATTGCTCGCCCTCATTGCCCAGCATGCCGGAGGTGGTGATATAGCGCCCCTGCTGGGCGAACCACTCCGCGCCCTCGTCGCAGCTGGTCTGCATCGGGTAGTCGTTGTCGAGCATCGACAGGCCGTAGAGCTCGTCCGCCCGGCTGACGCACCAGGAGACAAACTCCGAGCACCACTCGCCGTAGGCATTCCCGCCCCACTCGCCGTATTTCGTATAGCCGCCCTTGGTGGCGCTGTATTCCAGCTCGCTCACCGCCACGGCGAGCAGCGTCTGTGCGCGCTGGTCGGCCATGGCCGACGCGCCGCACAGCAGCGCAAGGGCAAGGATCAGCGCAATCAGGTGCTTCATGAACATCCTCCGAAAATCAAGATCTATCTGATAAGACGGCGCTTACCCGCCTTTTCTTGCATCTCAGCCGCAGATCAGAGAATTGTCTGCGCCTCCTGCGCCCATGCCGCCTCGTCGAAGCTGCGCCACGGGGCTGCGTCTCGCGGCGGCGGCGCGTCAAAGTGCATCTCTTCCTTTTTGGTCGGGTGTACGAGGCCCAGATGCGCGCCCCAGAGGGCGATCTGCTGCCCGGGCTTTCCCCCGCCGTAGCGCGCATCGCCCCAGATGGGCACGCCCGCCGTGGAGAGCTGCACGCGGATCTGATGCGAGCGCCCGGTGTAGAGCTTCACCCGCAGGAGCGAGAGTCCCTCCGCCTGCGCGCAGCGGGCAAAGCGGAGCTTGGCGTCCTTCGCGCCCGGCGTCCCCTCCGGCACGGAGCGGACGGTGTTCGTCCGCTCGTCCTTGAGGAGCCAGTCGTTGAGCTCCCCCTCCGGCGCAGCCGCGCCCTGCACGGCGGCGACGTACTGGCGCGCGAGCGTCTTTTTGCGCACCTGCTCGCTCAGCCTGTCCGCCGCCTTGCTCGTGCGCGCGAGCACCACCAGCCCGCCCACAGGCCTGTCCAGCCTGTGCACAAGGCCCAGGTACACCGCACCCGGCTTCTGGTACTTTTCGGCGATATACGCCTTCATCGTGCTGTGCAGGTCGGGGTCGCCGCTGGCGTCCGCCTGCGTGGGCATATTCGGGGGCTTGACGACCACGAGGAGATGATTGTCCTCGTAGACGATCCCGACGCCGTGATAGAATTCCATAAACGCCTCAGATTACTTCTTTTCCCAGCGTCCGCTGGTTCCGCAGGGCAGCACGCCGCCGGCCGTCACCGGCAGGCAGAGCTCGTCCGCCTTCACCTCGCCGCCAAAGCGGGAAGTCACGCACATGTCGACCATGTTGCCCAGCACGCTCGCCTGGAAGCCCGTGGTGTAGCCGTTGAGCAGGAAGAACAGCGGATCCTCGCACAGCGCCTCGCTCGCCGCCTTCACAAGGCCGTAAAGCTCGTTTTCCAGCTTCCACACCTCGCCGCCCGGGCCGCGCCCGTAGCTCGGCGGGTCCATCAGGATGCCGTCATAGAAATGGCCGCGCCTCGCCTCGCGCTGCACAAACTTGAGCGCGTCGTCGATGATCCAGCGGGTGCTCTCCTCCGGCAGGCCGGAGAGCTCGCGATTCTCCCTCGCCCACTGGACCATGCCCTTCGCCGCATCGCAATGGCAGACCTGCGCGCCCGCCGCGGCGCAGGCCATCGTCGCGCCGCCGGTGTAGGCAAAGAGATTGAGCACGCGCACGGGACGGCCCTCCGCCCTGCGCTGCTGCACGAGGCCGTTCATCCAGTCCCAGTTCGCCGCCTGCTCGGGGAAGAGGCCCGTGTGCTTGAAGCCCGTCGGACGGACGTAGAACTTCAGATCCTTATCGACGCTGCGGTATTCGATCTCCCAGCGCTCGGGCAGCCTTGCAAAGAATTCCCAGCTGCCGCCGCCCTTCTCGCTGCGGTGATAGTGCGCCTGCGCCTTGCGCCAGAGGGAGGGATCGCGCGCCGGCCAGATGGCCTGCGGGTCCGGGCGGCGCAGATACACGTCGCCCCAGCGCTCCAGCTTCTCGCCGCCGCCGCAATCGAGCACCTCATAATCCTGCCACTTATCTGCAATAAACATGGTTTACCTCATCAATCAAAATCCATCTGCATGACTGGGGCTTTGCCCCATACCCCACCAAAGGGCTTTCCGATCGCCCTTTGGAAACCTTCGGTCCACATGATAGACGACAATCATCCACACGAGATTTCAGTCTCAGAAGAACCGCTTGAGCTTTTCCTTCTGCCCTTCCATCATATCAGAAAGCACGCCTTCTGTATAGAGCAAATCCACGCCCGTGAGCGCCGGATCGCACTCCATCGCCTCGCGCAGCGCCCTGCGGTCGCCCGTCGCGCCCGCGCCGGCATAGAGCAGATTGCACAGGCTCAGCTGGCTCATGATGTCCTCCAGCTCAATGGGCAGGGAGACAGGCCTTCCGTGCGCGCCGTTTTCATCGACCGTCGCCGGGCCCTCGACAAAACGCCCCTCGGCCACGCCGGGCACCGCCCCGTCGCAGGGCATGCACAGGCTCTTCACCTCGCACGCGCCCATGCCCCAGAGCGCACGCAGGATCTCCACCGGCCGCGTGGAAGACAGGCCGCTCGTGCGGATCTGCCCCCACGCCTTCACGCCGTCCGGGCTGAGCGGGCCATGCACTGTCAGCAGCGCCAGATTGCGCTTGCGCAGCTCATAGTCCGCAAGGCCCACGCCGGAGAGGAGCACCGTCTTGCGCGGGCTCAATTCCGTATCCGCCAGCAGCTCGTACTGCATCGCGCGCTCGCCCGCGGGGATCGCGTCGTACCAGTCGATATACTGCGCAGCGAGCTCCTCGCGCGGGTCCTCCTTGATCTCCTTCTTGCAGCGCGGGATCAGGTCGCGGCCCTTTTTGTCGCGCAGCTGCGTCACCCAGCTAAAGTTATTGAGGCCCGCGCATTCGACGGAAAGCTCCTCTTCCTTTTCGCCGAGATAGAGCGCAAGACGCCTGGCCGTCTGCTCCGTCACGCCGCTCACGCCCAGCGTGCGCACGCCGCAATAGCGCTGCGCACACTCGCAGGCACGGGCCATCTGCATGCCGCCAAAGCCGCTGTCGCAGAGGATCAGCGGCGCGCCGGGGCATTCCTCAGCCATCTGCTCCGCCATATCCGTCACGAAATCGAGCACGCGCAGCGTCTGCATCGCGCCGCCTACGCCGCCGCGCAGGCGCACCTGCTTGCCAAGGCCCACGCTGTCCAGCAGCTCGTAGTCCTTCTTCCACGCCTCCTCATCGAGGAAATCGGCGCAGAGGATCACCGCGTCGGCGGAGAAGGCCGCCTTCTTCAGCTGGGTCGTGTAGTAGAAGCGCGCCTCCACGCCGAAGCCGCGGGCCAGCGCCTGCGCGCCGCGGGCGGAGAGCTCTGCCATATCCAGATCCGCGTCCACCATCCATACCTCGCACGGCATGCGGTAGCGGACGAAGAGATCCTCAAAGATGGCGGGGGCAAAGTGATAGGAGCCCGCGCCGGCAATCACGATCTTTTTCATATCCATAATCCGCTTTCTAAATAAACCCTCCCCTTTGGGGGAGGGTAACCGAAGGACGGACAGGATCCCCAAGGCAGCCATGATCGCCGCCCCAGGACCTCATCCGTCATGCCTTCGGCATGCCACCTTCCCCATCGGGGAAGGCAATTTTTGTTCTTACGCCTTGCGGACGGAGAGCGTCGCGTCGACGCCGTTGATGCTCCAGTCCTTCGCATAAGCGCCCTCGGCGGCCTCGCCGAAGACGACCTCCAGCGCGAGCACACCGTTCTTGATCGTCTCCACATTCTCCGCGACGATGGCGGCGAGCTTCTCGTCCGCGGTCTTCACGGTGACGAGGATGCGGTCGGTCACCTCGAAGCCGGCCTCCTTGCGCATGGTCTGCAGCTTGGAGATGACCTCGCGGGCGAAGCCCTCGGCGATCAGTTCCTCGGTCAGGTTGGTGTCCAGCGCGACGGTCACATCGCGGTCGGTCGCCACGACATAGCCCGGCTTCTTCATCGGGCTGGTGAGGACGTCGTCCTTCTCCAGCTCCACCTGCGTGCCGTCGAGCTCAAAGGTCAGGAGGCTCCCGGCCTCAAAGTTCTTGACGACCTCGTTGCCGTCCAGCGTGGAGAGCTTTTCGCCGATCGCCTTGAGCAGCTTGCCGTACTTGCGGCCCAGCGTGCGCATCTGCGGCTTGAGCTGATAGGTCATGAAGGCGGTGGTGTCGTCGGTGAACTCGACGGCCTTGACGTTGAGCTCGTCCTCGGCCAGCTCGCACAGATCCTGCGGGAACTCCGCGCCGGAGACGACCATCTTCGCCAGCGGCTGGCGGACCTTGAGGCCGCTCTCGGCGCGCGCGCCGCGGCCCTGGATGACGACCTCCAGCAGCTTCTTCATGTTCTCCTCGAGCTCGGCGTCGATCATGCTCTCGTCGCAGACCGGGAAGTCGGTCAGATGCACGGAGATCGGCGCGTCCGGATTCACGGAGCAGACGAGGTTGCGGTACATATTCTCCGCCATGAACGGGGTGAACGGCGCAGTCAGGCGGGCCATGGTCTCAAGGATGTGGTAGAGCGTGGCGAACGCGGCTTCCTTGTCGCCGGCCATGCCCTTGCCCCAGAAGCGCTCGCGGCTGCGGCGGACATACCAGTTGGACAGATCGTCCACGAAGTCCACCATCTCGCGGGAGGCCTCGGTGATGCGGTAGTTCTCCAGATGCGCATCCACGTTCTTGACGAGCGTGTTGAGGCGGCTGAGCGCCCACTTGTCCATCAGGGAGAGCTCCACATTGGCCAGCGGATGCGCCTTCGGATCGAACTGGTCGATCTCAGCGTACAGGATGAAGAACGCATAGGTATTCCACAGGGTGCCCATGTACTTGCGCTGGGACTCCTCAATCGCCTTGGCGTGGAAGCGCTTGGGCAGCCACGGCGCAGCGTTGTTGTAGAAGAACCAGCGGACGGCGTCGGCGCCCTGGGCGTTGAGCACATCCCACGGATTGACGACGTTGCCGATGTGCTTACTCATCTTGCGGCCTTCCTTGTCCTGCACATGACCCATGACCACGCAGTTCTCAAACGGGTTGGTGTCAAACAGGCAGGTGGAGATCGCCAGCAGCGTGTAGAACCAGCCGCGGGTCTGGTCGATGGCCTCGGAGATGAAGTTCGCCGGGAAGCGGCGCTCAAACTGCTCCTTGTTCTCGAAAGGATAGTGCCACTGCGCGAACGGCATGGAGCCGGAATCGTACCAGCAGTCGATGACGTCCTTGACGCGGTGCATGTCCTTGCCGCACTTTTCGCAGGTGAGGACGACCTCGTCGATGTACGGACGATGCAGCTCGATGTTCGGGTCGACGTTGTGGCCGAGCTTCACCAGCTCCTCGCGGCTGCCGATGACGTGGATATGACCGCACTCGCAGGTCCACACCGGCAGCGGCGTGCCCCAGTAGCGCTCGCGGGAGAGGCCCCAGTCATGCACGCCCTCGAGCCACATGCCCATGCGGCCTTCCTTGATGTTGTCCGGCATCCAGTTGACCGCGCGGTTGTTCTTGATCAGCTGATCGCGAACAGCGGTCATCTTGATGTACCAGGTCGGGCGCGGATAGTACAGCAGCGGGTTATCGCAGCGCCAGCAGAACGGATAGTCATGCGCGAACGGCACGGCGGCGAACAGCAGGCCGCGCTCCTTGAGGTCCTCAAGGATCAGCTTGTCGGCGTCCTTGACGAACACGCCCGGCCACTTGGTGTCCTCTGTCATGCAGCCCTGGGTGTCGACGAGGTTGATGAACGGCACGTCGTTTGCCTGGCAGACGCGGTTGTCGTCCTCGCCGAACGCCGGCGCGATGTGAACGATGCCGGTACCGTCGCTCATGGTGACGTAGTCGTCCGCGACGACGAACCAGGCCTTCTTGTCGAGCTTGCCGACGGCGAAGTCAAACAGCGGCTCGTACTCCATGCCGCAGAGCTCGCGGCCCGGCATCTCGGCGACGATCTCGATCTCCTTGTCCGGATAGATCGCGTCGATGAGCGCCTTGGCCATGATGATGGTCTGGCCGTCCACATGGAACTTGGCATAGGTATCGCGCGGGTTCACGCACAGGGCGAGGTTAGAGGGCAGGGTCCACGGGGTGGTCGTCCACGCGAGGAGGTAGGTGTTCTCCTCACCCTTGACCGCAAAGCGGACGTAGGCGGAGGTCTCCTTCACATTCTTATAGCCCTGAGCGACCTCGTGAGAGGACAGCGCGGTGCCGCAGCGCGGGCAGTACGGCGCGATCTTATGGCCGAGGTACAGCAGGCCCTTCTTGTGGATCTCCTTGAGGGACCACCACTCGGACTCGATGTAGTTGTCCTCGTAGGTGACGTACGGATCTTCCATATCCGCCCAGAAGCCGACGCGCTCGGACATCTCTTCCCACTCGGTCTTGTACTTCCAGACGGACTTCTTGCACTCCTTGATGAACGGCTCGATGCCGTACTTCTCAATCTGCGGCTTGCCGTCCAGGCCGAGGATCTTCTCGACCTCCAGCTCGACCGGCAGGCCATGGGTATCCCAGCCGGCCTTGCGCAGCACGTCAAAGCCCTTCATCGTGCGGTAGCGCGGGATGATATCCTTGATGGCGCGGGTCTCGACATGGCCGATGTGCGGCTTGCCGTTGGCCGTGGGCGGGCCGTCAAAGAAGGTAAAGGCAGGCGCGCCGCGGCGCAGCTCAACGGTCTTCTTGAAGACCTCGTTTTCCCGCCAGAACTTGACAATCTCTTCCTCGCGCGCGACGAAGTTCATGTCCGTCGATACTTTCTGATACATCGTGAGTTCCTCACTTTCGGTAGAAATATAAAAGCAGCCTTATCCCATTGGGACGAGGCTGCTCGCGGTACCACCCAAATTAGCGCAGTGCGCTTTCCACTTCCGAACCCGTCCGCAAAGCATCCTGCTTTTGCGCACGCGGCCGATCGTATTGAGCATCCATCTGCACTCACTTCATTAAGCCGTAACGTGGCGATCCGTCTCCCCCTAACGGCCATAGCACACCGCTCAGGGAAGCCGCTGCGCAGGTGATCCCATACCCCTCTCCCCGTCCGGAATTGCACCAGTCTCCGGCTCTCTGCGCGCTTTGAAGGGCAGCGTCCTGCGTCATTCGCGTTTGACGATATTCTCAGATATGATACTCGCTTTTTCCGGATTTGTAAAGGGTTTTTGGAAATTTCACGCGGTTTGCGTGCCGTTGCAGTCACTCAAGATCCTCCGCATGGACATAAACGGAGCCATGTCCATCCCCGACGATGCGCCACTTGCTGTTGTATTCGCCGATGACGCGCACCTCGGTTCCGCCCATGCGCTGCGTGACCGTGCCGCCACCGCCGTCGTAGGGCATGCGGCTGACCTTGACCCATTCCCCATCGCCCCGCAGACGCATGGGGATCGTCGAATCGACGACCTGCTCGATCGCCTCGCCGAAAGTCAGGAAATCCGTACTGATCCACAGCCCCGCGTCGCCCACATATACATGCGCCCAGCCATCCTGGATCTCGCGGATCGTGAGCAGCGTGCCACTGTAGAGGCTGCCCGCGCGCGATCTTGATGTGGACGGTCCCTCGCGCAGGTTCACGCGGTCGCCCGGGTTCTTCGGGCTGACGGCGGCGACGGGATACTTCTTTTCCAGCTGCACAGCCTCCTCCAGCGAGCGCGGGAGCTTGTCATAGTCAAGGTTGTTTGCATCGCGGAAGAAGGCGTAGTACACACGGCGGCTCTGCGTCTGCTCGCCTGCCGTCTGTGTCACATCCGCATAGCACTCGCCAAACGCCGCCGAGAAGCAGTCGCCGTCCTGCTCTGCACGCTCATAGCGCATGAGCACCCAGTCAGGATGGCTCTCCGGGTCGGGCAGCTCGGCGAAATCCCATCGCTCGCTCACGCCGTTCCTTTCAATGCGTACGCGGCAGTGCATCGCGTCCTGCGCCTCAAGGGACACCCAGCTTCCCTCTTCAATTTTCATGCCGCCGCTGAAGGACTCCCACTGCCCGTTTCCAATCGGATCGACCAGGAGGTAATGCCCGTTAAAGCCCAGTGTATCGACCAGAAGGAAGCGCGTGCCGGATGCCTCCACGCATCCGGCTGCAAAGCCGATGGTGCGGCCAAAGCCAAAGCTTTCGTGATTGCTCACATCCATCTGCTCAAGCGGCACGCTGTCCGCCAGCGCAGGCACACACAAGAGCGCCAGCAGCGCAGCCAGCGCAAATCCCCTTCTGATCATGTTTCATCCTCCTGTTATTCGGAGGCCGCCTGTTACAGACCGTCCTCCATCACGTTGTCAGTTCGGATCAGCTCCGCGACGAACGCCTCGATCGCCCACTTGCTGCTGTCCTCCAGCGTCCCGGCGCCGATGTTGATGACCGCATAGCCCTGATGCACGGGCTGCCCGGCATACATGAGCGCCAGCTGCTCGGGGAAGGCGGTAAAGATCGCCTCATTCCATCCCTCGCCCTCGCCGTAGAGACCAAAGTACACGCGCAGGCGGTCGCCGTCGATCCACTCCGCGTGGCTCATGTTCGCGCAGCCGTATCCAAGCGGTCCACCCGGCTCATTCATGTAGAAATAGCCGTTCTCATGCGGCTGATACTGTGCCTCCAGCGTCTCCACCTCGCGGCCGAAGAGGCGCTTCACCTCGCGCTTGGCGAGCACGTCCGTCAGCCTGTATCCATACTCCGGCAGATCGCTGCCCATGAAGACGGAGCGCTTGTTGTACCACATATACCACAGCGCCATCTCCACCAGCTCCTGATCGGATACATTCCCGCCGGTGAAGCCCGTCACCCCCGTGATGGCAATGCCGCTGAGGAAGGCGTTGATCTCCGCCCGCGCCGCGCGGCTCACCGCCGCCGCCGTGCCGGGCGCCGCCTCCTGCGCGCGCAGGTAGTTCTTCAGCGCATAGCCCGTCTGATTCTCATACGCGATGTGGAGGAATTTATTCTCCGCCTCGCCCAGATACACGACCTTCGCTCCCAGCGGGATGCGGTCCAGCTCCGCCGCCTTCGTATTCGGCTCCCCGCGCAGGGTGATATACTCCTCGCAGCGCACAACCTTCATCTCGTCGCCGATCATCTCCGCCCCGGCGATCAGGGGCATCAGGCACAGCGCCGCCAGCGCAATCAGCAGCATAAATCGCTTCATCGCAGCATCCTCCGTATAACCGTCTCAGCGGGAGCCCATCTCTGCGCTCCTGCTTCATTGGAAATCCTTTCCATCAGTATAGCGGATTCGCCGCCCGGCGTAAAGCCCCGATCAGCCTCTCTGTATACATGACGATACCGCAGCCCGGGAATTTCACGCGGACGGGGTTTTCCATTCATTTCGCCCTTTGACAAAGCGCATCCCCTGTGCTATGATAGCCGCAAGTACATAGAGCGTCCGCGGTGTCCGGGGTGGCTGTCCATGCCCGGGTGAAAAGGGAAGCAGGTGCAAGTCCTGCACGAACTCGTCGCTGTAAGGCAGGAGTTCTGCGCCACCATGTCACTGGGCAATCGCCCGGGAAGACGGCGCAGAGCGGCGATCGCCAAGTCAGAAGACCTGCCGGGGATGAATGTTGTGGGGCCACGAGTCATTGGCTGAAACATGCACGTCCGCTGCGAACGGCTTATTTCCGGACCCATGCTTTTTTGCGTGGGTCCGTTTTTTGGAATGACCGCCTTTCGGGCGCATGAGCGCATGCCGCATCTCTCTGTTGCTGCCGCCATGCACCCATCGACCAACGAAAGAAAGGACGTATCCCCATGAACAAGAAGACCCTCAAAACGATCCTCGGCGCAGCGCTCATCGCGCTCCTCGCCCTCGCCATGACCTTTGTCTACCTGACCTTCGGCGAGAAGGCCGTCGAGGGCAGCAAGAGCATCACGATCGAGGTCGTCGACTCCGCTGCCAAGTCCACCGTCTACAGCCTGAAGACCGACGCGCAGTACCTCCTGCAGGCCATGGAGGAGGCCGAGGGCCTCACCTTCTCCGGCACGGAGGGGCAGTTCGGCCTGATGATCGACACCGTTAACGGTGAAAAGGCCGATTACAGCGTCGACGCCTCCTACTGGAGCTTCAATGTGAACGGCGAATACTGCAACTACGGCGCAAGCGAACAGCCCGTGGAGGACGGCGACGCATTCTCCATCGTCTACACCAAATGAGCCGTCGCTCTCCCGCGCGGGATGTAGCGACCGTCGGGCTGATGGTCGCGGTCATCGAGGTATGCAAGCTCTTCATGCAGGGGCTGCCCAATATCGAGATGACCAGCTTCCTCATCATCCTCTTCACGCTGCATTTCGGCCCGCTGGTCATCTACGCCGTACCCGTGTTCATCCTCATCGAGGGCATGATCTACGGCGTCAATCTCTGGTGGATCATGTATCTCTACGCATGGCCGCTGCTGGCGCTTACAACGCATCTGCTGCGCCGCAATGACTCCGCTTTCTTCTGGGCGGTGTTCTCCGGCTGCTTCGGCCTGCTCTTTGGCCTGCTGTGCGCGATTCCGTATTTCTTCATCGGCCTTGCCGGCGGCGGGGTTTCGCAGGGGCTGACGCAGATGTTTGCCTGGTGGGTCGCCGGCATCCCGTATGACCTGCTCCACGGCGCAGGCAATTTCGCGCTGATGCTCGCGCTCTATCGCCCGATCTCCTCGCTGCTGCGGCGCATTCCGCAGATCACAGCACGCTGAGGAGGGATACGCATGCGCGAATCATCTCATGCCTTTTTTACCAATACCGCCTGCCGGTACTACCCCTGCCATGAGGGAATTGAAGAGATCAACTGCCTCTTCTGCTTCTGTCCGCTCTATCGCCTGCCCCACTGTCCCGGCAGCCCGGTGGAGCTTGAATCGGACGGACGCGTCATCCGCGACTGCTCCCTGTGCACCTATCCCCATCAGGCAGAGAACTATGAAGCCATCATGGCATGCCTTGCCGCACGGTGATCGCCTGCCAAAGCCCGCACGCCCTGTGCGGGCTTTTTCTGTGCGGCTTGCCATTTTCCCCGTCAGCCGCTATAATGAAGCGGTATATCATCACCACGCTTGGAGGTTGTCCCATGCAGGATCTGTTTTCCCATCAGGAGGCGGCGCTCAGCCCGCTCGCCGACCGCATGCGCCCGCGCACGCTCGATGAATTCATCGGGCAGACGCACATCGTCGGCCCCGGCCGCCTGCTGCGCCGCGCCATCGAGGCGGACAGGATGACCTCCTCCA
Organism: Clostridia bacterium; assembly: GCA_017936375.1. Lineage (GTDB taxonomy): Bacteria > Bacillota > Clostridia > Christensenellales > Aristaeellaceae > Ventricola. The sequence continues at coordinate 45,959 of JAGBFR010000008.1, forward strand.
TCTTCTATGGCCCGCCGGGCTGCGGCAAGACGACCCTCGCCTCCATCATCGCCGGGACGACCAACTCCGCCTTCGTCCAACTCAACGCCGTCACCAGCGGCGTCGCCGACGTGCGCAAGGTCATCAAGGAGGCGCAGGACCGGCGTTCCCTCTACGGGCAGGCGACTTATCTGCTGCTGGACGAGTGCCACCGCTGGAACAAGGCGCAGAGCGATTCCATCCTCCCCGCCATCGAGCGCGGCGTGGTCCGCTTCATCGGCTCCACGACGGAGAATCCGCTCATCTCCATGACCCCGGCCATCGTCAGCCGGTGCCGCATCTTTGAATTCCGCCCGCTGGAGGAGGCCGATGTTCTCACAGCGCTCTCCCGCGCGCTCTCCGACACGGAGCGCGGCTTCGGCGGGAAGGCCATCGCTCTTGATCCCGATGCGGCGCACCACATCGCCCGCATTGCCAACGGCGACGTCCGCTCCGCCCTCGGCGCGCTGGAGCTCGCCGTACTGACCACTGAGCCCGACAAGGACGGCGTCATCCATATCACCCTCCCCGTCGCGGAGGAGTCCATTCAGAAGCCGGTCATCCGCTGCGACGAGTCGCTTTATTACGACATGCTCTCCGCCTTCTGCAAGAGCCTGCGCGGCAGCGATTCCGACGCGGCGCTGGCGTGGTTCGCCCGGCTGCTCTATGCCGGCGTCGATCCGCGGCTCATCGCCCGGCGCATCATCGCCCATGCCAGCGAAGACGTGGGCCTCGCCAACCCGACCGCCATGCTGCAGGCCGTCGCCGCCTCGCAGGCGCTTGAGTCCGTTGGCCTGCCGGAGGCGCGCCTCCCGCTTGCGCAGGCGATCATCGCCGTGTGCGAGAGCCCCAAGTCCAACTCCGTCTCCGCCGCGCTGGACGCCTGCGTCGCCGATGCGGAGCACGGCGGCTTTGGCGCAGTGCCGGTGCACCTGCGCGATACGCACTACAAGGGGCACGAGCGCCTCGGCTCCGGCAAGGCGTATAAGTATCCCCACGACTACCCGGGGCACTGGGTCGCGCAGGACTACATGCCGCCGGAGCTTGCGGGCCATCGCTACTACATCCCCTCCGATCAGGGGCAGGAGCTCAAGCTGCGCGAGCGGCGCAGGCTGCGCGGGCTGAGCGACGAATGATTGCCAGCATGATCGATAAATACAGAATGCCTTTTTCCATCCCAGGGAAAGGGATATGGAAAAGATATCAAGGAGCAACTCCCCAATGATGACCGCTTTGCTGATCGTGATCTTTCTGATTTTTATTGGCGTCGGCCTTCCGGATTCCGTGCTGGGCACGGCATGGCCGGCAATGCGGCTTGATCTTGGCCTTCCCATTTCCTTTGCGGGGTATATCACCTCTGCCGTCAGTGCCTGCACCGTTGTATCCAGTCTGTTCAGTTCAAAGCTGATCAATCGCTTTGGAACCGGTTTGGTGTCCGCCATCAGTACAGGTATGACGGCGCTCGCATTATTGGGCTACGCCGTCAATCAACACGCCCTATTCCTGTTTCTGTTGGCCATCCCGCTGGGGCTTGGCGCGGGCACCATCGACACCGCACTGAATAATTTTGTCGCCACCCATTACAGTGCCTCGCGGATGAACTTCCTGCACTGCTTTTATGGCCTTGGCATCGCCATGAGTCCCTATATCATGTCGCTTGCTCTGGAAAACAGCGGCAACTGGCGCAAGGGCTATTTAATTGTTGCCCTCATCCAGCTGGCTCTGACGGCCATCGCATTCCTTTCCCTTCCGCTGTGGAAATATGCGCGCAGGAAAGATTTGGAAGAACAGGCCGAAGAATGTCGTTCCCTGTCCCTCATAGAACTGCTGAAGCTGCCAGCAGCACGCGCAAGCTGTCTGGCATTTTTCACCTCATGCGGGCTGGAGCTGTGCGCAGGCTCCTGGGCCAGCAGCTATTTTGTCAGTGCTCAGGGACTGACTGCTGATGCTGCCGCCCGTTCCGCCATGATGTTCTATGTTGGCCTGACGCTCGGGCGCTTCCTGTCCGGCCTGCTCGCCCCTCATCTGGGACGGCGCAGGCTGCTGCGCATTTGTTTGCTGATCCTGCTGATCGCAGTTCTGCTGTTCATACTGCCTCTGACAGCGGGCTTCTGCGCCGGGGTTCTTCTATTGATTGGTCTGGGGATCGGTCCAGTCTTCCCGAATCTGACTCACCTTACGCCAGACCTTTTCGGAAAGGATATATCACAGTCTGTCATGGGTGCACAGCAAGCGTCCTCCTATGTCGGCGTTATGACCATGCCGTGGCTGTTCGGCTTGCTTGCGCAGCGTTTTTCCGCAGCTCTGCTTCCTGCTTATTTATTGGCACTATTGATGCTGTATGCCGCATCGCTCCTGCTGCTCTTCCGCAAAGCAAATCACACAAATAAACCCATGTCGATCATCTGATTGTTTTCTGAATTTGAACAAATCCATATCGGATATATCAGTCCATCTGTGATGTGTTACTTTCCCGCGTTTCGGGCTATGATAAATGTGATCATACCGCAACGGAGGGGACACGCATGCTCGTCTCGCACAAGACCATTGGACGCAATATCCGCAGCGCGCGGCAGGAAGCCGGCCTCACGCAGGAGCAGACCGCAGAGCGCCTGCGTCTCTCTCAGCTGCACTTTGGCCGTCTGGAGCGCGGCGAGCGCCCGGCCTCCCTTGAGCAGCTGGCGCATATCGCGTCCGTCCTCGGCGTGACGACCGCCTCCCTGCTCAACGGCTCGGTGATGGACGAATGCTTTGACGCCGTGCCCGGCGACAATGCGCAGTCCCTCGCGCAGAGCATCGCCGCGCTGGCCAACGGCTGCTCGCCCAAAGCGCGCGCGCTGATGCTCACGCTCTGTCAGGCCGTCGCCGAGAGCGACAAGGAGAGCGACGCGCGGTAAACTCCATAAAATACACACAGGGCTGCGAAGCAGATCACAGCCCTGTTTTATTGCGTTTATTGAGCCATAGCGCCTGCGCGCAAAAGCGGCAAATCAGGCAGACTTTGGCGGCCATGAAGGCGGGCACGGTCTCTTACCAGCCGAGCCTCCTGTAATAGTCGAGGAAATTGTCGCCCGCGATGCGCGCTATGGCCTCCTCGCTGTAGCCGCGCCTGCGCAGCCCGTCGATCACCAGCGGAACGCCGGCGGGGCTGGAGCAGTCGTCCGGCCAGACCTCGATGCCGTCAAAGTCGCTGCCGAAGCCGACGTGGCGATCCGCGCCGAGCTGGCACATGTAGTCGATATGCGTCACGATGTCCTCCGCGACGGCCTTTCCCGTATCGCCGAGGAACCACGGGTAGAAATTCACGCCGATCCAGCCGCCGCGCTGCACCATCGCGCGGATCTGGTCATCGGTCAGATTGCGGAAATGATTGCGAAGCGCCTTCGCGCAGGAATGAGAGGCCAGCGGCGGCTGGCTGTGGTGATCCACGATGTCCCAGAAGCCCGCCTCGTTGAGGTGGCTGGTGTCCACGGCAATCTTATGCTCCGCCATGCGGCGCAGCAGCTCCCAGCCGCGGGGCTTGATGCCCTCCTTGCTGCCGTGCTTGGCAGGATGGCCCATCTCGTTTTCGTTGTTCCATGTCACGCCGGACATGCGCACGCCGTAGCCGTAGAATTCATCCACGCGCTCCACCTTGCCCTCGAAGATCTCGCCGCCCTCGACGGACAGGAGGATCTTGACCTTGCCCTCCTCAGCGTCAAGCGGCGAGTTTGCCTTCTCCCAGCCTTCCTCACGGGAGAGGCGGCAAAGCTCGTTGTACTGCGCGATCGCCCGCTCGTACGGGTGGTCGCTCATTCCCTTGCTGCCGGCGAAGAGCGCGCAGGTCTGCAGGCTCACACCGCCCTGCACCATGTGCTCCATCGTCACACAGGGCGTCTCGTCCTTATGAAAGACACGCATATTCAGCGTATCACAATGCGTATCGCAGATAATCATCGGGAAATCCCTCCTTCGGATTCTCCAAGTATAGCGCAAACAGAGATTGAAAGCAATTCCAGAAAACGCCTCTTGCAGAAATGATAAAATTCAGATAAAATATAGATAGATTATCGAAAGGAGGATTCTGCTTTGATCAATATCCGTCCGGTATCCGATCTTCGCAACAGATTCCCGGAGATCGAAAGCCTTGTCCATCAGGGAAATCCCGTCTACCTCACCAAGAACGGATACGGCTCCATGGTCGTTCTGAGCCTTGAGCAGTACGCAGCGCTGACGGAAGATGTCGAGCTCAAGCTGGACGAAGCCGACCGCGCCGCCGCTGCCTCCGACGTCCGTCATACCGAAGAAGAAGTCTTTGGCAAAGTGAGGGCCAGGATCCATGGAAAGCAAACGCTATAAGCTTCGTTTTCTTCCCCTGTTTGAAGAGGATTTGATTCAGATTGTCGATTACATCACCGATCAGCTTCAGAATCCCCAAGCCGCAGACGCGCTGGTTGACGCCGTACAGAGGGCCATTCAGGAAAGGACGACCTGTGCCGAAGCCTTTGAGCCATACCATTCTGCCAAAGAGCGTCAATACCCATACTACCGCATCTATGTCCGGAATTACACCATTTATTATGTCGTCATTGGCGATGTGATGGAGGTACGACGCATTCTGTATAACAAGCGGGATCTGCGAAAATCCCTATAATCCCGTTTAAGCGAAACCGGAAGAATTCTCCGGTTTCGTTCGTCATATACGCAAAGGAGGGAACGCAGCCATGCGAAAACTGCTCTTGCTCATTCTGCTGCTGTGCGCGCTCGCCGCATCCGCCCATGCCGAAACGCGCAGCTATACCTATGGTGGCAGCGGCCACGATATCCTCTACGATGCCGCGGTCAGCGCAGACGGGCGCATCATCCTGACCGGAACAACCGACTCCTCCGACGGCACGCTCTCCTCGCGCACCAAAGCCGGGCGCAGCGGCTGGGCGCTTTGCATTGACACGCAGGGGAACGTGCTCTGGAATTTCTGTACGCGCCGTGGTTCGCATGATTCACTGCGCTATCCGGTGTTTCTGGAGGACGGCAGCGTCGCCATGCTGCTGGACACCTCGCACAGCGGGCTGTACGAGGTCGAGTGGATCCTCCTTGACAGAGACGGGAATCAGCTGGATCGGAAGATCCTTGACAGCCGGGGCACGCCGTGGCTGGTGCGCTCGGACGGCGTTTATCATGCTGACCATAGCGGCTATATCGTCCGTGCGCTGAACAAGAAGACCACCGAACAGCTGAGCCTGCTCTATACGTTTGACGGCGATCTGATTGGTGAAGCGGATGATGTGGAGGAGGAATTCTTTCCGGCCCCCATTCTGCCTGACGGCACGCGCATCACCATTCAAAACGACGATGATCTGCCGCTGGATGTGACGGTCATCTTCGAATCCGCTGCGCCTTAATCGCCGTCGTCATCCACTGTAAACAGACATCCGCCCCCGGTTCCCCGGGAGCGGATGTTTTGTTTATGGAATTACTTCTTCACGGCCGGAACGATGACTTCCTTGCCGCCCATGTACGGACGCAGGGCCTCCGGGATGCGGACGGAGCCGTCGGCGTTCAGGTTATTCTCCAGGAACGCGATCAGCATGCGGGGCGGCGCCACGCAGGTGTTGTTGAGGGTGTGGGCAAAGTACTTGTTGCCCTCCTTGCCCTTGACGCGGATGCCGAGGCGGCGGGCCTGCGCATCGCCCAGGGTGGAGCAGGAGCCGACCTCGAAGTACTTCTGCTGGCGCGGGCTCCAGGCCTCGACGTCGCAGGACTTCACCTTCAGGTCAGCCAGGTCGCCGGAGCAGCACTCGAGCGTGCGGACCGGGATATCGAGGCTGCGGAAGAAATCGACGGTGTTCTTCCAGAGCTGGTTATACCAGTACATGGAATCCTCCGGATTGCAGACGACGATCATCTCCTGCTTTTCGAACTGATGGATGCGGTAGACGCCGCGCTCCTCGATGCCATGCGCGCCGACCTCCTTGCGGAAGCACGGAGAGTAGCTGGTCAGGGTCTGCGGCAGCTCGTCCTCGGTGAGGATGGTGTCGATGAACTTGCCGATCATGGAGTGCTCGGAGGTGCCGATCAGGTACAGATCCTCGCCCTCGATCTTGTACATCATGTTCTCCATCTCCGCGAAGGACATGACGCCCGTCACAACGCCGGAGCGGATCATGTACGGCGGGATGCAGTAGGTGAAGCCGCGATCGATCATGAAATCGCGCGCGTAGGACAGGCAGGCGCTGTGCAGGCGCGCCACGTCGCCCATCAGGTAGTAGAAGCCGTTGCCGGAGGTCTTGCGGGCGGAATCAATGTCGATGCCGGCGAGCTTCTCCATGATCTCCACATGATACGGGATCTCAAAATCCGGGGTGAACGGCTCGCCGAAGCGCTCGATTTCCACATTCTCGCTGTCGTCCTTGCCGATCGGCACGGACGGATCGATGATCTGCGGGATCACCTGCATGCGCTTCTTGATCTCCTCGGCGTACTGCTCCTCAAGGACCTCCAGCTGCGCGAGCTGCTCGGCAATCTCAGCGACCTTCGCCTTGGTGGCCTCGGCCTCTTCCTTCTTGCCCTGCTTCATCAGACCGCCGATCTCCTTGGAGAGCACCTTGCGCTGATTGCGCAGGGAGTCGGCCTGCTGCATGGCCTCGCGGTTCTTGCGGTCAAGGTCGATGACCTCGTCGACCAGGTGCAGCTTGGCGTCCTGGAACTTCTTCTTCATGTTCTCGCGCACGACGTCAGGCGTCTTGCGGATCAGATTGATATCGATCATATCTCTCTCCCTTTCTGAATGCCGGTTTCCCGGCCGCTTTCCATATCATTCCCGGGTAAACAAAAGGAGCCCTCATCCTCATGGGACGAAAAGCTCCGCGGTGCCACCCAAATTGCCGCCATGACAGCGGCCTCTTTTTGCGCCGTAAGGGAGCGCAGCCCGCGGACTCGTCGCCCGCCGCATCAGGAGAGCGGATCCGCAGCCTCCGGCCCTGCCTCGCACCGACCGGCAGGTCTCTTGAGCCTTATGCAGCGTATTTTCTCCCTGCTCCCCGAGGGGAGCGCGCGTATGCATGCGGTTATTATAGCAAATACCCGGTTTTTTTGCAACAGGGGATTTGCTTTTCTTTCAGGAGAAGAATAAGGAGCCGTCGGTTTTACCCGGCGGCTCCAATCCATCAATCCTCGATATAGAGCATATACGCCTCGTACGGGCGCAGGCCCTTCCCCGGCGCGCCGTCGTTAGAGATCAGCACCTTCGCCCCGGCAAACGCCTCCGGGATCTCAAACGGCGCGTCCTCCGCCGTGAAATTGGCGGCCACCAGCAGATGCGCATGCCCCAGATCGCGCGTGTAAGCAAAGACCTGCTCATCCTCCGGGCAAAGGAGCGTGAAGCTGCCCTCGCGGATGACCGCATATTCCTTGCGCAGGGCGATGAGCTTCTGATAGGCATAGAAGACGGAATCCGGATCCGCCAGCGCCGCCTCGGCGTTGATCACGCTGTAATTCGGATTGACCGGCAGCCACGGCTCGCCCGTGGTGAAGCCCGCGTTCTCCCCGGCCGTCCACTGCATGGGCGTGCGCGCATTGTCGCGGCCGCGTGCGTAAATCTTCTCCATCACGGCCTCCGGCGCCTCGCCCTCCGCCGTGCGCTCGGCGTAGAGATTGAGGATCTCCACGTCGCGGTAGCTTTCAAGCGGCAGGCGGATATTGGTCATGCCCAGCTCCTCGCCCTGATAGACGTAGGGCGTGCCCTCCATGCCGTGGAGCATCGTCGCCAGCATCTTGGCGGACTTGACGCGGTACGCTCCGTCGTCGCCCCAGCGGGAGACGATGCGCGGCAGATCGTGGTTATCCATGAAGAGGCTGTTCCAGCCCTTGCCGTGCAGCCCGTGCTGCCAGCGCTCCATGCAGGCCTTGAACTTGGGCAGGGACAGCGGGATCGCCTCCCACTTGCTCTTGCCCTCCTCCTGATCCAGACAGATGTGCTCGAACTGGAAGACCATGCTCAGTTCGCTGCCGTCCGGCGCGCTGTAGAGCTTGGCCCGCTCCACGTCCGCGCCCCACGCCTCGCCCACGGTAACCAGCCCCTCCTCGCAGAAGGCCTCGCGGGAGAGCTCGCGCAGGAATTCATGCAGCTTCGGTCCGTTGCCGGTGATGAAGTTGTCCGGCTCCTTGGCGATCTGGTCGATGACGTCCAGCCTGAAGCCCTCCACGCCCTTCTCCACCCAGAAGCGGATGAAGCCATAGAGCCCGCGGCGCATGTCGGGATTCTCCCAGTTGAGATCCGGCTGCTCCGGCGCGAACTGATGGAAGTAATACTGCCCCAGATGCGGCACATACGCCCACGCCGAGCCGCCGAAGGCCGCGCGCATGTCATTGGGCGGGCAATCCGGCTCGCCGTCGCGCCAGACATAGTAGTCATGGTACGGATTGTCCTTGGACTTAATCGCCTCGCGGAACCACGGATGCTGATCCGAGCTGTGATTGAGCACCAGATCCATGATGATGGAGATGCCGCACTTCTTCGCCTCGGCGATGAGCGCCTCCATGTCCTCCATCGGGCCGAACATGGGATCAATCGCGCAGTAGTCGGAGATGTCGTAGCCGTTATCCTTCTGCGGCGAGGCAAACACAGGAGAGAGCCAGATGCCGTCGATGCCCAGCTTCTGCAGGTAGTCAAGCCGGCTTATGACCCCCTTCAGATCGCCGACGCCGTCTCCGTTCGTATCCTGAAAGCTCTTGGGATAAATCTGATAGAGCACAGCGGACTTAAACCATCCGCGCTTCGTCTTGTCAAGCATTTCGCCTGCCTCCTTCTGCGGCCATGCCGCACGATTGCATGCATATGATTTCGCCGAAAAAAAGACGCAGCCCTTCTTTTCCGGCAAAAAACATGCCTTGAGAAGCGGCGGCGCCCGCGAAAGGGGAGTTACCATCCATGGCAGGCCCGTTATCCGCCGGTTCAGAGCGGAGAGGGAAGCGCATCGACGGCACAAATGCGAAATCCCCGAAACAACCACTTTTCAGCAAGATTTCGCTTTGTTTCGCTTAACGGCAGTATACTGCGATCCACACGCCCCGTCAATAGAAAGATTCATATATACAAGGGAATTTTCATTTTCGTTCGTGTTTTTCCTGCCCGCTTCTCTTGTTTTTCCCATCCGGCATCTCATTCTGTCACGCCATATCGAAATTATTCGAAACTATTCGATTTATTCATCTCAGGAATTATGTTTGCCTTTTTTCGTTCATCGTTGTATAATTATCACAACCATTCTGGGCGGAATGAACGACCTGTTCCGCACAGAGCGAAACACTTCGCGATCATCACACAGGAAAAGAAGGAATCCGAATTGGCAAAGCTCGATGACATCGCCCGGGATCTGGGCATCTCCAAGGGCACGGTCTCCAAGGCGCTCAACGGCGCAGACGACATCAGCGAAGCAACCCGCAAAGCTGTCCTGCAGAAGGCGGTGGAGCTGGGCTACACCCGCGTATCCAAGGCCTCAGCCGGCATCCCGATCTGCATCTTCGTGGAAAACATGGCCTATCGTCAGGCAGAGGACTTTGGCTATGAAATCATCATGGGCTTCCGCCAGATCGCAGAGCCCCTCGGCTTCCGCCCCGACGTCATCGACCTGACGCCTCAGATGCAGCGGGAGATGAGCTACGACCAGTACATGCTGCTGCACGGCTACCGCGCCGCGCTGTTCATGGGCCTTACGCATGTGGATCCATGGCTCAAGGGCTTTGAGACCTGCCGCACGCCAGTCGTGCTCTATGACAATCACGTCGTGGGCAATCCCGTCGTCGCGCACGTGGGCGTGGACAACGACGAGGGCATGCGCCTGATCGTCACCCATCTCAAGGCCCTCGGCCACAGGAAGATCGGCTACCTCTCCACCCCGCTGGGCAATTATGTCTACAAGCAGCGCTATCGCTCCTTCTTCCGCGCGCTGTATGAAAACGGCCTGCCCTCCTCCCGCACGCTGGCCGGCACGTCGCCCTATACGGCGGAATGCCTCAACAAGCATCTCCCCCGCCTGCTCTCGCAGGGCTGCACGGCCATCGTCTGCTGCAATGACCTGCTCGCCTCCAGCGTCATGATGCACTGCGCAGAGCTGGGTCTGCGCGTCCCGGCGGATGTGAGCGTCATCGGCTTTGACGACATCCCGATGAGCCGCTACGTCACCCCGCCGCTGACGACCATCCGGCAGAACCGCCTTGAGATCGGCAAGAGCGCGTTCTACGCCCTCTCCAGCCTGATCAACGAGGTGCGCATCAGCACCCATCTGCTGCATGCGGAGCTCGTCGAGCGCAGCTCCAGCGCGCAGGCAAAGAAATAATCGTCCGCCAATCAGCGCGGGCCGCCTCTCCATCCCTGAAGAGGCGGCCCGTTTTTTATCGGTTCATGCACATGAGCGCCATCGCAAAGAGCATCGTCATCATCCCCGCGAACAGCAAGGCCTGAATCTTCTCACGCTCCAAGAGACTCGACGACATATCCTTCAGCACCTCGCCCAGGAAGCTCAGTTTTTCCCCCAGCTGCCAGCACAGGTACCTGCAGCACAGCTTTGCCGTGCGCGCATACCACACTGCCGCGCGCAGCAGATGGAGCCTGCGCAGATGCAGCAGGAAGAGCGAAGAAGACGCATCCCACGCATGAAGCAGCAGCAAACGCCGCGCCTGCATCTCCTCAATCTGCGTAAGCCCCTCCTCCATCTGCGGTTCTTCCTCGCCCATGGCCACCACCTGCTCATACAGGGCGGCAGCCTCCTCGGGCTGCCTGCGCGTGCGCAGTCTCGCCGCATGAATCATCAGCCCGGAGCGGATGTGATGCGGAATACGCGCCCCGCCTTCTTCCCCGCAGGCCCTCATCATCTGATATGCCCGCTCAAACCAACGGTATCGCTCCTTAGACCACTCGGTGACCGCGCAGTAAAAGCACAGCGTCACCGCAGCGCTGCGAAGCAGGCTCTGCTGTGCGCCATCAAGACTGTGCAGCAACTCGACAAGCAGCGCATGATACGTCTGATACGCAGCCTTCCGCGTGCGCCTGCCCCGGATGCCCGTCATCGTGATCTCAAAGAGCCTGCCTGCATCATGGAACGTCCTAAGCGCCTCGTCGTCCTGCGCCTCCAGCAGCCAGCCGACGGACGCGCGCAGCGCTCCGGTCACGGCCTCCTGCAGATCGTCCTCTTTTTCGAATATCCTGACCAGCCAGCCCCTGAGGATGTAGAATTGCGCGTCATCCTTCAGTGTTCCGCCTTCTCTCGGCCCGATTTTAACCTTCTTCTGCTCTTCGTAAGAGCGTCCGGTCTCTCTCTCCATGCGTCCTCCTTTGCCTGTCCGCAGTGTTCCTTCCTGCGATATAGACGGACATGCACATGGAGATCTTCCCTGATTTTTCCATTTTCTTCATCGAGTGGGACGCAAACAGCCCCGGCTGTTTCTGCCGGGGCTGTGAATGATGATGCTTACTGCGCGATAAAGAGCACGCCAAGCGTGCCCGGGCCGCAGTGGCTGGAGATCACGCCGCCCGCGCGGGTGATGTGGATCTCCTCAAAGCGGCCAAGGGACTCGAGATACGCCTTCACCGCGTCGATATCCTCCTGCGTACAGCCGGAATGGGTGATGAACACGCGCTCCGGCCTCGCCGCGAGCAGCTCCGCCTCCATATCCTTGACGTATGCGAGGATCGCATGGGACATCCTGCCGCGGTATTTCTTCTCCGGCTGCATCCGGCCGTCCTTCACGCTGATGCGCGGGTGCAGCTTCAGCGCGCTGCCCGCCAGCGCCGCAACGCCGCTGCAGCGGCCGCCGCGGTAGAGATAGGTCAGCGTGTCGACGACAAAGCTCGCGCGCACGAGCGGGATCAGCGTCTCCATCCGCGCGGCGATCTCCGCGCGGCACGCGCCGTCCAGCGCCATCTGCGCCGCCTCAAGCACCAGCAGACCGCCGCCGGTGGAGAGATTCTGCGTGTCGATCACGGTGATCCTGTCCTCCGCCTCAAGCTCCTGCGCCGCAAGGCGGAAGACATTGCCCGTCGTGGACATGCTGCCGGAGATGGAGAAGCAGACGACGTCGCTCCCATCCTCCAGTACGGCAGAGAAAGCCTTCATGCCATCCTCAATGGAGATGGCTGCCGTCTTGGGCGTCGCCTTGTTGGCGTCCGACCACGCGTAGATTTCATCCGGCGTGATGCTCTTCCCGTCCAGATAATCCTCCTCGCCGAGAATGACGTGAAGGGGCACAATACCAATCTGATATCGTTCAATCATCTCCGGCGAGAGGTCGCACGTGCTGTCCGCAATGATCCTGACCATATCCATACTCCCATCCATATCAGAATTCAATCGATCATATTATACGCATCGCACCGCGTTTTGTCCACCGATTCGATTGACTTTAGAAACATTTTTGCAACAATTTAGCGCAGCACACAGCAAAGCCGCCCTTTCGGACAAAGGACGGCCCTGCAATATTCAATAGATCATGCCCTCTTCCGCAGCGCTGCGCAGACAGCCTGCGGCACATCATCGCGGTTCTCCGGCGTCACCTCAATCAGCGCGACCGCAGGATGCTCGCGGATAAAATCCGCCCAGCCCGACTTGTGCTTCCTCATGGCAATCAGCATGGGCGTATCCCCATCAAGGCAGGTGCGCAGCGCCTCATGATATGCATGCGCATCGCGCTCCAGCCGCCCGCATTCGTCGATGACGATCACATCCGCGCCGCTCTCCCGCGCGGCGTGCAGCAGTGAAACGCCCAGCGTGTCAAACAGCGCCGTCACCCGCGCCCTGTCCTCCACGGGCAGGGCGGCGAGCAGCGTTCCCTGTTCATCGCTGCCGTAGGGGCGCATATACAGGTTTCTGGGCATAACGCCGCTCTCCCCGGGGCTGTATGTCTGTAATCCCCGAGCCGCGCCGCCAGAGAGCGCGAGCGCCGCCCGCAGCGCTGTGCTCTTGCCCACGCCGATTTCGCCCGTGAGCACGACGTGCCGCTTCCCGTGTTCCATCATCCGAATACGCCTCCCGCGGGCTTCTGCCAAACGCACATCCGCCCATCCTTATCCCGTCAATTCTATCGCGCCTCGCCCGTCTTGTCAACGCCGCGGCGCCGCTTGACAGCCCATGTCGGCGGCTGATACAATGCAGACATCGACACAGAAAACGAGGTACACTGCCATGACGCTTGGCTTTCTTCTGATGAGCGGCGGTCATTCCAGCCGCATGGGCACGCCCAAGGCGCTGCTTGATATCGGCGGCGAGACGCTGCTTTCGCGCATCGCTCGCGCGGGCGCCGCTTTCCCCGAGCGGATTCTCTCTGTCAACGACCCGTCCATCCCCACGCCGGAGGGCTTTGCCCGCGTCGAGGACGTCTACACGGACTGCGGCCCCATGGGCGGCCTGCACGCCGCGCTTAAAGCCGCCTCCTGCGATGCGCTCGTCGTCGCCCCGTGCGATTCGCCGCTCTACAGCGCCGAAGCCGCCGCCTTCCTCGCCGCACAGATGGAGGAAGGCCTTGACGCCGTGCTGCCTGAGGATGCGGACGGCCGCGTCCACCCGCTGATGGGCGTATATGCCAAATCCTGCCTGCCCGCGCTGGGCGCACATCTTGACGCCGGGAAATTCAAGCTCATGCGCATGCTCGATACGCTGAATGTGCGCCGCGTGCGCATGCCTGAGGCGATCGGCGAGCGCATCTTCGAAAACCTCAATACCCCGGAGGACTACCGTGCCCTTCGGCTGGACGCGCTGCGCCCCGGGCTTGAGGCCATCGCCCGTGAGGCTGGCCGCATCATCCTCAGCTTCGGCAGCTACGACGTCGAGCAGAAGGAGGGGCACGCCAACTTTGTCACCAGCGTCGACAAGGCTGTCGAGGATTATCTCTTTGATGCGCTGCCGCGCCTTGTGCCCGGTTCCGCCTTCATCGGCGAGGAGCAGGAGAATGACGCGCTGACCGACGCGCCGACATGGGTCATCGACCCGGTCGACGGCACGACCAATCTCATCCACGACTGCCGCTGGTCGGCAGTCTCCATCGCCCTTTTGGAAAACAAGACGCCCGTGATCGGCCTTGTCTATCAGCCGTGGAGCGGCGAGCTCTTCTGGGTGCGCATCGGCGGCGGCGCGCAGCTCAATGGCCAGCCCATCCGCACATCGCAGCATCCCTTCCCCACCGCGCTGGTCGCCTTCGGCACATCGCCGTATCACGCCGATCTGGCGGAGGCCAGCCTGCGCGCGGCGCTCGCCTTCCTGCAGCGCTGCGCGGATATCCGACGCGGCGGCTCCGCCGCGCTGGATCTGGCGTACGTCGCCTGCGGCAGGCTGGACGTTTACTTTGAATTGACGCTCAAGCCGTGGGACTTTGCCGCCGGCGCGCTGCTGGTCACGGAAGCCGGCGGGCGGTTTATCAATCCGCTGGGCGATCAGGTCGTGCGCTTTGGCAGCTCGCAGGGCGTGCTCGCGGCAAACGCAGGCTGCGCGCAGGAGGCGCTGGCAGTGCTGGAGGAGGCGCTTTCGCAATGAAAACGCCCCTCATCGTCCCCATCACGGAGGATAACATCGCAGCAGCAGGCAGCATTCATTCCCTATCCTGGCAGGAATCCCACCGCAGCTTCTGTTCGGCAGCATTCATCGCAAAACACACGCCGCAGGCGCAGACCCTCTATCTTCAGCGCGAGCTTGCCTCGGGCAAGAAGGGATTCATGATCATTGACGAGGTTCCCCTTGGCATTGTCACCATCCATGGCAGTCTGATTGAAAACCTCTACATATTGCCGGAACACCAGAGAAGAGGCTATGGATCCATGCTGCTGGAGTTCGCCATTGAGCAATGTGCTTCCGTGCCTACGCTCTTTATTCTATCCAACAATGACGACGCGAGAAGACTCTACGAACGAAGAGGCTTCAGATCAACAGGTCGTATCAACAAGCTGACGGATACGCTTGACGAGTGCGAGTATGCGCTGAGATGATGCGCGTCCGCCTGCGGGCGGGGACCTCGTCCGTCCTCTTCATCCTTAGAATAAATAAAGAACGCTGACATCCATCAGCGTTCTTTATTTATTCTCTTCTTCCGATTCAAGCAGCCAATCCACTCTCACGCCCAACACCTTTGCCAGAATCGGAACCTCAAAATCCTGCACCAGCCTCGTCTGGCCTTCCAGTCTGGACATGCTGGTATCACATATATCCATTCCTTCACTCTGGAGCATGGCAACCAATTCCTTCTGCTTGATTCCCTTGCTCATCCTTATTCTGGCGACCTTTACGCCAACAATGTTGCGCGATCCAATTGGTGTCTTACGCGGCTTTGACATATACTTCACCCCACGAGAAGTATATAAGTATCAAAGCTTGATATAATGCGGAATTCGCATTATAATAATCTTATTGCTGAATTTGCATTATTTTTTATCAGGAGGCGCTGCATATGCGCATGAGCATAAAAATCCTTTGTCAAAACATCAGGAGCGCAAGAAAAAAAGCAGGACTGACGCAGCAGCAGGCTGCTGATCTTGTTGGACTGTCCCTTCTCCATTACGGTCGCCTTGAGCGTGGGGATCGCAACATTTCACTGAGCCATCTCGAAAACATGGCCAACGCGTTTAACGTCTCACCCTACGCATTGCTTGACGGCTGTTTTCCCGCCCCACAGCTTAACACGCCTGTCGATCAGCAAGCAGGCTATCAAACCGAAAAACTTTATTCGATCATCAGGCAGTGCACACCTGAAGAACAGACTCTCTGCTTTGATTTATGTGAGCGAATCGCGCGAGGAAATCGCACACACATCTCATATTGATTGATGATGCGCACGCCGTGACGGATGAGTATCCGGGTAACATTCAGCGGCCTCCCGTTTCCGGGAGGCCGCTTGTTTTATGCAGTTATGACGCGATCAGGGGAATCAGGCCTCGGCCTTGCGGATCTGGCACAGACCCTCCTTGTACGGCGGGAAGCCGGAGATCGGGTCGAAGTCGCGGGAGACCAGCTCGTTGACGTTCGCCTGAGACCAGCCGTGGAACATATCCATGCA
>JAGBFR010000053.1 GCA_017936375.1 Clostridia bacterium
CCTGACCACCAACGACACCATGAACGACGAAGAGATGAAGGCTGCCTGCGAGAAGGACGGCGGCACCTACGGCGACTGGCGCATGGTCGCTGGCCCGGTTGGCTACAGCTGGGGCGGCACCTGGATCGGCGCGAACGCTGCCAAGGTTGACGCGATGGACGAAGCCACCAAGGCTGCTGTCAAGGACTTCATCCTGTTCTTCACCATGAGCGAAGACTTCCTGTATCCGTACGCCAAGGCTTCCGGTGACTTCGTTGGTTCCAACGCTGTCGTCGATAAGATCCTTGCTGAGGGTGGCACCCCGAACCCGTTCCTGGGCGGTCAGGACCACTACTCCATCTTCGCCGAGGCTGCTAACCTGGCCAACGGCGCGATCATGACCGACTACGACGAGAAGATGAACTCCCTGTGGAGCGACTTCGTCACCACTCCGTACTCCAAGGGCGAGGTTGAGCTGGACGCCGCGATCGCTGAGTTCAAGGCTCAGGTCAAGGCTCAGTTCCCGGAGCTGGTCGTCGAGTAATCGGCTGATCCAAAATATACAGCGCAGCTGTAAGTGACCCACACGGGGGCTGCCTCCTGCTACGACATCGGGGCAGAGGCAGCCCCCTTTTCTATTCATCTGCAACAGGCAGAAACCCGCAGCGTACACACCACCCCGACGCGGGGTGAGATTCTGGCAAAAGGGGTGGACATATGCAAAATCAATCCGTTCATGCAGCGCCGAAGAAGCGTAAATCCATCAGCTATGACAAGTATGGTTACCTTTTCGTGGCGCCGTTCTTTATCGTCTTCCTGATTTTCCAGCTCTATCCGATCTTCTTCACCTTCCGCACGTCCCTGACGGATGCGGCCGGCTGGAGCAAGGTGCTGGAGAATTCCATCATTGGTTTTGACAATTTCGCGAGGATCTTCGCGTTTGGTACGGATGTTTCCAGAAACTTCTGGCAGTCTCTGGGCAACACGGTGATCATCTGGATGTTCAACTTCGTCCCGCAGATCGCCATGGCCCTCATTCTGGCCAGCTGGTTCACCGATACACATCTTCGCCTGAAGTGTCAGGGCGCCTTCAAGGTCCTGATCTTCATGCCGAACATCATCACCGCGGCGACGATCGCCATGCTCTTCTTCTCTTTCTTCAATTACCCGATCGCGCCGGTCAATACGCTGCTTCAGCAGTTTGGTCTGCTGAATTCTCCGTATGAGTTCTTCCGTTCCACGATCGCTTCCAGAGGCCTGATCTCCTTCATCCAGTGGTGGATGTGGTACGGCAATACGATGATCATCATGATCGCCGGCATGCTGGGCATCAGCCCGTCTCTGTTTGAGGCGGCGATGGTCGACGGCTGCACGCCGCGCCAGATCTTCTGGAAGATCACCCTCCCGCTGATCAAGCCGATCATGCTCTACAACCTCGTCACCTCTCTGGTCGGCGGTCTGACCATGTTCGATATCCCGCACATGATGACGCAGGGCAACCCGAACTACACGACCAATACCGTCGCCCGTTTCATCTATCAGCAGGGCTTTGAGGCTCCGAATAACTTCAACATCGCCAGCGCGGCGTCCGTTATTCTGTTCGGCATCATCGTCATCTGCTCGCTGATTCTGGCGTTCCTCATGAGGGACCGCGACGCGAAGCCGAAGGCAAGGAGGGCTGGAAAATGAAAAAGATCTACAGACTCCTTAGCGTGCTTCTTCTCCTGGTGACCGTCGGCCTGATGTTCGTGCCGATCGCCACCTTTGAGGACAATTCTGCAGCCGCTCTGCAGGAGGAAATCGATAAGCAGATTGGCCGCCTTGAAAGCGAGCAGGCCAAGCTGCAGCGCTATATCGACCAGGGCAAGAATCAGAAGGACCTCGACAAGCAGCAGACCAAGATCGACAAGCAGCAGGTCAAGGTTGACGAGCTGCTCGCCGAGCAGGCTGCCGCCGCTGAGAATGCCGGCGAGGCCGGTCTGAAGTATGCGCTTCTTCCGGGCCAGCTGCCTGCTGAAATCGCGGTCGATATGCAGGTCGTCAACGCCAACGGCGCGATCTATCCGACCGACTTCTCCGATCTGTATGCGCTCACCAAGATCGCTGCGGTGCTGCTCGTTGCGGCTGCCGTGCTGATTCTTGCTGGCGGTGATAAGGTCATCAGCAAGTTCTTCACCGTCGCCAGCTTCGCGAATCTGATCGCGATCCTGATGCTCGTCTTCTGTGTCTTCCGCGTGAATGCGATCCCGGTCAAGCTGCCCTACGGCAACCCGATCATGAACTGGCCGGTCGCCATCGCGCTGATGCTGCTCCCGTGCATCGTTCTGGCCATCAACTGCTTCTCCCTGATCGCGACCAAGCGCTCCATGATCTACGTGCTGTGCATCACGCTCTGCGTGCTGAGCCTGCTGCCGTTCTGGATCATGATCGTCAACGCGACCCGTAACTCCCAGCAGATCCAGGGCGGTATGTCCCTGATCCCGTCCACGTTCCTGGATCATAACTGGTCCGTCCTCTCCTCGAAGAATTTCAACATCCTCACCGGCTTCAAGAACAGCGCGATCATCGCGTTTGGTTCCACCGTGCTGGGCGTGTATTTCTCCGCGCTGACGGCTTACGGCCTGACGGTCTATAAGTTCAAGGGTGCGAAGCTGCTCTACAGCATCGTCCTCGCGATCCTCATGATCCCCGGTCAGGTCACCGGTACCGGCTTCTTCATGTTCATGTACAGGCTGGGCTGGACCAACAGCTACCTCCCGCTGATCATCCCGTCCATTGCGGCAGCCTCTACGGTCTTCTTCTTCAAGCAGTACCTCGAGGCCAACTTCCAGATCTCTCTGGTTGAGGCGTCCCGTATCGACGGCGCGGGTGAGTTCTACACCTACAACATCATCATCATGCCGATCATGATTCCGGCGATGGCGACTATGGCGATCATGGCGGTCATCGGTTCCTGGAACAACTACCTGACGCCCCTCATGCTCCTCTCTGATCCGACGATGAAGACCCTGCCGATGATGGTTAAGGAGCTCCGCGGCGATATCTACCGCACGGAGTTCGGCTCCATCTACCTCGGTCTGGCCATGACGGCGATGCCGCTGGTCATCGTGTACTTCTGCTTCAGCAAGTACATCATCGCGGGCGTTGCCGTTGGCGGCGTGAAGGAGTAATCAAGACTCAATCCATCGAAGGCAGCTGCAGGACGGCTGCCTTCTTTTTGTAACGACAGAAAGCAATTGATATGCACGGTATGATGAAGAAAAAGGAGGAGCGATCCTATGGCGTTTCAGGATAAGGTCGTTGTCGTGACCGGCGGCGCAAATGGCATCGGTAAGTGCATTGCAGAAGAGTTTGCCGCGCAGGGCGCAAAGGTGATCGTCATCGACAAGGCGGAGGGCGATCACTATGTCGGCGATATTGCGGATCAGGCGGTGCTGGAGCGCTTCGCGGCGCATGTCATCGAGAGATATGGACATGTCGACGTGCTGGTCAATAACGCGCTCCCGATCACTCGAGGGATCGACGCATGCAGCTACGAGGAGTTTGCTTATGCGCTTGCGGTTGGCGTGACGGCGCCGTTCTATCTGGCGAAGCTCTTTGCGCCGTATTTTGCTGAGGGCGCGTCGATCATCAATATCTCGTCCTCGCGCGACAGGATGAGCCAGCCGCAGACGGAGAGTTACACCGCGGCAAAGGGCGGCATCGCGGCGCTCACACATGCGCTGGCGGTCAGCCTTGCCGGCCGCGTGAGGGTCAATTCCATTTCACCAGGATGGATTGACACGGCGTATACCGTCTATGATGGGCCGGACGCCGTGCAGCAGCCTGCCGGGCGCGTGGGCAATCCGATGGACATTGCGAATATGGCGCTCTTCCTCTGCTCGCCCAAGGCGGGTTTCATCACGGGGGAAAACATCTGCATCGACGGCGGCATGACCAGGCTGATGATCTATCACGGCGATCACGGCTGGACGCTTCGTGAATAACAGACGGGGAAAACACTCTGGAAAAATAGCGCGGAAGGGATCATCCGGAAGGGTGATCTCTTTTTTCATCATATGGCTTGGTGCTGTGATACTTTTCGGGATGCTGCGCACAATAGGCGTGAAAGGCAAACGGAGAGGAAGGCTGTATAATGCGGACAAAATGGACGGATCTTGCAATGGAGGCCGGCGCCGGCCCGAAGGCAGAGACAAGGGTGCTGGACAGCGGAATCGAGCGGACGGTCGTTGCGATTGAGGACGCCGGGACGGCACGGAGGCTGGGGCGGCCAATGGGCTGCTATGTGACCCTCAGCTGCCCTCAGCTTCTCTCCATTGAGCTGGGGATGCGCCGTGCGCTCAGCAGCGAGCTGGCGCAGGCGCTTGCAGGCATGCTGCCGGAAGAGGCGAAAACGATCCTCGTCACCGGGCTGGGCAATCGAAGCGTGACGCCGGACGCACTGGGCCCGCGCGTGGTCGAGCGGGTGCTGGTCACGCGGCATATGCACGGCAGCATGGCTGCGGACGTGGAGGAGCGAGTGAGCGACGTCTGCGCGGCAGCGCCGGGCGTGCTGGGCGTGACGGGCATTGAGACGGCGGAGGTGCTGCGCGGGATGGTCGAGCATGTGAAGCCGGATGCGGTCATCGCCGTGGATGCGCTGGCCGCGCGCAGCTCGCAGCGCATCTGTTCGACCATTCAGGTGACGGATACGGGCATTACGCCCGGCTCCGGCGTGGGCAATCACAGACGGGCGCTGACCCATGAGACGCTGGGCGTGCCGGTGATTGCCGTCGGCGTGCCGATGGTGGTCTATGCGTGGTCGATTGCGGCGGATGCGCTTGCCTCGCTGGGGACGGGCGAGGAGGAGGAACGGATCGCCGCCTGCGTGCAGCGAGTGGTCTCCGCGCAGCTGGGGGAGATGATCGTCACCCCGCGTGAGGTGGACGCGCTGGTGGAGCGGATGGCGGGGATCGTCGCCGATGGGATCAATCAGGCGCTGCATCCTCTCCTGACCGGGCGGGAGATCGCGCAGCTGATGGCGCAGTGAGAGAGAAAAGGAGGAACGATGAACATGAAAAGAAGGATGCTGACGGCGTTGGCCATGCTGATGATGGCATGCATGGCGAGCACGGCGCAGGCGCAGGGAGAGACGGAGATGACGAAACAGCCCATGGAGGAGGGAACGCCGTTTACCCTGAGATGCCCGGGCGCGATCCTCATGGAGGCGTCGACCGGGCAGGTCATCTTTGAAAAGAATGCGGACGAGCCGCGCCCCGTCGCCAGTGTGACGAAGGCGATGACGATCCTGCTGACGCTTGAGGCGCTTGACGAGGGACGCGTGGATGAAAGCGACAGGGTGCAGGTTTCCGAGCATGCGGCGGGAATGGGCGGCAGTCAGGCGTTTCTGGATGCGGGCAGCAGCTATGCGCTGGGCGAATTGCTCAAGAGCGTGATCATCGCCAGTGCAAATGATGCCGCCGTCGCCCTGGCGGAGCATCTGTCCGGCACGGAGGAGACCTTTGTCCGCCGGATGAATGAGCGTGCAGGCGAGCTGGGGCTTGGGCAGACGCACTTTGTCAACTGCACGGGCCTGCCTGCGCAGGGGCATCACATGTCCGCGCGCGATGTGGCGACGCTCAGCGCGCAGCTGGATCGCCATCCGCGGTATTATACGTATTCGTCCATCTGGATGGATGAGATTGCGCACAAGGGCGGCAGGGTGACGGGGCTGACGAATACCAACCGTCTGATCCGCTTCTACCCCGGCTGTGACGGCTACAAGACGGGCTCGACCAATGAGGCGCGATACTGCATCAGCGCGACGGCCAAGAAGGACGGCATGCGCCTGATCGCCGTGGTGCTGGGCGCGGATACGAGCCAGTCCCGCTTTGACGAGGCGCGTGCGATGCTCGAATATGGCTTTTCCGGGTATCGTCTGGTCACACCCGTCCAGGAGGGCGAGGCGCTGGGGATGAGCGTGCCCGTCCGCCTCGGCGGAAGCGACAGCGTGAGCGCCGTCTGCGGCGGCAGTGTATCGCTCCTCATGCGTAAGGGCGAGGAGAAGAGCCTCTCGCTGGAGGCGGCGCTCGTGCCGGCGGTTCATGCGCCTGTCAAAAAGGGCGATGTGCTGGGCGAGATCCGGATCCTGAAGGATGGGCAGGCGCTGGCCAGCGTGCCTGCTGCTGCGGGGGAGGATGTTGCGCTGCCTGGGCTTGTGCATGCGCTGCTCCGCATCCGCGACCGGTTCATGCTTACGGGCCGATGATGCAGATGTCTCATGGCAGTTGATGCGCCTGGGCGGTTTTCTGCTATGATTGACAAGGAAGCCGGAAACGGCTAAGATGTACAGAGGAATTGAGGTGATCGGTATGAACGGGAAGAGACCGTTTGCGATGAAGATGGATCCCGGCGCGGCGGAGGTGATTGCCGCGCTGCACAGGGCGGGGTATAAGGCCTACGCCGTCGGCGGCTGCGTGCGCGACAGCCTGATGGGCAAGACGCCGCATGACTGGGATATCTGCTCGAGCGCGCTGCCGGAGCAGGTGCTTGCCGTATTCGGCGAGGCGCGCTGCATCCCGACGGGTCTCAAGCATGGCACGATCACCGTCAAGCAGAGCGGCGGGCTGTATGAGGTGACGACCTTCCGCACGGAGGGGACGTATACGGATGGCCGCCATCCTGACGCCGTCGACTTTGTCACCCGGGTGGAGGAGGATCTCTCCCGGCGCGATTTCACGATGAACGCCATGGCGTATAACGATGAGGAGGGCCTCGTCGATCCCTTTGTCGGCCGGGAGGATCTGCTCGTGCGCAGGGAAATCCGCGCCGTCGGCGAACCGGTGCAGCGATTCTCCGAGGACGCGCTGCGCATCATGCGCCTGTTCCGCTTTGCCGCGCGCGAGCAGCTGGGCATGGACGGCGCGACGCTCGACGCTGCGCTCATGCTGCGGGGGAATCTGCGGCGCATCTCCGCCGAGCGCATCCGCGAGGAGATGCTCGGCCTGCTCGCCGCGAAGCAGCCCGGAAGGTGGATGCTGCCGGAGATCTTCGGCGTGATCCTGCCCGAGGCGGCGGGGGACGAGGCGGCCTTTGCCCATGCGCGCAGGATGATCGACGCTGCGCCTGCGGTCAAAGAGGTGCGCCTTGCGGCGCTGCTCAGCGGCGCGGGCGATGAGGCGCGGGCGATCATGCGCAGACTGAGGTTTGACGTAAAGACGATCGACGCCGTCTGTGCGCTCGTCTCTTTGAAGGACTTTGCGCCGGAGACCGAGGCGCATGCGCTGCGCGCGCAGACGCGGCGGTTCCTCGGGCGGCACGGCGATGAATGTGCGCGGCATCTGTGCCTGCTCCGCGCGGCGCAGCGGGAGGCAGGCGAGGCGCTGCCTGCGCTGGATGCGTTTCTTTCTATGGCGCAGGCTGTGCGCGCGCAGGGGATCTGCTGCAGCCTGAAGGAGCTGGCTGTCAGCGGCGACGCGCTGATCCGCGAGGCGGGCGTGCGGCCCGGCCCGGCGCTGGGCGCGATGCTTGCGCAGCTGCTGGAGGCCGTCATCGACGAGCGCCTGCCCAATCAGCGGGAGGCGCTGCTGGAGGCGGCGCGTGCGGAGGAATGCGCAGAATAAACCAGAAACTTCGCATAACCGGCCGATTTGTGTTTTGAAGGGTCAGATTGGCAGGAAATTAACAGGCGATTCGCGAATACATCTATAAAGTCCTCAGGACTATTCGACAATGTGCGTAAGATTTGAAGGAGGATGTTTCCCATGGCGAATCGTATCGTTCTCAATCCGATTTCCTATCATGGCAAGGGCGCTATCGAGTCCATCGTTCCGGAGCTCGAGTCCCGCGGCTACAAGAAGGCGTTTGTCTGCTCCGATCCCGACCTGCTCAAGTTCGGCGTGACCAAGAAGGTCACCGATCTGCTGGACAAGGCCGGCTTTGCCTATCAGGTGTACAGCGAGATCAAGCCGAACCCGACCATCGAGAATGTGCAGAGCGGCGTGGCGGCCTTCAAGGCCTGCGGCGCGGACTGCATCGTGGCCATCGGCGGCGGCTCCTCCATGGACACCGCGAAGGCCGTCGGCATCATCATCAACAACCCGGAGTTTGCGGACGTCCGCTCTCTCGAGGGCGTCGCCCCGACGAAGAATAAGTGCGTCTTCACCATCGCCGTGCCGACGACCGCCGGCACCGCCGCAGAGGTGACCATCAACTACGTCATCACCGATGTGGAGAAGAAGCGCAAGTTCGTCTGCGTCGACGTGCATGACATCCCCGAGGTGGCCGTCGTCGATCCGGACATGATGTCCACCATGCCCAAGGGCCTCACCGCCGCGACCGGCATGGACGCGCTGACCCACGCCATCGAGGGCTTCACCACGAAGGGCGCGTGGGAGATGACCGACATGTTCCACCTCAAGGCGATTGAGATCATCGCCCGCTCCCTGCGCAGCGCCGTCGCCGGCGAGGCCGAGGGCTTTGACGGCATGGCGCTTGGCCAGTATGTGGCCGGCATGGGCTTCTCCAACGTGGGTCTGGGCATCGTGCACTCCATGGCGCACACGCTGGGCGCCGTCTATGACACCCCGCATGGCGTGGGCAATGCGATTCTGCTGCCGACGATCATGGAATACAATGCCCCGGTGACCGGCGATAAGTATAAGTACATCGCCGCCGCGATGGGCGTTGAGGGCGTCGAGGCCATGACGCAGGATGAGTACCGCAAGGCCGCCTGCGACGCCGTGCGCAAGCTGAGCGCCGACGTGGGCATCCCGACCGACCTGAAGGCCATCGTGAAGGCCGAGGATCTCGATTTCCTCGCTGAGTCCGCCTATGCGGACGCCTGCCGCCCGGGCAACCCGCGCGACACCAGCGTCGAGGAGATCAAGGAGCTCTTCCTCAAGCTCATGTAATCCAGATAACAAAAGCGGGAGGCGCGAAAGCGCTTCCCGTTTTTGATGTTTTGGAGGAGATCGGCGGCTCAGAGTATGGGATCGGCGCTCATGCTGCTGAGCAGCGCGGCGAGCTCCTGTGCGGGGCAGGGCATGCCCTCGCGGATCCATTGCGTGATGACGGTGAAGCTGCCGATGGTGCGGTAGGTGTAGCTATAATGGCCGGCGCAGGAGGCGTGTGTGAGCACATAGCGCGTCATAAAATGCTGAACCATATTCTGCACAAAAAGGCGGGCGTCGTCGTCCCTGAGCAGAAGGGGGAGGGGACTGTCCGGGGCGGCCATGAGCCCGATGATCCTGAGGAATTCGGCCTCCGTCACATGATGGGGATCGGTCTCCGGCTCACGTCTTTCCGGGAGAAGGAGCTCGATACGGTGGAAAAACTCCGCATGAATATCGGAGAGCAGATCCTCGATGGTACCATAATTGGCATAGAAGGTGGAGCGGTTGACGTCCGCTGTCTCGCACAGGGCCTTGATGGTGATCTGAGAAGGGCTGCGCTGCTCCATCAGCTTCATCAGCGCGCCGCGCAGTGCGGCACGGCTCTTTCTCTTTCGTCTGTCTTCCTGCATAAAATCCTCTTTTCGCATCCAATATATGATGGATAACCGACATATGACGGAATTTGTTGATTGAAAATAGTATACCATATTGTTATACTATTGACAATCTTGAAAATTGGAAAGGAGTTCTCTGTATGAAGCTTGAGAACAAATCCATCGTTGTTACCGGCGCGTCCTCCGGCATGGGCAAGGCGATCGTTGAGCTGTTTGTCAATGAGGGCGCGTGCGTTGTGGCCGTCGCCCGCCGCGCCGAGCGCCTCGCCGCGCTGGTCGAGAGCCTGAAGGACGCCCCGGGCAAGGTCATCGCCTACACCGGCGACGTCTCCAAGCGCGAGGACTGCGAGGGCATGATCGATGCCGCCGTCAAGGCGTACGGCAAGCTGGATGTGCTCGTCAACAACGCGGGCGTCATGGACGACATGGCCCCGATGGCGGCTGCCTCCGACGAAAAGTACAACTCCGTCATGTCCATCAACGTCTATGGCCCGATGGCGGCCATGCGCAAGGCCTGCCAGGTCTTCCTCGAGCAGGGCAACGGCGGCAACATCATCAACGTCTCCTCCGTGGGTTCCATGCATCAGGCTGCCGGCGCGATCTACTGCGCCTCCAAGGCGGCGCTCAACGCCATGAGCCGCAACACCGCCTACATGTACAAGAAGGAAGGCATCCGCTGCAACGTGATTGCCCCGGGCGGCATCAAGACGGAGATTGGCATGGCGATGGGCCGTCCGAATGTCGACGGCTATACCCGTCTGCAGGGCGTGCTGGGTCTGTCCCCGGCGCCGGGCGAGGCGACGGATATTGCGCAGGCTGCGCTCTTCCTCGCGTCTGAGGATTCCGCGTATATCAATGGCGTGATCATGCCGGTGGACGGCGGCTGGGCGTCCTTCTAAGACAAGCCAATATGGGGCTGCGGGCTTTGCCTGCGGCCCTTTTCTGTCCGGCGCAAGGTTGACAAGATTCGCGCGGGGAATTAGAATGGATGCAGCAGAAGAGGAGGAAGGGCATGAAGACGATTGAGGTGGTGGCCGCGCTGATTGCGTTTGGCGGCGGCTTTCTGGCCTGCCAGCGGCCGGCGCACAAGGCGCGGGGGCTCCTGTGGGAATTCCCCGGCGGCAAGGTTGAGCCGGGCGAGACGAAGGCGGAGGCCATCATTCGCGAGTGCCGCGAGGAGCTGGGGCTGGAGCTTTCGGTCCATGGCGAATATGCCGACGTCACCCATGCCTATCCCGACCTGACCGTCCATCTGACGCTCATGAACTGCAGCGCAGCGGGCGGGGAGATGCGGCTGTATGAGCATGCGGACGCAAGGGTTGTGACCGTGCGCGAGGCGCTTCTTATGCCGTTCTGCCCGGCGGATCAGGTATTCCTCAGGGAGATCGAAAGAAGAAACAGCGAGGAGAGAACGAACATGGATCATGTGATGAAGGCTGGAGAGCTTTTTGTGAGCGGATGCAACTGCGCGCAGGCGGTCGTCTGCGCGTTTGCGGAGGAGATTGGGCTGCCGGAGGAGACGCTCATGAAGCTGGCCTCTTCCTTTGGCGGCGGCATGGGCGGCATGCGCGAGACCTGCGGCGCGGTGACGGGCATGTTCATGGTCGCCGGTCTGCTCTGGGGCTATGAAAAGCCGGGCGACGACGAGGTGAAGAAGGCGCATTACGCGCGTATCCGCTCCCTTGCCGAGTCCTTCAAGGAAAAGAACGATACGCTCGTCTGCCGCGAGCTGCTGGCATCCCTCCCGGGCAAGCTGAAGAGCGACCCGTCTCCGCGCACGGCGGAGTACTACAAGGTGCGTCCGTGCGTCCGCTTTGTCGAGCATGCGGCGGGGCTGCTCGAGCAGCTGCTGAATGAGGGCTGAGCCGTCCCTGACGAATGGATCAATTTGCAAACAGAAAAGCCAAGCTGCGGGATGCGGCTTGGCTTTTATCGTTGAGGTATGGATGAGGGATCTCTGTCAAAAGAGCTTCCTGCCCGCGGCATACTTGGCCATGGGCCTGCCGTCGGAGAGATAGGCATAGCGCTCCAGCCGCTCGGCCGGGGTGAAGGGCAGGTGATTGAGCAGCGCCTGATCGTCAAGGACGATAGCGTCAAACGCATAGCCCGCCTCAAACAGGCCGACCTTGCCAAAGAGCGCGCCGCCGCCCGCCGTCGCCATGTAGAGCGCCTCGGGGATGGTCAGCGGGCGCTGGCTCTTGTCGGTATACAGCCAGCGCAGCTTGCTCACCTGCACAGCCGCCGCCATGACGGCGAAGAGATTGAGCGTGTGCCCGCCCGCGACGTCGCTGCCAAGGCCGATCCTGTAGCCCTCGCGCAGATAGCGCGCGGCGGGAGAGATGCCGGCGATGACGTTCTCGTTGCTTGTCGGGCAGTGGGCGATGAAGACGCCGTTTTTGCGGATGAGGGCGTCCTCCTCTTCCGGGCAGTAGATGCAGTGCGCCATGACGCAGGGCTGCTCCCCGCCGAAGAGGCCGAAGCGGCTGTAGCTCTCTGCATAGAAGCGGGTATCCGGGCAGAGCTCCGAAACCCAGCGGATCTCATCAAGATTCTCCGACAGGTGGCTCTGCGCGGCGACGCCGTACTCGCGGGAGAGCTCGCCCAGCCCCTTCATGTAGGCGTCCGTCGTGCTGGGGGTGAAGCGCGGGGTGAGGATGGGCATGACGCCCGGGTATTCGCCGTGCGCGCATGCGTCCAGCCAGCGGCGGGTCTCGCGCAGGCCTTCCCCGGTCTCCTCGCGGTAGAAGTCGGGGCAGTTGCGGTCCATCGCCAGCTTGCCGACGTAGCCGCGGATGCCCGCCTCGCTCAGCAGGCGCATGAGCTCCAGCGTCGCGTCGGTATGCAGCGTGGCGAAGATGCTCACGCGGGTCGTCGCACTGTGCAGCAGATCCTGCGTGAAGCGCGCGTAGCCTTGGCGCGCGTAGCCGACGTCCCGGTAGCGGCCCTCCTCGGGATAGGTATAGCGCTGCAGCCAGTCAAGCAGCTGCAGGTCCATCGCCGTGCCGCAGTAGCTGTACTGCGGGGCGTGCAGGTGCAGGTCGCTCATGCCGGGCAGGATGAGGCGGCCGGTATAATCATGGAGCGGGAACGCAGCCCATGCAGCGGGCAGCTCGGAAGAGAAACCGGCGAATACGCCGTCCTCGCAAAGGGCATGGCCCTCGCGGCAGCGCAGCTCGCCGATGGCAGGCGTATCAAGGAAGATGCCCTTAAGGACAAAGGCGGAAGGATTCATGCGGTACATCCTTTCATCGGGTACGGGGGATATGTTTTTTTGCGGCGCGTCGCCGCTGCAATGCCTATTGTACACGATGGCGATGAAGGAAGCAAGGGGCTGTCACAGACGGGGATTTGTGGTATAATGTCCGTAACGCTTAATTTGAAAGGAAACACCTGCTATGCACACGAAAGAAACCGGCAGGGCGCGCGCCGCGCTGATTGCATCAATGGTGATCTTCGGCACGATCGGCGTCTTCCGCCGCTATATCCCGCTGCCCTCCAGCCTGATCGCCGCCATGCGCGGGCTGATCGGCATGCTCTTCCTCCTCGGGCTGATGGCGGCAAAGCGGCAGCGTCCGTCTCTTGCGGATATCCGCCGTCAGGCGCCGACGCTCTTTCTCTCCGGCGCCGTGCTGGGCTTTAACTGGATTCTGCTCTTTGAGGCCTACCGCTATACCTCCGTCGCGGCGGCGACGCTCTGCTATTACATGGCGCCGATGATCGTGATCCTCGTGTCGCCCGCGCTCTTTGGCGAGCGGATGACCGCGCGCAGGGGGATCTGCGTGGCGGCGGCGCTGGCGGGCATGGTGCTGGTCAGCGGCGTGCTTCGCGTGGGCGTGACGGGCGCGGGGGAGATGCGGGGCATCCTCTTTGGCCTTGGCGCGGCGGTGCTTTATGCGGGTGTGATCCTGCTCAATAAGCGCCTGACCGGGCTTACCGCCTATGACAGGACGGTCGTGCAGCTGGGCACGGCGGCGGTGGTGCTGCTGCCCTACACGATGCTGACGGAGACGATTGCCCTCGACCTGACGGGCATATCCGGCGGGATGGCGATGGTTCTGGCGATGCTGCTGCTGGTGGGCGTCGTGCATACGGGCGTGGCCTATGCGCTCTACTTCGGCTCGATGAAGGATCTGCCGGCGCAGACCGTCGCGCTGATGAGCTATATCGACCCGATCGTGGCGATCCTCCTCGGCGCGCTGCTGCTGGGCGAGTCGATGGGCGCGATGGAGGCAGTCGGCGCGGTGCTCGTGCTGGGCGCGGCGCTGGTGAGCGAATTGCCGGAAAGGGACAGGACATGAACGAACAGGCAAAGGTCCGCGCGGCGACGGCGGCCGCGCTTATCGGCAATGCGATATTCGGCTTCAGCTTTATGTTCTCGCGCATCGCGCTGGAGGCGGCGACGCCGTTTGTGATGCTCATGTATCGCTTCCTTGCGGCGGCGCTGATGCTCTCGCTGCTGGCATTCTGGTCCGTCCGCCGGGGTGCGGAGGAGGGAAGCTGGCTGCGCTTTTCCCTCAGGGATAAGCCGATTGCGCCGCTGCTCGGCCTTGGGCTTGTGCAGCCGGTAATCTATTTCCTCTGCGAGAGCTACGGTATCAGCATGACCAATGCGACGGTCTCCGGCGTGCTCATCGCGCTGATCCCGATTGCGGCGCTGGCGCTTGGACGACTCTTTCTGAAGGAAACGCCGCGCACGGGGCAGGTGCTCTGGTCGCTGCTGTCCATCGCGGGCGTGATCCTCATGACGATGCAGCAGAGCGCGGGCGGGGAGATCCGTCCGCTGGGTGTGCTGCTGCTTATCGGCGCTGTGCTGACCGGCGCGGCGTATAACATCATCAGCCGCAGCCTCTCCGCCCGGTATTCCGTGCTCGAGCGCACGGTGGTGATGATGGTCATGGCGGCGATTGTGTTTGCTGCGCTGGCCGTCTGGCAGACGGGCGGGGATATGGCGCTGCTGCTCGCGCCGCTGCATAGCCCGGGCTTCCTCGCCGCGCTTTTGTATCTGGCGGCGTGCTCGTCCGTCGGCGCGTTCATGCTGCTTAATTACGCGAACAACGAGCTGCCTGTGGCGAAGACCACGGCATTCTGCAACCTGACGACGGTGATCTCGCTCTTTGCGGGCGTTGTGTTTCTTGGCGAGCCCTTCGGCTGGGCGTCGGTCGCCGCCTCGGCGATGATCGTGCTGGGCATCTGGGGCGTACAGCGGAGTTAAATGAACAGGAGGAAAGGCATATGATGCATGTTGCGATTCTTGGCGCTGGCGGGATTGCCAACGCCATGGCGAAGACAGTCAAGGGTATGGAGGCAGGCGGCGAGCCGGTAAAACTCTATGCCGTCGCGGCGCGCAGCGCGGAGCGCGCGCAGGCGTTTGCCGATAAGTGGGGGATTGAGCGCGCGTACGGCTCCTACGAGGAGATGCTGTGCGATGAGCGCGTGGATCTGGTCTATATCGCTACGCCGCATTCCCATCATGCGGAGCACGCGACGCTCTGCATCGAGCATGGCAAGGCCGTGCTGTGCGAGAAGGCCTTTGCCGGCAATGCCCGTCAGGCGCAGGGCGTGCTTGACCTGGCGAAGGAAAAGGGCGTCTTCATCACCGAGGCCATCTGGCCGCGCTACATGCCCTCCCGCAGGATCATGAATGACCTGATTGCGGAGGGCGCGATCGGCGAGCCGGTGCTGCTGACGGCGCAGTTCGGCGGGGCGATCCACCATGTCGACCGCATCCGCCTGCCGGAGCTGGCCGGCGGCGCGCTGCTGGATCTGGGCGTGTATACAATTAGCTTTGCGACGCTGCTCTTCGGCACGGACGTCATAGGCATGGAGTCGACTGCGTCGCTG
The DNA here is from genome assembly GCA_017936375.1 of Clostridia bacterium. Classification (GTDB taxonomy): domain Bacteria; phylum Bacillota; class Clostridia; order Christensenellales; family Aristaeellaceae; genus Ventricola. Next base: position 15,308 of record JAGBFR010000053.1, read on the forward strand.
ATGGATACCGGCGTTGACCAGACGGAGAACATCACCCTCTACTATCCCGGCGGGAAGACTGCGCACCTGATGAACACCGTGATGGCGGAGACGGAGAATAAGTGCATCGTCTACGGCACGAAGGGCTGGATGGCGGTGGAGGGCGTGACCAATCCGCAGCGCATCGAGATCTACGACCGCAGCCACAGCGGCGTGCCGCTGCGCGTGGCTGAGATTCCCGAGCAGATCACGGGCTATGAATACGAGGTGCGCGCCTGCATGCGCGCGCTTGAAAACGGGGAGCTGGAATGCCCCGAGATGCCGCATGAGGAGACGATGCGCGTGATGCGGATGATGGATGCGCTGCGCGAGCAGTGGGGCGTGCGGTATCCGTTTGATTGAGCGCAGAGAATGTGCGGCAGCAATTGACAAAACCGCATGAAAACGTTATACTTCTGGCTTGCGGCGAGCCTTGTCATCACCTTCGCCGACGGCAATCGATTCTATAATCCGTTTATATGACGGCGCTTGCGGGCGTCCGCAGACAGCAGAAAATACCTGCAGGCATCCTGTCCGGCCGACCGGGCGGGATGCTTTTTGCAAAGTCTCTGTCTGTCAAAAAATCAACTTGTCTAAGGCGATTGACAATGCGATTTTGCGGGTTTATACTAGTCCTGATATGCATTTACTGCGCCCGGACGACGCTGCCCGGGCAGGATGAAGGGATGCGGCGGGGAAGAAGTCCGCCGCGGGAGGATGCAAATGAGTTTTATCAAAAAGATGTTTGGCGTGCAGGATATGACGGTGGGCAAGCCGCTGCATAATCTGGCTGCTTTCGCCATTCCGCTGCTGATCGGCAACCTTGCCCAGCAGCTCTACAACACGGTCGACTCGATCATCGTCGGCCAGTATGTCGGCGACAGCGCGCTGGCCGCCGTCGGCACGAGCGGCCCGGTGCTCAATCTGCTGCTGCTGCTGTTCATGGGCATCTCCACCGGCGCGGGCATTCTGGTATCCCAGTATTTCGGCGCGCACAAGGAGAAGGAGCTGGAGAAGACCATCGGCACCTGTCTCACGCTGACCTTCATCGCCGGCCTCATCATCATGGCGATCGGCCCGGTGATCGTTGAGCCCCTGATGACGCTGCTGGATACGCCGCCGGACGTCTATGACATGGCGGTCGATTACCTGATGATCATCGTCGTGGGTATCATGGGCTCGGCGTATTACAACATTGTCTCCGGCATCCTGCGCGGTCTGGGCGATTCGTTCACGCCGCTGCTGTTCCTGATTGTGGCCTGTGTGCTCAATATCTTCCTCGATCTGCTGTTCGTCATCGAGTTCCAGATGGCGGCGGCGGGCGTCGCGCTGGCGACGGTCGTCGCGCAGGGCGTTTCTGCCATTCTGTGCATCTGGAAACTCACGCGCATGAAGGATACCGTACGCCTGAGCATGAAGTCGCTGAAGCCCGATAAGCGCATGACCGCGCGCATTGTCCGCCTTGGTCTGCCCTCCGGCCTGACGCAGGCGATCTTCTCCATGGCGGCCATCGTCGTGCAGGCGCTGACCAATTCCTTCGGCACGAGCGTCATCGCCTGCTCTATCGTCGTCATGCGCGTGGATGGCTTTGCGATGATGCCCAACTTCACATTCGGCATGGCGATGACCACGTTCGTCGGCCAGAATGTCGGCGCGGGCCGCATGGACCGCGTGAAGGAGGGCGTGCGAGAGGGCATCCGCATGAGCCTGATTATCGCTGTGGTGCTCGTTGCGGCCATTCTCCTCTTCGGCGTCAACCTGATGCGCATGTTCACCTCCACGCAGGAGGTGGTTGACCTCGGCGTGCACATGATGCGCATCCTCGCCGTGGGCTACATCGCCATGGCCGTCACACAGAGCCTCTCCGGCGTCATGCGCGGCGCGGGCGACACGATGACCCCGATGTGGATCTCCCTGATCACGACCATCGGCATCCGCATGCCGCTTGCCTATGCGCTGGCCTTCCTGACCCGCTCTGAGACGCTGCCCAACGGCAGCCCGGACAGCCTGTTCATCTCCCTGCTGATCTCCTGGGTGATGGGCGCCGTGCTGACGACCATCTTCTATCGCCGCGGCAAGTGGCGCGGCAAGAGCGCCGCTGCCGTCGAGCAGTAATCCAAACAGCATCACGCATCGCTCCTGACGGGGCGGTGCGTTTTCTTTATATCCATATATGGGTAAGATTCACGCGTCTTTGACAAAAGAGGGGCTAGTCATTCCACGGCGTTTCAGGTATAATATACGCTGTATAGTTGTGCGATATCATCATTCTGACTGGGTGACATTATGCTGTTTAATTCATTTGAATTTCTCATTTTCTTTCCGGTTGTGACGCTCCTGTATTTCGTCCTGCCGGGCAAGGTCCGCTGGATCTGGCTGCTGATCATGAGCTACTTCTTCTATATGAACTGGAACGCGGAGTACGCGCTCCTGATGCTCGCCAGCACCGCGGTGACCTTCCTGTGCAGCCGGGTGATTGTCGCTGCGCAGGACAAGCGCCTGCGCAAGGGCACGCTCATCGCGGGCCTTGTCATCAATCTGGGCATGCTGGGCTATTTCAAGTATACCGGCATGCTGCTGGACGTCTTTAGCCGCGTCTGCGGCTTCCTTGGCCTTGCCGTACAGGCGCCGAAGGTGAGCATCCTGCTGCCGGTGGGCATCAGCTTCTACATCTTCCAGGCGCTCAGCTACATGATCGACGTCTACAAGGGGAAGGTAAAGCCGGAGCGCAATTTCTTCAAATACGCGCTCTTCGTCTCCTTCTTTCCGCAGCTGGTCGCCGGCCCGATCGAGCGCTCCGGCAGGCTGCTTAAGCAGGTGGCCGTGCCGCATGATTTTGACGCAAAGCGTGTGCGCGACGGCCTGCTGATCATGATGCTCGGCTTCTTTGAAAAGGTCGTCATCGCCGACCGCGCCTGCATGTATGTCGACGTCATCTTCCGCGCCTGGATCAACGCCTCCGGCGCGCAGATCGCGTTGGCGACGGGCGTGTTCATGGTGCAGGATCTGTGCGATTTCGCCGGCTACAGCTACATCGCCATCGGCGCGGCGAAGGTGCTGGGCATCGATCTGATGACCAACTTCCGCCAGCCGTACTTCGCGCACTCGGTGCAGAATTTCTGGGCGCGCTGGCACATCAGCCTGAGCACCTGGTTCCGCGATTACATCTATTTCCCGATGGGCGCGGGCCGCGGGTCGAAGCTGCGCCGCTCCTTCAACATCATGACGGTCTACACCATCAGCGGCCTGTGGCACGGCGCTGCGCTCAAGTATGTCGCATGGGGCATGCTCAACGGCGCGCTTCAGGTGGTGGAGACGCTGCTGCCGGTCTATAAGCCGAAGCATCCGAAGCTCCATCACGTGCTCAGCGTCCTGTGGACGAATGTGCTCATCGGCGTCACGATGCTGGTCTTCCGCGCGGGCTCGCTGTCCACGGCGGTGAAGATGCTCATCAAGATCCCCACGCAGTGGGGCGCGCCGTGGATGAATTCCGGCTTTTCGCCCATGCAGGGCATCTGCCTCGGCGTGTGCACGGCGATTCTCTTTGCCATTGAGTACATCCATGAGAAGAGAAAGACCCTGACGGAGATGACAGACCGCCTGCCGTATGCCGTGCGCATGACGCTGTATCTGATCGCGGTGATGGCGATTGTGATCTTCGGCGTGTGGGGCCCGGGCTACAGCGCGCAGGCGTTCATCTACTTCCAGTTCTGATACGGACGGTGACAGACTATGAAAAAGGCAATCGGCGTGATCGTATGGATTGCGGCGCTCTGCGTCTGCCTTGCGCTGGCGGACAGCTTCTTCCGCAGGGAAGAGGGCGCAAAGAAATACGACGCGTTTTTCGCGGAGGAGGAGCAGCTGGATGTGCTCTTCCTCGGCTCCAGCCGCGTGCTCGACGGCGTATCGCCGATGGAGCTCTGGCGCGACTATGGCATCACCTCTTACAACATGGGCAATTCCTCCGAATGCATGGATGCGACGGAGTGGGTGCTGCGCATTGCAAGCGCGCATAATAAGCCGAAGATCGCGATGATCGATCTGTATTATATCAGCCGCTCGATCGAGGATGAGTGGCATATCCCGTACAGGCACCTCTTCCTGGACGAGATCCGCCTCTCCCCGATGAAGATCAAGGCGGTCACGTCGACCATTCCCAAAGCCTACTGGACGGAATTCCTGATGCCCTTCTCGCTCTATCACGGCCGGTGGGAGGAGATGCTCGCCGGGACGGTAGAGCCCACGGTGGACTGCGAGCCCTTCATGATGGGCAGCGAGCTGCGCATCGGCCGCTATCCGGCGGAGGATTATGTGCGCACGGAGGAGATGGACACGAGCGAGCAGCCCGGCACGGCTGCGCTGCGCCGCATTGTGAACTATTGCCGGGAGCAGGGGATTGAGCCGGTGCTCATGGCGATTCCCGCGCCCATCTCCGAAGAGGAGCAGCGGATCATGAACGGCATGCAGCTCGTCGCCGATGAGCTGGGCGTGCCGTATGTCAACATGCAGGCGGATAATCCTGTCGACTACGCTGCGGACTGCTATGACGACGTCGGCCATCTCAATCCCGACGGTGCAAGCAAGACGACGGCGTACATTGGCCGCTGGCTGACGGAGCAGTATGACCTTGAGGACAAGCGCGGCAGCGCCGCCCTTTCCCATTGGGACGACAGCCTCGTGCTCTATGAGGAATTCCGTCTGGCGAATTGGGGCCATATGACGATGGAGTGACGCAAGGCACTTGCGAAATGCAGGCGACTTTGGTAGAATGATAGATAGCGGCCATGTATGATGTGTGCGCCGCCTGAATCAAAAACAATATCCCGCATAAAGGAGAATAACGATATGACGCTTGAGAATCTGAAGCCCGTGATTGCCGAGACCCTGCCCAACTGCGACGCGGAGGCTGTGACCCTTGAGGCGAGGCTGATCCCCGAGGTCTGCCAGGACAGCCTGGATACCGTTGAACTGAGCATGGCGCTGGAGGATAAGTTCGGCGTGAACGTGCCCGACGACCTGATGGCGACCTTCGGCACCGTGGCCGATCTGATCGCCTACATGAGCGAGCATGGCGCTTGAGGATTACGGCGCATCGTTTGTGATGTGCCCCTCGTGCAGCAGGCGCACGACGCAGGCGAACTGGCGCGCGAACTGGCAGGTCTGTCCGACCTGCGGCGCGCATCAGGCGCTCTCTGCGCCGGAGCGCCTTTTGTCCGTTCTGGACGCTGGCAGCTTTGTGGAGCTGGGCGAGCATATTGACGGACGGGATCCGCTGGGCTTCCCCGGCTATCCGCAGAAGCTGGAGGATCTGAGAAAAAAGACTGGTCTTGAGGAGGCCGTGATCACGGGCGTGGGCGCTATTGACGGCGTGCGCGTGGTGATCGGCGTGATGGACAGCCGCTTCATGATGGCCAGCATGGGCATGGCTGTGGGCGAGCGCCTCGCCGTCGCCGTGGAATACGCGAAGAACGGCGGTCTTCCGCTGATCCTCTTCTGCGCCAGCGGCGGCGCGCGCATGCAGGAGGGCATCATCAGCCTCATGCAGATGGCCAAGACGAGCGCCGCGATTGCGGACTTTTCCGCCGCGGGCGGGCTCTATATCAGCGTGCTGACCCATCCGACGACGGGCGGCGTGATGGCGAGCTTTGCCAGCCAGGGTGATATCACGCTGGCGGAGCCGGGCGCGCTGCTGGGCTTTGCCGGGCCGCGCGTCATCGAGCAGACGATCGGCCAGCGGCTGCCGGAGGGCTTCCAGCGCAGCGAATTCCAGCAGGAGCATGGCTTTGTCGATCAGATTGTCCCGCGCGGCAGCATGCGCGAGACGCTGGCGAAGCTGCTCCGGCTGCATGGATATGGGGTGATGCGGGGATGATTCGTGAGATTCTGTCACAGCTTGACGAGATCGAGGCGATGCTCGGCGTGACCAAGGGCGCTGAGCGCCAGTCCCTGCTCGAGCAGAGAGAGGCGCTTCTCGCCCGATGCGAAAAGCTGACGGCGGAGCAGAAGGTCTTTCTCGCCCGTCATCCGCGCCGGCCGAGGATCGACGCGTATATCCATGAGCTGTTCACCGACTTCTTTGAGCAGAAGGGCGACCGCGCCAACCGCGAGGATCCGAGCATCCTCGGCGGCATCGCGCTCTTTCACGGCGAGCCCGTGACCGTCATCGGCCACAGGAAGGGCACCGATCTCAATGAGAATGTCGCCTATAACTTCGGCATGCCGGGCGCGGAGGGCTACCGCAAGGTGCAGCGCCTGATGCGTCAGGCGGAGAAATTCCGCCGCCCGGTGATCACCTTCATCGATACGCCGGGCGCATACCCGGGCATGGAGGCGGAGGAGCGCGGCGTGGGCGAGGCGATCGCCCAGTGCCTGTCGCTGATGAGCCGCCTGTCCGTGCCGACGATTGCCGTCGTCACCGGCGAGGGCGGCAGCGGCGGTGCGCTTGCTCTGGGCGTTGCGGACCGCGTGCTGATGCTGGAAAACGCCTATTACGCCGTGCTGACGCCCGAGGGCTTTGCCAGCATTCTGTGGAAGGACGCCGGACGCAGGGGAGAGGCCTGCGAGGTCATGAAGCTGACCGCGCAGGATCTGCATGGATACGGCGTGATCGACGAGATCATTTCCGAGCCTGTCGGCGGCGCACAGCGCAAGCCGCAGGCCGTCTTTGAGACGCTTGACGAGGCGCTCTCGCGCTATCTTGACGAGCTGCGCGGGATGGACGCCGGCGCGCTGATCGCGGCGCGCTATGACAAATTCCGCCATATGGGACAGTGAGGTAGAATCATGAAGGGACTTAAGCTGCTTGCGACCGGACGCGCGCTGCCCAGCCAGGTGCTGAGCAACGAGGACATGAGCCGTTTTGTCGAGACGAGCGACGAGTGGATCGGCGGGCGCACGGGCATCCGCCAGCGCTATTTCTGCGCCGAGGGCGAGAATGCTACGACGCTGGCCATCGCTGCGGCGAAGCGGGCGATGGAGCGCAGCGGCGCTGCGCCGGAGGAGATCGGCTGCGTGGTCGTGGCGACGTCTTCCGGCGAGTATGTGATGCCGAGCACGGCGAGCACGGTGCATGGCGCGCTGGGCCTGCCGGAGGATATCCCCACGCTGGACGTCGGCGCGGCCTGTGCGGGCTTCCTCTACGCGGTGGAGGTGGCGCGCGGCCTGCTGCTGGGCAATGGAAAGCGCTGCGCGCTTGTCATCGGCACGGAGCAGATGAGCAGCGTGCTGGATATGACGGACAGGACGACCTGCGTCCTCTTCGGCGACGGCGCGGGCGCGGCGGTCTTTGCGCTGGATGAGGAGAGGGAGTACGTCTCCGTTCAGGGCACGAGGAGCGATCCTGCGATCCGCTCCGGCTGCCCGGGCATTACCCGTCAGGTGCCGATGACGATGGACGGACAGGCGGTCTTCCGCTTTGCCGCGGCCATCATACCCAAGTGCGTGCAGGATCTCTTCGCCAAGGGCGGAAAGACCATGGACGACGTCGACTGGGTGGTCTGCCATCAGGCGAATGAGCGCATCCTCGATGCAAGCATCCGCAGGCTCGGCGGCAAGGACAAGTTCTATAAGAACATCGACCGCTACGCCAATACGAGCGCGGCGAGCATCCCGATCGTGCTGGACGAGATGAACGAGCAGGGCCTCCTCAAGGAAGGCCAGCGCGTGGTGATGGTGGGCTTTGGCGGCGGCCTGACGTGGGCCGGCGTGATGCTCTGTATCTGATTTCCCGGGCGGCGGCGCAGGAGCCTGCCGCCCTTTTAAGAAGGAGAGAATACGATGAAACTGGCATTTCTCTACGCCGGTCAGGGCAGCCAGCATGCCGGCATGGGCAGGGATCTCTACGAGGCATATCCCGCCTTCCGTGCGGCGTTCGATGCGGCGGTGCTTGATTTTGATCTGCACAGGGTCTGCTTTGAGGATCCGGATGGGCTGCTCGGGCAGACGCAGTATACCCAGCCGTGCATGGTCGCCTTTGCTGCGGGCGTGACGGCGGTGCTCTTTGAGAATGGAATTGTCCCGTCCTATGCGGCGGGCCTGAGCCTTGGCGAGTACAGCGCGCTGCAGGCCTCCGGCGTCTTCACGGCGAAGAGCGCTGTCGAGCTGGCGGCGTACCGCGGTCAGGCGATGGCCGAGGCGGCGAAGGGGCACGAGAGCGCGATGACCGCCGTGCTGAATCTTGGCGAAGAGGCGCTGGCGCGCTGCTGCGAGGAGGCGTCCTCGCTGGGCGTTGTGCAGATCTGCAATTACAACTGCCCGGGTCAGCTGGTCATCGGCGGCGACAAGGAGGCCGTGGCCCGCGCGGGCGAGCTGGCGATGGCGGCGGGCGCGCGGCGCTTAATGCCGCTTCGCGTGAGCGGTCCGTTCCACACGGAGCGCATGCTCCCGGCGGCGCGGGCGCTTGAAGCGCGGTTTGAAACCGAGGCCTTTGGCGAAATGCAGATTCCGGTGCTCTTTAACTGCCTTGGCACGCTCAAGGGGGAGGAGAGCATCGCGCAGCTGCTGGTGCGTCAGGTGCACAGCGGCGTGCAGATGGAGAAGACCATCCGCGAGCTTGCGGCGCTGGGCGTGGATACGATTGTGGAGATCGGCCCGGGCAAGGCGCTCACCGGCTTCGTCCGCAAGACGCTGGGCATGGGCATCGTCTGCCACAGCGCGGAGGACGTGCCCAGCCTGCAGGCCACGCTTGCGGCGCTCAAGGCGTAAAGAAGAATCCGAACATAAGAAGAAGCGGCTCCGCGATTGCGGAGCCGCCTTTTTGCTATGCGGTTTCAGGGGAGAGAGGATTACAGGTTGACCTCGATCTTCTCTTCCTTGATGCCATGCTTCTCGGCATAGCCGGTGAGCATGAGGGTCAGGGCGCCGTCGCCGGTGACGTTGCAGGCGGTGCCGAAGGAGTCCTGGATAGCGAAGATAGCCAGCAGCAGAGCGGTGCCCTCCGGACCGAAGCCCAGGATGCTGGTCACGATGCCCAGGGAAGCCATGACGGTGCCGCCCGGGACGCCCGGAGCGCCGATGGCGAAGATGGCCAGCAGCGCGCAGAAGAGGATCATGGTGCCCACAGACGGCAGGGCACCGGTCAGAATCAGGGACACGATCATGCAGAAGAAGGTCTCAGTCAGAACGGAGCCGCACAGGTGGATGTTGGCGAACAGCGGGATGCCGAAGTCGACCATATCCTTGCGCAGGACCTTGGACTTGTGGGCGCACTGGAGAGCGACGGACAGGGTCGCGGCGGAGGACATGGTGCCGACGGCCGTGATGTACGCCGGGCCATAGTGCTTGAAGACTTCCTTCGGGTTCTTGCCGGAGTAGACGCCGGCGACGGTGTACAGGATGGCCATCCAGATGAAGTGGCCGACGAGCACGACGATAACCGCCTTCAGGAAGATCGGCAGCTGCTGGGTGATGGTACCCTCATACGCCAGGCAGCAGAAGGTGGTGGCGATGAAGAAGGGCAGGATCGGGATGACGATCTTGGAGACGATGTCCAGAACGATTTTTTGGAATTCGTCGAGGATCGTGGTGATGGTCTTCGCCTTGGTCCACACAGCGGCCAGACCGATGAGCACGGAGAAGGCCAGAGCGGACATGACGCTCATGATCTGCGGGATCTGGAGACCGAACACGTCAGCCGGCAGCTCCTTGAGGGCGGCGGCTTCCTTGGCGGTGTCCATGATCGGGATGAGGATGTAGCCGGCGGCGGTGGACATCAGCGCAGCCAGCACGGAGGAGGCATAAGCGACAACAAGCGCGACGCCCAGCATGCGGGACGCGCTGGAGCCGAGCTTGGTGATGGACGGAGCGATGAAGCCGATGACGATCAGCGGCACGATGAAGTTGATCAGCTGGCCCATGATGTTCTTGACGGGAACGATCACAGCCATGACGGACTCCGGCACGATCAGACCGATGATGGTGCCGATGATGATGCCGAGCAGAAGCTTGCCGGGCAGGCTCTTCAGAAATTTCATATATGGGTTCCTCCCGTTTCTCTCATTGATGTTTCGCTTGTAATGGGTATGGGGCTCATCGTGCAATTATTCGCAGATGGGCTGGCCGGTCATGATGCGGATGATTTCCTTATCGGTTTCGCGCATGCCGAGACGGCCGAGACGGCCGATGTTCTGGATGGTCGCTTCCACGCCCTTGGTGACGATGCCGTCGCCGCCGCGGAACTGCTGGCCCATCTTGTACATCTGCCAGCCGAGCAGGCCGGCGTCAACGGACGCGGCGATCTTTGCAGCGCAGGACGCCTTTGCGCCGTCGCAGATCATGCCGGAGATGGTCGCCAGCGCATTGACCAGCGTATGGGCGACCTCGGGGAATCCGCCTCCGTGCAGCCAGGCGATGGCCGCGCCGGCAGAGCAGCCCGCGCTGACCGCGCCGCAGTAGGCGCTCAGGCGGCCGATGCCGGTCTTGAGGTGGATGGTGAGCAGGTCGGAGAGCAGCACGGCGCGGACCATGTCGTCGTGGCTGACGCCCAGTGCCTTTGCATAGACGATGACCGGGACGGACGCGGTGATGCCCTGATTGCCGCTGCCGGAGACGATGATAACCGGCATCTCGCAGCCGCTCATGCGCGCATCGGAGCCAGCGGCAGCCATGCAGCGGGCGCGGGTCTTCACGTCGTCGCCGTGGAAGCTCAGGAGCACCTTGCCGATGTTGGCGCCCCAGTTGTTCTTCATGCCCTCCTCAGCGATGCTGTAGTTGTAGTTGATCTGGCGCTCGACCAGCTCGCGTACGTCCTCCAGATCGCAGGTGGCGGCAAAGTCCACAACGCCCTCGACGCTCATGCAGCTCCTGTCGGTGAGGCCGGACTGCTTTGCGCCCTCGCTGACCTCGCCGCCCTTGAGCAGCACTTCGCCATTCTTTTCGATGAGGATGATGTTGGTGTGGTAATCGGCGATGCGCAGGCGGACGACATCTTCCTTTGCGCGCAGGGTGATGATGATGTCGAAGACGACGTCACCTTCAGCCGGCGCGACGCGCAGCTCGCTGCTCTGCATGAAGGTGCGGATGGCAGCCTTCTGCTCGTCGGTCACCTCGCTGATGACCTCAAGGATCTTGTTTGCCTGGCCGGCGACGATGCCTGCGGCGGCGGCGGCTTCGATGCCCTTGAGGCCGCCGGTATTGGGCACAACGACGCTCTTGACATTCTTGATGATGTTGCCGCTGGCCTCAATCAGGACGGACTCGGGCAGACAGCCCAGGATCTCGCGCGCCTTGGCTGCACCGTAAGCGATGGCGATAGGCTCGGTACAACCCATGGCAGGTACCAGCTCTTCGCGCAGGATCTGCACAAAATGATGATACCTATGATCGGTTTTCTGCATAATGTTCCTCCTTTCTTTGGTATGCTGCTGCAGAGGCAGCAAATAAATGGGGATATAGACAATACAGATGACCATGCCCGTAACGCGCAAAGATCATCTGTTTTGTCTATTATATCATTTTATATCCATAAAAACAAGGATGAAATGCACAGAAAATGGGCGCGCGCGGAGAGGAAACGAGCATATGGCATGAAAACCGCCGGGGCATGCTGCACCCGGCGGTCCTGAGGATTATTCGTTCTGGCGGAGCATTTCGCTTGGCGTGATGCCGAAGCGCTTTTTGAAGGCGCGCCGCCATGTTGCGGCGTTGGAGTAGCCCAGCTCCTGATAGAGGGTGGAGAGATTGCAGCCGGGGGCGCGCATGCGCGCGATCGCCTCGTTCATGCGCAGATTCTCGAGATAGACGGAGAAGTTCTCTCCTGTACGATCCTTGAACAGATGGCTGAGGTAGCTTTCCGAGATATTGAACAGGCCGGAAAGCTTGCTCAGGCTCAGGGAGGGGTCGGAGAAATTCTGCTGCAGATAGCGCTGGACTTCCGGGATGGGATCGGACGGCTCAGCGGCGCTGGTGAAGAAGATGCACAGCGCCAGAGCGCCGGCCTCAAGCTCGGGGAAGGCGGCAGCCTCGGCGAGGCGGCGATCGAGCACTGTGATCTGGGCGGCGAGCGCCTCATCCGGCGTCATTTCGATCTGGTAGCGCGCCTTGATGAGCGTGTTCTTGAGATCGGAGAGCAGGTAGCCCATCAGCGCAACGGGCAGGCTGCGCTCGATGAAGTTCTCTCTGTGGATCAGGGCGAACATCTCGGAGACCTGCTGCCTGTTGCCGGTGGTGATGAAGTGAAGGAGCTTCGCGGAGATCTCGACCGGATAATACCAGGTGTCGGGATCCTTGGGGATGGAGGAGTAGGGGAGGAAGATGCGGCCCTTTGTGGTGTAGCGCGCGGCAGCGCGGGCCTGTTCATAGGCCTCCCAGAGGAGCTGGGGCTGTGTGCATGGGCCGCCGACGCCGGCGTAGAACCAGAGGCTCTCCTTTTCAAGCGCGTCGTGCAGTGCGGTGATGCGGCGGCTGAGGTCCTCGAGTGGCTCTGCGGCGTTTGCATCGTAGCTGACCAGGACGATGTACTGGCGCGCGAGGGTCGTATAGTGATAAAGCGGATGGGCGTCGGTCAGATACCGGTTCAGGTTTTCCAGCACAATGCGGTAGATTTCCCCGTCGTCCGCAGGAGCAGGGCTCTGCGGATGCACGCCGCAGAAGAGGACGAAATGCGTGAGCGCGCCGTCCAGGCGGAGATAGCGCATCATATAGGCGAATTCCTCATTCGAGGAAACATGGCCGGAGACGAGCGTTTTGAGGTAGGACATGCAGAGCGCCGGGCGCTGTGCGTCCATTTCCCTTTGCATCTGTGCGTTTTTGCCCTGTGCAGAGACCAGCAGTCGGTTCATGTCGTGCAGCGGGCGCATGCTTTGGCGCACGAGGAATATGACCAGAATGGCGCCGAAAACGATGGCCAGAAGGAACACACAGATGAAGGCCGGCGTGTAATCGCCCAGCGCCTGCGTGCACAGGGCCTGCGGGAGGGCGAGGGTGTATATCCAGCCGTTTTTGCCGGCGGTGCGGATGAGCATATGATCGCCGCAGGCGGCAATGCTGCCGGAGCCGAACGCGGTCTGTTCCATGGCGGAGAGGAGGGAATCATCGGCGGTGCCGCCTCCCTGCGTGAGGGAGAACAGGCGCTCGCCATCCGGGCTGCTGATGAGCAGCGCCCCCTCCGGACCGGCAGCGCTGAAGAAGCGCTTTGCGATGGAGGTGGTGTCCAGATCAAACCAGACGACGGCCGGGACATGCGCGTTGAGCATGGAGCCGATGTCATAGATCAGAATGATGTCGGATGTGCGGCCGGTGAACGGGGCCATATTGACGCTGGCGACGGCGCTGCGTCTTTGGCGGAACAGATCCATCCACTGCGTTTTCATGCCGTGGGGATAGGCAAGATAGAAGCGGTAGAATTGATCGGCTGTGGAAAACTGGCTGGAGGAAATGACATATTCGGAAAGGGGGAGGTAGATATGCGCCGTCGCGGGAAGATTGGCCAGACCGTACTGGCGAAGAGAGAGATTCTTCATCGCCTCGTAGGCGGTATAGACAAACCGGGGCGATTCAAGCCCGGTCATGTTCGTCAGGCGGACGAATGTGGAGTCCGTGGACAGCTGCCTTGCATAATTCTCCATGGCGGCGAGGTTGCCGTCGGTCGTGGAAACGTCGACATTCAGCTGTGCAGCGTGATGCGCCCAATAGGCTGACCGCGCATTGCCGGAGGCAGACACATAGAAAAACAGACCCAGCGTCAGGCAGACAAGAAGAAAGCAGATATAGATGGAAGCGTAGCGCAGCGCCGGCGTACTGTTCCTGCTCTTTCGTAAGGTAAGAATTGGCAAAAGAATCACTCATTTCTGCAAAAAAGCAATCGCCGTGCGCTCATGCCGTCGCGGCGATGGAATACGTCTATTGTAGCAGAAAATACAGGATATTCAAGAGCTTTATTGACCTTGCGTACAAATATTGAACGCTTCACGCGCAAATTTTTAGCGCTTTTTCCATAGAATTCAAGAATTGCACCTTGCAAAAATGACCGGAACTATGGTATTGTTTTGTCAACGACAAAGGACGCGCCGGCGCTGCCGGTCGGGTCCGGAATATGAAAGGAGTTTCTTGTTATGAAGAAACTGGTTGCTCTGCTGCTGGCTCTGGTGCTCTGCGCTGCCTGCGCGTACGCCGAAGTCGAGAAGCCCGAGAAGATCACCATCTTTATCGATGGTACCGTCGTCACCGAGCCGAACGGCCAGGCCGAATTCGAGGCCCGCTGGGAAGAGCTCTCCGGCATCGATCTTGAGATCATCCAGCCCGACCACGACGCCTACTACGACGTGCTCCAGCAGACCATCGCCTCTGGCGATTGGCCGGACGTCATGATCCTGTCCTCCACCTACTATGCCGCTTATGCCAATGAGGGCGTGCTGTGGGACATGACCGAGGCGTGGGAGAACTCCAAGACCAAGAACTCCGGC
>JAGBFR010000054.1 GCA_017936375.1 Clostridia bacterium
GACTCGTGAAAATCGCATCTTCGCGTTCTTCTTGATTCTGTATCGTTTTCAAGGATCATGCCGTCCGCATCAGCACTTTTGGTGTGCCTCGCTCGTGACGACTTGATGAATTATACACGAGTCAGTCCTGTTTGTCAACACCTATTTTTACACTTTTTTAAAACTTTTTGGAGGCTTCTCTTTTTTCTAAGTATTGTTAGAAAAACGGAGCGCCTTACGGCGCTCCGGGGCAGATTCACTTCACATCATCCCATGTCACAAGATCAGGCACTCGGAAAGTCTCCTCACTCCCCGTAGAAAAGACAATCAATTCTCCAGTCTGCGCATCAACCGGCACTTTCGCCTGATAGTGATTCTCCCATTTCACAAGGGTTCCCTCCGGTTCGAGCATCATTTTGATCATATACTCGTCTCTGTTTTCATCCGTCATATACCTCGCTTCGACGACCCAACGCGGAATCGCCCAAGCATAGTCCGTCATATCCGGATTAGAATAGAGAAGATATCCCAGCTTGATGGAATCCACGCCGATGATATTGCCCGATTCGATCTTTTCCTGAACATTTTCAAGCACACTATCAAGAGAAGCCATCGGTATATCCTCATACTCCGTTGTACGCACTCGCGCCAATTCGCTACTCGTCAGGTAGGTTTCCTCATTCATAAAGGCACCATAAAAGCCATCACTGATGCCAAGCACGCTATGGCTTCCCTTCCGATACGGATGCATATCGCTGTACTTTTGGTCATTCTCCATTCTTTCTTTTGCATTCTTGGGTGTACGACCGGCAATAGAATTGGTCATCGAAATCGAGCCCATGAGCGGAATACCGCCAATAAGCTGTTCTGCTTCTTCGATAACAATAATCCCGTCTCGTTTATCCTTCGACTTTCCACTCTCATTCAGCGTAGAACCGCGAAGATCAATCTTTGTCGGACGAATCGTAAATTCATCATCAGGATAGCAAAGCGTCAAATCCTCGTGCCAGAGCTGCATAGCCTTGTTCACCGTGATATCATTCTTGCGCACGTTAACAGCATCAGGGTCAAGCTCCCATGGAAAATACCCCTCTCTGGGCGTTGCCTCCATCCATTTCCAACTGTCGAGTCTGTTGCTACGAAACTTGCCATGCTCAATATACAAAGACTCAAACGCATCATAACCCATATCACCGGTTTCTTCACCAAAGGGATCATCATTTTCTCTGCCCAGATAGAATCCCAGCAGTTCTCCGTTCAATTCAGTTTCATAGCTCACGTCGCTCTTAGAACCAAACTTTTCCCCTGACGCAATCTGATTAAACAGTTCCTCGCTGATCTTCGCCTTCTCAACGGTGATCACCGGCATCTTCTCCACATCCGGCACGATGATCGGCACATCCACAACAACCTCTCCATTGGGCGTGTCAAACGTCTCCTTCCACCAGCCGCCCATCGCCTGTGCCTGCTCGTAAAGCTCCGCGACGGACACATACTCCTGCGCAGACGCCGCCGAGCAAACAAGCAGCAGCACGGAAAGGATCAAAGCAAACTTTCTTTTCATCATGCTTCCTCCTTACTTCACATCGTCCCAAGTCAGCACCTTTGGCATGGGAAGGCCATATTCCGTCGCACTAATGCTGTATGTCTCAAGCATTTCTCCCGTCTGCGCGTTAAAGTAGTATTCGTCATAGCCTATCGGCGAAACAAGCGTGCCATCTTCATCGATATAGGGCAAAACATTCTCATCGCTCTTCGGATTTTTGCTGTAACCGCAAGTCACCATCCACACCGGAACAAGCTTCCATCTGTCGCCATCCTTGCAGGTGCCGTAGCCAAAGCGCATGGCATCCACGCCGCGCAGATTTCCTGCATCAATCAGTTCTTCCAGCTTTCCCTTGAAAGAATCAAAGGAGAGCAGCGGCAGGTCTGCTTCAATGTTCGCCGGATTTGCCACTGTCTGAATGGTGAAATAACGGTATTCCGGCATGTAGTAACTGTACTGAATATGCCCCTTGGCACCCGCAGGATGCGAACCAAACACCGGCACCCCCTCCACAAGCTGTTTTGCGAAGACGTGATATCCTCCAGTGGCGGTGAGCTTATCGCCGCGCACGTATTCTCCATTTACCTTTATCCCTTTGTAAGAAGGGCTTACCACCCAAACCTCGTCGATATAGAAATCATCAAGCGTAAGACCCGTAAATTCAAACACATCAGCCTCAACCAAATTGAGGAATTCGTTATAGGTAATATCACAGTCTTCCGCTTCTCGATCAGGCACCTCACCGCCGTAGTATCTGAAATTGTCTTGCAGCCATTTGCCGTACCACGATACCGGAGGTACTAGCTGATGCTTACTGTGGTCAGTCACATCAATGGAAATGCTATCAGACAGATCATCGTAGATGATACTGTGCGGCAGCGCACGCCACTTATCAAGCCGCTCATCATCTTTATCGATGGTATAGGGATCAACGCTCACCAACGGACACGCCTCCGCCTCCGGGAACCAGCCCATCTCAACATCAGCGACGACCTCGCGCCCCATCGCCGTGTACGTCTCGTTCCATCCCTGCTTCGCTTGTTCGCGCAGCTCATTAATCGTGACATATTCATCCGCCATCGCCGCCGACACGCAGCAAAGCACAAGCCCCATCGCCAGCAGCATGCAAAGCATCCTTTTCATATTGCTTCTCCTTTCGGTCATCTCAACTCAATCGCCCCATGCGCGCCCTCATCATCCTCAAGGAGAAGCTGCGCATCAACAAGGCTCTCCGGCAGGTCAAAGCGCAGCGCAATCTCATGCGCCTCGCCGTCGTACTCACTGCCCCATGCAAGGTTGCCATACGCCTCCCCGCCAACCTTGAGCGCGCAGCCCCCGAGCCTGTACGCCTCCGGCGCGAAGATGCGCACCGTGCCGTATACATCCACGTCGGTCACGCGCAGCTCTGCCTCTGCGGCATAGCCGCTTGCCGTCCCTTCGCCACGCAGCATTTGCCTCGGCGCGGTCACAGGGATCTTCACCGGCACATCGATCAGGTCAAGCGTTCCATCTTCTTTATGAGCAATCGCCGTCAGCACGATCGCGACGTTTTCCCCGGCAGCAAAGCCCTCCGGCAGGGCAACCTCGTAGAACGCCGCCGTCACGAATTCGTCAGCCACCTCAATCCAGCTGTCCACAGGAGGCAAATCCGTCCCGTCCGGGAGCGCCGCGCCGTCGCCAAGATACAGCGAGGTCTGCGCGTCGCCCTTGCGGATCGTATAGGAATAGTACAGCCGCTGCCCGTCGCAGTAGGCCTGGTCGATCGTCAGTTCGCCATAGCCGCCGATTGCCGTCGTCTGCCCGATCGTAACCGCAGCCTCCTCGAGCAGGCCAAGGCGGTTATAGCTCATCTCATCCTCCAGCCCGCTGCGAAGCTGCCCGAACAGCCCAAGCCCCGCAGCCGCCGCGCCTGCGATGACCAGCATCAGCAGCAGCGCAATCGCAGGAACGAACGTCCTCCTGCGGCGGATCACATAGCTCTTTCGCGAAAGCCGCTCCATCACAGCCTGCCGCTGCGAGGGCATCTCACTTACGCCGGAAAAGCATTCATCCGCCGCCGCATGCAGCGCATGTCTGAACTTTTCGTCATTCATCAAACACATCTCCCTTCAGAGCGCTGCGCAGCGCCGCCTTCGCCTTGGTCAGCCGATGGCTGACCGCAGAGGGCGTCACGCCCAGCAGCTGTCCAATCTCCTTCAGGCTCAGGTCCTCATAATAATGCAGCCAGATGACCTCCATCAGTCTGCGCGGCAGGCGCATTACCTCGCTCATCAGCGCCACGCTCGTCTCGCTGACGGGCGAAGCAGACAGCAGCAGCCGGTCAAAGTCAATCCGCCTGTCCACATAGCGGTACCACGCCGACCGTCTCATATCGCGGCAGACATTCAGCGCAATGCTGTAGAGCCATGTCCGCTCGCTGCTCCTCCCTTCAAAGGAATCAAGCGCGCGATACGCCTTGATGAAGCACTCCTGCACAGCGTCCTCCGCCATGGATGCGTCCCTCAGATATACGCAGCACATCCGAAGCAGATCCCGCTCATACTGTTCCATGAGCCTGCTGAGTCTTTCCTTTTTCTGCTTGTCCGGATCCGTGACAATGCTCATCTGCTTCTCACCTCCTGCCTATATAGACGGCCGCGCGCGGCGATAGTTGAATGTAAATCCAAAAATAGATCAGAATCGGAAAAAACCGGCGGTTTCCCGCCGGTCAGCTTTTTTCTGTTTTCTCCCTGTATTTCCCCAGCAGCCGCTCCATATGCGCCCGCGCGGCCATTTGGGATTTCTGCGCATCCTGCCAGTCCGGCTGCCTGTCGCCCATCAATTCCACAAACTGGCTGACCTTCAGCCCCAGCGCATCCTGCATGTCGCGGTCCGTGCCCTGCGGCGCGACCAGATAGTAGCAGAGGATCGAATCCTCCTGCCCCATGCGGTGCGCGCGGTCCTCCGCCTGCGAGTGAACGGCAGGCGACCAGTCGAGCTCGCCGAAGACCACGCAGCTCGCCCGCTGCAGGTTGAGGCCCGCCGCCGCGCGCAGGGAGATCACGCACAGGTCCGTCTCCCCGCCCATGAAGCGGCGAACGGAGGCCTCCTTCTGCTCGCCCGTCTCGCGGCCGGTGATGAAGGCCGGCTTATAGGCGGCCAGTTCCTTCTTATAGATATCCATGACGGCGTGATGGTGCGCAAAGAGCAGCACCTTCTCCCCGTTGTCCAGCAGCGCGCGCACGAAGGCCGCGGCAAACGGCGCCTTCGCCACGCCCGTGGCCTGCCGCTCGCCCATGCTGATCTGCGCCTCCAGCAGCGCGCGCTCCTTCGCGTCGGGATGCAGCGCAGCGAGGCTGCCCAGCAGCTCCATCACCGGGCGCATGAGCTCGGTATAGACCTTGTCGTCCGAATCAATCTCCTGCACAAGGCGGCGCTTGGGCGGCAGCTCGCGCAGGACCTCCTGCTTATTCCTGCGGAGGATCAGCCCCTCGCGGCGCAGATGCTCGCCCAGCAGCCTCGGGTCGCGGACGATATGATTGCCGTATCCGTCGCACCACTCGCGGGTGAAGCTCTCCCAGTCGCCCAGGCAATGAAAGTCGAGGATGTTGACCACATTCCAGATCTCCGCGCCCTTGTTATAGATCGGCGTGCCGGACAGGCCGATCACCCGCTCGCAGCCCTCGGCCAGCAGGCTGGCTGCGGAGTATTTCTCCGTCCCCGCGCGGCGCAGCTCCTGGATCTCATCAAAGACGACCGCCTTGAAGCCAAGGCCCGGCAGCGCCTGCTTCCATCCGCGCAGCAGCAGGTAGTGGATGATGTAGACGTCCGCCTCCGGCAGCGGATAGGGCTTGAGGCCCGTGAGCACGCACACGCGCGCCGCCCGTCCATCCGCGCGCAGGAATCGCTGCGTCTCCGCCTGCCAGTTGCGCACAAGATGCGGCGGGACGACGATCAGCGCGGGCAGATCCCCCGTCGAGGCGAGGCAGGCCAGCGCCTGCACCGTCTTGCCAAGGCCCATCTCATCCGCCAGCAGCGTGCGCGGATTGGCCAGCAGAAAGGAGAGGCCCTCTTTTTGGAATTCGCGCAGCTCGCCGTCAAACGTCCCCTCCGGCGGGGTGCTCCGCTGCGGCAGGCGCAGCGCCTCCTCGCGGGCGATGGCGTGCTCGCGCGCCTTTTCCAGTGAGCGCTCCCACAGAGCGCGGTCTCGCGCGGCGATCTCCAGCGGATAGCGCTGCATGAGCCAGTTGACCTCGCCGATGATGCGCCTGTTCGCGGTGAAGCGCGCCTCGCCCCGCCGCCTTTCGCTGCCGGGGAAGAGACGCTTGGCCATCTCCGTCACACAGGGCTCGCCCTTGATCGTCCAGCATTTGCTCCTTCTGTTATAGGAAAGCGTGCCGTAGATATGCCCCACAGCCGCAGGGTCCCGCAGATATGCCGGCAGACGCCTTTCGTCCATCTCTTCCCCTCCCTTCGCAGTCTCCTGCCGAAATTCTTTCATCATATAGAGAGCACACTGCCGCCTCATGGCAGGCTGACGCCCCACAGCCGCTCGAGGGCGAGCATCGTCACGCGCCGGCCGCCGATGCTCGCGGGCAGATTCACCCCGCGCGGGGAGACGACGATCAATTCCTCAATCGCTTCGCACTGCGCATAGCGCGCCAGCTGCCTCCGGAGCGCCGCGGGCTGCGGCCTGCTCTTCTTGATCTCAATGCCCACGCCGCCAGCGAGGAAGTCGATCCGGCAGCGCGGGCCGAGCACCGCCTCGTGCTCCGCCGCGATCCCGGCGTCAAGCAGCGCCTGCGCCGCCTGCGCGTGCAATTCGCTCTCCGTCCCGGCGGGGGCGCAGCGGATGTGCATCAGCGCCGTTAGAATCCGCTCCCGCAGCGCCTGCGTCTCTTCCATCGTCCCCACCTCCCATTCAATCGTTTACTGATTGTATCACATGCCGAATTCCCGGGCAAGCCGCCCGGCGCGCTTTCCCCGGAAAAACCGCGCTTCCCCATCCGGGTCAGCGCCCCGTTTTCTGCCCTCAATTCCATTCCGCTCTTGCATCATCGTCCGTTTTGCGGTATCATGGTATTTGAAATAAGTATCGGTATTCTCTGGGGCGGCCCCTCGCCGCGCCCATGGATTGAAAGGAGCATGTACCCTCATGAAGCGTATCCGTACGGCATTGGCCATGCTGCTCTTCGCGGTCGTCCTCTTCGGCGGCACCGCCCTTGCAGCGTTCACCGACGTTCCGTCCTTTACCATGAAGGCGCCCAAGATCGCCACCACCGGCAGCGAGGTGAGCATCACCATCACCCCGAAGATTCCCGGCTTCATGGATATCCAGCTGCTGGACAGCTTTGGCTCCGTGGTCATGAATCTGGGCGAAAAGGTCGAGCTGCACACCAAGGGCAACGAGTTCGCCTTCGACGCCTTTGACGCGCAGGGCAATTTCCTGCCCGTCGGCGACTACACCGTCTCCGCGACGATGGAGAGCCAGTGGGGCGTGCCCGGTAAGGCGCCTGTGACCGCCTCCCTGACCATCGAGCCCCTCCCCATCGAAGAGGGTGAAGAGGGCGAAGAGGGCGAGGGCGTCACCGTGACCGTCTCCGCCATCGCCACGAACGGCAATACCGCCGCCTCCAGCGCTGCCGCTGCAGCGCCCGCCCCCGTCGTCACCGAGACCGTCTCCACCGCGGCGGGCAGCGGCGTAATGGGCGAGGAAGGCCTGCTCATCGGCGTGGGCGTCAGCGACGCCGCGCAGCAGACCGACGCCGGCTACTGGGGCCTGACCGCCGACGCGACCGACGCGGAAATCTGGGCGGCGATCACCCATCCCTTCGTCGGCGTGGACGTGGGCGAAAACGAGGTTTCCTACATCTACGACTCCCCCAAGGACGGCCGCAAGAAGCTCGGCTCCGTCTCCGGCATCTCTCAGGGTCTGAACGTCGTCGCCGAGCGCGAGGATGGCTGGGCACTGGTCGAGGCCTTCCGCAATGAGGACGGCGCGTTCGTCCGCGGCTACATCCGCCGCAACAGGCTGCGCAAGGCCGAGCCGAATACGAACTACGGCATCGTCATCGACAAGGCGAAGCAGACGCTGACCGTCTATAAGGACGGCGCGCGCGTGGGCTCCTGCAGCATCTCCACCGGTCTGGCCACGGCCAAGTACCTCTACCGCGAGACCCCGGCCGGCGAGTTCATCACCGTCACCCGCCGCGGCACCATCGACTGCTACACCAGCGGCGGCAAGGGCTATTCCGATCACACCATCCGCATCAACGGCGATTATCACCTGTGCGAGATCCCGACGACCAAGCGCGACGGCTCCGACTTCTCCATCATCGAGAACATGCTCGGCCAGAAGGCGACCCGCGGCAACATCTGCATCGCCCAGCAGGCCTCTGCGGACGGCGGCATCAACGCCGAGTGGATCTGGGACATGACCACGAACAACAAGCGCGTGCGCGTCCTGATCTTCGACGACAAGGCCCGCGATCAGGTGCCCAGTGTGCAGTAATCAAAACCCTATACACGCATAAAAGCGCCGCGGCTCATGCCGCGGCGCTTCTCTTATGCTCTTTTTCAATCCTCGGTCAGCACAAAGGTCAGCTTCGGATTCTCCTCCATGGCGTCCTCAATCACACGGCGGAAGGCCGGCAGCCAGCGCTGCACCTCCTCGCCCGTGCGAGCCATGCCCGTGACGGTGACCTGCGTCTCTTCGCCAATCTCCGCAAGCACATCGTGCAGCGCGTCGAGATTGCAGCCATAGTACGCCGGGAAGTCCATCGCATAGCGCATGTAGATGTGCATCGCCCTGACCGTCTCAATGTTGGTCATATCCAGTCGGATCTTTCTCATCATTCTCACTCCCCGAACAGCAGATTCCACAGCTTGTCAAACTCTTCATCGGACAGAAGGCCGCCGGAGGACTCCTCCTCCGTCTCCGTCGACCAGACCAGGTTGGTGTCCTCATCCTGATAGCCGCCGGCATTCTCCTCCTGCGCCCAGACGACGCTGACCTCGTCAAAGGACTCGTAGTGATCGTCCGTGTAGTAGATCAGGCCGTCGTTGGAAAAGACGATGCGCTTCCCATTGCGGTAGCCGCCCTCAAAGTCGATGTCGCACTCCGTCCACTTGCGGCCCTTTGCATTGGGCAGCAGGCCCTCATAGTTGCCAAAGCGGTCGCCGCCGATGGAACAGCCCTTCGCCACCTTCCAGAGATTGCCCTTGTTGGAATTCCAGCCAAGGTCCTTCGCCTCGTTTTTGGTCAGATAGTTGTCCGGCAGCTCGCCGTACTCCACCAGATAGACGGCGACCTCCTCCATCGTGTCGTACCAGCCATCCTCCTCAACGGGATAGTCGTACGCGTTGATCTCAATCTCACCCGCCAGCGCGCAGGCCGCAGTAAGCAGCAGCAGCGACAGCAGCAGCGCAGCGATGCGTTTCATTCCTCTCATGTCTTTGACACGCTCCTTTATCCGCCCCAAGGCGGAGATTCCATGAAAAGGATTATAGCACAATTCCAATCGATTGCCAACGTTCGAATGCCCCGCGCCCTCAATCCGCACAGAAAAAGCCGGCGGATTGCTCCGCCGGCTTTCTTATCGTTGCTTATCGCCGTGAGATTACAGCGCCTGCATATACTCCTGCGCCATCTGGACGGCCTTCTTGAGCGCATCAGAGGTCACGGTCGCGCCGGACACGCTGTCCACAGCGGCGACGTCGGCCTGGCCCTCGACCAGCGCGGTCAGGAAGGCAGCGCCCTCGGCATACAGCGCAGCGCCGATGCCGTCAGTCTCCTGCGCGTCGCGCACGGCCACGGAAGCGACCTTGCCCTCGGCGTCGAAGGTGACATGGGTCTCGATCTCGCCGCCGAAGCCCTGGGTCGCAACCTCAACCTTGGTGCTGCCGTCGGTGGTGGTGTGGGTCACAACGCCCTCGAACAGCTTGCCGTGGATCGCCAGATACACCATGCGCTGGAAGTCGCCGACAAAGGCGATCGTCGCGCCGGAGATCACGTCGCGCTCCTCGATCGGCTGGCTGGACTGGTTGACGGTCCTGAACATCTCATAGACCTCTTCCAGCGTCAGGCCGTTCTCAAGGATGTAGGCGACGATCGCGTCGATCTGCTCGCCGTAGCTGCGGCCGCCATTCAGGCCGGCAAAGGAGATGCGGGTGCTGCCCTCGACGAACGCGCCATCCTTGTAGAAGCCATGGAGCGCCACGAGATCCTTCACCGGGGTCTCAGCGGTCAGGGTGATATTGCCCTCGTTCGCCAGATACTGATAGGCAATAATCGCCTTCTCAATGGCCAGCGGCTCGGTCGGCTTCGCCAGGTTGACGAAGGTCAGCTCGCCGAAGGTGGTCTCCTCGGTCAGCTTCTCCGCAGAGGCGCTGACCATGAACTGGGCGTACATGCCCTCGTCAAACTGCTCGTTGTAGCCGTAGGAAGTCAGGGTGGCGAGCTTGTAGCCGTCCTCGGTCTTCTCAACAGCCGCATCGGAGACGTTCATGGAGTAGCCCATGATGCCCTTCTTGGAGTACTCGCCCTCGGTGCCCTTGTTGCGGATGATGTCAAAGTTCAGCTCGGTGATCTTTCCATCAGTGGTCTTGCCCTCAAAGATGAAGGTGTCGTTCTTCGGCTTGCCGGCAGAGGTGGTGCCCTTCATCTCGTACTCAGCGGAGAAGGTCTCCTCCGCAAAGGCGACGGCGCACAGGCTGATGACCAGCAACGCGCACAGCAGAAGAGACAGCATGCGTTTGATCATGGTGATTTCCCCCTTTGTGTATTCACGCTTTTTTCTTGCAGCCGCCGCATTCCCCTCCGGTCACCGCCGCAGGAGCATACTCAGGCCGCATAAGCTTATTATATCATACATTCTCAAGCCGCTTGAGAATCAAGACCGTTTGCTATATTCATAATAATTTTGCCGCGGCTCAGTTTCCGGCATAACCCCCCCTCTTTCACGCCGCCATCCTGCACATAGGGCATACCCAGCTTTCTTTTCTCGTGCGTTATATTTTTAACCTCATCGGAGGCCGTCACAAAAAGTCTCAAGCCGCTTCCGGATTTCAGCCGCAGTGCTTTTCATCTTCACAAATACCGGTTGCCGCCTCGCAGGCAAGCTGATATAATGATAGACGGCGGCGTGTGCCGCCAAAGGCACAGAATCATCACCCGAAAAGGAATGAACATATGAAGAAGCAACATGGTGCAGCCCTGCTCTGCGCGGCGCTGCTGCTCTCTGCCCGGTCCATGCCCGCCATGGGCGAATTGACCTCCCCAAAGGAAAACCCCGCGCTGCAGGCTGCCATCGACGCCGCGCTGCGCGAGGCCGCCGGCCTGCCTGCAGAGGAAGACACGGCGCAGACCCCGTCCGCACAGGAAGCCCCGGAAGACGGCAGCCTTTTACAGACCGCCAAGGAGGCCAACCTGCGCAAAGCTCCCTCCGTCAAGAGCAATCTGCTTGAAAAGGTGAAGCGCGGCTCCCGCGTGGAGGTGCTCTCCACCAGCGAGGAGGACGGCGAAACATGGGCGCATGTCCGCGTGCGCAGGAGCGGGCGCGAGGGCTACATGCTCCTTGAGCTCCTCGAGCCGATCCCCACGCCCTCGCCGACGCCGGAACCCACGCCGGAACCCACCCCTACCCCGGAGCCGACGGCGACGCCCGAGCCCACCGCCACGCCCATTCCCGGCACGCTGCCGGGCGAAACTGTCTATGACGAGGCGCATCTGGCGCGCACGGCCGTGCGGGTCAACCTGCGCGAGGAGCCGGACGGGCATCGCATTGCCGAGCTGGAATCCGGCATCCAGTTGACCGTCAAGGGCGAGATCGCCGACGGGGACGATATCTGGCTGCATGTGCGCATTGAGGACGGCACGGAGGGCTATCTGCTCTCGCAGTTCACACGGCAGATCCAGCCGGCCGTGCTCATCCCCGTCAGCGAGGATACTGTGCGAGAAAAGTACCCCGTCCTCTCCTGTGATCCGCTGGGCGACATCAACAAGATCAAGCCCTTCTCCTATACCGACGAGGAGCTCTCCGCCTATGGCACGCTGCGCGTGGGCGACAATTCCAAGGCCGTCCTTGCGCTGCGCCGCCAGCTGTATGAGATGGGCTACTATGTGAAGGAAAACGAGAGCACGCTCTACACCAAGTCGACCGCGGACGTGATCCGCACCTTCCAGGAGCACTGCGGCCTGCCCGAGACCGGAGAGGCCGACCCGCAGACGCAGGCCATGCTCTTTGACCCGCGCACGCCCAAGAAGCCCGGCAGCCCGAACGAGCTACTGTATCTGGACAACAAGCGCGACGGCAAGCTCTTCATCCAGAATGTCGAGGTGACCTCCTACCGCTTCTGCGGCGCGCTGCAGCTCTCCCTTGAAAACAGGAGCGGCGCAAAGCTCACCCGCTTCGCCCTGAAGATCATCCCCTACTGGACCAACGGCGAGCCCGCCTACATGGCCGACACCTTCGCCGAGGAGATCGAGCGCCAGTATATGCTCGACGATATCTCCATCGGCATCGGCGACACCTATTCCGACTTTGCCACCAACGGCCTTGAGGAGGAGCACGGCATCTGGCCGCATCACTTCGAGGTCAGCCGCAAGGTATATTTCACCGGCGCGCAGCTCGCCGTGTGCGAATACCAGAGCGGCGGCGTGAACCGCTACATCGACGACGACCAGATGATCTTCATCGAGGCCGGCGCGGGCGCGGGCGAGAGCCACATGCGCACCCTGCCCATCGAGATCACCGACGAGGAGCGCGCCGCGGCCAAGTGGCAGATGGGCGTCGTCTCCCGCTATGTGCTGCCGGTCTATCAGGCGTACTACGGCCTGCCGCAGGGCGCATGGCTCAAGACCGTCGACGACAATTCCCCCGCGCAGGACGCCGGCCTGCAGGCAGGCGACGTGATCGTCGGCGTGGGCGATATCACCATCCTCGGCGATGCGACGCTGCGCAAGGCGCGCGCCTCCATTGCCCCGGGGGAGAGCGCCGTGCTGACCTTCTGGCGCGACGGTACGTACTAT
Organism: Clostridia bacterium; assembly: GCA_017936375.1. GTDB lineage: Bacteria > Bacillota > Clostridia > Christensenellales > Aristaeellaceae > Ventricola. Next base: position 12,534 of record JAGBFR010000054.1, read on the forward strand.
GAGACCGAAATTCTCCGCCCGCAGGAGACGGAGAAGGATTCCGATTGAACGCACACAGGAGGCGCTTCCCATGAATGACTGCTCGATTCTTCACGTCGGCCCGGGCGCATGCGCGACCATCGCCGAGGCCATCGCTCTCCTCCCGCCGGATGACGGCACGCCCGCGCGCATCAGCATCGCCCCCGGCTTCTACCGGGAAAAGCTCGTCCTCGCCCGTGCAAACACGACGCTCGAGGGCGCCGGTGCAGACAAGACGGCCATCGTCTGGAACGACGGCGCGGCGGTGATCCTCGAGGACGGCGAGCGCCGCGGCACATTCCGCACGGCGACGCTACGCACGGACGGCGAGCGTATCACCCTGCGCGGCCTGACCATTGAAAACGCCGCCGCCCCGCGCGAGGAGGCGGCGCAGGCCATCGCCCTCTACGCGGACGGCGATCACTTCCTCTGTGAGGACTGCGTGCTGCTCAGCCATCAGGACACGCTCTTTACCGCGCCCCTCCCCCTCAAGGAAATGCAGAAGAACGGCTTTATCGGGCCGAAGCAGTTCGCCCCCCGCACGCCCCAGCGCCAGACCTACAGGCGCTGCCGCATCGAGGGCGACGTCGACTTCATCTTCGGCAGCGCGGCGGCATGGTTCGAGGACTGCGATATCGTCACCGTCGACGGCAGGCAGGACAGGAGCACGCCCCTGAGCGCCTATGTGACCGCGCCCTCCACGCCCGAGGGTCAGGAATTCGGCTACGTCTTTGACCGCTGCCGCTTCATCGCCGGGGACTGCCCGGACGGCGGCGTCTATCTGGGCCGCCCATGGCGCGAGCATGCGAAGACCGTGCTGCTTGACTGCGAGCTCGGCGCGCATATCCATCCCGACGGCTTCCACGACTGGAACAAGCCGCATGCGCACGCGACTGTCTTCCTCGCCGAATACCGCTCTGCCGGCCCCGGAGCAGGCCATGCGCGCGCGCCGTTCGTCCGCACGCTCACAGACGAGGAGGCGCAGGCCGTCACCTATGAGCGCTTCCTCCATTCGCTCGACTGATCCCCATAAACAGCATCACCCCGGAGCATCAAGCTCCGGGGTGATGTTTTTTTCTTCATTTATTCTTCACCGACAGGGGCTTCGAGGATTTCGCGGGCTATATCCGCCAGGCGGCAGCCCGAGTCCATGCTCTTCTTCTGGATGTAATGATGCGCCTCTGCCTCGGTCATGTGCTGCGTATCCATCAGCCTGCCCTTGGCGCGGTCGATGAGCTTGCGGTCCTCCAGCGTGCGCTCGAGCTTCTTCGCGCGTTTGCGCAGCGCGCCCATCTGCACCCGGCAGTGCGTCAGCACGCGCACGGACTGCACCAGCGCCTCAGGGCTGATGGGGTTATGCAGGGGCATGACGTTTATCGCCAGCTCTTCGTCGCCCTCATAATCCTGAGGAACGATCATCAGCACGTCGCTCGCCTCGCCCAGCTGCTGCGCAAGCTCCACGCCCGTCATATCATCCAGCTTCCACGTCGTCACAAGCAGCACGCCGTCCTCCGCCTGCTGCGCAGCCGCAATCGCCTCCGCTCCGCTTTCGTACACGCCCGCCGGCACAAGCTGCGCCTTTTCGAAGATGCACCCAAGCTTAGCCGCCACTGCCTGCGGCGCTGCGATGATAAAGCTGCCCGTCACGCTCATGATTACAACCCCTTTGCCGCAGGCTCGCCCTGCGCTTTTGTATGATCGTTTTTATATTATAGCAATTCTACAAGGAATTTGCAAGTCTATTTGACGACCAATTAACATTCTCCTGCATTTTTCATCAATTCTTTATCTATCCCAATAGTAATATGACGGAATTTTTACCCATCTTGCGTGGGCAATTATTTATCCTGCAAATTTCCTGCGTTTTTACCCGATTTGGCATAAAAAAACGCGGCGCTCTGCAAATCACGCTGCAGAGCGCCGCCATCACGCCGAATCCGGCGCATTATTTATGATAGAGGTTATTCTTCTCGTAGGTCGCCTCGCAGGTGATGTGCACGCCGAGGCGCTTGAAGACGCTGTCGTCCACGGAGGTCAGGATGACGGTGGAGTGCACGTCGCAGCCGCCCAGCGCGTCGAGCTGCTGCATGGCAAGCATGGCATTCTTATCCGTCGCCGCGCTGATGGACAGGGCGATGAGCGTCTCGTCCGTGTGCAGGCGCGGGTTCTGGCTCTTCATGTACTCGGTCTTGAGCGTCTGGATATTGGCGATGACCTCCGGGGAGATCAGCTTGATCTCGTCCGGGATGCCGGCAAGGGCCTTGAGCGCATTGAGCAGCAGCGCAGCCGACGGGCCAAAGAGCGCCGTCGTCTTACCGGTGACGATCCTGCCGTCCGGCAGCTCGATGGCTGCCGCAGGCGCGCCCGTCCTCGCCGCCAGCTCAATGGCCGCAGGCACGACGCTCCTGTTTTCCGGCTCGATGCCCAGCGTCTGCATCAGCAGCTCAATCTGGCTGACCTCGGCCTCGCTGCTCATGCCCTGCCGCAGCTGGCAGGCCGCCTTGAAGTAACGGCGGATGATCTCCTGCCTGGACGCCTCGCGGCAGACCTCGTCGTCGACGATGGAGAAGCCGACCATGTTGACGCCCATGTCCGTCGGGCTCTTGTAGGGGCATTCGCCGTAGATGCGTTCAAAGATCATCCGCAGCACGGGGAAGATCTCGATGTCGCGGTTATAGTTGACCGTCGTCTCGCCGTAGGCCTCCAGATGGAAGGGATCGATCATGTTGACGTCGTTCAGGTCGGCGGTGGCGGCCTCATAGGCGAGATTCACCGGGTGCTTGAGCGGCAGATTCCAGATCGGGAAGGTTTCAAACTTCGCATAGCCCGCCTTGACGCCGCGCTTGTGCTCGTGGTAAAGCTGAGAGAGGCAGGTCGCCATCTTGCCGCTGCCGGCAGCCGGTGCGGTGACGACGACCAGCGAGCGGGTCGTCTCGATATAGTCGTTGCGGCCATAGCCGTTGTCGCTGACGACGAGCTTGAGATCCGCCGGGTAATTGGGGATGCTGTAATGGCGGTAGACCTTCAGGCCCATGGCGGTCATCCGCTTTTCAAAGACGATCGCCGAGTGCTGCTCCGCATACTTGGTCAGCACGATGGAGCCCACATACAGCCCGAAGCCGCGGAAAATATCGATCAGACGCATGACGTCGGTGTCATAGGTGATGCCCAGATCGCCGCGGCGCTTGTTCTTCTCGATGTCGTTCGCGCTGATGGCGATGACGATCTCCGCCTGATCCTTGAGCTCCAGGAGCATTTTGATCTTATTGTCCGGCTCAAAGCCCGGCAGCACGCGGGAGGCGTGGTAGTCGTCAAAGAGCTTGCCGCCGAATTCCAGATACAGCTTCCCGCCGAAGGCCGCAATGCGCTCGCGGATATGCTCGGACTGGAGGCGGATATACTTCTGGCTGTCAAAACCGATTTTCCTCATGTGACGTCTCTCCCATCCCATGTCGTTTTCCGATTGATCGTCCATCTGATTGAGGGCGGTCTGCTGTCTCACGAAAAAGCAGGCATTCTGCAACGCCCGCAAAAAATCTCGATTATTATACCAAAATCGCGTCCGCGTTTCAAGTTCCTGCCGGGATATTTCAAATATGCATGGACGCCTGACGTCCCGCGCTCACCCCGCCGAAGACGCGCAGATTCTCCGCGCAGGCGTCAAAGGCCAGATCGCTCACGCGCGTAGTCGCCGGCATCTTGACAAAGGAAAGGCGCACGCAGCCAAAGAAAGCCATATACCCCACATGCGCCGTGCCCCATGGCAGCGTCACCTGCGTCAGCCCCTCGCAGCTGGCAAAGGCATTGTCGCCGATGCGCTCCAGCCCGCGCTCAAAGGCAAGCGCCGTCAGCGCCCGGCAGCCAAAGAACGCGCTCTCCCCGATCACGCGCACGCCGCCGCCAACGATCAGCTGCTCGAGCGTCGTGCTGGCAAAGAAGGCCTTGGGCGCGATCGCCGCAATCCTGCGCCCGCAGATCTCGCCCGGGATCTCCAGCCGCTGCGGCGCCTCGCCTCTCGGGCCGAGGACGGTCAGCGTGCCGTCCTCATTCTCTGCAAAGACGAGCTCCGGATCCTCCCGCCAGCTCTGGGAATCAAAGGAGATGCCATTCACCTTCGCATACTGCTGCGCCGGCGTCCCCTCCGCGCCGTAGAGCACGAGCTGCCTGCCGCAGCCAAAGAACACACCCCCGCCATACTGCGCGACGCTCGCGGGAATATCCACACGGGCAAGGCGCGTACATTTGGAAAAGCAGGACGGGCCAAGCGCCTGCACGCCCGGCTCAAGGCGCACACGCTCAAGCGAAGTGCACTTGGCAAAGGCCAGCGTGCCCACGCGCACAACGCCGCCCGGGATCGTCAGCCGCTGCAGGCGCGCACAGCCGGAGAAGGCCATTTCCCCGATCTGCCGCAGCTGCGGCGGCAGCGCAACGCGGCGCAGCGCAGCGCAGCCCTCAAAGGCATGCGGGGCGATGCAGGCCACAGGCGACGTACCCGCCTCGTACTGGATATCCAGATCATCCGCATTCAAGTCGAGGCAGCGCACAGCCGTCAGCGTTCCGTCGCCGTTCTCGGCAAACTCGATCACCCGGCGCACGACCGTCGCATAGGGCTGCGCCTGCACAGCCGGGCGCGCATAGGCGGGCTGCACGGGACGCGCCGCAGTCCCCTGCCCGTTCAGGCTCGCGCTGAAGCCGTCCTGCCCCAGCGTCTGGCGCTGGCGGTTTTCATTCTCCATGCGGTTTCTTCTCTGATAGACCATGCTCTTTCCTCGCTCCGTCTTTGGTTGACACATTTGGATTGATTATAGCATTTTACCGGCTCATTTGGCAATGGCAGTCCCTGTATTCCGGCGCAGAAGGCGGCATTTGCAAAAAATTCCTGCTCCCCTCTTGACAAACCGCCCGTCCCACATTATCATGATGATATCAAATCGATATCACTTCACCTCTTATACAGCGAAAGGAGATTGACCATGACATCCACTGCCTTCCAGTCCGTCCCGCAGGAGAAGCGCGCCGCCCGCATGAACGGCTTTGCCGCGCTGCTCCTCTGCCTGCTCGGCCTCGCCGCGGGCGTCGCCGCCTTTGTTCTGGGCATCCTGTACACATGGATTCTGATCGTACTGGGCGTCGCCGGCTTCCTCTTCTTCCTCATCCTGCTCTGCGGCCTCAAGGTCCTCGCGCCCAATCAGGCCTATGTCTTCACCCTCTTTGGCAATTACCACGGCACGATCAAGGAGCCCGGCTTCTATTGGGTCAATCCCTTCGTCACTGCCAACGCGCCTGCAAAGAACAATGGCGAAGGCGGCATTCCCGTGCAGACGACGGTAAACGGCCAGACCTCCACCATGCAGGTCGGCGGCTCGAAGAAGATCAGCCTCAAGACCCGCACGCTGGACAACAAGAAGCAGAAGGTCAACGACGCGATGGGCAATCCGATCATCATCGGCTCCGTGGTCATCTGGCGCGTCGCCGACCCGACCGCCGCAGTCTTCGCCGTGGAGAACTTTGAGGAGTATCTCTCCATCCAGTGCGATTCCACCATCCGCAATATCGCCCGCCTGTATCCCTACGACACGATGGAAAACGACACCGACGAAAAGACCCTGCGCGGCTCCTCCAGCGAGATTTCCGAAATCATGCAGCAGGATCTGGCCGATCGCGTGAAGGACGCCGGCATCGTCATCGAGGATGTGCGCATCACCCATCTCGCCTATGCCGAGGAGATCGCCGCCGCCATGCTCCAGCGCCAGCAGGCGACCGCCATCATCGCCGCCCGCCAGAAGATCGTCGAGGGCGCGGTCGGCATGGTGAAGATGGCTATCGATCAGCTTGGCGAGGAGGAGGTCGTCGTCCTCGACGAGGAGCGCAAGGCGCAGATGGTCTCCAACCTGCTGGTCGTGCTCTGCGGCAACAAGGACGCACAGCCCATCGTCAACAGCGGCACCCTCTATTGATTCCAGCAAAACGGAGGTGATCCCCGATGAACGAGGAAGAACTCCGCCTCAAAGAGGAGCAGCTCGCCGCGCGCATGGAACGCCTTGAGCAGCTCGAGGCCCAGATCATCAAAAAGGAAAAGGCCGCAAAAGAAAAGGAAAAGGCGAAGAAGCAGGTGCTCCTTCGCCTTGCCCCGTCGCTCTGGGACGAGATTGCCGCATGGGCGGAGGATGATTTCCGCTCGATCAATGCGCAGATTGAGTTCCTGCTGACCGAGGCCGTCAAAAACAGAAAAAAGAAGTGAGCATCCGCTCACTTCTTTTTTGATTGCAGTTTTTTCTTACAGATACTTTCCAATCCCCTCGACGACCTCGCCGTTCTCCGCCGTCACATCGTCCGCGCAGCAGAGCGAATTGAGCACCGCCTCCTGCGTCGCCTCCGCGACCGCGCGGAAGGCCAGCTCAAGCGTATACTCGGTGAGCACCTGATGGGTGAGCACGGCGTGCATGCCACCGCCCGTCATCCGATTGGTCGGGGAGAAGCCGATCATGATATCACCGCTGCCATGGCCGTAGTAGCTGCCGCAGCGCGCAAGGCCCGCCGCGCAGCGCTTGAGGATGCGGCGCAGCTGCCTGTCGGATACGGGCAGATCCGTCGCCACGACCATCATGATGGAGCCGCGGTCGTTGGGCTCCTCCAGCGGCTTTTCATTCCGCTTTGCGATGATCTCCTCACCGATGCGGCGCGTGCCGATCGTCAATTCCTGCAGGGAGCCATGGTTGCTCTGCACGAGCACGCCAAGGGTGTAGTCCTTCCCCGCGATGCTGATGACGCGGGAGGCCGAGCCGATGCCGCCCTTGAGCCCGTGGCAGGTCGTGCCCGCGCCCGCGCCCACGTCGCCCTCGTCAAAGTCCTTGCACGCCGCGTCAATCGCCGCAAAGACATGCTCCTTCGTCACCGGACGATCCGCAATGGCGTTGAGCTTCGCGTCGTTGCACTCGCCCACGACCGGATTGACCGAGCGCAGCGGGATGCGGTCCTTCGCGCAGCGATCCACCATATAGCTGACCATCGCGTCATGCACCACACCGATATTAAGCGTATTGGTCAGCGCGATGGGCGTCTCCAGCGTGCCGAGCTCGTCGATCTGCACGAGGCCCTGCGACTTGCCAAAGCCATTGAGCACATAGGACGCCGCCGTCAGCTTGCGGGAGAACATGTTGTCCTCACACGGCATGATGACCGTCACGCCGGTGTGATGCCGCGCGTCGCGGATGGTCGCATGGCCGACCGTCACGCCCGGGACGTCCGTGATCTTGTTGAGCGGCCCCTTCTCCATGCAGCCGATGCGCACGCCATAGTCCTGCAGCCGTTTTCTGTTCATCCCTGTCCTTCCTCCTCCCGCTGCGCCTGCCCGGTGACGCTGCGCACGCGCTCCGCCGCCTTTTGGGCCGCCTCGCGCTCGCCCTCGCTGAGCGCGGCGAGCGCCTGCGCGTCGTCCGTATCGACCACGCGGTATACATTCTGTCCGTCCTCGCGCTGCTGGGCGATATACACCGGCGTGCAGGCCAGCGCACCCAGCGTCGTCCTGCGCGAGACGGGATCATAGGCAATATTCAGATGCGCGACCATGCCGGCGGTGTTTTCCGCCGCGCGCGCATCGGTCAGCAGGCTACCCAGCGAATAGCAGACGACCGCCTCGTACTCCAGTCCGTCCGCGCGGGTCACGCTCAGGCGCTCCGTATCCAGCACGACATTCGGATGCGTGCCGAGGATCACATCCGCGCCGGCCTCGGCCATCGCGCGCGCCGCCTGACGCAGGTGCTCCGGGGTCTCCTGCCGGTTCTTCGTGCCCCAGTGCGGCAGCACAATCACCACGTTCGCCCCATCCACGCGGGCCTTGGTGATATCCGCCGTGACCTGCTCCATATCAAAGGTCCTCACAGCGTCCAGCTCGGAGGCGCGCGTCTTCTCCCGCCCCTCGTCGCTGACGCCGTAGGTATAGGCCAGCACGGCGACCTTCACGCCGCCGATGCCGATCAGGTCCGTCGTCCGGCCCGCATCCGCATCCATATCGACGCCCGCCGCCGTCATGCCGCGCGTCGCCAGCTCGCCAAGGGTGATGCGAAGGCCGTCAAGCCCCTTATCCAGCGCGCGCTCGGTCGCCAGCGAGATCAGATCCACGCCGCAGGCGCGCAGGGCGTCAAGCAGCTCGGTCGGCGTGTTGTAATTGCCATAGCCCTTCTCGCTGCCGGCGGTCGTCGTCTCCAGCGTGACAATCGCCAGATCCGCGTCCTGCAGCGTCCTGCCAAGGCCGGCAAAGACGGGATCAAAATCAAAGTGATCCTGATGCTGCACGCTCTGGCGGATCGCCTTGGGCGCGTACACCGTGCCCGCCGCAGCGAGCGTGAAGCTCACCTCCTGCGGCACGGGGGTCGGCGTGGGCTCAAGCGACACGAGCGTAGCCGGCACCGCCCACTGCGCAGCGGGAATCGCCGCAGCGGCAGGCTTCGCCTCGGGCTCGGGCGTGGAGGACGGCGCCTCCCCGCCGTAGGCATACAGCGCGCGGAAGAGCTCGCCCGTGCGCGCATAGAGCCCCTCGCCCGCGACAGCCGACAGGAAGACGGCAAAGGCAAGGATGACAATCGCCGTCAGCAGCAGCATGAATACCGTGCCAAAGGACACGCCGCGGCGTCTCTTTTTTCCCATGTCCGTCCTCCTCTCCCGCTTGATGGCGGCAATTCTCTATCAAAACCCCGCAGCGTCATCCGCCGGGGCTGTATAAAACATAAAAAGGATGCACCCGGAATATCCGAATGCATCCACTTTTCCTGAAATCAGGCCTGGACCGGAGCGGCCACCGGGCAATTCTCGGCGCACGCGCCGCAGTCGATGCAGGTATCCGCATCGATCACATACTTGCCATCGCCCTCGCTGATCGCGGACACCGGGCAGTTGCCGGCGCAGACGCCGCAAGAGATGCAATCATCAGTAATCGTATAAGCCATTATTTTCACCTCCTGGCCATTCTTTCGGTTTCAACCTGTTTTATTTTATCACGCTGATAGGTCAATTGCAAGTTTATTTCACAATTTCACGCTCAGAGCAGGTCCTCGAGCGCCTCGCTCTCGCGGATTTCGATCATCTCTCCGACCATCTTCTCCGCCTGCTGCGCCGGCTTCTCCTGCGGAGCGGACGCCTGAACAGGCTGTTCCTGCTCGGGCGCGCTCTGCGCCGCAGCCTCCTGCGGAGCAGCCTGCACATCGGGCTGCGGCTGCTTCTGCGTCACAGGCTGCTCGCCGGCGGCGTTCTGCTCGCGGCGCTCGCGCTTCTGCCTGCGCTCGCCGGGCCTGTCGCCCTGCGGCTTGTCGGCCTTGTCCTGCTTGTCCGCGCGTTCCTTGCGGCGTTCGCTCTTCTCCGGCTTCTCGCCATGCTCGGGCTTGTCTCCCTTTGCGGGGCGATCACCCTTCTCGCCCTTGCCCTTGGGCTTTTCCTGCTTCTGGGGCTTATCCTCGCCCTTGCGGCCCTCGCGCTTTTCTCCCTTCTCCGGCTTCTCTGCGCGCTCGGGCTTCTCTGCGCGCTCGGTCTTCTCTGCGCGCTCGGGCTTCTCCGTGCGCTCGGGCTTCTCTGCACGCTCGGGTTTATGCTGCTGGGCGTCCTGATTCGGGCGCTGGCAGTCGTCGATCGCATACTCACGCAGTTCAAACGAATCGCCCACAGCAATACGCACGCGAACGGTCTCCTCAAGGACGTTGATCGCATTGATCGTGCCCACGCCGTCGGGAGTGATGATCTCTCTGCCCACGCGCGGCATGCGCTTGCGCGTCGCCTCGTACTGGTCCTGCTCATACTTGAGGCAGCACATCAGCCTGTCGCACAGGCCGGAGATCTTGGTCGGGTTGAGCGAGAGATTCTGCTCCTTGGCCATCTTGATGGAAACGGGCGTGAAATCGCCCAGGAATGTCCTGCAGCAGATGGGCCTGCCGCACGGGCCGATGCCGCCGAGCATCTTCGCCTCGTCGCGCACGCCGATCTGGCGCAGCTCGATGCGGGTCTTGAAGATGCCGGCCAGATTCTTGACCAGCATGCGGAAATCCACGCGCCCGTTGGCAGTGAAGTAGAAGATGATCTTGGAGTGATCAAACGCATATTCCACGTCGACCAGCTTCATCTCCAGATTATGCTCGGCGATGCGCTCGATCGCGATGTCGAACGCCTCTTTCTCGTACTGTTCGTTGCTCTTCTGCGTCTGCAGATCCTGCTCCGTCGCGATGCGGATGATCGGCTTGAGCGGCATGGACACGCGGTCGTCCGGCAGCTTCATCACCCCGGACATGCACTCGCCCAGCTCCACGCCGCGCGCCGTCTCCGTCACGACCATCATGCCCGTATGCAGCTCGAGCCCGTTGGGATCGAAATCATACAGCTTGCTGGCGCGCTTGAAGCGCACCCTGACTACCATGACCATTTGGTATATTCCTCCGAAACTACTAGCAATATGGATTCAAGCGCGGCGGCGAAGGAGACATTGCTCCCCAGCATCATGCGCGCGCGCATCACGGCGCGCTGCAGTGCAAGGCCGCTTGTCATCGGGGCCTTCTGCGCGTAGGCCTCCGCCTCGCGGGCATAGCCCGCCCCTTCAAGCGGCGCGCCGCCCGCCTGTGCGGACAGAATATCGCGGACGATGCCCTCCAGCATGTCCATGATCTGCCCCTGATGTTCCTTGTCGTCTTTATAGTCATTCACCACCGCGAGCACATCGCCCGGGCGGCGGATGGAAAACACGGCCTGCGACAGGCTCCTGCGCAGGGCCATCTGCTCCTCGCCGATCTCCAGCGCCTGCCCCACGCAGCCCTCCGCCATGCGCGCGCGCTGATTCGCCTCCGCCTGCGGCAGGCCAAGCGCACAAAGGCGCGCGGCGGCCTCCTCCTGCGAGAGCGGATGAAAGCGCACCACGCGGCAGCGGGAGACGATCGTCGGCAGCAGCGCGCCGGGCTGATCGGTGATGAGAAAGAACACCGTACCCTGCGGCGGCTCCTCGAGCGTCTTGAGCAGGCAGTTCTGTGCCTGCGGGGTCATCTTATGCGCCTCGGGGAAGATCATCGCCTTCGCTCCGGCCTCAAAGGACTTGACGCCGACCTCCTCGATGGCCTCCCTGAGCACGTCCACGCCGATGCTCTGCTTGCCCTTGGCCGGCAGGACATGGTGCACGTCGGGATGGGAGCCGCTCAGCACGCGCCTGCACGGGCCGCATTCCCCGCAGGGCTTCTTTTCCCCCCGGCAGAGCGCCGCCATCACGCACAGCTGCGCGACGGAGCGCTTCCCCGTCCCCCTCGGGCCGGAAAACAGATAGGCATGCACATTGGCCCCGCCCGAAAAATCGATGCGGAGCTGCTCAATATGCGCAGACTGCCCCCTGAAATCGTCAAACGAGAGCATGGATTACACCTTGATAAACTGGCAGACCTCCAGCACAAAGACCGTCGCGCCGCCCACGGTGACATGGATCGGATACGGCACATAGACGCCGCCCGCGCCGCCGTGCATGGGCGTGGTGGACGCGGTGATCTGCTCACGGCTCTTGCAGGTCTTCTCGATGATGGCGATCGCCTCGTCAAGCTTCTCATCGGCCACGCCGGAAATGAGCGTGGAGTTGCCGGCGCGCAGGAAGCCGCCGGTCGTAGCGAGCTTCGTCACGCCGAAGCCCTTATCCATCAGTTCGGATACCAGACGGCCCGCGTCCTCATCCTGAACGATTGCAACGATCATTTTCATAAATCTATTTCCTCCATTTCTGTTTAGCGCTGCGCGCCATGGAAGTACCGCTGCGCCGCCACAGACGCAGATGGGTCTGAGGATATTATACAGGATATCTGTGCAAAAATCCAGTATTACTCATCAAGCAGCTGCTGATAAGTCACGCCAAGCACCTGAGCCAATGCTCTAAGCTCAATATCCGTCACAAATCGCTTTCCACATTCAATTCGCTGTATTGCATTCTTATCTAAATCAATCCCCTGCAACTGAAGAAGATCCGCCAGCTTTCTTTGCGACGTTTTTTCCTCCATCGCCTCTCTATACTGTTTAATCCTGCCTCCACAGACATTATTTGTTCCGCCTGACGCTTTATTCTTGTACATTTATTCTTCCTCCAATTGACATTCACCGCTTGTCACTCCGTTCATTATATGCTAGAATAACAGCAAATAATGACATTCACTAAATGTCAATCCGGAGGTGTAAAATGAAAACTCTGCTGGAAAAGATCTATGACGGGGAGTTTGCCCCATCAGAACACGCACGTGCATACCTTCCTCAACGAAAAGCTCACCGCGAGCACCATTTCGAGCACTGCGAAGCATTCTGCAAAACACTGGACGATAAACAGAAAGCCGATTTTCTGAGCTTATGGGATGAACTCTATGAAGATTTGCCCTATGCCTCCTGTGAGGGCTTTATCACAGGATTCAAAGCCGGTGTTCAGCTGATGAATGAAGTTCTCGGTTCATAAAAGCGCGCGGCGGAAAATCCGCCGCGCGCATATTGTTATATTCAGATCGTCCTCGTCGCATGCTCGAGCCATGCGCGCTCGTCCTCATCCGCCATCAGCGGGGAGAGCTTCTCTCGCACAAAGGCGTGATATGCATTGAGCCAGCCGCGCTGGCGGGCGGTCATCTCCTCCGGCAGCACCGCATCCAGATCGATCGGCGCGCAGGTGATGACCTCAAAACCGAGGAACTGGCCGTACTCGTTCGTCTCAATCTCACGGCAGACCAGTTCATTCTCCGTGCGGATGCCGTGGCTGCCCTCGATGTAGACGCCCGGCTCGTCCGTCGTCACCATGCCCGGCACGAGGACGGTGTCCTCATTGCGCGTGGCGGACTTGTACCAGCGGAAGCTGTTGGGGCCCTCGTGCACGCTGAGCAGATAGCCGATGCCGTGGCCCGTGCCGCAGCGGTAGTCGATGCCCATATCCCACATCGGCCCGCGCGCGAGGATATCCAGCGCGATGCCCGAGCAGCCGTGAAGGAACTTCGCATTCGCCAGATTGAGCATGCCGCAGAGGACGGCGGTGAAGTGATGCTTCTGCTCCGTCGTCACGTCGCCCATCGCGAAGGTACGGGTGATGTCGGTGGTGCCCTCCAGATACTGCCCGCCGGAGTCGGTGAGCAGAAGATCCCGCGGCTCGACGACCGCGCAGGCGCCCGGCTGCGCCTTGTAGTGCATCATCGCGGCATTCTCGCGGTAGGCGCAGATGGTGTCAAAGCTCGGGGAGATAAAGCCCTCCTGCTGCGCGCGCAGGTCAAGCAGCCTGTCGCTCACGCTGATCTCATCCATCGGGACCTTGCCCGCGTTCTTCTTGAGCCAGTACATCAGGCGCGTGACGGCGAGGCCGTCCTTCACATGCGCCGCGCGCAGGTTGTCAAGCTCCACGTCGTTCTTGATCGCCTTGAGCAGGAAGGCCGGGTTGGGCTGCTCGACGATCTTTGCCTTCATCAGCGCCTTGGTCAGCGCCATCGTCAGCTTGGACAGGTCGGCAAGCACGCCAGTGCCCTCAGGCACGGCGGCAAGGTCCGCTTCAATCGCCTCATACGGGCGGATCGCCACGCCGCAGGCCGCCAGATGCGCGCGCACGGCGTCATCCAGCTTGCGGCTGTCGATGTACAGCGCCGCACCGTCCGCGGAGACAGTCAGGTAGCTCATCACCACCGGCGTGTTGTGCACGTCGCCGCCGCGGATATTCAGCGTCCATGCGATGTCGTCAAGCACATTGCACACATGCAGCTGCGCGCCCACCGCCTGCATCTTTTCGCGGATCTGCTCAAGCTTCTTCCCCGCGGAGCAGCCCGCATAGCGCTCCTCCAGCACGAAGACGGGCGCATCCGGCATGGCCGGCCTGTCCTGCCAGAGATCGGCAAACCAGTCGCCCACATGGACGAGGCTTGCGCCGGCGGCGGAGAGCGCCTTCTCCAGCGCGGCGGCCGCGCGCGCGCCATAGACCGCGCCGTCAATGGCCACCCTGTCGCCGCTCTTCACAAGGGAGAGGATATACGCCTCCTCCGTCGGCGTGCCAGCGGTGCCCATGCGCATGAGCGTCACGCCGCTGCCCGCGAGCTGGCGCTCCGCCTGAATAAAGTAGCGGCCGTCGGCAAAGAGCGCAGCCTCCTCACAGCCGACGACCAGCGTGCCGGCCGAGCCGGTGAAGCCGCAGAGCCACTGGCGCGTCTTGAAATAATCCGCCAGATACTCGGAGGCGTGGCTGTCCGCCGTGGGGATGATCGCCGCGGCAATCCCGTTTTTATCCATCATTGCGCGGAATGCGCTGAGCCTTTCCACAATCGTCATGATCCATCTCTCCTTATCGCAGGACGCATATGCGCCGCATATTCATCGATCAAATCCCCATCATTATACACAAAATCCGCCCTGCGCTCAATCCCCATGCGCCTTGCCGGAAGGTTTTCATGGACAAAATCGCCTTTATCCGCTACAATACCATAGAGAAACATCTATACAGCTACCCGGAGGGATTGCCCATGAATACCCGCCACGCGCAGATGATCCTGACCACCCTGCAGGCCGGCAGCTTCACCGCCGCCGCCCGCGCGCTCTATATCACCCAGCCCACCCTCTCCCAGACCGTCAAGCAGATCGAGGCGCAGCTGGGCGAGCCGATCTTCGTGCGCGGGCGCACGCCGCTTGCCCTCACCCCGGCGGGCGAGCTCTATGTGCAGACGGCGCGAAGGATGATCCACCTGGAAACGCAGCTGAGCGAGGCCATCAGCCTTCTGCAGGGGCATGCGGAGGGCACCATCCGCCTCGGCGTCATGCTGCACAGGTCCTGCGAGCTGCTGCCGCAGGTGCTGCAGGATTTTTACCGCACCTACCCCAACGTGCGCATCGACTGCATGGAGGGCACGGCGGAGGAGCTCGTGGCCCGCACGGAGCAGGGGACGCTGGATATGGCGCTGATCACCGACGCGGCGCGCTATTCCAAGCTCGACTACCGCCTCATCGCCGCGGACGAGATCGTGCTGCTCGCCGCGCGAGACTCCGCATTCGCCCAGCGCTTCCCCTCCGGCTCGACCATCAGCCTCACGCAGGCGCAGGATCTGCGCTACGTCCTTCCCATCGAACACGGCCCGTCGCGGCCGCACTTTGACCGGCTGTTTGAGACGGCGGGCTTCAGCCCGCAGATCGCTATCACCTGCGCAAACATCGACACCGCCAAGCGCGTCGCCATCGCCGGCGGGCATGCGATGCTCTGCCCGTTCATCTCGCTCCTGTGCGACGGCGCGAGCATGCGCAGGCTGGCGCACTATCACCTCGGCCCGGACGCGTATCTGCCGTCCCTGTGCATGATCCACGCCAAGGATCAGCCGCTCTCCCCCTTCTCCGAGCTGCTCTATACGCTGATGAGCAA
>JAGBFR010000055.1 GCA_017936375.1 Clostridia bacterium
AAGCAGGAGCCGGTGATCATCAGGTCGTAGTTGTTGCCGTACGGGGACCAGAGGGTATTCAGGCCGATCGGGATGGTGTACTTCTTCATGTCGGAGATGACGAGCATCGGCCAGAGCAGGCCGTTCCACGCGCCCATGCCGACCATGACCGCCATGGAGGCGTAAGCCGGGAGCATGATGGGCATGATGATGCGGAAGAAGATGCCGTACTCCGTGCAGCCGTCCACGCGGCCGGCGTCGAGCAGATCGCCCGGGACGCCCTCGAGGAACTGGCGGAAGAAGAAGACCGCGCTCATGCTGACAAGGAACGGGAGCATGACGCCCGCGTAGCTGTCGCGCAGGCCCATGGTGTTGATCTGGGAGTACATCGGGAGCATGAGGATCTCCAGCGGGATCATCATGACCAGCAGAACGCACATGAACATCGCGTTCTGGCCCTTGAACCTATACTTGGAGAGGCCGTAGGCGACCATCGAGGAGAGCAGCAGCGTGAGGCCGCCCTGCACGAGGACGATGAACAGGCTGTTCTTATACCAGATGAAGTAGTCGTGCGGGTTGAGCGTGCCGTCGCTCTGCACGCCCATGAACAGATACTTCCATGCCTTGAGATGGAGCTTCTCCGGCGTGGGGTTGAGGTTCAGGCCGCTGACGAAGAGCTCCGCGCCGCCCTTGAAGGTACCCAGCAGCAGCGCATAGAGCGGAACGATGATCAGGAACGCCAGGAGGCAGAAGACCACAACAAGAATGATCGTGACCGCAGAGAACTTGCGGGCTTTATTCTCCTTTGCCATTGCTCAATCCTCCTTATTCTTGCCGATCTTGATCGTGCCGGTCGCAATCAGCTGGATGACCGTGATGATCATCGCGCCGGCGAGCAGCACCAGACCGACCGCAGAAGCGAAGCCGAACTTGTCAACCTTCTCAAAGCCGTAGCGATAGAGGTAGCCGACGATGGTCAGGCCGTAGTTCTTCGGGGAGTTGTTGTTGCCGAAGACCATGTAGCTCTCGGTGAACATGGACAGACCGGCGTAGATGGAGATGGTGAGCACGTAGATGGCGGTCGGCTTGAGCAGCGGGAGGATGACATTCCAGAACTTTTGGAATTCATTCGCGCCATCGATCTCAGCAGCCTCGTACAGGTCGCCCGGGATGGACTTGAGGCCGGCCATGTAATACAGGATGTTCATGCCCGTCCAGCGCCACATACACAGCAGCACCATGGCGAACATGGACGTGCTCTCGCCCTTGAGCCACGCGATCGGCGCGAGGCCGAAGGACGCGCGGATCTGGTTCATCATCGCGCCGTCCAGCTCGGAGAACATCATGCGGAAAATGATACCCGCAACGACGACGGAGCACAGAACCGGCATGTAGGAGATGGTCTTGAAGATGTCCGCAAACTTCTGCGGCATCATCTTGGAATTGAGCAGATACGCCAGCACCAGCGGCATCGGAATCAGGATCGCGCAGGTCCAGACCATGTAGCGCATGGAATTCTTGACCGCGATCCAGAAATTCTTGTTGGCAAACATGTTCTCGTAGTTCTTCAGGCCGATCCAAGTTGTGCCGGAGCCCTTGATATCCTGGAAGCTCATCATGATGGTGGAGATGAGCGGATAGAGGAAGAACACGAGGAACGTCAGGATAAACGGCAGAACGAACACGTACGGCGCAACGTTCTGCGAGTAAAGCAGCTCACGATTGAGCGCGACAAAGAGCACAAACACCACAATGGCGGCGAAGATCGGCACCATGCGGTTGCGCGCGATGGCCAGCCATGCCTTCTGCAGGGCGCTGTATGCCTCGCCCTCGGCCAGCGGCTCAAAATAGTAGGGAGACAGATCCGCGCCATTGTCGTATGCGGTGTCAAAGCGGATAGAAGACGTCCCCAGCGTGAACATGGCGGCAAGGCCAAGCGCCAGCAGCACAACGGAAATCACCAGCAGGTACGCGGTCTTCTTCCACTTGTTGCGGCTGCTTACCGGGGTCTTGGTTGTGGTTTGCATCCAGCAGGTCCCCTTTCTCATGCACCGTCGACCGGCGCGCGTTCATATTGCCATCCGGCAGAGCATCTCTCAGCCTCCTGCGGCCATGAGATACAGGAAGCGGATGGGGGAAAGCTCCCCCATCCGCAGGCATTCAGATCTGATTCAATCAGAACGCTGTTTGCTTAGAACAGGTCGCTCTCGATGGAATCCTGAGCAGCCTCAAGGGCCTCAGCGGTGTCGACGCCGTCAACATACACTTCGTTCCACAGGGTGGTGCCGAGGTAGTTGTTGATGGTCGGGCTGATTTCGTTGGAGATCATGGCGCCGATTTCATCCTTGATCGGGAGCAGGCCATCGACCGGGTAGCCAACGAAATACTTGTTGAACGCGTTCTCCTCGTCCTTCATGAGGGCTTCGTCTTCCCAAACAGCCTTGTTGACCGGGTCGAAGCCGAGGACCTTCCAGACGTAGCGGTTGCCTTCGTCGGAGATCTTCGCATAGGTGAAGAAGCGGGCAGCGAGGTCAGCATTGGTGCCGTTCTTGTAGATGACGGTGCCGGTGCCGCCAGCGCCGACGGAGCGGATCTGGCCCTCTTCGAAGACCGGGCAGGGAGCGATGACGTACTGATCAGCGCGGACCTCACCGATTTCGCCGGTGAAGCGGCTCATGTACCAGAACGGCATGATGACGGAAGCGATGTCATTGTTGGCGATGTAAGCCTTACCTTCTTCGGTATCCGGCTGGCCGCCCGGGCAAACCTCGGCGATGCCGGCCTCGAGCCACTTCTTCTGGGTGTCGATGGCCTTGGCAACTTCCGGAGTGTTGACGAGCACGGTGCCGTCCTTCTGCCAGTCAGTGCCCTGCTGGCCGAGCATGAGGGTGGTGACCCACTGCGTGGAGGTCTCGACGGTGCCCATCCAAGCGCCGGTGGCTTCCTTGACCTTCAGGCCGGCCTCATACCAGTCGTCCCAGGTCTTGATGGTGGTGTAATCAACGCCGGCCTTCTCGAGGAGGTCAACGCGATAGTAGGCGACCATGGCGCCGACGTGCAGCGGCATGCCGTAGTAGTGGCCGTCCTTGGAGTAGATTTCAAGACGCGCAGTGACGATATCGTCCTTCAGCGGCTCGATGTAGGAATCCAGCTCAACCAGCTTGTCGTTGAAAGCCAGGATGTTCGGGAACTGGCCCAGCTCGACGTCGCAGGCGTCCGGCGCGCCCTGATCGGACTGGAGCGCGACCTTCATCTTGTTGTGCATGTCGTCATAGCCCAGGGTGGTAACTTCGATCTCGATCTGCTCGTCGGGATGCTCAGCATTCCACTTCTCAGCCATGCCCTCGTAGTACTCCTGATGCTGGGCGATGAACGTCCACGCAGTCAGCTTGGTGGGCTCGGCAGACGCGACAGCCAGGATCGCGATCATGCACAGCGCAAGAGCCAGAGCAACGATTTTCTTCATAACGAAAACCTCCTTTTTTATTTTGAGAAGCGCCGTGGCACTTCATCAAACCGAAGCAGAGACGGATGCGGGCGGCAAAGCCTTGCCCCGTTCGCCGCAGGCGGCGAACGGCGGAGCGCTCCGCCGGCATGTACAATCCCATCACATTCGTCAACATTAACGCCAACTATCGTCCATTACATTAACGTTAATGTTCTTAACTAACCAAATTATACCACGTGGCATACACCGTGTCAACAACCAATTTGACAAGAGTAGGCAATTCATGTAAAATACAAACAGTCCAGCGTACCAAGGAGGTCACCCCCATGCCCAACTCCAAGCCCCACCGCGTCACCCTGCAGGACATCGCCAACCGTACGGGCTATACCGTCAATACAATTTCCCGTGCGCTCAAGGATAAGCCTGACATTTCGCAGGCCACGCGCGAGCATATCAAGCAGGTTGCGGATGAAATGGGCTATATCCGCAATCAGATGGCCTCCTCCCTGCGCTCGGGCCGGACAAAGACGCTCGGCGTGATCGTCGGCGGCATGTCCAACCCCTATTACGGCGTCATGACCGATGCGATTCAGAATGTGGCGGCGGAGCGCGGCTACTCGCTGCTGATCTTCTGCTCGCGCGATAACCCCGATCTGGAGCTGCAGGTCGTTCAGTCCGCCATCAGCCGTCAGGTCGACGGCATCCTCCTCTTCCCCTGCAACAGCCCGGAGCGCACCATCGCCCTCATGAAGGCCGCAGGCATCCCCTATGTGCTCATGGCGCGCCGCCTCTCCTCCTCCGAGGATGACTGCGTGCTCTGCGACGACGAGGCCGGCGCCTATCTGGCGACAAAGCACCTCATCGAGGCCGGGCATACGCGGCTGGGCTTCCTGAGCAGTTTCGACGTCATCTACAGCAGCGAGCAGCGCAGGCACGGCTTCTACCGCGCGCTGCGCGAGTGCGGCATTCCTGAAGAAAACGGCCTGACCGCCTGCTGCGCGGACGTCATGCAGACGCGCGCACAGCTGGAGTGCTGGCGGAAAATCGGCGTGACCGGCGTCTTCGTCTTCTGCGATCTGGAGGCGTGGCTCGCCGTCAGCATGCTGCACGCCGAGGGGCTCTCCATTCCCAAGGACATGGCCATCGTCGGCTTTGACAATATTCAGGGCATCCTGCCCATCCCCGCGCCGCTGTGCTCCATCGAGTACAGCATCCCGGAGATGGCGCAGAGCGGCATCGACCTGCTGCGCACGCGCATCCATCACGACGATGCGCCGCCCCAGCAGATCCTCTTCAGCCCGAAGCTCGTCTGCCGCGGCAGCTGCGGCGCGGACGTCATCCCCGACATGCCCGACAGCGTACCGGACATCTACGGCTACTGCCGGTAAATCAGCAAAAACAACGGCTGTCCCCCTGCCGGGGACAGCCGTTGTTTTTATTCTCCTGTCATCAGCGCCAGGGCGAGCCTCGCGCTGTCCGTCAGATTCCTGACGGTGATGCTCTCCTTCGTCGTGTGCACATCCGTCATGCCCGTGCCCAGCACGACGCAGCACAGCCCGCGCTGATTGAGCACATTCGCGTCGCTGCCGCCGCCGCCCGCCTCGGGCCTCGGGGCGCAGCCGATCGCCTCCAGCGCGCGGGACGCCATCGCCACCGGCTGCGCATCCGCGCCGTGACAATAGGCCAGATAGGAGACCTCCTCCTCCCACTCGAGCCTCGCGCCCGCCTGCGCGCAGGCCGCCTCCATGCAGGCCTTCATGTGCGCCGCCTGCGCGGCCATCTTCTGTGCATTGCGCGAGCGCACCTCGGCGGTCATCTGCGCCAGATCCGGCACGATATTCGTGGCAAAGTCCGCATGAATGGAGCCGATGTTGCAGGTCGTCTCCGCGTCGATGCGCAGAAGATTCATCGCCGCGATGCCCTTCGCCATCACCTGAATGGCGCTGATCCCGGCCTCCGGCGCATTGCCGGCATGCGCCTTGCGCCCGTGTACGGCGGCATGGATCTTGAGCTGGCCGGGCGCGCTGACGACCATGCGCCCCACGCTGCCCGAGGCGTCAAAGACAAAGCCCACGCGGCTGTGCAGCTGCGATACATGAAGCGCCTTCGCGCCGCAGAGCCCGCACTCCTCGCCGATGGTGAAGAGAATCTCCGCCGGGCGGTGCGGCAGATCGTTTTCAAGGATTGTCTGCACGGCCTCGAGGATCGCGCACACGCCGGACTTGTCGTCCCCGCCGAGAACGGTCTCCCCGCGGCTTGTGATGACGCCATCCTCCAGCACCGGCTCGATCCCGCAGCCGGGGGACACGGTGTCAAGATGCGCCGTCAGCAGCACGCTCTCCCCCTCGCCCGGCAGGCGGGCCAGCACATTGAAGCCGTCGGAGCCAAAGCTCTCCCCCGCCCTGTCGCAGACGACCTCAAGCCCCATCGCATCAAGCGCCTGCGCGGCGCGGCGGGCCATCTCGCCCTCATGGCGCGAGGGGCTGTCGATCTTCACATAGTCCATAAACTGCGCAAGCAGCCTGCTCTCGTTGATCATGGAATATCCTCCTCAGAAAAAGCGCCCGCATGTGCAGGCGCTCTTTGCTTTTCAATTAACCGTAGATGAGGTTCTTCTCGCTGTCCTTGCTGAACAGATGCGCCACCTTGCTGGTGAAGGAGAAGCGCATGGTGTTGCCGGAGGTCAGGGAGGCGCGCATTTCCTTGGTCAGGTCGATCGTCGGGATGCGCAGGATGACGGTCTTGCCCGCGGAGGTAGCGACGTGCAGATGCAGCTCGCTGCCCATCATCTCGTTGACGAGGATGGTGCCCTCGATCGCGCCGGCGGTCGGCTGGAAGTGCACGGTCATATGCTCCGGACGGACGCCCAGCACGATGTCCATGCTGGAGACGCCGTTCTTCTTCAGCGCGGCGCACTTATCTTCCTCGAGCTCGACCTTGGTGCCCAGGCACTCGACGGCGTACTTCTCACCGTTCTTGACGAGCTTGGCGTCGATGAAGTTCATCTGCGGGGAGCCGATGAAGCCGGCGACGAACAGGTTGTGCGGCTCGTCGAAGACCTCCTGCGGCGTGCCGACCTGCTGGATGAAGCCGTCCTTCATGATGACGATGCGGTCGCCCAGGGTCATGGCTTCGGTCTGGTCATGGGTGACGTAGATGAACGTGGTATCCAGGCGCTTGCGCAGGAGGATGATCTCCGCGCGCATCTGGTTGCGCAGCTTGGCGTCGAGGTTGGAGAGCGGCTCGTCCATCAGGAAGACCGCAGGATTGCGGACGATGGCGCGGCCGATGGCGACGCGCTGGCGCTGGCCGCCGGAGAGGGCCTTCGGCTTGCGGGCG
>JAGBFR010000056.1 GCA_017936375.1 Clostridia bacterium
AGGGAGCCGATGTCGCGGAAGGCGACGCCCGCGGCGCCCCTCTCCTGCAGCGCAGCGATCAGGGTGTCCGCGCCCTTCTTGGCGAAGGCGGGCTGCACGAGGTAGAACGGATCGCGCCACACCTCGGGCTGGTCGGTGATGAGGCTGGCGTAGGGCACGGCGTAGTCGTGCCCCTCCTTGATCATGATCTGCTGCCTGGCGGCCTGCGCCTTGGCGAGCGTATCCAGATTCATCTCAAGGACCTGCTCGCGAGTGGTGGTCTCTCGCGGGTTATAGTCGCCGCTGAGCAGGGAGCCGATGTCGCGGAAGGCGACGCCCGCGGCGCCCCTCTCCTGCAGCGCAGCGATCAGGGTGTCCGCGCCCTTCTTGGCGAAGGCGGGCTGCACGAGGTAGAACGGATCGCGCCACTCCTCGGGCTGGTAGGTGATGACGGAGTAGGGATGGATGGAAACCTGCTCGCGGGTGGTAAAGCGGGCAGCGTCGCGATAGGGGATGAAGCCCTCGAGGAAGCTGCTGTCGTAGGCGAAGCAGGTCACGCCGTCAAAGCAGAGCGGCACATTGGCGTCCGCGGCGGCCTTGATCAGGGCCTTCATGCCCTTTTCGCCGCCGAGCACGCGCTCCACCTTCACCTTGCTGAGCACCTCCTGCGTGATGCCGCCGTTGGTCCATCCGGTGAAGCGGACGCTCATGTCCTCGATGCCGGAGGACTTGAGGGCGAGGAGCATATCCTGCGCCTGGTCAAAGGTCGTGGTCGCCACGACGGAGTCGATCGGCATGCCGAATTTGACGACGGTCTTGTCGATCGCGCCGACCATCTCCACGGAGACGGGCATGCTCTGCGGGGCGTTGCCCTGCGCGAGCTGCGGGTGGCGCTCTCTCAGGTAGTCGCCGTAGGCGACGGCCATGGCGTCGTAGCGGTCGCTGTCCACAAAGCGGTAGCGCTGGATGATGGTGTCGTCCGGGATTTCCTTTTCGAACATGTAGACGAGGCGCTCGGTCTTTGCGGAGACGTTGTAGCGGTCGCTGTGCAGCACATTGTACTTGGCGCAGAGCCAGTTGTAGCTGTTGTAGCGCATGCTGATGTCCGCCTGCACGCCGCCGTAGGAGGAGGCGCCCTCCATGATGCAGATGAAGGAGCCGCCGTCGCCGGTCATGCCGAAGACGGGGAAGGCGCATTCGGTCTCGCTGACGACCTCGGCACGCTCGGTCGCGTAGTCCCATCCGTACATGTTGGCGTAGTAGCTGTTCTGCTTGACCTTGCCGTTGTTGTAGCGGATGAGCGCGCCGCCGCCCTCGGGTACGAACATGAATCCCTCGTCCTCCACGCCGGCCGCGCCGAACATGGGCAGCACGGTCAGGAAGGTGATCGGGTATTCTGCGCGGTAGCGGATGCGGTCATAGGGGATCTCGGCGATGAAGTCGCCGCCGTCGAGCTTGTAGGTGATCGTCACATTGAATACGGGGTTCGTATTCTCGGACGCGCCGGCGACCAGGAGCATGTCCTGATCGTAATCCTCCTGCGTATAGCCCGCATTGGCGAAGATTTCAGCGATGGATTTCTTGTTGCTCTCCGTCGTGCTGGCGACGAGGACGTACAGCGGCTGATTGGCCGCCTCCGGATAGAGCGAGAGGATCGCGTTCCTGTCCTCTTCCTTCATGCCGGCGAGCTTGTCGGGGGTGTACTGGGTGTAGGCCTTCTTGACGCGGTTGGCCTTGGGCTTGGCCATCTCGGCGATGAACTTGTCAAAGCGCTCGACCGTGATGGCGGTGGGGAGCATATAGGTCTTTTCGATTTTGCCGACGGAATAGGTCACGTCGATGGAACCGTCGTCCTTCTGCTCGATGACGTAGTTGCCGTTCTCGATGGCGTACTGATAGTTGTTGAAATCGATAACGCCATCGGAGGAGGAATAGGTCACAATCAGCGTGGACTGCAGCACGCCCTTGTTGGCGGCGCTGTTGCCGGCCTTCGGGTCGGAGGCGGCGTTCTCCGGGTTGGAGAGCCACTTGCGGCCGGTCGCCTTCTCGGTGAGGGTGAAGTGGGTCGTCGCCGGATCCAGTTCAAAGAGCAGGCTCTCGTTCTCCATGACGATGGGCTTCTTGCCGCCCTCGTAGTAGCCGATGACGGGCGGATCGATCTTCTCTTCCTCCTGCGGGGCATAGAGCGGGATGCCGATGAAGACCACGACCAGCGTGATCAGCACGGCCCAGATCAGCCAGGGAAGCAGGCGGCGGAAAATGGATTTCTTCTTATTCATCTCCGCACCTCCTTAGTACAGTCGGAATGCGATCTCGCGATACAGCGAGATGAAGAACGCCGCGGCGTCGCTCAGCAGGCTGAAGAACACGAGGATCAGGAAGAGGATGACCAGCGCGCCGAAGATCGTGGCGACGATGAAGATCAGCGTCTTTGCCGGGCTGTAGTCGTGCACCTCGAGCAGGGCGACATACACCAGGAAGCAGCACCAGATGATCGACACGGCGTTCATCACGCTGTAGTAGGCGGCCTCGTCAAAGGAGATCAGGTTGCTGATGACGATCATCGGCAGCTGGATGATGACGAAGGGCACCAGCGCGTAGCACAGCGCCATGTAGATGTCCGTCAGATGGCCCTTGCCGTCAAAGAGGGTGGACAGGCACCAGTTGGACAGACAGATGATCAGGAACGGAATCAGCAGGGAGCCGCACTGCTCGTAGATGTTGATGTACTGGAGCGGGGCGCTGATGAACTGGAAATTGGTGAACATCAGCTTGAGGATGTACGTCAGCAGGAAGAGGAACAGGAAGGTATGCGCGGCGCCGAGGGTGCCGCGATGCTCATGCACCAGATCCCAGAAGCCGTCGAACGGGCGGAAGATGACGTGCTTGGCATAGCGGACGGAGTCGACGTATTTGTCCCATTTCGCCCTGAAGCTGCCCGGCGCGGCATTACTTTCTGTGCTTCTTGCGCTCATATGCTTCCACCTCCTGTCTCATTGCTTTGATGCGGCCGATGATCAGCGGGACGATCAGCAGCGCGGCGACGACGATGACCAGCGGCACGATGTTGCGCTCGACCAGCTGCTTGCGGTAGTAGCGGTAGGCGCGGCCGTAGTTCTCGCGGTCGAAGGCCATCTTGAAGTACTCCATGGCCTCCTCGTAGTTCTCCTGGCGCATCAGCGAGCGGCCGATGCCGA
Source organism: Clostridia bacterium (assembly GCA_017936375.1). Lineage (GTDB taxonomy): Bacteria > Bacillota > Clostridia > Christensenellales > Aristaeellaceae > Ventricola. The sequence continues at coordinate 3,177 of JAGBFR010000056.1, forward strand.
TATAGGCCAGATTGTAGTTGGCGTTGAACTTGAGCACCTCGCGCCAGGTGTCGGCGGATTCGTCATACTTGCCGGTGAGGTATTCGTCGCTCGCCTTGTAGATCAGGCTGCCGTATTCCGTGGGGGTAAAGACCGTGATGCTGCAGCCGTTCTCATCGAGGGCCAGCAGATCCGTGCCCATGTGCTCCAGAGAGATGGGGGAGAGGAAGGAGCCCTCGCTGTTGTCCTTGGTGCCGAATGCCCAGAGCATGATGCCCTGCGGATCGTAGCCGAAGAGGCGGCCGCGCGTGCGGTCGAAGGCAACGTAGATGTCGTTGTCAAAGACGGTGATGTCCTTGAACTTTGACGGGCCCTTGTCCGTGCTCTCCTCCACCCAATAGAGTTCGCCGATGGGCGGATAGTGGTCGTTCTTGACGAGGATATCGTTGCCGATGCTGTTGAGGCGGCGGATGGGCTTCGCATTGTCGTAGAGGAGGTCGTATTCCTCAAAGTTGACGTTCGTCGCGTAGATGAAGCCCTCACTGTCGATGTAGATATTCTCGTACTCCGTCGGCACGAAGGAAGCCTGCTGGGAGCGCTGGGCCTTCGTGGTGAAGAAGGACTTCCAGACGTAGTCCCACATGGTGATGGTGACCGGGTTGGCGCCGATGAAGCCGGTGAAGGAGCCGTCGGTCTCAAACTTGACGAGGCCCTTGTTCACATTGGTCGCCAGCACGAAGACGCGGCCGGAGGTATCCACGACCAGCCTCTTGGGCAGGAAGCTCAGGTTCTGGTCGAAGGTGGTGTCGTCGGGCTTGAGGTACTCGCGCATGAAGTTGAGCTGCGCGTCCATCTTGACGACGCGGTTGTTGTTCGTATCGGCGACGTAGAGGTTGCCCTCGGCGTCCATGCCGATATCGCTGGGGCTGTTGAAGGTCTCGGGCTGTGCGCCCGCCACCTTGTCGATGATGCGCGTGAGCGAGAATTCGCCATTCTCCCGGCGGACCTGCAGGATGCGGTTGTTGCCCGTATCGCAGATATAGAGGTCGTCGCCGCTGACGAACAGGCTCTGCGGCTTGTTCATCGGCGTTTCCAGCCCGAGAGAGGTGCTGTAGAGCACCTGATCCACGCGATAGGCGTCGGGCGATTCGCGGATGTCGCCCCAGTAGTCGTAATTGTACGTATAGGATGTGCTGTATCCATCCTCTGCGGCCAATGCGGCCGGGCAGAGGGCCAGCGCAAGCGCCAGCACGACCAGCAGCCGAATGATGGTTTTCACTGTCTTTTCCCTCCTGTCTGTATTGAACGGATTGCGGCTTACTCCTTCAGACCGGAGCTGGCCATGGTCTCAAGAATCTGGCTCTGAGACAGGATGAAAATGCTGATGGGCACCACCATCACGATGACTGTGACGGCTGCGGCCATGCCTGTGCGGGCGATGCCGCCGGCCTGAATCTGCTGCAGCGCGTAGACGAGCGTCTTCTTCGATTCGGAATAGATGACCGTGGAGGCGTTGGTGTTCCACAGATTCTGAACGGAGAAGATGATGATGGTCAGCCACGCGGGCTTGACGTTGGGCATCACGATGCTCCAGAAGATGCGCAGCTGGCTCGCGCCGTCGATCTGCGCGGCCTCGATGAGCACCGTCGGCAGGCCCTCCATGAACTGCTTCATCAGGAACAGGCCGATCGGCGCGGCGAAGGCCGGCAGGATGACCGCCCAGTAGGTGTCGATCATCTTCAGCCTGCTCATGATGATGTAGTTCGGGATGCCGGTGACGTAACCTGAGAACATCAGCGCCGTGACGACGACATTGAAGAAGAACTTGCCGCCGGGGAAGTCATACTTGGCCAGGACGAACGCCGCCATCGAGGCGATGAGCACATGGCCGAAGGTGCCGACGAAGGTGATGAACACCGTGTTGGTCAGATAGCGGGAGAAGGGGACCCAGCTCTGCCCGAGCACCACGATCAGGTCGCTGTAGTTGTCCAGCGTGATGTGCTGCGGGAAGACCTTGGGCGGGAAGCGGAAGAGCTCGTCCAGCGGCTTCAGCGAGGAGGCGATGGAGAAGACCAGCGGGAAGGCCATCGCCACGGCGATGATCGCCATGAGGATGTAGATGCCCAGGTCGCCCCAGAAGCTGCGGTTCGGCTTGCGGCGCTTTGGATGCAGGAGCTTGACCAGCATGAAGAGCGCATAGCAGATTGCCGCGAAGACGATGCAGACCCTCGCCGCCATGTAGACGGAGATGTCATTGTCAACCGTGCCTTCGATCAGGCCCTGATCGACCTGCAGGTTGTAGGCCTGGATCTTGTTGATCTGTACGGTGGTGAAGATAAAGGCTGCGGCCAGCACAAGCACGACGGCCAGCGAGATCAGCAGGAACTTCTTGAGCGCTGCGCGCGCCTCTTCCTTTTCCTTGCGGCGGCGGGCGAGGATGCTCTCAAGATCGTAGCCGCTCTTCTGAAATTCATGATCAATCATCATCAAGTGCCCACCTTCCTGAGAATCGACTGGATCGCCTTATTGCACAGGATCATCACAACGAACAGCACCGTCGCGATCGCGGAGGCATAGCCCATCTCAAAGCGCGAGAAGCCGTAGTCAAACAGGTGCGTGACGATCGTGCGGGCGGCGTAGTCCGTGCTGGGGTAGCCGGCCAGCGCGCGGGGAACATCGCAGACGTTAAAGGCGGTGGTGATGGACATGACCGCGCCGAAGAGGAGCATCGGCTTCATCGAGGGCAGGGTGATGTAGTACAGCTCCTGCCAGCGGTTGCGGATGCCGTCCACATAGCCCGCCTCGTACATGCTGCGGTCCACGCCCTGCAGGCCTGCAACGAAGGAGAGGAAGCCCGTGCCCATGCTCATCCAGAGGATGACGATGATCACGACGGGCAGGATGTAGTCCGGATTGAGCAGCCAGAGGATCGGCGCGTCGATCAGGCCGAACTGAAGCAGGAAAGAGTTCAGATACCCGTAGGCGTCGCCGCGGAAGATGATGGAGAAGATGTAGAACGCGTTGCCCGCGATGGACGGCGCGTAGAAGACCACGACGGCGATCGTGCGGATCCAGCGCGGGAGCTCATTGATGAACCACGCGAACAGGAAGGAGAGGATATAGCCGATGGGGCCGGTGATGACAGCGATGACGAAGGTGTTCTTGACCGCGGTCAGGAAGACCTCGTCCTGCAGGATCAGGTTGATATAGTTCTGCAGGCCGATGAAGCGCGGGGGCTCCAGAATGTTGTAATAGGTGAAGCCGAAGAAGATCGAAGAAGCGATCGGCAGAATGAAGAAGGTGAAGAAGAGGATCGCATAGGGCGCGAGGAAGAGATAGCACATCTTCATCTTGCTCGCCTTGTGCAGGTTGTAGCGCAGCTCTTCTTTCTTCATGTCTGCGTAGCGTTTGATGAATGCCGTCATGAGATGTCCCTCCTTTCGCTCAGTCGATGGGCAGGTTGAATTCCTTGCGCTTGACCTTGATTTCCTCGTTGATGGTCCGCGCATAGGTGAGCAGCGTCTCGCGCGCGTCCTCCTTGGCGTTGGTGACGCGGCGGATGGCGTTGGTCATGTGACGGGTGGTGGAGTAGCCGCCGGCAATCTCGCGGAAGCCGACGGTCTGCGCCATCTGCGCCTCGAGCACGGCGAGCTGATCAGAGCTCCATGCCAGCTGACGCAGGGCGTCGGTATTGGCCGTGGTATAGCGTGCGGAGGAACCGAGGATGCTCTCGATCTCGCGTCCGAAGCGCGCCTGCGTGTCCTCGCGCACCCACCAGCGCATGAACTCCCATGCGTTCTGCTTGACCTGCTCGTTGTCCGTGGCGATCATCATGCAGCAGAGGCCCTGAGAATGGACGGAATTGTCGATCGTGCCGTCCGCCTTCATGGTGCCGGGGAAGAGGGTGAAGTCCCACAGGCCGCGGATCTCCGGCGCGGAGACCATCAGCGTGTTGTAGGTGCTGTAGTTGGCCACGCCGATGGGCATTTCGCCCGAGCGGAAGCGGCTGACAAAGTCGTAGATCGTCGGCAGGCCGTAGTCGTTATACAGCGAGGTATAGCGCTTGAAGGCCTCAACGCCGTTCTCCTCGTCGATGAGGGTACGCTTGCCCTCGTCGTCATAGATGGCGCCGCCGTTCTGGTAGATCAGGGAGTTGAGGACGGACATGTCCAGCGTCGTGATGTCCGGGAAGGGGACGCCGACGGAGAGGTTGTTGCCCTGGATGGTCGGGAGCATGGCGATGAGCTCGTCCCACGTCTTCGGCGGGGTGAGGCCCAGCTCCTCAAGGACGTCCTCGCGGTAGAAGAGCACGGAGAATTCCTGCGTCTCGGGCAGGGCGTAGACGCCGCCGTTGTACTCAAGCGCGGTGATGGCGCTGGGGTAGAAGGGGGCGATGACCTCCTCAAAGTCCTCGAACTGGGTCAGGTCCTCGACGGCGTTGCGCATCGCGTAGTTGACCGGGAACCAGGAGCCCAGAGAGAGCACGACGTCCGGGCCGTTGCCGGCGACGACGGCGGTGAGCAGCGTGTCAGCCAGAACGAGCTTGACGTTGACCTTGACGCGGCCGTCCGTTTCCACCGGGGTGAAGAGGTCGTCGACCATGGTCTTGAGGACCGTGCTCTGGTCGCGGCCGGTGACGATCCAGACCTCGAGCAGGTTGTCGCCCTCGCTCTCGTCATAGACGTCGCCCAGGGAGTTGTAATCGACAAAATAGGAAGCGATACAGGAGCGGATCTCGTGCACAGCCTTCTGCAGGAAGCCGTCGCTGACCTTGGGCAGCTGCGCATTTTCGCCGCTGACGACGATCATATCGATGTCCAGCTTCGTCTCGGACATGTTCTGCATCGCCGTGCCAAGGCTGGTGATGTTGTCCTTAAAGTTGACAAAGGACTGTGTGATGCGCTCGTTGTAGGTGACGAACTGCTCCAGCTGAACGGCCAGCGTCTGCGCAACGGCGACGCGGTCGCTCTTCTGCCCGGTGATGGCGACGGTGTCGTCGACCAGCTTGTACAGGCGCTTGCTTTCAAGATCCATCGCCTCGATGACCTCGGGGTAGATCTTGTCCAGATTATAGTCGCGGAAGCGGTCGGGGTTGACGCCCACGAGCACAAGCAGCTTGCGGTAGATCAGGTTGAGGCGGTAGATGCTGTCCTCGAGCTGATGGAGGATGGGGCCCATGTCGCCGAGCATGGCCTGCAGGCGGATGGTGTGCTTGCCCGCCGTCAGATGGAAGCGGTAGGGATTGCCGTTTTCATCCGAGAGGGTAAGCATCTCCCAGGAGGTGCTGTAATCAAAGCCCAGCTTGCTGACCTCTTCGAATGGGATCTCGCCGTCGATGTAGAGGCTGCGGAAGGAAACGGCGCCGCGCTGGTAGGACTGACGCGCCTTGATGGAGATGGTATACAGACCATCCTCCGGCACCTCGAGCTCCCACTCAATCCACTGGCCGGCCTTGTTCCACGGATCGCCGCCGATGTAGTTGAGCACGGTGTTGGTCACGCTGTATGGCTCGGTCGTGGGGGAGGAGCGGTCATAGCGCGCATAGAGAGAGGGGGTGGAGCGCAGGTATGCGTCCTCGCCCTGAATGACGCTCTGCCAGCTCTTCGCGCTCTCGCTCATGGCGATATCGCCGTGGGAGGCGGCGTAGACGGCGTAGTCCTGCGTCTTCATGGCGGGCATGAGCGTCAGGCTGCGAAGGAGCATCGGCTCGTTGACGGACTTGAGCGTGATGGTGTTGACGCCCTGATTGAAATAGAAGAGATAGGGCTCCACGGTGTAGCCCATGTCGTCCTGGCAGTACATCTGCTGCCAGGAGAAGACCTCAATCTGGGAGGGGCGGATGTCGTTGCCCTGATTGTCCCTGCGGACCTCGCCGTCATCCGTCCAAAGGCGCGGGAAACAGAGGGTCGCCGCTCCGGAGAAGGGGAGCTCCCCGTTGATATACAGTTCGCGCTCGATGTCCACGCCGCGGGACGCCACGGCCATGTAATCAAGCAGCAGGCTGTACATGCCCGCCTCGGGCACGTCGACCGTGAAGGTCACGCTGGAATTGTCGCCTGCAAAGACGCAGGGCACGCCGGCCTCATCCGTGCGCAGCTCGCCCTCACCCTCAAAGACGGACAGATCCACCGCCACGGACTGCGTGCTCTGCGCAGCGTCGGCATGCGCGAGGAGATACCCGTCGTAGGTATTCTCACGGCCGATGCCGGTGACGTCCGTGGTCAGATCGGCGTCCTCGTATTTCTCGTGGAAGCTCTGGCTGCCCTGATTGAGCAGCAGAAGCAGCACGATCACTGCCGCAAGACACAGCAGCTTGATCAGGGTACGTTGATACTTCTTAAGCATAATCCGCCTTTCCGACGGCAGAGGGTCCTGTCTGCCGTCTCCTCCCCGTATTGCTCTTTACGCCCATGGACACAAAGGGCGTATGACCTCATCGTGGATCATACATTTTTCTGTATGATATATTCTAACGCAACACCTGTATAGTGTCAAGGAAAGAGGATGCATTATGTAACGTTATTTTATAAGAAATGCACGAAAACAACCTGGTACGAAAATGTTTTCGTGTCAATTTCGCTCGCGTTTCAGCCGTGGACGGCGGGAATAAAGGCGTTCGTCTGTTATTTTGAAAACAAGGACGATACTTTACACACTGAGTGTATCAATTCTGTATGGGATGTGGTATAATCGCCGTGAACACAGAGCGAGGGAGGATGCGAAATGGGAAAGAGACTTGCAGCGTGGCTGCTGCTCATGCTGGCGTTGACAGTCGGTGCGGCTTTTGCGGCGGCCGACACGGGTTTGAATGGAGGGGAAATCGTGATTCCGGAGTTTGACGATATTCTTCAGTTCCGCGTACCGCAGAATGAGGCGATGGCCTTCGTACAGGATATGAAGATCGGCTGGAACCTGGGCAACACCTTTGATGCGAATTTTGACAGCTATAACGGCGACGAAATGCGCATTGAGAGCGCGTGGTGCGGCGTGAAGACCACGGAGGAAATGATCGAGGCGATTCACGCGGCGGGCTTTAACACCCTGCGCCTGCCGGTGAGCTGGCATAACCACGTCTCCGGCGAGGATTTCACGATCAGCGAGCAGTGGCTCGCGCGCGTGGAGGAGGTCGCCGGCTGGGCGCTGTCGCGCGGCATGTACGTCATCCTCAATATCCACCACGACGTCTATCCCGAGTATATGTATCCTTCTTTGGAGCATTACGAGACGGCGGAGCGCTATGTGACCTCCATCTGGGGCCAGCTGGCCGCCCGGTTTGAAAAGTACGATCATCATCTGATCTTTGAATCGATGAACGAGCCGCGCCTGCGGGGGACGGACATCGAGTGGCACTTCAACGCGGGCGATGCGCGCGGCATGGAATCCGCCGAGTGCATCAACCGGCTCAATCAGGCCTTTGTCGATACCGTCCGCGCCTCCGGCGGCAATAACGCCGAGCGCTACCTGATGGTGCCCGGCTACTGCGCGGCGCCCGGGTTTGCCTGCGCGGATTACTTCCGCCTGCCGGAAGATCAGGCGGACAACCGCATCATCGTCTCCGTCCATGCGTATACGCCGTATTCCTTCGCGCTGGATATGAAGGGCACCGATTCCTTCAGCGCATACAGCGCGTCCTCGAAGCGCGAGATCGCCAACTTCATGAACGATCTGTTCAAGAAGTTCATTGCCAACGGCATCCCGGTGGTCATCGGCGAATTCGGCGCGATGGAGAAGAACGGCAACCTGCAGGACCGCGTGGATTTCGCTGCGCTGTACATCGCCAGCGCCAGTGCGCGCGGCATGGCCTGCTGCTGGTGGGATAACAACCTCTTCCGCGGCAACGGCGAGCGCTTTGGTCTGTTTGACAGGAAGAATCTTGAGTGGCCGCATCCTGAGCTTGTCGATGCGCTGATGAAATACGCGGGCTATGACAAGCTGCCGCCGAGGCCGGAAAACTGATCGGTCTGTTTCTCATTGCGCACGTATGAGCGAAGAACAAATGCATAATTAAATAGGTAGAAACACCGGCAGTCCGGCAGCGTGAGCTGCGGGATATGCCGGTGTTTTTCTCTTCTGCAGACTGGATTCTTGATGCAGAAATGAAAATAGACCGAAAGTCTGTGGCGGCGGGATGGAAATGAGGCGCAGAATACAATCCGTATATGATTGAAACGAGACTGTACGGATGATATAATCATTATATAAGGAAGCGTATGAGATGCCCGGATGCGGATGAGGAGGCGGATGGCATGACGCAGGGCGTGGTCTTTGATATCAAGGAATTCTCGGTATTCGACGGTCCGGGAATCCGGCAGACAGTCTTCCTCAAGGGCTGCCCGCTGCGCTGCAGCTGGTGTCATAATCCGGAGGGGCTGTCCGCCGTTCCGCAGGTGATGGTGAGCCCAGGGGCTTGCACGGGCTGCGGTACGTGCCGCTCTGTATGCCCGGGCGGAGAGGGCGGCGCGGGCAGTGCCTGCAGCCTGTGCGGAGCCTGTGTGGCGGCCTGCCCGGCCAATGCGCGGCGCATTGCGGGCGAGCGGATGAGCGCACAGCAGCTGGCGCAGGTGATCCTTCGTGATGCGGCGTACTATGCCTCCTGCGGCGGCGGGGTAACCTTCTCCGGCGGCGAGCCGCTGATGCAGGGGGAATTCCTGCTGGATGTGCTGGACAGGATTCCCGGCGTGCACAGCGCCATTCAGACGAGCGGCTATGCTGCGCCGGAGCTCTTTGACCGCGTGACGGCGCGCCTTGACTATGTGATGATGGACCTCAAGCTCATGGATGAGGCGCAGCACAGGCGGCATACCGGCGTATCCAACGCGCGCATCCTGCGCAACGCGCAGGCATTGCTTGAATCGGACAGACCGTGCGTCATGCGCGTGCCGCTGATCCCCGGGGTGAGCGACACGAGGGAAAACCTGACGGCGACGGCGGCATCGAGTACGCCGAGGGCAAGGTCTCTGTGAAGGCTGCCGACGTCATCGCCGACCGTAAGTACTAAGATACCCCCTGCCATCCGTTGACCGTTGACGGATGCATCACCAAACCAATTGCAGCGGATGGGAGCTTGTCTCCCATCCGCTTCTTTGGTGGAACGAAGGGATGGATGAATGTTGGATCATGATGTTATCCTCACAATGAAAGGCATCGAAATCCAGTTCCCGGGCGTCAAGGCGCTCGACGGCGTGGATTTCTCGCTCCGGCGCGGCGAGGTGCATGCGCTGCTGGGCGAAAATGGTGCGGGCAAGTCGACCCTCATCAAGTGCCTGACGGGCGTCAACAAGATGGACGCCGGCAGAATTGAGCTTGAGGGCAGGGAAATCCGGCCCACGGACCCGAAGAATGCGATGGATCTGGGCATTTCCACCGTGTTCCAGGAGGTCAATCTCTGTGAAAACCTCTCCGTTGCGGAGAATATCTTTATCGGCCGCCAGCCTATGAAGCGCGGCCAGATCGATTGGAAAGAAATCAACAGGCGCTCCGCGGAACTGCTTGAGCGCTTCCATGTGCATATTGACGTCACCCGTCCGCTGTCTCAGTTCTCCACGGCGATTCAGCAGATGGTGGCCATCGCCCGCGCGGTCGACGTCGACGCGAAGGTGCTTATCCTCGATGAGCCGACCTCTTCCCTTGACAGCGACGAGGTCGAGCGCCTGTTTGACGTCATGCGCGATCTCAAGGCGCAGGGAATGGGCATCATCTTCATCACGCACTTCCTCGATCAGGTCTTTGAGATGAGCGACCGCATGACCGTCCTGCGCAACGGACGTCTTGTCGGCGTATTCAATGCCAACGAGCTGACCAAGCTCGATCTGGTTTCCACCATGATCGGCAAGGATCTTGATCAGATCTTTGACCTCAAGCGCGCCGTGCAGAAAGAGGGCGCGGGCGAGATGCTCCGCGCGGAGCACATCGGCGTGCCGGGCAAGGTGGAGGACATCTCCTTCAGCCAGAAGAAGGGCGAGCTGCTCGGCTTTGCAGGCCTGCTCGGCTCCGGCCGCACCGAGACCGCCGAGATGATCTTCGGCGTGTCCAAGGCGCAGGACGGCACCCTGACCATCGACGGCAGGACCGTCAAAATCAGCGAGCCGATGGACGCCATCAACAACAAGATCGCCTTCTGTCCGGAGGACCGCAAGCGCGACGGCATCATCGGCGACCTGACCATACGCGAGAATATCGCGCTGGCGCTGCAGGCCCGCCGCGGCATGATGAAGCCCATGACCCGCAAGGAGCAGGACGAGCTGGCGGATAAGTACATCAAGATGCTGGCCATCGCTACGCCGGACGCGGAGAAGAAGATCCGCGAGCTCTCCGGCGGCAATCAGCAGAAGGTTATCCTCGCCCGCTGGATGGCGACCGACCCTGATCTGCTCATCCTCGACGAGCCGACGCGCGGCATCGACGTCGGCGCGAAGGCGGAGATTCAGCGCCTGATGCTGGAGATGTGCGAAAACGGCATGTCCATCATCTTTATCAGCTCCGAGCTCGATGAGATCATCCGCTGTTCCAACCGCATCATCGTCATGCGCGACGGCAAGAAGGCTGGCGAATTGAACGGCGAGGGCTGCACGCAGGCGGACATCATGAGAGTCATTGCAGGCGAAAAGGACGGTGAGACCGCATGAGAAAGAGCAAGGAATCCATTTTTAAGAATAAGCTCGTATGGGCGGTCATTGCCGAGCTGCTGATTCTCGCCGTTGCCGGCATCCTCGAGCCGAATTTCTTTAAGATCGAATTCAACCAGACGACCGGCATGCTCTACGGCTCGCTGATCGACATCATCAACCGCAGTGCGGAGATCACCATCATCGCCATGGGCATGACGATGGTCATCGCGCTGGGCGGCACGGATATTTCCGTCGGCGCGCTGGTCGCCGTGGCGGGCGCCTTCGCGCTCAAGTTCCTGCGCTGGGACGTCACGCAGTATCCCACCCCGGGCGACTACACGGTCAAGCCGTTCATCTTCGTCATCCTCGTCCCGCTGGTCATCTGTACGCTGATGGGTCTGTTCAACGGCGTGCTGATCGGCAAATTCAAGCTGCAGCCCATCATCGCGACGCTGATCCTGATGGTTGCGGGCCGCGGCATCGCGCAGATCGCGACCAACGGCAAGCAGTTCACCACCGGCTACACGCCCTTCCGCTTCATCGGTCAGGGCAGCATGCTGGGTCTGCCGTTCCCGATCATCATCACCATCGTCGTCTGTGCTGCGGTCATGATCTTCGTGCGCAAGACGGCGTTCGGCACATTCGTCGAGTCCGTCGGCATCAATCCGAGCGCTTCCCGCGTCACGGGCCTCAAGTCCGACAGGATCATCATGATCGTCTACACGCTCACCGGCTTCCTCTCCGGCATCGCCGGCCTGATCTACTCCAGCCGCATTTCCTCCTGCGACTCCAACAACGCGGGCGTGAACTACGAGATGGACGCGATCCTCGCCGTCGTTCTGGGCGGCACGAGCATGACGGGCGGCAAGTTCTCCCTGACCGGCACGATCGTCGGCTCTCTCATCATCCGCACGATCACCACGCTGGTCTACTACTTCGGCATCACGTCCGAATCCATCATGGCCTTCAAGGCGGCGATCATTCTCGTCGTCATCGTCATCCAGTCCGAGCCGGTCGGCAGGTGGCTCGCCACCCGTCAGGCGCGCAAGCAGAAGGTAGGTGAGCTCCATGGATAAGAGGAAGGGCAATAAGCTGGTGAATTTCATCACCAATCCGAAGTACATCATGGTGCTCGCGACGATCGCAATTTTCCTGGTGATCTATGTTTTCGGCGCCGTGCTCTATGGCGATAAGGGATTCACCAAGCTGCGCACGTTCATGATGCTCTTCGTGGATAATGCGTACATCGGCATCTCCGCCGTCGGCATGACGATGGTGCTGATTACCGGAGCATCGACCTGTCCGTCGCGGCGGTCGCCTCGCTGACCGGCATGTTCATCGCCTACGGCACGACGGTGCTGGGCATCGATCCTGTGGTCTGCATGGCCTTCTCGATCTTTGTCGGCGTGATGCTCGGCCTCGGCATGGGCGCGCTGGTTACCTACCTCAAGATTCCGCCGTTCGTTGCGACGCTTACGGGCATGTTCCTCGCCCGCGGCGTCTGCTCGCTCATCAGCCGCGACTCGATCTCCATCGACAACGAGCTGATCGACGCCATGGCAGGCTGGAAGATGTACTTCATGAAGCTCAATGACGCGGGCGAGTGGGTCAAGATCAAGCCCGTCGCCTACATCAACCTGAGCGTCGTGATGTTCATCGTGATGATCATCATCGGCACCATCATCCTGCAGAAGACCCGCTTTGGCCGCAACGTCTACGCGATCGGCGGCAACGAGCAGTCCGCCCGCCTGATGGGCCTGCCGGTGGATAAGACGAAGATGATGGTCTACGGCTTCAACGGCCTGTGCTCCGCGCTGGCGGGCATCGCCTACGCGCTGTACGTCAAGTCCGGCTGGAACCTTGCGCTGCAGGGTGGCGAGCTGGACGTCATCTCCGCCGCGGTCATCGGCGGCACGCTCCTCTCCGGCGGCGTGGGCTACATGATCGGCACGTTCTTCGGCGTGCTGCTCAAGGCGGTTATCCCGTGCCTGATCACCTTCAACGGCACGCTTTCCTCCTGGTGGGGCAAGATCATCACCGGCGCGCTGGTGCTGCTCTTTGTTGCGCTGCAGCAGATCGTCATGACCAGCTCCGGCCGCAAGAAGAAGTCCGCCAAACCCAAGGAATAATCAGAATAACAAAGGCCCTTCCCGCATGGGAAGGGCTCTTTTCTGTGCGTCTGAGGCTTGTGGCAGATGTGGCAGATAAATACATAACTCTTACATATGGGATTTGATTGTAGAGAGTTACCTGTTTTGCTGCCACATCTGCCCCAGAGAGATCACAGCAGCTTCGTCGTCCACCTGCTGCAGTCCCAGACCTCGCCGACCACATCCTGATAGAATTCCGGCTCATGGCAGATGAGCAGGATGCTGCCGCGGTAGTCCTTGAGGGCGCGCTTGAGTTCCTCCTTGGCGTCGACGTCCAGATGGTTGGTCGGCTCGTCGAGGAGCAGAACGTTCGTTTCCCGGTTGAGGATCTTGCACAGGCGAACCTTCGCCTGCTCACCGCCGCTGAGCACGCGGACCTGGCTCTCGATGTGCTTGGTTGTCAGGCCGCACTTGGCCAGCGCCGCGCGCACCTCCGCCTGATTGAGCGTTGGGAATTCCTTCCAGATCCCCTCGATGCAGGTGGTGGCATTGTCCGGCGCAGCCTCCTGCTCAAAGTAGCCGATCTGCAGATTCGCGCCCAGCTCCACGCTGCCGCTGAGCGAGGGGATGAGGCCGAGGATGCTCTTGAGCAAGGTGGTCTTGCCGATGCCGTTTGCGCCGACGAGGGCGATCTTCTTTCCGGTCTCCATGACAAGATCGAGCGGGCGGGAGAGCGGCTCGTCATAGCCGATGACCAGCTGCTCCGTGGTGAAGAGCAGGCGGCCCGGCGTGCGCCCGTATTTGAAGTGAAACTCCGGCTTCGGCCGCTCGGCGTTCAGCTCGATGAGCTCCATCTTGTCCAGCTTCTTCTGGCGGGACATGGCCATGTTGCGCGTCGCCACGCGGGCCTTGTTGCGGTTGACAAAGTCGCGCAGCTCGCTGATCTCCTGCTGCTGGCGCTTGTAGGCGGCCTCCAGCTGGCTCTGCTGCATGGCGTAAACTTCCTCGAAGTGATGATAATCGCCCACGTAGCGCGTCAGCTTCCTGTTCTCCATGTGGTAGACGATGTTGATGACAGAATTGAGGAAGGGGATATCGTGGGAGATGAGGATGAAGGCGTTCTCATACTCCTGCAGGTAGCGCTTGAGCCAGGCGATATGCTCCTCGTCGAGGTAGTTGGTTGGCTCGTCGAGCAGGAGGATATCCGGCTTTTCCAAAAGGAGCTTAGCGAGCAGGAGCTTTGTGCGCTGGCCGCCGCTCAGGTCGGTGACCTGCCGGTCAAGCCCGAAATCCATGAGGCCGAAGGCCTGCGCGACCTCCTCGACCTTCGCGTCGATATTGAAAAAGTCGTGCTGGGTCAGCAGATCCTGTATGACGCCGAGCTCCTCGAGCATGGTATTCATCTCGTCCTCGCCCGCGTCCGCGAGGGAATCGCAGAGCTTGTTCATCTGCGCCTCCATCTCAAACAGGGGCGCAAAGGCGGCGCGCAGCACGTCGCCGATGGTCATGCCCGGGGTGAGCACGGCGTGCTGGTCGAGGTAGCCGACGCGGACGTTCTTCGCCCATTCGATCGTGCCGTCGTCGGGCTGCAGCGCGCCGGTGATGGTATTCATGAAGGTGGATTTGCCCTCGCCGTTCGCGCCGATCAGGCCGATATGCTCGCCCTTGAGCAGGCGGAAGGACACGTCCTCAAAGATGGCGCGGTCGCCGAAGCCGTGGTAGAGATGCTCGACAGTCAGTATGCTCATGCTGTACTCCTTGTGCTCAGTCTGCCGCTTGGCGGCGCAGTAAAAAGTATTATATCATGCTGCGGAGGGAAGGAAAAGCCTGTTTCTTTGCGGATTGCAGGATTCTTCCCGGCTGTGCTATAATAAACCATCATATTGAATGAGAGTCAGCGCTTTAAGCGCCATGGAGGCAGCATATGGCAAAGTCGATCCTGATCAAGGACACCACCCGCGAGGAGCGCGAGCAGATCGTGCTCAGCGCGCTCAGCGACAGCGACGTCAGCTGTGAGGACAGTGTGAGCGATCACGATATTGCGCTCTACCAGCCGTATATCGACGGCGAGATGGAGCTGCGCGAGTGCACGATGGCCTACCGCAGCAATTATGTGAAGGGCACGCCGGATAAGCCGGGCCGCATCGGCTGCGGCATGGGGCGGTAATCATCGAAAAGACATCAAATAAGCGCCGGGCTGATAAAACAGTCCGGCGCTTGTGATTGCAAAGAGATGTGAGGTCAGCGCTTTCTGAATTCGGCCCGCTGCACAATACCGATGATCTTACCCGAAAGGATGACGGTCAGCAGCGAACAGGCGAGATTCTCAAGCGGCAGATAGCTCGCCGAGAGCGCGAGGACGGACAGATCGCTGATCAGGTAGACGGATTCGATCTTCCAGCCCCAGAGCTTCATCAGGGACATGGCCAGTGCATCGTCGCCGCTGAGCGCGGAGCCTGCGCGCACGCCCAGCCCCACGCCAATGCCGACGAACAGCGCGCCGACGATGGATGCTGCCAGCGGCGACGCGGCCAACAGGGGAAAGAGCGGCGGGAACTGCTCAAAGAAGGCATAGAAGACGGAGAACGCGCCGCCGCCGATGAGCGAATAGAGGATGAAGGAGAGCCCCAGCATCTTCAGCCCGAAGAGGTAGCAGGCCATATTCAGCACAAAGCCCGATACGGCGGGCGAGATGGCAAACCAGTGCTGAAGGAAGAGCGTCATGCCGAGGATGCCGCCCTCTGTCACGCCGGAGAAGGAGTGGACGTGATACAGGCCAAAGGCCAGAATGGCGCTGCCGAGGAGCGACAGGGCGACGCGCCGCGGCGTGAGCTGGCGAAGGGTATTCTTAAGCATGGCGCAGCGTCTCCTTTCATTTGGCGCATTCGGCGTACAGATAGAAGGATTATAGGATATCTGTGCCGGTATGTCAAGCCGTGTGCAAATACGCTGGTGACGATGATGTGGAGGGGAATAAATTGTAATTCGTTTGATCTTATTCGCAAGTGGTGATTGGGCGTTGATGGAATGGCTTAATGTGATGTGTAGTGGAGTGTGATGGGAGAAATGAGACGCTGGGAGGGGCGTGGATTCGGCGGACGGCCGTCCTTGCGGGTTTCTGTGCGCTGTGGTAGAATAAGCAAAACGACCTGCATCAAGAGAACCTGTGTAAGGAGAGAATGATATGGAGCAGTATATTGCCCGCCGCAAGGCGGTTATGGAAACGATCGGCGCGGGGGAAATGATGATCCTCTATGCCGGGCAGAGCGTCCCGGCGACGATGGACGAGTGCTACCCCTTTGAGGCGAATCACCACTTCTTCTACCTGACGGGCATCCGCCGGGAGAATATGGCGCTGGTGCTCACCCGCACGGCGGCAGAGCCGAAGGAGATCCTCTTCATCGAGGAACCGGTTCCGAGCATGGAGCGCTGGACGGGCAAGCGCCTGACCTGCGAGGAGGCGCGCGCCGTCACCGGCGTGCAGGATGTGCGCTACATCGACAGCCTTGAGGGCTATCTGGGCCGTGTCGCGGCGCGCGAATCGCTGGAGGCGGCATGGTTTGACTGCTATCGCGATGCGATGACGGACAGCGACAGCTTCAACATGCGCAAGGCAAAGGCCTTTGCTGCGGCGTATCCCACCGTGCAGCTGAAGAATGCGCATCCCGTGCTCGCCGCCATGCGCATGGTCAAGGATGAAAAGGAGATTGAGACCATCCGCCGCGCGATCAGCGTCACGGACAAGGGTCTTCGCCGCGTGCTCTCCACGCTGGCTCCGGGTCAGATGGAGTATCAGGCGCAGGCGGAGTTTGAGTATGCAATCCGCATGAACGGCGCGGAGGGCACCGCCTTCCCGACGATCGCCGGCAGCGGCATCAACGGCTGCATGCTCCATTACGGCACGAATCACTGCGTCATGCAGGAGGGCAGCCTGCTGCTCATGGATCTGGGCGCGAAGGTCGAGGGCTACTGCGCCGACATCACCCGCACCTATCCCGTCAGCGGCACGTATTCCCCGAGGCAGAAGGAGATCTACGATATCGTCCTCCGCGCGAATCTGGCTGTGCGCGATGCGGCGCGTCCGGGCATGACCACCGCGCAGCTCAATGACGTCTGCAAGAAGGTGCTCGCCGAGGGTCTGATGGCCATCGGCAAGATCCAGTCCGAGGAGGAGATCGGCAAGTACTACATGCACGGCGTGGCGCATCATCTGGGCATCGACACGCACGACGCGACGGCCCCGTCGAAGGCG
Source organism: Clostridia bacterium (assembly GCA_017936375.1). Taxonomy (GTDB): domain Bacteria; phylum Bacillota; class Clostridia; order Christensenellales; family Aristaeellaceae; genus Ventricola. Next base: position 20,105 of record JAGBFR010000056.1, read on the forward strand.
CCGCTGGAGCCGGGCATGATCATCACCGACGAGCCGGGCCTGTACATCGACGAGGAGGAGATCGGCATCCGCATCGAGGATGATCTGCTCATCACCGAGGACGGCTGCGTGGTGCTCTCCGAGGCGATCCCGCGCACGACGGAGGAGATCGAGGCGCTGCTGCGGCGCTGAGCCGGGCGGCATTCACTATCGAAAACGAGGTAAGAGTATGCGGCTGAAGATACAGGCGCGCGCCAAAATCAACTGGACGCTCGACGTGGTGGGCGTGCTCCCGAACGGCTATCACGATCTGGACATGCTGATGCAGTCGGTCACCCTCTGCGATCAGATGACCATCGAGGACGCGGAGGAGAAGACGCTGTTTGTCCGCTCGGGCGGCGCGTTCGTCCCGGCGGATGAAAACAACCTTGTCCTCAAGGCGGCTGCTGCGCTGGAGCGCGCGGCGGGCGTATCCCGCGGGGCGAGGATCACCCTGCGCAAGTACATTCCCGTCGCGGCGGGTATGGGCGGCGGCAGCAGCGACGCAGCAGCGGCGCTCGTGGGCCTCAACCGGCTCTGGGGGCTGAATCTCTCTGAGGATGAATTGGAGGCGATCGGCTTGACCGTCGGCGCGGACGTCCCCTTCTGCATCCGCGGCGGGCTGCAGCGCGCGCAGGGCGTGGGCGAGCGGCTGACGCCCCTGAAGCTTGGGCGGCCGCTGTATCTTGCGGCTTTCCAGTCGTGCAGAGGGCTTTCGACCAAGGAGGTCTTTACCTCCCTGCATGAGGACGGCATCCGCCCGGAGGACAGGCCGGACAACGACGGCGCGCAGGCTGCGCTGGCGCGCGGGGACGTTGTGGCGCTGGGCAGATGCATGGGCAATGTGCTCGAGCCGGTCTCCCGGCGCATGCGGCCGGAGCTGGATCGCGCGATCCGCGCCATCGAGGAGAGCGGCGCATGCGGCGCGCGCATGACGGGCAGCGGCTCTGCGATCTTTGGCGTGTACCGCCATCCGGGCGCATGCCGCAAGGCGGTGACCAAGCTGCAGGAGACCTATCCCGCCTGCCGGATGATGCGCACAGCGGAGTGCGGCGTGGTTGTGGAGGAATTCTGATTCTGTGGATAACTGAATAATTTACAGGCCATACGGCGATCCTTGTTTCTGAATGACGTGATGAACGGAGTGAGGAACATGGATCGCCTTTTGTTATGTAAATCTGAAAAGCATCGGCCTCGTTCGCAAAGGAAAGAGATTTGCGGTACTTGGTCGGTGATGCCGCCGGCAGCATGCCGGTTTGTTTTCAGGCGGGGGATGGCGGCGGCGCTGCTTGCGCTTTTGCTCCTTCCCGCTGCGGGCGGCGGGGAGATGCGGGGGGAGCCGGTGCTGTTTTCGATGATGTTTCCGCAGCTGACGCCGGACTTTGGCCTGCTTTTCAGAAGATGGATGCAGGAGATTCCGGACTGCGCCGCGCCGGCTATGCCGCGCAGGGAGGTCTGCCTGTGAAGAGAATGTGGAAACTGCGCGCGATTCTGGCGGGGCTTGCGGCGGCCGTGATGCTCTTTGCATCTGCCGCGCCTGCGGACGCCGCCGTCTACTGGGGCAGCCGGGGCGAGGAGGTTCGGCAGGTGCAGCGGCGGCTGAAGCAGTGGGGCTATATGGACGGCGAGGCGGATGGCGTCTTCGGGCAGGCAACGTATGACGCGGTCGTCCGCTTCCAGAGGAAGAACGGCCTTGCGGCGGACGGCGTCGTGGGCGATGACACGGCGGAGGCCATGGGGCTGAGCCTCGGCGGCACAGTAGCGGCCTCGTCTTCGGGCTCGTCCTATGCGGGGGATGTGGAGCTGCTGGCGCGGCTCATCCATGGCGAGGCGCGGGGCGAACCGTATGTGGGCATGGTGGCTGTCGGCGCGGTGGTCTTAAACCGCGTGCGCAGCAGCCGCTTTCCCAATACGATCGCCGGGGTGATTTATCAGTCGGGCGCGTTTGACGCGGTGAAGGACGGGCAGATCAACCTGACGCCCAATGAGCAGAGCCGCCGCGCCGCGCGCGATGCGCTCAACGGCTGGGACCCGACGGGCGGCTGCCTGTATTACTATAACCCGGCGACGGCGACCTCCTCATGGATCTGGACGCGGGAGGTGCGCCTGAACATCGGCGATCACAGCTTTGCCGTGTGAGGTGAGCGGGATGAAAAGAAGGATCCCCATCAGGGCGGGTCAGGCGGCGGGCGTGCTCTCTGTGCTGCTGGCCGTCTCCCTCGGCGCAAATGTGGTGCTTGCAGCGCAGAGCCGGCGGCTGGAGGCCAGTCTTGCCGCGCAGCACCAGCGGGAAATGAACGACGTCGCCGACGCGATGGCGGGCATCGAGATCAATCTGGCGAAGCTGCTGATCGCCGCGGGTGCGCGCCAGAGCGTGGAGCTGCTCGGCGAGACGGCGCTGCTGGCGCAGCATGTGGAGTCCGGCCTCTCGCGTCTCCCGCTTGGCTATGACGCGGCGGGCGGCGCGATGAAATTCGCCGGGCAGATCGGCGATTATGCGATGACGCTTGCGGCGCAGGTCTCTGGCGGAGGCATGATCTCCGGCGAGGATGAGAGCAGGATCACCGGCATGCTCACTGCCTGCCGCGCGCTGGGCGCGCATCTGACGAGCATGGGCGACAGGATGTACCAGGGGCCGCTTGATGAGGCGGACGTCTATGGCGCGGGCGCATGGCAGGAGGAGGCGCTCGGCGGCGAGGCGATGACCTATCCCTCGCTCATCTATGACGGCCCCTTCTCCGATGGACGGCATGAGGGGCGGGCGCTCGGCCTTGGCCATGAGCGGGTGACGCGGGAGCAGGCGCGTGAGGCTGCGGCGCGTTATGCCGGGGTGACGGTCGACCGGGTGGACGACGCGGCGGACAGCGGCGGTACGTTTGAGGCATTCGGCTTTACGGCGCGCACGGACAGCGGCCGCATCAATGTGCAGATCACCGGGCAGGGCGGACAGCTGCTCTTTATGATGCCTGAGGAGGCGGCCTTTGCCCAGCGGTATACGGGGGAGGACTGCCTGCGCAGCGCCGCCGTCTGGCTGGCGGATATGGGCTTTGGTCAGATGGAGGCGTGCTTTGTGCAGCAGTACGACGGCATGATCGTGGCGAACTTCGCTGCCGTGCAGGAGGGCGTGCTGCTCTATCCCGATCAGGTAAAGGTGCAGGTGAGCATGGAGAGCGGCACGGTGGTCGGCGCGGAGTGCTCGCAGTATCTCGCCAATCACACGCACAGGGCGGCGCTCACACCGTCTGTCACGCAGGCAGAGGCGCGGGAGATGATCTCCGATCGCCTGACGGTCACGGGCGCGAGGCTGTGCGTCATCCCCAGGGAGGATACGCAGAACGAGCGCCTCTGCTGGAGTTTTGAGGGGACGTTTGCCGGAGACGAGTACTGGGTGTTCATCGATGCTGCAGAGGGCGGGATGATTGACATTCTGCGCCTTGAGATGACGCAGCAGGGCGAGACCGCCGTATAGGCGGATGCATAGAAGAAGGGGAGACGCCGGATGGCGTCTCCCCATTTGTCGTGTGCATGTCAGCGGCTGCAGGTATTGCAGGTATTACCGGCATTGCCTGCGCAGGCGTTCATGCTGCGGCAGGCGCTGAAGCAGGAGCTTGCGCAGCCATTCCAGTGATGGCAGCCGTGCCAGCCGTCCGCGTGGTTCCATCCGCCGCAGCTGCTGTGGCAGGTATGGCGGCAGCGGCACTGCAGCCGGCGGCGGCTGACGATGGTGACCACCGTGGGCACGGAACCGGCGCTGATTTCCACCGCATTGCCGCAGACGGGGCCGGTCAGCGTGGAGTCGTAGCAGCCCCAGCCGGAGCCGACTTCCTCGATGGTATACCGGCCCGGGGTCAGGCCGCTGATGACCAGCGGCTCGTCAAGCTCCGTGCAGCTGCCCGCGCGCAGGCGGAAGACCTCGCCGCAGGGGTAGCTGGGGCCGGTGATGCGCAGGCTGAATGTGCGCGGCGTACAGCTCTGGCTGCCGGAGGGTTCCAGAACGATCTTATGGATGACGAGCGTGGGGCCGTCGTCGCTGCCCGCATGGCAGTAATGCGTCGGGCAGGCGAGGATCGGGTGCATCCACTGCGGATAGGGGCAGGACGATGTGCCGCAGCCGCAGGTATGGCAGCCGCAGGCATAGCAGTCATAATGGGAAGAACATGAAGACATATCGGCACCTCCGAATGGTTCGCAGGTTGATGTGCGTGATGCGTGGGGCTGCGCGCTGCAGCCGTCCGGAGCGCTGCAGGGGAGGCTCCACTGCATGCTATGCCCCCGCGTGAGCGCGCGTGCGCGAAAAAGGGAAGAAAACTGTTTGCATTGCCATGCATGCAGGGGTATAATAAAAGATAAGTTTGCATGGCGCGCGGCGGGATTGAGCCGGCTGCGCGGCAATGCTTTGCGGAAAGGGATATGCGCATGCGGATCGGACAGCTGGCCCGGAAACTGACGGGCAACGATTATGTGTTCACGATATTCACCAAGATCATGGCGGTGCTCATCGGGCTTGTCGCCTCGAGCTTTTCCAATCGCTTCCTCGGGCCGGAGCTCAAGGGCGAATTGGGGCGCATCTCCTCGATGATCTCCATCATCGCCGTCACGGCGAACTTTGGCCTCTACCAGCCCTATCCGTATTACAAGCGGCAGGGCGAGGAGGACGTGCTCGACAAATTCCTGCGGATCTTCATGCTGCAGTTTGTCGTCTATACGGTCATCGGCGTCATCGGCGCGGCGGCGTTTGGCTCCTTCGCGCTGACGGCGGTCTGTCTGATTGCGCCGATTCAGGTGCTGGCCAATCAGCTCAGCTTCATGATCATGGTCGAGGACGTCAAGTTCAAGAACGTGATCTTCTTCACCGCGCGCATCACCAACACGCTCATCACGATCCTCGCCTTCTTCACCATGGAGCGCACGATCATGGTCGCGCTGGCGCTGATCGTCGTGGGCGATCTGATCACTGTCGTCTTTGCGCTGGCGAGGATGCGGCGCATGCCCAATCCGCTGCGCGCGGATCTGCGCTTTGCGGCGAAGATCGTGCCCTTCGGCTTTATCTCCATGCTCACCACGCTGATGCTCACGCTCAATTACCGTGTGGATACGCTGATGATGGGCTATATGTTCGGCATCAGCGACACGGAGATCGGCTTCTACACGCTGGGCGTCTCCCTCTCGGAGTATGGCTGGCTGATCCCGGACGCCTTCCGCGAGGTGCTCTTCTCCCGCACGGCGAAGGATGACGCCATCGGCGAGGTCACCATGAGCATGAAGGTGAACCTCTATCTGACATTTGTGATGATTGCGGGCATCCTCGTGCTCGGCCGCCCGGTGATCGCGCTGCTGGCCGGCGCGGAGTATCTGCCGGCCTATCCGGTGACGGTGCTGCTCATCGCAGGCATCATCCCGATGAGCTATTTCAAGATCATCGGCACGCTGCTCCTCGCGCAGGGCAAGAAGGGCGTGTATCTGGGCATGCTTACGGGCTCGGTGGTGGTCAATATCATCTGCAACTGCTTGACCATCCCGCTCTTTGGCAAGATGGGCGCGGCGCTCTCCTCCGTCATCTCGTATGCGGCGGCGGGCGGCCTGTTCCTGATCTATTACCTGCGCACGTATCAGATTCCGGCAAGGGATGTGTTCCTCTTCAAGCCGGAAGAGATCGCCAGACTGAAGAACATGCTCTCCCGCGTCCGCCGCAGGCTGACGGGCAGGGCGTAAGCGATAGACGGCATTATGCCAAAAGGAGAATATCGTCATGGATGAACAGATGAAGAAGGGCCGCGCGGCGTACGCGCAGATGGAAGACGCCTGCAACCAGCTGGTGTCAAGCGGCAATTGGCAGCGCGTGGGCGCGAGCGACATCAAGCTCTTTCTGGATATGTACACGCAGTCGCTGCTGCTGCGCATGGCGCAGGCCAACGGCGCGATTACCCCGGCGATGCTGCGCTTTGTGGCGGAGATTCCGGGCCGCGACGTGCTGAGCATCGGCAGGGCGACGCCCGACGCCGCGCTCAATATCGGCCATAAGAACCGCTCCTTCGGCGAGGGTACGCCGCTGCTGCTGCGCTGCTGCGTGGCGATGGACGACAAGGACGGAACCTCCTGCGCGCAGCAGTTTGTCGACGGCGTGACGCAGCTGCTTTATGCCGCGGCGGATGTGGACGGCGACCTGACCGGGCGCGAGCTGAACTTCATCACGGCCTATGTCGGCAGCCTGCGCACCTTCCTGCTGACCCGCGCGGCGGGCAGGCATCATTCCGGCATGCAGGAACAGACGCGCCGCGTCGACGTCCCCGGCAGCGGAAAGAACGAGAGCAAGGAAAACAAGGACCAGAAGAACGGGGCGAAGCCGGCCGGAAAGGCCCAGCAGAAGGCGGAGGAGAAGCCGGAGGAGCCCGAACAGACGCTTGAGGAGCTGATGGCCGAGCTGGACAGCCTGATCGGTCTTGAGGGCGTCAAGCGCGAGGTGTGCACGCTGACCAACCTGATCAAGGTCCGCGCGATGCGCAAGGAGCATGACCTCAAGGTCATGGATATGAGCTTCCACATGGTCTTCACCGGCAATCCCGGCACGGGCAAGACGACGGTCGCGCGCCTCGTGGCGAAGATCTACAAGCAGCTGGGCTTCCTGAGCAAGGGCCAGCTGATCGAGACGGACCGCAGCGGCCTCGTCGCGGGCTATGTCGGCCAGACGGCGGGCAAGGTCACCGAGGTCGTAAACAGCGCGCTGGGCGGCATCCTCTTCATCGACGAGGCCTATGCGCTGGCGCGCAAGGGCATGGAGAATGACTTTGGCCGCGAGGCGATTGACACGCTGGTCAAGCTCATGGAGGACAACCGCGACGACCTCGTCGTCATCGTCGCCGGCTATACGGACGAGATGCACGACTTCCTGACCAGCAACCCGGGCCTCATTTCCCGATTCAACAAGTACATCGACTTCCCGGATTACACGGACGAAGAGCTGATGGATATCCTGGCGATGAATGCCAAGCGCCAGGGCTATGTGGTCAGCGAGGATGCGAACAAGGTCGTGCGCAGGATGCTGTCCTCGATGTCGCTGAGCGAGCGGCTGGACTTTGGCAATGCGCGCGGCATGCGCAACACGCTGGAGAAGCTCGTGCAGGAGCAGGCCAACCGCATCGCCGGGCTGACCTGCGAGATCACGCGCGAGATGCTGCAGGAGATCACCGAGCAGGACGCGCGCACGGCGCTGCAGATGCCCCTGCCGGAGCTGACCGCGCAGGGCGCGGCGGAGAACGACGGCGAAGCGGATGCAGCCGCGCAGGTAAATCCGGACGAAACGACATCCGTCAGCGAGGGCGAAGAGGCCTGAGCGGCGGACGAAGGAGAGAAGAATCATGGCGGCAATCCTTGCTGCGGAGCACATCACAAAGGCGTATACGCTCAAGCGCCTTCTGACGGATGCGACGCTCTACATCGGCGAGCGCGACCGTATCGGCGTTGTGGGCGTCAACGGCACGGGCAAATCCACGCTGCTCAGGATCCTCTGCGGGCAGGAGGAGCCGGACGAGGGAACCGTCACCCGCAGGAGCGGGCTGCGCGTGTCCTTCCTGCCGCAGATGCCGGACTACAGCGAGCGGCGCACGAGCGTGGAGCAGGTGCTCCATGACGCGCCGCAGGACGTGGGCGCGCCGGATGAATACGAGGCGAAGGCCCTGCTGACGCAGCTGGGCATTACCGATTTTGACAGCGACGTGCGCACCTTCTCCGGCGGGCAGAAAAAGCGCGTCGCGCTGGCGGCGGCGCTCATCCGCCCGGTGGATCTGCTGCTTCTGGACGAGCCGACCAACCACATCGACGCGCCGACGATCGCCTGGCTGGAAAAGCGCCTTGCGGCCTACCGCGGCGCGCTGATGATGGTCACGCATGACCGCTACTTCCTTGACCGCGTGTGCAGCCGGATTGCGGAGCTGGACGGCGGCGGGCTGTACATGCACGACGGCAATTTCTCCTACTATCTGGAGCAGAAGGCCGCGCGGCTGGATATGGAGAATGCGCAGGCGAGAAAGCGCAGCTCCATCCTGCGCAGGGAGCTGGAGTGGGTGCGCCGCGGCGCGCAGGCCCGCAGCACCAAGCAGAAGGCGAGGCTGCAGCGCTATGAGGAGATGAGCGCGATCGAGGGCCCGCAGGAGGAAGTGAAGCTCACGCTCACGCAGGCCTCCGCGCGTCTCGGACGGCGGATCATCGAGTGCGAGAACATCGGCAAGAGCATGGGCGGAAAGCGCCTGTTCTCCGGCTATACCTACACGATCCTCAGGGACGAGCGCATGGCCTTCGTCGGCAGCAACGGCTGCGGCAAGACGACGATGCTGCGCATGCTTGCGGGCGAGCTTGCGCCCGATGAAGGGACGATCGCCGTTGGCGAGACGGTGAAGATCGGTTTCTTTACGCAGGAATTCCCCAAATGCGACGAAAAGCAGCGGCTGATCGATTTCATGCGCGACATCGCGGAGTATGTCGAGACGCCGGACGGGCGATTCAGCGCGTCTCAGATGCTTGAGCAGTTCCTCTTCCCGGCGGATGTGCAGTATACGCCGGTCAACAGGCTTTCTGGCGGCGAGAAGCGAAGGCTCTATCTGGCGTCGATCCTCATGGCTGCACCGAATGTGCTGCTGCTCGACGAGCCGACCAACGATTTGGACATCGCCACGCTGCAGATTCTGGAGGATTACCTTCAGGGCTTCAAGGGCGCGGTGGTTGTGGTTTCGCATGACCGCTGGTTCCTCGACCGCGTGGCAGGACGGCTCTTTGCCTTTGAGGACGGGGCGATCACGCAGTACATCTGTCCGTTCTCTGAGTATCTGGACGCCATGCTCGAGCGCAGCGAGGAGGCCGCGCGCGCCGCGTCGCAGAGCGCGCAGCCTGCCCAGCAGAAGAGGGAGCGCCAGCGCGAATTGCGCATGTCTTTCAAGGAGCAGCGTGAGTGGGAGACCATCGACGAGACGATGGAAAAGCTGCAGGGGAAGATCGAGGAGATCGACCGCCTGATTGAGCAGAACGCCAGCGACTTTGTGAAGCTGACGGAGCTCGCCGCGCAGAAGGAGGCCGCCGAGGCGGAACTTGCCCATGCGGAGGAGCGATGGCTGTATCTGACGGACCTTGCCGAGCGCATCGAGGCGCAGAAGGCGGGAAAATAAAGGCGAAAGCAAATACGAAAACCCCTTCTGGATCCGGAAGCCCCGGAGCGGAAGGGGTATATCTTTTTCAGTGCGAATAAAGCGGCGCTCTGCGGCATATGCTTGATATCACCCGATGATCCGGAATGGATCGCCTGAGTGGGACAAGGAGGATACAGGCATGAAACGCAGCAAGAGAGCGCTGCTGGCCGTGGGTCTGATCGCGGGTGCAGCAGCCATGACGGGATGTACAGCCAAAACCGCGCCGGAGGCGACCAAAGCGCCTGCCGCGCAGCAGCAGACGGCGCAGCCGCAGACGACGGAGCCGGTCACAGGGGCCACAGCATCGCCGGATGCGGGCGGGGAGGAAGCGCCCGCACCGCTAGCGCTCAGCGTGCTGGGCAAGGAGACGGAACCCGGCGCGCTGGAGGAGGGCGGCAGGCTCTATCTGCCGCTTGAAGCGACGGGCGAAGCGCTCGGTTGGGCGGCGAAGAGCGAGAGCGACGAGGAGGAGACCGCCGTAAGGCGCACCGTCACGCTGGAAAAGGAGGAGAGCCGGATCACGGTATCCTGGGTATCCAGCGACAACACGACGCGCCAGATCACCTGGCAGAAGGACGGTCTGCTCATCCCCGTCGATACGCGGATCCGGACGATGGACGGCGTCGTCTATGTGCCGGCGGCGTTCTTTGAGGAGGCGGCGGACGCCGTGGTCACAAGGGGCGCAGGCGGCGTGAATGTGATCCTGCGCGAGCCGGAGGCGACGCCGGAAACGAGCGGCGGGCAGGCGGATGAGGACGCCGCGCAGCGCGGAAACAAAACGGAAGACGAGACGGCAGGTTGAGTGGAATTCAACTTGATTTGTGGATAAATTACACAAATTAGATCGCCAAGAAAAGCATTGACACACAAAGAACTGGCTGATATAATGATTTCAGCACCTGACGGGCGGCAGTCCCGTTGGGCAGATGTCCTGGGGTGTGCGCCAGTCGTCTGTATTTTCTCCTACATTTTCAGAACAGGAGCCCGGATGTCGAGGTATGGATGTCATGCCCCCGTCTTATGACGCCAGGGGACGGCAGAAATATCGCGCAGGGCACCGAC
>JAGBFR010000009.1 GCA_017936375.1 Clostridia bacterium
ACCCGCCGCCTCTCCGAGGCGCGCCGCTGCGGCGAGCTGCCGTGGCTGCGCCCGGACGGCAAGAGCCAGGTGACCGTCGAGTACGAGGACGACAAGCCCGTGCGCGTGGACACCGTCGTCGTCTCCACCCAGCATGCGCCGGATGTGGAGCATGAGACGATCAGCAGCGAGATCATCGAGCGCGTCATCCGCAAGTCGATCCCGGCGGAGCTGATGGACGAGCGCACCCGCTTCCTCATCAACCCGACCGGCCGCTTCACCATCGGCGGCCCGATGGGTGACTCCGGCCTGACCGGCCGCAAGATCATCGTGGATACCTACGGCGGCTACGCCCGTCACGGCGGCGGCACCTTCTCCGGCAAGGACCCGACGAAGGTGGACCGCAGCGCCGCGTACGCCGGCCGCTATGTCGCCAAGAATCTCGTCGCCGCCGGTCTGGCCAAGCGCTGCGAGATCGAGCTGGCCTACGCCATCGGCGTGGCAAAGCCCGTCTCTCTGCTCGTGGACACGCAGGGCACCGGCGTGATGAGCGATGAGAAGCTGGCGCAGCTGGTTTCCCGCTGCTTCGATCTGCGCCCGGCGAGCATCATCAAGATGCTTGACCTGCGCCGCCCGATCTACCGCCAGACGGCTGCGTTCGGCCACTTCGGCCGCACGGACATCGATCTGCCGTGGGAGCGCACCGACCGCGTCGATCAGCTCAAGGCGGAAGCTGCGAAGATGTAAGAAAACAGAATGCCCGCAGGAACGGACAAGCGTCCGCCTGCGGGCGTTTTTTTGATGCTGTTTTGAGGATGGCAGATCAGTTGGCAGCGTACTTCTGACGGACCTGCGCGATCTGCTGCGCATCGGCCTGCTGGGCGGGGTACCAGCCCATACCGCTCATCATGCTGTAAATGTCCTCCTGCATGTTCAGGCTGTCGCCCAGCGCGGCGCTGAAGGCCTGATGCACATTCTGCGTGGAAGACTCGATGGTGCCGTGCATGTACAGGTCGCACACGCCCTTTGTGTTGTTGAGCAGGTTTTCCATGATGTTCTGGTCGTTCATTGCGGTCCCTCCTTACAGCAGCTGGCAGAATTGATTGTACAGATCCTGATGTGCGCTCTTCATCCGCGTAACGCAGTCGCGCAGCTTGGGGTTCGTCAGCGCGCCGAGCGCCTGCGTGCATTGCTGGATCATGAATTTCTCATGACCGAGCGCATCCTCGATATAGAGCAGTTCCTTCGGACTCATAAGATCACCTCCGGGGGATATGCTTCCCCGAAGGATGGAAATCGATGCCTGTGCAGGGAAATTGAAAGCGAATCAACAGAGAAAGGCAGCATGCGGCGTGGAAAACCGCATGCTGCCGTGCCGTATGGGGGGAAGGTTACTTTGCATTCTTGCCAAAGAGATCGGAGACTTCCGTGATGGAGATGAACGCGTGATCGTCGATATCGTGGACGATGGTGCGCATCTTTACGATCTGGAAGCGGTTGACAACGAAGTAGACGATCGTCTTCTTTTCGTTGGAGTAGTAGCCGTGTGCGTCCATGAGCGTGATGCCTGTGCCGAAGGCGGCGGAGAGCTCGCGGCAGATCTCCTCAGGATGATTGGTGACGATCATCGCGGCCTTCGTCTTGTCGAGACCCTCGACGATGAAGTCAACCGCCTTGATGCCGACCATGTAGGTGAGAATGGAATAGAGCGGGAGCTGCCAGCTGCCCACGAGCAGGCCGGCGATGACGTAGAGCACGGCGTTATACGCCATGACGAACGTGCCGACCGTCACGCCGAGACGTTTGGCAAAGATCACGGCGAGGACCTCCATGCCGTCAATCGCACCGCCGAAGCGGATGGTCATGCCGCTGCCCGCGCCGGAGATCATGCCGCCGAAGATGGCGCAGAGCAGGAGATCGCTGCCGGCGATGGGCGATGCGGCCTCGCCGGTGAGCATGCCGGTGAAGACCAGCGACGCGAGGGAATAGACCGTAACGGCGTAGACGGAGCAGATGGTGAAGGCCGCGCCCTGACGCTGCAGACCATAGAGGAAGAGCGGGATATTGAGCACGAGCAGGAAGACGGAGATCGGGATGCGCCCGCCCGTCAGCTGGGATAGGAGCATCGACGTGCCGGAGAGGCCGCTGTCATACAGGGAGACCGGGGAGAGGAAGAGGATCACGCCGAAAGCGTTGACGATGCCGGCGAGCGTGAGCAGAAGGAGGGTCTTTGGGCTGACGCTCTTCATCAGCCTGCGCAGAGCGGCCATCGCCTTCCTGGCTTGAGAGGGCTGTGTGCTGTTCCTCGTTTCATTTGCCATTGCATAACCACCTTATATCTTCATATGGATGCATCATATCACAAGTCGGCTATGGAATACAACTTAGTTACTGACAAGAATTGATATGGTCAGCGCAATAAAAAGCCCGGCGGGAAGCCGGGCGGGGATGCAATGGGCACTTACTTCGCTCTGCGCAGGATCGGCGAGGCGACGGCACGCAGCGCGTTGGCGGCAGAGGAGAAACTGTGCCCGACGGCATGTGTCATATAGGAGAGTAGAGCGCGGGGAGCGGCCTCGTTGTCACGGGTCAGCCGTGAGGCGAAGAACATTGCCAGCGGAAGCCGGAGCGCGCAGGAGAGCAGGATCAGCGCCTTGTAGCGGTCAAAGCTGCCGGTGAAGAGGGCTGCGCCGTGCCAGCCCTCCAGCAGTGCGCCGCCGGTCAGCGAGCCGAGCGTCGTGCCGGCAAAGGCCGTGATGCAGGAGAAGACGGCGATGTGCATGGGACGGGACTGATCCGGCGAGCAGGAGAGCTGCATGTTGCTGGCGGTCAGGTTGCAGCCGCACCAGAAGGCGGCGCCGACGGTATTGTGCAGCAGCGTCGGCCAGATATTGCCCGGGGAAGAAAAGAGATAGAACAGCGGCGTGAGCGCAGCGGCGAAGCTGGAGACGATCATCACATTCCTGCTGCCGAAGCGGTCGATCATCTTTCCCCAGCGGGGCATGGCGAAGATGGACACAACGCCGGCAGCGATGGTGGAGAAGAGCATGATCTGCATGAAGCTCAGGCCCATCTCATTCATGGAATACGGTGTGAGATACACCGCGCAGAGGTTGGCCGTGAAGCACCATGCCGTCCACATGAAGATGAGGTTCATGAACGGCTTGTTGCGCAGCACCTCGAGAATGGCGCTGTCCATGCGCTGCTTCTGCGGCGGGGCGGAGTAGACCTCCTTGCAGAAGCCGAAGCACACCATGTCGATGATGCCGGCTGCGCCGCCGATGAGGAAGATGATGATGTAGCGCACATCCGCGGGCAGGGAATCCAGCACGTACGCTGTCAGCAGGCCAAAGCCCACGTTCGCCGCGGCGAGGAAGGACTCGCGGATGGACATCCAGCGGCCGCGCATGCGGAGGGGCGCCAGATCGGACAGCCACGGGAACCAGCAGACGTTGATGACCGCGCCGCAGCAGGAGGAGACGCCCAGCAGGAAGATGAGGCTGTAGAGCTGCATGGCAGCCGGAGCCGTGGGCATGACCAGCGGGATCAGACCGAAGAAGAGCCAGAGCACGCGGGAGAAAAGACCCCAGGTGAGCATGTACTGTTTTCTCTTGTGCGTCCTGTTGACGAGCACGGAGAAGGGGATCTGCAGAAGCGCCGCGACCTGCGGGATGGCGGAGAGGATGCCGAAGTGCAGATCGCTTGCGCCCATCTGTGTGGCGAGGCCGATCATGGAGGTCGTGCCGCCGCCGCAGATGATGCCCCAGATGGTGCCGCAGATATTGCCCAGCAGGATCATATTGAGGCTGCGGCGGATGTCCGCAGGGAGCCGTGCTTCGTCGTACAGCTCGCGGATGGGATTGTAGCGGATATAGGTTTTGATACGCATGTGTGTGCCTTTCCGGTGAAGCACCGATAGATGCAGTTGTGAGGGATGGGACGGGCCGTGTCCCATCGATTTGAAGCCTGCGCATTATAGCACAACAGGTGGCGAAATGCTATGGGGAAACGGAAAGATTCTGATTGTAAATAATGAAAAGCGAAAGGGGGAATGTATGGAATGCTGCGAATAAAAAATGAGGGGGATTTGTAGTACGGACAAATGGGAAGACGGAGCCTGAGGAAGCATACAAAAAGAGCGGATGATCCGAACTGAAAGAGTGGATCAATCCGCTGAAAAGGGCAAAAGAAAAACCGGAATCCGAAGATTCCGGTTTGGTGCACCATCAGGGGCTCGAACCCGGGACACCCTGATTAAGAGTCAGGTGCTCTACCAACTGAGCTAATGGTGCATGTCGTTTTGAGGCGCTTGCCTCTCAACGGAAAATAGTATATCACAGCTCTTTGGAAAATGCAAGCACTTTTTTTCAAAAAAAGCAACTTTTTTTGCGATTGCTCCTGGCTGGAGCGATATACAGGCGAAAAAGGCAGAAATGGCCTGAAAAAACGCCGCGTCCGAAGCGGGCGCGGCGGGATGGAGACGGGGGAAATCAGTCTTTCTTTTCAGCCTTGGCGGGCAGCTGGGCGAGCAGATCAGCGGCGACCTTGCCGGGATAGAGATGCGGCGCGAGCTTGACGATCTGGTTGAGGATGCTTTCCGCTTCCTTGCGGTTGTTCTGCGCCAGATCCGCGCGGGCGACCCAGAGGGAGGTGGTCACGCGATGGAGCTGCTGGGAGCTGCGCTGCACCTGCTCTTTGAGCGCTTCGGTATTGACCTTGCCGCCGGTCAGCAGCGCATAGCACTGCTCGTTAAGCTCGGTGGAGAAGGCCATGCGCTTCTTCTGGGGCTTGCCCTCCTGCATGGATTCGAGCTTCTTGCGGATGGCGATCAGCTCGTCCAGATACTTTTTCGCCGTGTCCACATCGTTCTTCTGCTCGGCGCAGTAGCACAGGTTGCTGACCACAGCGAAGCGGGTGAGGAGCTCGTCCTCCGGCTTCTTGCCCGGCTCAGCCTTGATGGTGTGCAGAATGTCTTCGGCTTCGTCAAAACGGCCCAGCGCACAGTAGGCATTGGACATGTGCAGGCGGAGCATCAGATAGATGTTCCTGTCCTTGACGGGCATCTTCAGCAGCGGGGTATACTCGCGCAGGAAGCCCTCGGCGTCCATCTGATTGTAGAGAATATTGAGCAGGCTGCTGTGCTTGTTGACGGCCTTGCTGTATTGGGTAAAGAAGATGGCGGCTATGCCGACGAGGGAGAAAAGGACGATCACAAGAGGGCCGGCCCCCGGGAAGACGAGGATGAACACGGCGATCATGCCGAGAAGAATCGCAGCGCTGAGGATCAGCTCGTTGCGCAGCTTCGGAAAAAGATGGATCATGGTGACAGCTCCTTGCGTGAATTGATGCATGTGATGCGTGACAATATAGTACAGTATAGCGTTTTACGGAAGGAAAAGCAATTCTTTTTCCGTTTAAGAGGGGCGTTCTTTTGCATCGGCTGCAGAGAAATTGTAATATGATGGGGAAAAACCGGATGATTTTCTGGTTTTCCGTTTTGCTGCGTTGCGATCAAACCGCCTTTATGCTATAATCAAAATACCCAAAATCTTCGTTCTGATATGGAAGAATGAACCAATTCTCAGAGTATGGGAGGAATTTCTATGCCTATGCAGATGGGTTTCCGTTGGTATGGCGAGGGCAATGACAAGATCAGCCTGGCCGACATCAAGCAGATTCCCGGCGTGACCAGCATCGTCTGGGCGCTCCACAGCAAGATGCCCGGCGAGATCTGGACCGTTGAGGAGATCGCCGAGGTGCAAAAGCAGCTCGAGCCGTATGGCTTCAACATGGACGTCGTCGAGTCCGTCAACGTCCATGACGACATCAAGATCGGTCTGCCCACGCGCGATCAGTACATCGAGAACTACAAGCAGACCATCCGCAACCTGAGCCAGTTCGGCGTCAAGGTGATCTGCTACAACTTCATGCCGATCTTTGACTGGACGCGCTCCAACCTCTTCCATCCGGTCGGCGACGGCTCCACCGCGCTCTTCTATGAGAAGGGCATGATCCAGGATGACTACAACGCCATGGCGAAGTACATCATGGACTTCACCGAGAAGTACAACATGACCTTCCCGGGCTGGGAGCCGGAGCGCATGGCGAAGCTGGACGAGCTCTTCAAGGCCTACGCCGATGTGGACCATGAAAAGCTCTGGGCGAATCTCAAGTACTTCCTTGAGGCGCTGATGCCGACCTGCCGCGAGTGCGACATCAAGATGGCGATTCATATGGATGATCCGCCGTGGGATATCTTCGGCCTGCCGCGCCTGCTGATCAATGCGGAGAACATCGACCGCTTCCTCAAGATGGTCGACGATCCGTATAACTGCCTGACGCTGTGCTCCGGCTCTCTTAACGCTGATCCGAACAACAACGTCGCCGAGATCGTCCGCAAGCACTGCGACCGCATCGCCTTTGCGCATATCCGCAATGTCAAGCACTTTGACAACGGCGACTTCTCCGAGGCCAGCCACCGCGACTGCGACGGCGACACCGGCATCCTCGATATCCTCAAGGCGTACCACGACTGCGGCTTTGAGGGCTATATCCGCCCGGACCATGGCCGTCACCTCTGGGGCGAGGGCCCCGGCACCGTCCGCCCGGGCTATGGCCTGTATGACCGCGCGCTGGGCATCATGTACATGCTGGGCGTCTGGGACATGCTCGACAAGCTGGCGGGCAAGTGATCGCCGGTACCTGACAAGGAGTGTTTTGCCATGAAAATGAATCAGGCTGCGCTTAACGAGCGCGAGGCATGGGCGAAGCTTGGCGTGAAGCTGCCCGAGTACGACGTCCCTGCGATGGTCGCCAGGACGCGCGAAAACCCGATCTGGGTGCATTTCGGCGCGGGCAACATCTTCCGCGGCTTCATCGCCGCCCTGCAGCAGAAGCTGCTCAACGAAGGCCTCTCCGATCGCGGCATCATCGCGGCGGATACCTTCGACTACGAGATCATCACCAAGATCTACGATGCGTTTGACAACCTGACGATGAACGTCACCCTCAACGCTGACGCAACCACCAGCCGCGAGATCATCGCCTCCGTGGCCGAGGGCCTGCGCGCGGACGCGAAGGATGCCGCTCAGATGGCGCGCTTTGCGGAGATCTTTGTCAATCCGTCCCTGCAGATGGTGTCCTTCACCATCACCGAGAAGGGCTATGCCCTGCGCAACATGGCCGGCGAGCTGATGCCGGTCGTCGTCGCGGATATGAATGAGGGCCCGGACAGCGCCCGCCACGCGATGGCCATCGTCTGCGCGATGATGCTCAAGCGCTTCAAGGCCGGCGCGTATCCGATCGCGCTGGTGTCCATGGACAACTGCAGCCACAACGGCGAGAAGCTCAAGGCCTCCGTGCTTGAGATCGCGCACGCGTGGCAGGAGAAGGGCTTCGTCGGCGAGGACTTTATCGCCTACATCGAGGATGAGATGAAGGTCGCCTTCCCGTGGAGCATGATCGACAAGATCACCCCGCGCCCGCACAAGATCGTTGAGGAATCCCTCGCCGCCGACGGCATCGAGGAGATGGCTCCGATCGTCACCTCCCGCAATACCTTTATCGCGCCGTTCGTCAATGCCGAGCGTCCGCAGTATCTGGTGGTGGAGGATCGCTTCCCCAACGGCCGCCCGCCGCTGGAGAAGGCCGGCGTCTACCTCACCGACCGCGACACCGTCAACTGCACCGAGCGCATGAAGGTCACCACCTGCCTCAATCCGCTGCACACCGCGCTGGCTGTCTATGGCTGCCTGCTGGGCTATACGCTCATCTGCGAGGAGATGAAGGATGAGGACCTGAAGAAGCTCGTGACCCGCCTTGGCTATGTCGAGGGTCTGCCGGTCGTCGTCGATCCGAAGATCCTCAGCCCGAAGGCGTTCATCGACGAGGTTGTCGGCGAGCGTCTGCCCAACGTCTTCATGCCGGATGATCCCCGCCGCATTGCGACCGATACCTCTCAGAAGGTCGGCATCCGCTTCGGCGAGACCATCAAGAGCTATGTTGCCGAGGGCCGCGATCTGAACGATCTGGTCTCCATCCCGCTGGCCATCGCCGGCTGGATGCGCTACCTGCTTGGCGTGGGCGACGATGGCAACCCGATCGAGATCTCCAGCGATCCGATGAAGGACGACCTGCAGGCCAAGCTTGCGGGCATCGAGGCCGGCAAGCCGGAGACCTATAAGGGCCAGCTGCGCGAGATCCTCGCCAATGAGGTCGTCTTTGGCGTCGACCTGTGCAAGATCGGCCTCGCGGACCGCATTGAGCAGATGTTCGTCGAGGAGCTCGCTGGCGTCGGCGCTGTGCGCGCGACCCTGAAGAAGTATCTTGCCTGATTGCGTCTGATCTGAATCGCATATGCAACCGCCGGAAGCTGGTCCCTGAAAAGACGGCTTCCGGCGGTCTTTTTCTGTACGGAGGCGGGGTGGGGAAAATGGGCTTGAAAGCGCGCGCCTGCAGTGCTATGATGAGTGTACTGTAAAATGAATCCGGAGGATTGCAATATGAACAGGTGGATTTGTGCGCTTCTCGCGCTTCTTTTGCTGCTTGCCACACCGCTTGCTGCGGCAGAGGAGGAGCTGACCATGGACGAGCGCGTGGATAAGGTTTTCAGCGGCACGAGGGCTGTCGGCGGCGCGTTTATCGTCGCTCAGCGCGGCGAGATCGTCTATGAGCGCTATTACGGCGTGCAGCAGAAGACGACGGAGGTGCCGGTGACGGAGAATTCCTACTTCCGCGGCGCGTCCGTGACCAAGCTCGTCACGGGCATCGGCCTGATGAAGATGATGGACGACGGCCTGCTTGCGCCTGATGAGGATATCAGCACGTATCTTGGCTATACCGTGCGCAATCCGCGCTACATGAACACGCCGATCACCCTGCGCATGCTCATGTCCCACACGGCGGGTCTCTCCGAGACGGCTTCCTTCAGCTATAAGTCGAGCCTGCTGCGCGACATGATCGACATCGAGCGCAAGGCGAAGTCCAACTTCAAGGACGTCAAGCCGGGCACCGCGTACGCTTATTCGAACTTCGGCGCGGGTCTCACCGGTGCGATCATTGAGTCCGTGACGGGCAAGGACGTCTCCAGCTTCATGCGCGAGTATCTCTTCCTGCCGCTGGGCATCGACGCGGCGTATCATGTCTCCCAGCTCGAGCAGCCGGAATATATCTGCGCCACCTATAAGAAGGATGGTTCGCTCTATGCCGCGCCGAGCTACATGCTGCGTCAGGAGTATATCGCAGAATCCATGCCGGACAAGCATTACCGCGTGACCGTCGGCAGCCTGCAGATCCGCCCGCGCGATTTGGCGCGCCTTGGCATCGTCCTTGCGGGCGACGGCACGCTGGAGGGGCAGCGCGTGCTGAGCGAGGAGGCTGTCGCCGCGATGCGCCAGCCGCAGAGCCTTGAGACGACCGGCATCACCTCCGATTCGCCGTATACCTTCTTCACCATCCGACAGGATACGCTCTTTGAGGGGCGCACGGTGTACGGCCATCAGGGCACGGACGAGGGCATCGTCTGCAATCTCTACGTTGAGCCGGAGACGGAG
Source organism: Clostridia bacterium (assembly GCA_017936375.1). Taxonomy (GTDB): domain Bacteria; phylum Bacillota; class Clostridia; order Christensenellales; family Aristaeellaceae; genus Ventricola. Next base: position 9,531 of record JAGBFR010000009.1, read on the forward strand.
ACGGTGATCGTCGTCATGTGCAACGGCTGTAAGACCAACCGCGACGACGGCGTCATGCGCATCACGCGCCGCCTCGCCGCCATCGCGGAGGAGGAGTTCCTCTGATTCGCGCTGTTTCGCACGAACGGGGAAAGGCAGAAATCTTTTTCGGATAAAATTGATTTTTATTCTTGACAAATGGTGGGGGCCGATGTATAATAAGTCTCGCTGATTGAGCAACAGCCCGCAGAGTTGGCTGAGTGGTCTAAGGCGCACGACTGGAAATCGTGTGTGGGCTGATACCCCACCCTGGGTTCAAATCCCAGACTCTGCGCCATAAGTCATGATGGGCATCCATCGAAAACCCCGTGAGTGTGAGAGACTCGCGGGGTTTTTGTTTGTCTGTGAGAGAGACAAACAGACCCCATGAACAATCCCTTGCTCCTTTCTGCGGCTCAGTAGCCGCGATTCTTGAGGTATTCGTCGAGCGCTCCGACGATGGCGTCGGTATTGGTCGCGCTCATGTTCTCTGTGTAGCTCTTGAGCCGGTCTGCCAGATCCAACGGGATCCTCGCGCAGATCCGCAGCGTGTACTTCGTCTCATTCGTCCAGACGCGCGGCGTCGGCGTCTTGCGTGCCTGTGCCCTCATGCGTGTGCCTCCCTTCTTGCTAAGTCACACACATAATACAGCAAACAGACCCGAAGCGCAAGAGGGAATCTGCAAAATGGGCGTTTTTTTCGCCTCTGAGAGCGATTTTCCCGGGGAGGGTAGACCAATCCCTCACCTTTGGCGCTGAAAACGGCTTACAGAGGCGATTCTGCGCGCCGCGCCGCGCCGCCCACGCTGCGGGCGGCGCTGGCGCTCTCCCCAGCTGCTGCGCCCCCTTGGTACTCTGCCGCGCGCAAACGGGGAGGCGGCGGTCTGCGGCGGCGGGGCGCGCCCCGCTGCGCCGCCAGCTGTGGCGCTCTGCCTTGCTCGGTCGGGTGCGTGGCTTTCCTCGCTGCCGCGCCGCGCGTGGCTGCGCGCTGCTGCGTGGGGTGGGGGGTGAGCGCTGCTTTCTGCCGGGTCGCTCGCTCCTCCTGTTGCGGCCCGCCCGCGTACCCCCCCAGCTGTTGCGCCCGTCCATACGGGCTGGCGCGTGAGTGGGTGGTTCTGCTGTGGCTGCTCTCTCTGCGCTCCTTCGGTTGGTCGGCCTTCTTGGTCGGGCGGCGTCTCGCGCCGGGGCTGCTGCTCCTCGTCCGCGTGGCTGGCTCCCGCGTGCCGGGGCCGGTTCTGCGGTCGGCGCTGGCTGGTGGGCTGGTGTTGCCGGGCGTCGCCCCGCTGCGGCTTCCCTCCCGCCCGCCCTCTCCTCTGCCAGGCTCTGCGGTTGCGGGGCGCGTCCGGCTGCCCCTGCGCCCCCTGCGCCCGGTGGGGTGGGGGCTATACCTGTTCTCCCTGTCTCCGTCCCCTCTCTCGGTGCCTTGTCTCCTGCTCTGGCTGCCGGCGCGGCTGCCGCTTCTTGCGGCGCTGCGTTCCTCGGCCGCGTGGTGGCGCGGGGTCCCCCCCGCGCTGCGGCGCTCCTCCGCCCGTGGGGTGGGGCGGTTGCCGTTGGTGTGGCCGTTCTGCCAGGCGTCGCGGTGTCCGCCCCGGGCGGCGTCGCGGTCAAAGTGGCACGCCTCCCGGGCGCTCCCTATGGCCTTGAGCGTGGCCATGATGCCGCCGCGCTCCCTCGCGGCAGGGCTTACGGCAATGATCCCCCGCTCCTCGCGGGGGATGGGTTAGTGGGGGTTGCTATATCGCAAGCCCCCTCCGATCAGCCGCGCCAGATCAGCAGCAGCACGACATGCTCAAGCCTCCCTCCTCAGTCCATCCCTCGCTGCCTGCGTGACGATCAGCGCGATCATCTGGTCACGCCGGGCGCGCCATAGGTCGGGATCGCCGTGCGCCGTCGTCTCGATGACCGCCTCCACGATCACGGCGGCCTCCGCGATCAGCAGGTTATCATGACCATTCATGGTTACCCGGTTTCCCTCCGGGCTGGTCCGGCATTCAATCATCCTCGCGGCCTCCTTCCTCGCGCAGCCCCTTCAGACGGTGGTAGGCGCTGGGAATCGGGCCCTCATAGCCGCGCTCGACGATGCCAAGCTGAATCTGCGCCTCGTTGTGGATTTGCAGCAGCGCAAAGAAATGCGCCTCCCGATAGTTGACGTCGCGCCCGCGCTGGCGCTCTGCGTACTTCGCGCCGATGGCGCGCGCCGCAGCGGCGACGACGGCGGCGGCGTCTGCGATCATCTCCGGGATCGTCCCGGTGATCTGAATGTCAGCGGCGCCGCTGTTGCCAATGTGTGCGTGAATCATGGCCGTGCTCCTTTCGTTCGCTAATACCAATACAGCCCCGCCGGATGGGGGCGGGGCTGTATCGGGATCACAAAATTCCGGTATGTCCAGACGGGGGAACAGTACCCCGTTTCTGGCGTTTATTCTAGCACGCAGCCGCGCGTCATGCGCGCCGCGTCTGCGGCTGGATCCTCGCCGTTGGCGAGGCAATGAAGGTATCTGTCCCAGCAGCGGGAGCAGATCGTCTCGTCTGCGTCCTCGGCGTGCCGGCAGTAGTACGCGCCCGCATCCGGCGGGCAGCCGTCCTCCAGCAGGATTAAAGCTGCGTGGAGGAGCTCATTCACCCGCGATTTCATCGCGTCCGATCCCCCCGCGCCTGTCCCAGATCTCCGCGCAGCGCTGCCGCGCGTCCTGCAGCCCGGTGATCCATCGCGGATCCGCGATGATCCCGCGCCGGGAGTCGTCATCCATCCGGCGACGACGCCCGCCGAAGACGACCTCCGGCGTGCTGATCCTGCAGCTGCTGCATTCAATCCGGCAGGCGGTCAGACCGCCGGAGCCGCCGTGAGGGACGACCAGCACGATTGGCTGCCCGCCGCAGTGCGCGCAGGGCAGCAGCACATCCCAGTCATGCACGGTCATCCCTCCCTCCGGCAAGCTTTCATGGCTCTGGAACTTCCAAGACCATCTTACCGCGAACGGCTGTTCGCGTCAAGGTCAAAATCAGTCTGTCCAAGGCAGTCCAATCAGCCGCACCAGCCATTTCGCGGCGTCCGTCCCGCACTCGGTCACCAGCGCGCCTATCTGGGCGGCGTCCGGCGTGCTGTCGCTGCCGGGATCCTCCCAGCGCTCAAGCGTGTTCCTGCTGACGCCGCAGATGCGCGCCATCTCGGCCTTGCTGATCTTCAGCTCCTTCCGCAGCAGGTGCAGCGAGAGGGCAGAGCGCTGCCGGATCCCGTGCAGCTGCTCCCGCAGCCGCGCGCCCTCTGCCCGTGATCTGGCTGCAGACTGCCTTCTCGCGTCCTCTATGGCCATCAAAAAATCACCTCCAACCTGCTCCATCTTGGAGCGATATACGACCACTCAATGCCGCGCCGAGGGGGGTACGGCCTCTGCGCACGGCTCGCGCTGCCGCAACCGTTAGCGCGTGGCCAAGCCCAACGCCAAGCCCCACGCGCTGCCTCTGCGGCAGCGTTCGCCTTTGCCGGGTGCTGCGCTTACCACCAGCAGAATAAGTGAGTGTATCGTATAGATCATATAGGGGAATATCCGGCAAATAATGCCGGTCTGACCGGCAAATGTTGCCGGTCTGAACGGTACATTTTGTCAGTTACTATCCGGCAAGTATTGCCGGTCTGTTGATTAAGTCTCGTATGCTTTGTTAAAATAGAGCTCGACGTGGTGGAGGATGAAGTATCGGTTTGCACCCTTGATCCCGGCGCGCTCTATCTTCATGATCTTCGCCGCCTCTAGATCCCGGATGCACCGGCGTACCGTTCTCTCACACAGGCCGGTTTCGGCCATGATCTCTGACTGACGGAGAACACAGTACAGGAGGCTAATCTCAATCTCTTTGTTGTACTCCTCGTCCGAGAAAGCGCGCCGTTTCGTCGGAATACCATAGCGCAACTCGGCCCATGATGTCTTGACCGGCGCTGTGTATCCGTGTCCCGCCTCCTCGTTGGTCTTCTTGGACAGCTGCCACCTGTCCCAGATCAGACCGAAGATGGCACGGGATGCGAGATCAAGTCCGGCGAAAGGCCCGGCTGCTGTTGGAATGATCGTGTATTTTCTAGCCATGATGGGGATGGGATGGGAAAACATCATGGAGGTGATACCCAATGACCTATGACGAATGGTTTATCCAGTATCTAGCCCTGTACAAGCGTAAAATCAAGCCCAAGACCCGTGAATCCTATGAGCGTCTGCACCAGCTTCTAGCGCCTATCCACGATACAGCGCTGGAGGATCTGACGCCGGATCAGCTGCAGGCGGCGCTGATCCACGTGGAACAGACGGCAGGATCCAGACAGGCGCAGCTAGCGTACACGCTCCTGTCCGGCGCTCTGGCGCGCGCCGTGCGCAGCGGCCATATCAAGAGCAGCCCGATGGCTGCCATTGATAAGCCGGAGCACGTAGGACAGGAGGGAAGAGCCCTCACCCCGGAGGATTGGGAAGCCGTCCTGCCGGAGATCCGGCAAGACGCCGCCCTCGCGCTGCTGGCCTTTGCAGGCCTGCGGCGTGGTGAGCTTCTCGGCCTCCGGCGAGGTGACGTAGACCTCGCCGCCGGACTGATCCGCATCCGGCGTCAGCGCGTGCGCGTCAATGGCCGGATGGTGACAACTACACCCAAGAGCAAATCCGGCGTGCGTGATGTGCCGATCCTGCCGGAGCTGCGGCCGATCCTCGCCGCCGCCTGTCGTCTCATGCTCCCGACCGCGCCGCTGTGCAGCTGCGCGCCGGAGACGCTTGCCCGCCGCTGGCGATCCGCGCAGGAGCGCGCCAAGATCCGGGAGCCGTACCGGCTCCACGATCTGCGCCACACCTACGCAACGCGCATGGTTCTTGCAGGCTGCAACCCCCGCATCCTGCAATACATGATCGGGCATTCTACGCTTGATTTGACCATGAAGGTCTATACCCACATCGACGGAAATACCGCCCTTCAGGAGGTGTCTCGGCTTGGAATTTCGCTTCATTGATGCGGCGAGGAAACGCCGCACGACTGGAAATCGTGTGTGGGCTGATACCCCACCCTGGGTTCAAATCCCAGACTCTGCGCCAGAAAAGTCCTTGATTCGAAAGAATCGAGGACTTTTTCTTTTCCTGTCTGGTGTTTTGCCGTGGATCATACTTCTGCTCGAATATGCAGCCGATATGCCTATTGCTGCGGGATTAATCCGTCTATGAACGCTTCAATTTGCGGTATTTTGAAGGATAAAACGGTCGTTTCCTGCATTTATGTTGCATATTCTGACAGTGTGATGCTTCGGAGATGAATGATTTTCAATATATGAATGAAAATCATTGACATTTCTTCCAAAGTGTGTAAAATGGGGTACATGCGATTACGAAGCCGTGGGCTTCGGATAAATTGGAGGAAGAATACCATGAAGAAACTGACGACCCTTTTCGCGCTTGTGCTGTGTCTGTGCCTTTGCAGCGCGGCGATGGCTGAGACCGTTTTCCAGCTGGGCACCACGGTGAATGAGCAGGACTCCTTCCAGGTCGCGGCTGAGAAGTTTGCTGAGCTGGTTGCTGAGCGCACGAATGGCGAATACAAGATCGAGATCTATCCCAACGGCACGCTGGGCGGTGAGAGCGACATGCTCGATTCCATGTCCATGGGCATGCTCGATATGGGCATCATCACGTCCGGTCCGTTCGTCAACTTCTCTGAGATGATGGGCGTTCTGGATATGCCGTATCTGTTTGCGACCAACGAGGAAGCGTATGAGATTCTCGATGGCGAGATCGGTCAGGAGCTTCTTGGCACGCTGGAAGAGGCCGGCCTCAAGGGTCTGGCGTATGCTGAGCGCGGCTTCCGCAACGTGACCACCTCCGTTCGCCCGATCAACAACGCAGCTGACCTCAAGGGCCTCAAGCTCCGCGTGATGGAGAACGAAGTGTACACCGCGACCTTCAAGGCGCTGGACGTCAACGCCGTCCCGATGGCCTGGGCTGAGGCGCTGACCGCCATGCAGCAGGGCACCATCGAGGGTCAGGAGAACCCGGTTAACGTCATGTACTCCTACAAGCTCTGGGAGTATGGCCAGAAGTACGCGACCTTCGACCGCCACTCCTACGCGACCGCGATCATCACCATGAGCCTTGACGTGTTCAACACCCTCGACGAGGAGACTCAGGCGATCTTCAAGCAGGCTGCTCAGGAGGCCGCCGAGTTCGAGCGCGCCTGGGTTGCCGAGCAGGAGGCTGACCAGATTCAGGCCCTTAAGGACAACGGTATGGAGATCGTTGAGAATCCGGATGTTGATTCCTTCCGCGCCGCTGTGCAGCCGGTGTATGATGCGTACCCGCAGTACGCCGAGTACATCTCCCGCATCCAGGCTGCTCTGGCTGACTGATAAGATTTAAGAAGAACGGCGCTCCGGCGTGGAGCGCCGTCTTTTCATCGGAGGAACACGTATGAATGCGATGAAGAAGATCCTGACGCCTGTCAGCAATGTGCTGGATCAGGTCTGTTCTGCCCTGATTGTCTTCATGCTCGGGGCGATGGTCATCATCACCGGCGCGCAGATCATCTGCAGGACGTGGTTTACCGCGCTTTCTTGGAGCGATGAGGTGACGCGCTATCTGCTGATCTGGTCTACGTTCCTTGGCTCAACCGTGGTCTATCGTCATAACGGGCATATCTCCGTCACGTTCGTTCAGGAGGCGATGGGGAAGAAGTGGTCCCGCGTGATGCGCGTGCTGGTGCATGTCATCTGCTTTGCGCTCTTCACGGTGCTGCTCTATTACAGCACGCTCTACTGCATGAAGCTCAAGAAGACGGCGACCGCTATGCCCATCAAAATGAAGTGGATTTACATGTGTATCCCGATCAGCATGGGCATCATGATGATTCATTCGCTGCTGATGGGCATTGAGGAAGCGACGAAGGAGGTGAAGGGCTGATGGCACTGATTCTGTTTGGCATGTTCATCGTCCTTCTGGCTGTTGGCGTGCCGATTGGCTTCTCCATCTGCTCCGCCGCGGGCATCACGCTCTTTGCGGGCCTTGGCGATGCAAAGATGATGATGCTGGCGCAGCGCATGTTCGTCGCCTGCGATTCGTTCAGCCTGATTGCCGTTCCGTTTTTCGTCTTTGCTGGCGACCTGCTTGCCGGCGGCAAGATTTCAAAGGTGCTCGTCGAGTTCTGCGAGTCCCTGCTGGGCATGATCAAGGGCGGTTTGTCCGTCGTGTCCGTTCTGGCTGGTATGTTCTTTGCGGCGATCTCCGGCTCCGGCGCGGCGACCACCGCCGCCGTCGGCGCGACACTGGTGCCCGAGCTCAAGAAGCGCGGCTATAAGGAGGATCAGGCGGCTGCGCTGATCGCGGCGGCCGGTACCATCGGCGTCGTCATTCCTCCGTCCGTGCCGATGGTACTCTACGCGGTTATCGCTGAGGAGAGCGTCAACAACCTGTTCCAGGCGGGCTTCCTGCCGGGCTTCCTGATGGGCGGCATTCTGATTGCCATCTCCATCTTCCAGGCCTACAAGAATAACTATCCCAAGGGCGTTTCCTTCAATCTGAAAAACGTATTCAACACCTTCCTCAAGGCGATTCCGGGCATCCTGATGCCGCTGATCATCCTCGGCGGTATCTTCTCCGGTTATTTCACGCCCTCTGAGGCGGCGGCTGTCGCGGTCATCTATGCGCTGATTGTGTCCACGTTCGTCTATCGCGATATGACGTGGAAGAAGCTCTATGCGACCATGCTCGGCTCTGCGAAGACCAGCGCGGTCATCATGATCATCATTGCCTGCTCCGGCCCGTTCGGCTGGGCGCTGGCGAACTGGAAGATCCCGGAGACGATCTCCGCCGCCGTGCTGAGCCTGTCTACCAACAAGTACATCATCCTCTTCTTGATTTCCGTGATCATCCTGATTGCCGGCGTCTTTATGGAGACGTCCTCCGCCATCATCCTGCTCACGCCGGTGTTCCTGCCGCTGATCCGCGCGCTGGGCGTGTCCACGCTGCATTTCGGCATCCTCTTCGTCGTGGGCATTGCCATCGGCATGATCACGCCGCCTGTTGCGATCAATCTGTTTGTGGCTTCTGGCATTACAAATCTGCCGCTGACCAAGATCTCCAAGGCCGTCATTCCCTATCTGATCGGTCTGATCGTGGTGTTCCTGTTTATCGTCTACGGTCCGCTGTTCATCCCCGGCTTCCTTGCCTGACGATTTCTGGTATTGACAGGATAACCCCCTTGCTTTGGCGAGGGGGTTTCTTTTGTACGCCGGCGGCCTGTATGAAGCAGGAAAGAGGAATCGGGGCAGGCCGGGCAGAATGTATGAATTTGAAAGGGGAGAGAAGCATGATCATCAGCGCGAGCCGGAGAACGGATATTCCCACGCATTATTCGCAGTGGCTGATCAACAGGATCCGCGAGGGCTATGTCATCGTCCGCAATCCGATGAATCCCCGGCAGGTCAGCCGGATCAGCCTTTCGCCCGATGTGGTGGACGGCATCGTCTTCTGGACGAAGAATCCTCTCCCGATGATGGAGCGGCTTGATGAACTGAGGGACTATATGTATATCTTCCAGTTTACGCTCAATGCCTACGGGCGGGACGTCGAGCCGAACGTGCCGCATAAGTCAAAGGTGATGATCCCGGTTTTTCAGCGGCTGAGCGATGCGATCGGCCCGGAGCGTGTACTCTGGCGGTATGATCCGATCCTCCTGAGCGATACATATACCATGGAGCACCATGTCCGCTGCTTTGAGGTCATGGCCCGGCGGCTGGAGGGGTATACCAAGCGCTGCACGATCAGCTTTCTGGACTCGTACCGGTCGATGGAAAAGAATGCGCGTGCGCTTGGCCTGCAGCCCTTGACGCAGGAGCGGCAGGAGGCGCTGGCGCAGGCGCTTGCGCCCATCGCCCGTCACCATGGGCTGGAGATCGTGACCTGCGCGGAGGCTGGGGATTTCTCGCGCTATGGCATAGGGCACGGCAGCTGCATCGACAGGGCGCTGTTTGAGCATCTGCTGGGCTGCCCGCTTGCGGCGGGGAGGGATAAAGGACAGCGGCCGGCGTGCGGCTGCATGGAGAGCATCGATATCGGCGCGTACAACACCTGCGGGAACGGGTGCCTCTATTGCTATGCCAACCACAGCCAGAGCGCTGTAAGGGCAAATTTGGCGGCCCATGACCCGGCGTCGCCGCTGCTCTGCAGCACGCTTGCGTCGAACGATGTGATCGCAGAGCGTCGTATTTATTCGATCAGGATGAAGAGGGGATAAATGGATATATGAACCTGAAGAAACGCCCGCACATCTGTTAATAAAATGTGCGGGCGTTTCAGGTAGACTATTTAGAAGAAAATAAAGGTAAAGAAGGCCAGTTTATCGCGTCTTATGATACACTAGGGCGTTATTAAGAGGCAAACATGGAAGAAAGGCCTTCTGTAAACAATTCATAATGAATTGGAGATGGAAGATTAGAAAATCACTGTATTCCAGACTATTGGTCTGGCAATAGACCTAAACTCATCCATGCTGGTACCAATGCTGTTCAAGAATGTAATGATCAATTGATCACCGTTCGTTATCGTAGAATACTGGATTTGTTGCATTTGTTGTAAACCCACTGAGAGCTCTGTATAGACAGCGACATATTGAGCGTGGGGAGTGTGAATGATCTCAGAAGCTAGTGATTCCAGTGTTATTAGTTCATTACTCGTTAATCCTTCTTTAAGCATGGATACATGCCCCTCACGGATGATTTCAAGCTCTTTGCTTGTAAGCTCGTCCAAACTCATATTATCCACATCAACATCGGGAAATTTGGCGATTGTAATCGTCGTAGAAAAGTCAGGAGTATAGGCAATAGCAAAAGAGTTGTTAAAATCTAGTAGTGAATTGAATTGCTCAGGGGTAAGCGGGCGCATTTGTAAGATGGGAGAGTCTAGCGGCATATCTCTATATACTACATAGTAAGAAGATGGAAGACTGATAACATAATCAGGTTCTTCTTCAAATCGGTAGTTCGTCCATTCATCTGCTAAAGCTGTTGAGAATAGAAAAATAAATAGAATACAAATTGAAGCTATTTTCATAGTGTGTCTCCTTTGTGATATTTGTGTTTGTGCTTCGACTTGGGTAGAAGACCTGTGTGCGATTATCCTATGAGAGATTGGAACGGTAATTTGTAGTGGGTGTTAATGACACCTCCTTACTTACTCGGCCCACGGATCAGCGACGGCCCAGAAGGCGGGCTTGGGCTGCGCCTTCGCGTCAAAGAGCAGCGGGTACTTCGGCGCGCGCCAGCTCAGGTCGTCCGTCACGCCCCAGACCTGCACGGCCTCGATCTGATCCTTGTACAGCTCCAGCTGCTTCATGATGCTGCCGTACATCTTCGCCTGCCGCTCAAAGCTGGCCTCGCTGTTGTCTGGGATGGTGACGTCCAGCTCGCTCACGCGCAGCTTCAGCCCCGTCGCCGCCACACGGGAGAGGGAATCGCCGATCTGCATGATGGAGGGGAAGGCGACGTCGTGATGCATCTGGAAACCGTAGCCGTCGATATTGCCCTCGGGGATGAGGCTCTCCAGCAGCTTGATGATGCCCATCTGCTTGACGAGCACGGCGGTGTTGTAGTCGTTGTAATAGAGGGTGACGCCCTCGGGCGCGTGCTTTCTGGCGATCTCAAAGGCGCGGTGGATGTAGTCCTCGCCCACGATGGTCAGCCACTTGGAGTCGCGCAGCTTGCCGGTGTTGTCGTCGATGGCCTCATTGACCACGTCGTAGGAGACGACCACGCCGGGATAGTTTTCCTCCAGATAGGCGAAGGTTGCGCTGATGTAGCTGTCAAGACGGCCGAGCAGCACCTCGCGGGTAACGAGGGGCTTGGCCGGGCTGTAGCCCTCGTGGAAGAAGGCTTCCGGCGTCTGCTGGTGCCAGACGAAGACATGGCCGTGCACCTTGATGCCGTTCGCCTTTGCATACTCGAGCAGCGGCTTGACGGAGCCGAACTTTACCGCGACGGCGGTCTCGTCCTCCTTGGCCAGCTGCGCGCTCTTCATGACGTCGATGGTGAAATCGGGCTTGAGCTCGTTACCCGGGGTCATGATGGAGAACTGGCTGGCGTAGAAGTCCATCCGAGCCTTGTTGAGGGATTCCGCGCCGGTCACCGCCGTGCCGAAGGCGTAGCGGTCGGCATAGATCTCCTTGAGGGAGGGGATGGGCTCGGCGGAGGCTGCATCATCGCTCTCGGTTACGACGTATTCGATCGACTCGGCGGTGACGGTGAAATCGCGGATCTCAAAGTCGAGCGTCGGCGAGCCGGATGTCTCCACATAGAGCACGAAGCGGTCGAATGCGCCGGCGGTGTACGTGCCGGTGATGGTCGTCCATTCGCCCTGCTTTGCCGTGGCGGAGCCGAGGTTGGCGTAGCTCTCCACACCGAAGGCCGTCTGCGCGACGGAGATCATGAAGGCCGCCTGCGGCGCGCTGTTCTGGCGCACCTGCACGCTCAGGCTGTATTTGACGCCCTGCTCGAGCGCAAAATCGCGGCCGGGAGAGTTCCAGCTGTCCATGCGGCCGGTGATGGCGAGCGCGCCGTCGTCCGTCAGGGAGAGCTGAGCGCTGCCCATGGAGCGGGGATACCAGCCGTCCGTGCCAGCGGTGAAATCAGACATGTACATCGGCGCAGCCTCCTCGCAGATGGTGGGGAAGGGGAGAGCGAGCATGGCCAGAAGGAGCATGCCCAGCAGCAGGATTCGTCTCAAGGTGATCATCCCTTCATGTGTTTTGGCTTTATTATACATCATGCGCGTCGGGAAGGAAACAGGGGAAAGAGAAAAGCCGCTGTGCTTTCGCACAGCGGCCGGGTGTGATTCTGTCAAATCCTTACGCGGTCTTCAAGGGGAAGAAATCGAAGATTACTTGCCGTTGAAGGTGTCGCACAGGGCCTGCCAAGCCGGGGTCGCGGCCTCGACGAGCTCCTGCGGAGCGGCGCCGCCGAGCTGCCAGAGCAGCGGGCTGCCCAGGATGTCGTTCACAGAGCCCAGGTACAGGCAGGCGTTGGCGGAGCAGTGCTCGCCCTCACGCAGCATGGCATAGGTCTCGTCAACGGCGCGGTCGTCGGTGTAGTTGTACTTGTTGCCGATCCAGGCATACTCGTCGTCGTAACCCGGGGTCGCATTGGACCACAGATCATAGATGTAGGCCAGCTTCGCAACGGTCTCGTCGTCATACACGTTCGGGATGACGGTGATGTTGTCGGAAGTGATGTTGGTGTAGGTCGTGCCCTTCGGGCCGATCGGGAACGCAACGCAGCCCCACTCGTCAGCCATGTCGGCCATCTCGGAGTTGTCGTTGAAGCCGCCGTAGGTCTGGTACATATAGAAGCCGCAGAAGCCCTGCTTCCAAGCGTCCTTGAAGTAATCCCAGGAGCCGTCGGCCGGCTGCTGATAGCCGTAGTTGGCCCAGATGTCCTTCGTCCAGGCGAGGCCCTCGAGAGCCGCGTCGGAGTTGGCGGTGATGGTCAGCTCGCCAGCCTCGTTGAAGGCGAAGAAGCTGCCGCCGTTGGAGAAGACGCCCATCATGTACAGGTCAGAGTTGTTGCCGGTCATGCCGTAGATGTCCAGGATGCCGTCGTTGTCGGTGTCCTTGTTGATCTGCTTGAGCATGTCTTCGAACGCAGCCCAGGTCCAGGTGCCTTCGGCCTGCATGTCGTAAATGGTGTTCCAGTCGATGCCGGCTTCCTCAAGCACGCGCTTGTTGAAGTACAGGCACTGACGCGGCTCGGAGTTGCCGGTGGCGACGCCGTAGACGCCCGCGCCCTTGGTCATGAAGTTGATGGTGGAGGAGTTCCACTTCTCGGCGGTCAGGTCGATGTAGGAGCTCTTGGTCCAGTCGGCGAACAGGTTGTTGGCCATCGGGGTGCCGACGAAATCCGGCGGGAGGATGTAGAGGCACAGGGTGCCGTCCGGAGCGGTACAGAAGTTGATGAGCTCCTGAACGTTGGTCTCCCAGTCGCCCTTCTGGATCTGGGTGATCTTGCAGTTGTAGGTGGCCTCGATCCAGTCACGGTAATCGTACTGGGCCTGCTCTTCCTCGTTCGGCTCGGCCTTGCGGTCAGCGCTGGCGGTCCAATAGTCATAGACGTAGATCTGGGCGCCGCCGAAATCGATGCCTTCGACGACCTCGGGGTAGCCTTCCGGAGCCTCGGCCAGAGCGGCGAAGCTGGTCAGCAGCATCATCGCGGCCAGGAGCAGGGTGAACAGTTTCTTCATAACGGTTCCTCCATTTTTTTATTTCTACATACGCTGCCATTGACGATCGGACAGCGTATACAGATGCGGGATCAAAAACGTTTTCGTGGTGGATTTGACAAAATTATACCTGCTTTTTGGAAAGAATTCAAGCGCTTTGCTCAAGAATTCTTGCGAAGTGCGCATTCTTTTATCAGGGCAGCCGTTATTCCTTGGTGCCGGAAAGGGCGATGCTCTTGACAAAGGTGCGCTGGGTGAAGACGTAGAGGATGATCAGCGGGATGCAGCAGATCAGAACGCCGATGGAGATCAGCTGCTGCTGGCGGCCCGCCGGCACGATGATCGGCTTGCTCGCATCGGAGGAGAAGTAGCGGCTCATGCGAGAGACGATCGTGGAGAGCTCCGTGGAGAAGATCGGCCTGTTTGTCGTCGCAAGGAAGTTGCGGGTGTAGAACAGGTCGGTCCACTGCCAGACGAAGGAGAAGAGGAAGCAGCTCATGATCGTGGGCACGGCGTCGGGCAGCATGATCTCAACGAAGGTGCGCATCGTGCTGCAGCCGTCGACGTACGCCGCCTCTTCCAGCGACTTCGGAATACCGCGGAAATACTGGCGGAGCATGTAGATGTACAGGCCGTTTTTCAGGCCCATGCAGGTCATGCTCATCAGCAGATACGGTGTGAGCGAGCCGTGGAGATTGAGCGGCTTGCCGAGGATGGATTCAAAGATGCCGAAGAAGTCGAACTTCTGGAAGTTCATGTACAGCGCGGTGGCGATGGTCTGCGGGGGGATGATGATCATCGCGACCACACAGCCGAACCAGAACTTCTTGAGCGGGAAGTCGTATCTGGCAAAACCGTAGGCCACCAGCGTGCAGGAGGCGACCTGGAACACGGAAACCAGCAGCGACGTCCACAGCGTGTTGAACATCGAGTTGGGGAAGTTGGTCAGATCGAAGACGATCTTGTAGTTTTCCAGCGTGGGCGTGCGGGGCAGAAGCACGATGGTGGAATCATAGAGATCCTTTTCAGGCATCAGGCTCGTGCCAAAGCGCGTGAGCATCGGCTGGATGATCATGAAGCACAGGCCAAAGAGCAGCAGGCCGCGCACGATGGAGATTGTGAGACGCTTGGCCTTTGCCTTGAGGACGTAGCCGCCGGATTTCTGGTTGCGGGTCTTTGCGCTCATGACGTTCGGGGACTGCGCCTTCTTAGTCTTCATAGTAGTGCACCCCCTTGGAAATGATGCCGGAGCTGATGGCAATGAACAGCAGCGCGACGCCGAAGTAGATCCAGCTCATCGCGGAGCTCTCGCCGAAGCGGAACTGGCTGTACATGACCTCGTTGATGCGCTCCATGACCTTGTTGTCGTTCTTCATGAAGAAGTCGATGATGGTGTATATGCAGTTGACCAGCAATAGCGGACTGACCATCGGGAAGGTGATCTTCCAGAAGGCCTCCCACGCGGTGCAGCCCTCCACGTCCGCCGCCTCATAGAGGGAGGGGGAGATGGACTGCAGGCCGGAGAGGAAGACGATGATCTGAATGCCGCTCGCC
>JAGBFR010000010.1 GCA_017936375.1 Clostridia bacterium
ATTCCGGTGACAATGGCGAAAGGGTCCCACCTGTTCCCATACCGAACACAGAAGTTAAGCCTTTCAGCGCCGATGGTACTTGGCTGGAGACGGCCCGGGAGAGTAGGTCGTTGCCGGATCCCAAACAAAGAACACACCCGATGGGTGTGTTTTTTGTTTGGGATCTGATATATGTCTAATTCCCCGGGCAGACTCAGCCAAGTCCAATATAGGACTTGGCTAGGTGAGCCCCGGCGGCGCCCGGTGGGCGCAATGCAGCCGGGGCGAACGCCCGGGAGCGCTCAGTGCAGAACGCTCAGCATTCGCTGGGCGTTTTTCTTTTGTCCCGGCTGCCTCCCTACTCTCCCGGGGAGGCTCAAAAAGGAAGAATACCTTTGATGCAGGGAGCAGAGAAGGGGTGGTGGGGGCGATCGATAAGCCCCTGCCAAGTGGGACGAGTACAAAGTGGCTACCGGATGGAGTGTTGAGTATGAGGAAGGAAAGCCACCGGCGAACGCCCGGGAAAGGATAATGAAAAGCCTCAGCTAATGCTGGGCTATTTTACGTTCCTGTACATTGCAAAAGCGCAAGCTCCTGTCTGTGTCAAACTATGAGTTGACCGAAGACAGATGTGCCGTTATACTACAGGTAACATTGCCATCGAATCCACGTTCTATGCCGTACCGCCGCCGGGAGTCTTAGAATAGACCGGTAGGGCAAAGCGTACTGGCATCAGGCCTGCGGGCAGAAAGGGATCATATGTTTCAGCCGGATCAATACATTTCCGAACTCACTGCATTACTGAAGGAGGCCTTTGGAAAAAGGCTGATCTATGTGGGTCTGCAGGGCAGCTACCTGCGGGAAGAGGCCAATGAGAACAGCGATATTGACATCATGGCGGTGATCAGGGCGATGACGCCGGATGATCTGTGTACCTACCGGAAGGCGATTATGACGCTGGAGGATTACGAAAAGTCCTGCGGGTTTATCTGCGGCGAAGAAGAGTTGCTGCATTGGAATCCGCTGGAGATTGCCCACCTGATCCATACCACAAAGGACTATTACGGCACGCTGACTGATCTGCTTCCGGCATATACCGAGCGGGATGTGCGTACGTTTATCAAGATGAGCCTTGGCAATCTGTATCATGAAATCTGCCATCGGCGGATCCATGCATCGATGGAAAGGAACATAGCTGCTCTGCCGATAACGTTCAAATCCGTTTTCTTCATTTTGCAGAATTTGCGTTTTCTTGAATGCGGGCGCTTCTACGGTACGAAGCGGGAGCTTTTGTCCGTGCTGAACGGAAAGGACAGGCAGGTTCTTGAAATGGCGCTTGCGCTTGGACGAGGAGAGCAGATTGCGTTTGACGAAGCGTTTTCTTTGCTGTATTTCTGGTGCCGGGAGGCACTTATTCGCACAACCTCAGATGTGGTGAATCAGTAAAAGCATCGTCGTGTATGGGCGGTTATGCCATGATGGCGGAAGTCTATCTGCACGGACAGATTCGGGGTATGCATTCTTTTCTGATTAAGGGCGGTTTTCCCAGCCGGATTTATCCAGCGAGATTCGGGCGCACTGTTTTCTGTCCGCCGGAGAGACGGCTGCGTCAGTGACAGTGCTCGCCTCTTTTGGGGTGCGGGTGAGGACGGACGCCCCCATATCGTTTTGAAACCGGCGGAGATGTGCGTGAGGCTCGGCAAACCCAGTGTCACCATCGCTGAATCCGCCGACGCTGGAAGAGGTCAACATGCTGATCGCCGATGGGTTATCTGCTGATTGACGCGACCGGGAATTGCAAGCCGTGCGTACCTGCAGTATAATAAGAAAAAACACATCTGCAAGGAGGTTTCCGCGATGTTTGACCGCAGTATCCCCATGATTGGCTTTCATACCATCATCAAGGCGCACGAGAGCGTCGGCGCGCTGATCCGCCTCATCAAGGAAGGACTTGCCCCCAATGGATTCAATACAATCATTCTTGAGATGCGCTATGCCTTCCGCTGCTTCCCGGAGTTTTCGACTGGAACGATCACCTATGAGGATGCCAGCATGATTGCAGATGTATGTGAGAAGCATGCCATCCGCCTTGTGCCGCTGCTGCCGTGTCTGAGTCATCAGTCCGCTGGCCCGCGCAGCATTCCGTATCCGCTGTTCCAGCATCATCCGGAGCTGCTGGAGCGTCAGGGCGTCGTGCCCGGAACGGATTGGCCGGACTTTGTACTGCACAGCTGGTGCGCTTCCAATGATGACGTCTATCGGTACATCTTCCCGATGATCGATGAGATGGCGCAGGCGTGCCGCGCGCAGGCTTTCCATATCGGCATGGATGAGCTGTTTGACGTGGCGGTCTGCCCGAAGTGCCGCGAGAGGTCTCCGGCGGAGCTGTACGCGCGGACATTGAAGATTCTGCACGATCATCTTGCGGAGA
Organism: Clostridia bacterium; assembly: GCA_017936375.1. GTDB lineage: Bacteria > Bacillota > Clostridia > Christensenellales > Aristaeellaceae > Ventricola. The sequence continues at coordinate 2,411 of JAGBFR010000010.1, forward strand.
AGGGGCTTGACACCATGATCTGGGGAGACCGCCTGCTGGACGCGCAGAAGATGGGCTACTCCATGTGGGAGGGCGATCGCTTCGGCGTGCATCCGGCGCTTGAGCGCAGCGGCGAGGTCACGCGCGATATCATCGTCTGCGACTGGCACTATGAATGGCACAGCGCCGGTTATCCCTCCGTGGAGACGCTGGTGCGCGAGGGATTCTTCACGGTGCCGTCCTTCTGGCGGGATGAAAAGAATGCCGCGCATTTCTGGCTGCATGCGCTTGAGGCGCAGTATCTGGCGAATCGGTACGGTTGGAAGGGCGTACTGGGCGGCATGCTCTGCACCAATTGGCGCTCGCTGGATGACGAGGCGGTCAGCAACATGCTTTGTGAGATCAAGGGAGAGAAGGCGGAGGGCCCCGGCGCGGACATCGGGCGTGTGATCCGCGAAATGGCGCCGAAGGCGCAGAAGATGGTCCAGTACCAAACGTTCAAAAAGGAGTAACCGAACGGAATTGGCGGGGATGCGCGGATGCGTATCCCCGTTTCCTGCATATTCCATATTCTTTGCTGGAGGCGGAAAGCGGAAGCGGGTGGGGGGCCACTTTCCGCTTTCGCGCAGCAGATGACGAAGAAAATGATCTTTTGGCCAAAGTCCCGCGCCGGCAGGAAAAGGCCATTCCGCATCGAAATAAAACAAGATTGATTTTTGCCATTTCGGAGATGATTTCCAATGCGATTCACCAAAATGCACGGCCTTGGCAACGATTATGTCTATGTCAATGCCTTTGAAGAGACGATCGTCGACCCCGCTGCGCTGGCCGTCCGAATCAGCGACAGACACTTTGGCGTCGGCAGCGACGGCCTTGTGATGATCTGCCCGAGCGAGACTGCGGATTTCCGCATGCGCATGTTCAATGCGGACGGCTCTGAGGGCGATATGTGCGGCAACGCGAGCCGCTGCGTCGCCAAGTATGTCTATGAGCGCGGGATGACGGATAAGGCGACCGTCACGCTGGAGACGCCTGCGGGCATCAAGACGCTGATGATGACCGTCGAGGAGGGCGTCGTCACCGGCGTGCGCGTGGATATGGGCGAGCCGAAGGTCGCGTGTCAGGACGTTCCGTGCCTGCTGGGCGAGGGCGTCGTGAAGATGGCGCCCATCGAGGCGCTGGGCAGAATCTTCTATATCACGCCCGTCTGCACGGGCAATCCGCACGGCGTCATCGTGCTGGACGAGCCCGTCGAGGATTTTCCGCTGGAGATCTATGGCCCGGTGCTCGAGCGCCATCCGGCTTTCCCGAAGCGGGCGAATATCGAATTCGTCAATGTGATCTCCCGTGACAGGCTGCGCATGCGCGTCTGGGAGCGGGGCAGCGGCGTCACGCTGGCCTGCGGCACGGGCTCCTGCGCGGTGCTGGTCGCCTGCCATCTCAACGGGCTGTGCGAGAGGCGCGCGGCGGTCGTGCTCGACGGCGGCGAGCTGGTCAATGAATGGGACGAGGCGACGGGGCATGTCTTCATGAACGGGCCGGCGACGTTTGTATTCGATGGGGAATACAAGCATCCCTGAGCGCAGAGCAGCTGCGAAGGACATGCCGCTCCGATGCATGAATCCAAAAACCGGAGGCAAAATCCGTACAGCTTTCCGAAAAGGAGGCGCGGGGGCCGAAATGGCTTGACACAACGCCCGCTATACTGTAATATACTTCATTGATGCAGCAGAGTCATGCGTTTTCGGCATGACAGAAGAAGGGAAGGAGGGGCTCTACATGAAGCGCACGGTTGATACGATGGCGGTCATGCACGAGCAGTCCTGTTCCTGCCCCGTTTTCATTTGTGCATAATAGCCGCCTTTTGGCGGCTTTATTTTTGCTTGACGGTCTGCATCAGGTGGATGTATAATTTATCATCAATCCACCGAAATATACACTGTTTATGCGGTGAATATGCGTCGTATATGCAGAAGATGCTGCATGGCGGCGCCTGATACGGACATATGAGACGAAGGAGAGAGCCTATGGCGATGCTGATTCTGGAAGATGGTACGCGTTTTGAGGGAACTGCATTCGGCGCGAAGGGCAATGCGGCGGGCGAGGTGGTCTTCACCACCGGTATGGCCGGCTATCAGGAGACGATCACGGATCCTGCCTGTGAGGGTCAGATCATCTGCATGACCTATCCGCTCATCGGCAACGTGGGCGTCAATGACCTTGACTTTGAGAGCGACGGCGTGCGCTGCGCGGGCATTGTTGTGTCCGAGCTGTGCGACCTGCCGAGCAACTGGCAGCTTAAGCGCTCTCTGGAGGATTACCTCTGCGAGCAGGGCGTGACCGGCCTGCACAGCGTGGATACCCGCGCGCTGACGCGCCATCTGCGCACGGCGGGCGTGATGCGCGGCCGCATCGTCGTCGACGAGGACGCGCAGGACAATGAGAAGCCCGCGGCGTACACCTGCGGGGCGGCGTATGAGATCAAGGCCGACGGCGGCCTGACCTTTGCCGTGCTCGATCTGGGCGTGAAGAAGAGCGTGCTTGAGGCGTTTGCTGATCGCGGCGTAACGCTTAAGGTATACCCGGCGGATACCGCCGCGGAGACCATCCTTGACGCGGGCTGCGACGCGGTGATCATCTCCAGCGGCCCCGGCTGCCCGGCGGATTATGCCGCGCAGTGCGAGACGGTGCGCGTGCTGATGGAGAAGAAGCCCTGCATGGGCATCGCGCTGGGCCATCAGGTGATGGCGCTGGCCGCTGGCGGCGCGGTGAAGCCCCTGCTCTACGGCCATCACGGCAGCAACCTGCCGGTCAAGGATCTGGAGCACAGCACCTGCTATGTGACCGCGCAGCATGTGGGCTATACCATCGATGCGGACAATCTGCCTGAGGGCGCCGTCGTCACCCATGTGAACAGCAATGACGGCACCGTGGAGGGCCTGCGCTATGCGGGCGGCCTCTCCTGCTCCGTGCAGTTCTATCCGGATGCAGGCCGCGGTCTGTACAAGAGCGTGGATCTGTATGACGAGTTCATCGCTCAGGTGCGCGAGAGCGCGGCGAAGTAAGGGGGTTACGGATTATGCCGAAGAAGGAATGGATTAAAAAGGTACTGGTGATCGGCTCCGGCCCCATCGTCATCGGCCAGGCGGCCGAGTTTGACTATGCCGGAACGCAGGCCTGCCGCGTCCTCAAGGAGGAGGGGCTGGAGGTCGTGCTGGTGAACTCCAACCCGGCGACCATCATGACCGACACCGAGATCGCGGACAAGGTCTATCTGGAGCCGCTGACCGTCGCCTCTCTGGAGCGCATCATCGCCAAGGAGCGCCCGGACAGCCTGCTCGCCGGCCTCGGCGGACAGACGGGCCTCAACATGGCCATGGAGCTGGACGAGAAGGGCATCCTCGCCAAGTACAACGTCCAGCTGCTGGGCACGAAGATCGACGCCATCCGCCGCGCGGAGGACCGCGAGGACTTTAAGAATATGATGCTGGACATCGGCGAGCCGTGCATCGACTCCGTCATCGTCCACGACGTGCAGCCTGCCGTCGATTTTGGCAATGAATTCGGCTATCCGGTCATCGTCCGCCCTGCATATACGCTCGGCGGCACGGGCGGCGGCTTTGCGGAGAATGAGAAGCAGCTGCGCGAGATCTGCGCGGACGGCCTGCGCTCCTCCCGCGTGCATGAGAATCTGATCGAAAAGAGCGTCGCCGGCTGGAAGGAAATCGAATACGAGGTCATCCGCGACGCTTCCGGCAACAGCATCGTCGTCTGCAACATGGAGAACATGGACCCCGTCGGCGTGCACACCGGCGACTCCATCGTCGTCGCGCCGACGCAGACGCTGCGCGCGTCCGAGGCGACCATGCTGCGCAATTCCGCGCTGTCCATCATTTCTGCCCTGGGCATCGAGGGCGGCTGCAACGTGCAGTATGCGCTTGACCCGGTCAGCCTCAAGTATTACGTCATCGAGGTCAATCCGCGCGTCTCCCGCTCCTCGGCGCTCGCGTCGAAGGCGACGGGCTACCCGATTGCCAAGGTCACCACGCGCATCGCGCTGGGCTATACCCTCGACGAGATCGCCAACGGCGTCACCGGCTGCACCTATGCCTGCGCCGAGCCGACGATCGACTACGTCGTCCTGAAGTATCCGCGCTGGCCGTTTGATAAGTTCGTCTACGCCGACAAGCACATCGGCACCAAGATGAAGGCGACCGGCGAGATCATGTCCATCGGCGTGAACTTTGAGAGTGCGATGCTCAAGGCCGTCCGTTCGCTGGAGATGGGCATGGACAGCCTCGTCGTCCCCTCTCTGGAGGAGCTTTCCGACGAGGAGATCGAGAAGCGCCTGCACGAGATCAATACCGAGCGCTCCTTTGTCGTGGCCGAGGCGCTGCGCCGCGGCGTGACGATGGAGCACATCAACCAGATCACGAAGATCGACGTCTGGTTCCTGCAGAAGATGAAGAACATCGTGGAGATGGAGCAGAAGGTCCGCGCGCTGGGCAGCAAGGACGCCATCACCCGCGACCTCATGTTCGCCATCAAGAAGATGGGCTTTGCGGATAAGGCGATCGCTCGCTTCGTCGGCTGCAAGGAGTCCGAGATCCGCGAGATGCGCAAGGCGATGAACGTCCTGCCCAGCTATCGTCTGGTCGATACCTGCGCGGGCGAGTTCGACGCCGTCAGCCCGTATTACTACAGCGCCTACGGCACCGCGACCGAGGCGAAGAACACCGGCCGCAAGACTGTCGTCGTCCTCGGCTCCGGCCCGATCCGCATCGGCCAGGGCATCGAGTTTGACTACTGCTCCGTGCACTGCGTCTGGGCGCTCAAGCGCGCGGGCTTCGACACGGTCATCATCAACAACAACCCGGAGACCGTCTCCACCGACTTTGACACCTCCGACCGCCTGTACTTCGAGCCGCTGATGCCCGAGGACGTCTGGAACGTGCTGGAGATTGAGCAGCCGGTCGGCGTGGTCTGCCAGTTCGGCGGACAGACGGCCATCAAGCTTGCCAAGTCCGTGCGCGAGGCCGGATACAACATTCTGGGCACCGATCTGGGCGACATCGACGCCGCCGAGGACCGAGAGCTCTTCAATCAGCTGCTCAATTCCCTCGGCATCCCGCAGCCCAAGGGCACCACGGTCTTCACCGCCGACGAGGCGGCTGCCGCAGCGAGAGAGCTGGGCTATCCGGTGCTCGTTCGCCCGAGCTACGTGCTCGGCGGCCAGGGCATGGAGATCGCGTATGATGAGAAGCACATCCGCGAGTACATGTCCATCATCAACATGAACGTGCAGGAGCACCCGATCCTCGTTGACAAGTATCTGCTTGGCCGCGAGATCGAGGTTGACGCGATCTGCGACGGCGAGAATGTGCTCATCCCGGGCATCATGGAGCATATCGAGCGCGCGGGCATTCACTCCGGCGACTCCATCTCCGTCTATCCGCCGCAGCATCTGGCGCCGCGCATCCAGCGCATGGTCACCGATTACACGATCAACATCGCCCGCAGCCTGCATGTCAAGGGCCTTGTGAACATCCAGTTCATCGAGTACGCCGGCGATCTGTACATCATCGAGGTCAACCCGCGCTCCTCCCGTACCGTGCCGTACATCAGCAAGGTCACGGGCATCCCGATCGTCGAGCTGGGCGTGCGCGCCTCTCTGGGCGAGAAGGTCCCGGCGATGGGCTTTGGCACGGGCTTGTACCCGCCGGCCCCGACTGTCGCGGTCAAGATGCCGGTCTTCTCCTTTGAGAAGCTCAACGAGGTCGAGGTCGCCCTCGGACCGGAGATGAAGTCCACCGGCGAGGCGCTGGGCCTTGCGGAGACGGCGGAGGAGGCCTATCTCAAGGGCTTTGCCTCCACGAAGATGGCGATCCCGAAGCCCGAGGAGGGCGGCGTGCTCTTCGCCATCGCCGATCACGACAAGCGCGAGGCCATGGAGCTGGCGGAGACGCTGGCGTCCCTCGGCTTTGAGATCTACGCGACCAGCGGCACGGCGCACAAGTTCAACCACAACTACATCGGTGCGCACAGCGTGCCGCGCCCGGGCGAGGATACGGAGGCGCTGGCCAAGCTCTTTGACTCCGGCAAGATCCGCCTCATCATCACCACCCCGACGCATGGCCGCGATCCGATGCGCGCGGGCTTCCGCCTGCGCCGCATGGCCGTCGAGTACGGCATTGCCTGCGTGACCAGCATCGACACCGCCAAGCTGCTGCTCAAGTGCATCAAGCTGGGCAAGAAGGAAGAGGACATCCCGGCGCTCGGCCTGCACGACCTCATCCTGTAACCTCAATATCATTCAGACGAAGCGCCTTTTCCCGGGGCTTCGTCTGTTTTTCTCTGTTGTTTAGGGAGGATTGAATATGGAAAAGGCTGGGCGGAAAGCGGGGGATATGACCATGGAAATCTGGGACGCATACACGCGCGACGGTAAAAAGACGGGGCGGACGCTCGTGCGCGGCGAGCCCGTGCCCGACGGGCTGTATCATCTGGTCTGCGAGGCGCTGGTGTATCATGCGGATGGCAGCGTGCTGGCCATGCGCCGCTCGATGGACAAGCCCAATTACCCCGGCTGGTATGAGACGACGGCGGGCGGCAGCGCGCTCGCGGGCGAGGATGCGCTGGCCTGCATACGCCGCGAGGTCTGTGAGGAGACCGGCCTTCTTTGCGACCGCTTCGAAGAGGTGGGCCGCTGTGTGAACGACAGCAATCACACGATTTTTCATTCCTTCATCTGCACGGTGGATGGCGATAAGGATGCTGTGCGTCTGCAGGCGGGGGAGACCGAGGGCTATCTGTGGATGAGCCGGGAGGCGTTCTGCGCCTTTGCTGCGTCGGACAGAATGATCCCCTCGCAGAAGCGGCGGCTGATGGATTATCTGGTGCGGGAAGATTTTCTGAAAGAGGCATACCGCTGAGACGATACAGGGTCAATGCCGGAAGAAGGCGACGCTTATCGTTGCTGTTTTGCCATGATTGGTCTTTAGATCGTGTGTACAAGGAGGCTTTCGCGCCTCCTTCTTTTTTTGCCCTCCGTCACATACCCTTGTCCGGGGTGATGGCATGAATGGAATCTTCTGCGCGATGCTGCTCGTCGGTATCGTCTATGCCGCGGCGACAGGGCAGGCGGAGGCCGCGCAGCGCGCGCTGTTATCCGGCGGCGGTCAGGCGGTGGAGCTGTGTATTTCGCTCGCGGGGACGTATGCGTTTTTCGGCGGGGTGATGGGGCTGATGCGGGAGAGCGGGCTGGCAGGCGGCGTCGCGCGGCGGCTGGAGGGGCCGCTCTCCCGCCTGTTCCGGTTTGAGCCGGGGGAGGAGGCCGCCCTGCCGGACGTCTGCATGAATCTGGCGGCGGACATGCTGGGCATGGGCAATGCATCCACGCCGGCGGGGCTGCGTGCGATGCGCACGATGGCGGCGGCGAAGCGGGAGCCGGGGCGCGCGAGCAGCGCGATGCTGCTTTTCCTCGTGCTCAATACGACGAGCGTGCAGCTCCTCCCGGCGACGATGATCGGCCTGCGCGCGCAGGCGGGCGCGGCAAACCCGGCGGACATCGTCCTGCCGACGCTGCTGGCGACGGCGGTCTCGACGGCCTGCGGCACGGGCATCTGCCTGCTCTGCGCCGCGCGGGAAAGGAGGCGCTGAATGGGTCAGTCGCTGCTCATCCCCGCCCTGCTCGTTCTTGCCGTGCTCAGCGCGCTGCATGCGCGGGTCGTGGCGTACGATGCGTTTGTCCGCGGGGCAAGGGAGGGGCTGGAGACAGTCGTTTCCGTCGCGCCGTATCTGGCGGCGATTCTCACCGCCGTCGCCCTGCTGCGCGAGACGGGGCTGATGGACGCGGCGCAGGCGTTGCTCTCCCCGCTGCTCACGCGCCTTGGCCTGCCGCGGGAGAGCCTGAGCGTCGTGCTCCTGCGCCCGCTCTCCGGCTCGGCGGCGCTGGCGGCGGTCAGCGAGGTCATGCATGCCTGCGGACCGGACAGCCGGGCCGCGCGCATCGCCTGCGTCATCAGCGGCGCGAGCGAGACGGTCTTCTTCACCGGCTCCCTCTATCTGGGCGCGGCGGGCGTGACGCGCAGCCGCTACGCGGTGCCGGCGGCGCTGGCGGCGTATGCAGCGGGGGTGATTGCGGCGGCGCAGCTCGTGTGACTGCCGCAAATTCCCGCGCTTGCCCGGCATGAAAAAGCGCCTCATCCTCGTCTGATGGACAGAGGCTTTGCGCGCAGGGCGGAAATCTGGCGTCGGCATGATGCGAAGCTTGACAGATGCGCACGAATCGTCTACAATAAATCAAAGTGGATGATTGTATGCTTTTGACATCGTCCGGCGGGCTATCCTGCCGGAGAAGGGAGGATGGGGTCGGCTTCGACCCTGATAGGTGAAGATGGACAATCGTGCAAGAGGCGCGCGCCTTGCGGCGGCGCTTGTGATGGTGATGCTCCTGCTCTTTGGCGCGTGCGCGCTGGCGGATGCGGATCCCATTCGCGTGTCCTCGCTCAGCGAGCCGCAGTCCGTGATTGCGGAGCAGGACGTGTCGATCACCATCAAGATCTACAACAGCAGCCAGACGGATATGCAGGAGGAGATCTCTCTGTACAATCCTGAGGGTTATCTGGTGGACAGCTATACCGGCCTGAAGGCGGAGAACAGCGTCACCTATAACGGCGTCTGGCATGTGACGGCTGATCAGATCAAGACCGGCAAGATCAAGTACTATATCAAGTACACCGTGCAGACGGAGGGCGGCCCGAAGGAGACCACCCGCACCGTGCCGGTGACCATCCAGACCGAGGAGGCCGCGCCCCAGCTGAGCGCGACCTACAGCGTCTCCCCCTCCTCTGCGAAGGAAGGGCAGACCGTGACCCTCGCTTACACGCTCTCCAACACCGGCAATATCGAGCTTCGCAACATCGTCATCGAGAATGACGGCGTGAAGAAGGAGGACGTCACCGCGGCGTCCCTGTCCGTGGGCGAGAAGATCACCCTCGAGGATACCTTCGTCATGGGCTCGAAGGAGGTCGTCAGCGATCCGAAGATCCGCTATGAGGCGGCCGGCTCCAATAAGCAGCTGACCATCTCCGACATGGCGCGCAAGACCATCGCCGTCGCTGAGGACGGCCTTGAGGCCGTGCTCAAGAGCGCCGCGACGGAGAATGTGTACCCCGGCGAGAGCGTCAAGATGACGCTTGAAATGAAGAACAGCGGCAATACCGCCTACAGCGGCCTCTCCGTGCAGCTGAGCAGCGGCGAGCAGATCGCCTCCGGCATTGAGCTTGCCCCCGGCGCCTCCTATAAAAAGGAGTTTGAGGCTGTCGTCGCCGCCTCCGGCGAGTACAGCGTCAGCGTCACCGGCCGCGATTCCAACGGCGAAAACGTGGGCGTCGTCTCTGAGCCTGTGTCCATCGCGACGCAGGATCCCTCCCTTGCGCTGGTGCTGGACGTCCATGCGCAGGTGCGCGAGGAGGTCATCTACAGCGAGCCCGCCGTGCTGCGCTTTGCGCTGGTCGTGGCCAATACCGGCGAGACCGACGCGACGACGCTGACGGTCCGGCAGGCCGGCACGAAGGTGGCGGAGATCCCGTCCCTCCCGTCCGGCGAGAGCCGCACGCTGGTCTTCGATCTGGAGACGAGCATCGCAGGCAAGTTCCAGTTCACCGTCTCCGGCAAGGACGCCGCCGGCAATGAAAAGACCTACGAATCCAATATCCTTCAGGTGACCTATCAGCAGCCGACGCCGGCGCCGACCCGCGCCCCGACGCCGACTCCTGTCCCGCCGACGCCGACCCCGGTGCCCACGGCGACGCCGGAACCGACGCTCAAGGACATGATTTCCGAGCATGTCACCCCGACGATGCTCTATACCATCGCCGGTACGCTGGCGGGTCTCCTCGCGCTGATTCTGATTGTCAGCGGCGTGAAGGCCGCCGGCCGTGCAAAGCGCCAGCGCAACGCCATCGACACCATCGAGCTCACGCCCGACGTGCGCAACCACAGGGGCGTGACCCGCAGGAACAGGAAGGCTGAGCGCGCCAAGGCCGAGAAGAAGGCCGAAGAGCACGAGGCCATCGTGCCCACGACCGAGCTGACCGAGGAGGAGGCGACGCATGCCCCCGCGCCTGTGCAGGAGGCTGCGCCCGCGCCCGTCCGCGAGGAGGGACGCCGCCGCCGCGCTGCCGCCGAGGTGCAGGTGACCAACGATGAGACGCTGCGTGTCGCGCCGGTCGACCAGAGGCCGGAATTCATCGCGCAGGGCAGGGTGGACGATTCCCAGACCCGCGTCTTCGGCAAGGTTGAGGCCCCCGAGGCTGCGCCTGTGACGGAACAGCCCGCGCCCGAGGCGGCGCAGCCGCAGCAGGCGGAGCAGAGCGCGACGGCGGAGGAGACCATCCGCCTCTCCCGCGATCAGATGGAAACGGCCATCCGCGAGGCGGAAAGCAAGAATGAAAAGGCCGAAAAGGCTGAGACGCCGCAGAAGGCCAAGAAGAAAAAGAAGGGCTTCTTCTCCCGCCATAAGGACGAGGACGACGACTTTGTCGACACCCCCGATGACGGCGGAAACCCGGACGACGATTTCTTCGAGTAATCCTCAACAGCGCAAACCGTAAAGCAAGTGGGGGCTGCCGACAGCGGCCTCCGCTTTTTCTTGCCCGCGGGCGATCCGCGTGCTATAATAGGCGGGCAAAAGGAGGGAAACGATTTGTTTACCGGTTTTTCTCAGGATGCGATTGATTTTCTCAGCGACATCCGCTTTCACAATAACCAGACCTTTTACGAGGCGAACCGCGAGCGCTACGAGCGCGAGGTCAAGGCCCCGCTGCGCGCGCTGAGCGACGAGATGACCCCGATCATTCAGATGATCGACCCGAGGCTCGACGTCCGCCCGGGCAGGACGATGTCCCGCATCCGGCGCGATACGCGCTTTACCAAGGATAAGTCGCCCTTCCGCGATCATGTCTGGCTGGGCTGGCGCTATCCGGGCGAGAGCCGGAGCGAGGGCTTTGGCATGTGGTGGGGCTTCGGGCCGGACTGGCTGTCCTGGGGCTGCGGCAGCTATGGCACGGATAAGCCGCTCATGGACGCTCTGCGCCTGCACATCCGTCGCCATCCGGACGAGGTGCGCGAGGCGCTCTTCAGGCCGGGCCTTGCGCACTTCACGCTCTACGGCGACGTTTACAGAAAGATCGCCGTGCCGGAGGATGTGCCGCAGGATCTCAGGCATCTCTATGTCAAGAAGGGCTTCGGCGTCGAATACAATGGCGGAGAAGAGGAGTGGCGCATGCTGCGCACGCATGAGATGGCGGATGTGCTCGCCCGCGAACTGACGGCGATGGCCCCGCTGCACCAATTGATGCAGCGCATGCGCCAGCAGGCGGAGCACGCGCAGCAGGAGGCTGTGCGCGAGCGCGAGGCGCAGCAGCGCGAGGCGGCGAAACAGCCGGATCGCCCGGCGCGGCTCACCGTGCGTTCGGCGGATGAATTCGACTTCTGATCGGAGGACGGAATATGAATCTTATCATGGAATCGCTCAAGGCGGCGCTCTTCGGCGTCGTGGAGGGCATTACGGAATGGCTGCCGATCAGCTCGACCGGCCATATGATCCTGCTGGATGAGTTTGTGCACATGCAGATGAGCGACGCGTTCATGGAGATGTTCAACGTCGTCATCCAGCTCGGCGCGATCATGGCGGTCGTTCTGCTCTACTTTACAAAGCTTTGGCCGTTCAAGTGGGGCAGCCGCGAGGGCGGCGCGGTCAGCTGGCTGAAACTGGACACGTGGAAGCTGTGGATCATGGTGATCATCGCGATCATCCCCAGCGCGGTCATCGGCCTGCCGCTTGACGACTGGATGGATGCGCACCTGCACACCGCTCCGGTCGTCGCGGCGATGCTGATCGTCTACGGCGCGGCGTTCATCCTGCTTGAGCGCCGTCAGGGCAGGGCGAAGCGCGCGGCGAAGGTGGACGACGTGCAGCAGATCGGGCCGAAGCTGGCGCTCATGATCGGCTGCTTCCAGGCGCTCTCCCTCGTGCCGGGCACGAGCCGCTCCGGCGCGACGATCCTGGGCGCTGTGCTGCTGGGCTGCTCCCGCGCGGCGGCGAGCGAGTTCAGCTTCTTCATGGCGATCCCCACGATGGCGGGCGCGAGCCTGATCAAGGTGCTCAAGTTCGGCTTCGGCTTCACCGCGCAGGAGGCGATCGTCCTGCTGGTCGGCTGCGTGACGGCGTTTGTCGTCTCCCTTGTCGCGATCAAGACCTTCATCGGCTATATCAAGCGCCACAGCTTCACGGCCTTTGGCTGGTATCGCATCGCGCTGGGCGCGCTGGTCGCGGCGTATTTCCTGATGAGGTAAGCCATGAGAAAAGCGATCAGCCTTTCCGCCCTGATGAGCCGTTACCGCGGCGTGATGATGGGCATCTGCGCGCTGATGATTCTCTTCTTCCACGACTGGGTGATCACGGTCAGCGAATTCCCTGTGATCGGCGCGATCGAAGGATTCCTCAAGACGCGGGGATACTACGGCGTGGATGTGTTCTTCCTGCTCTCGGGCATGGGCCTTTCCTATGCCATGAGGAAGGAGACGAGCGTTCGCAGGTTTTATCTGCGCCGCCTCAGGCGCGTGTATGTGCCGTTTCTGGAGGTACTCCTGCTCAAGGCGCTGCTGGAAAAGTGGTCGCTGGGGACCATTCTTGCGCGGGCGCTGTGCGTGGAGGTCTTTTCCCGGGGCATCTATTCCTTTCTGTGGTTTGTGCCGGTGATTCTCTGGCTGTATCTGCTGTATCCGCTGCTGCACCGCATGCTGGATGGCAGCAGGAATGACGACGTGCTCCTCGCCGGGATGATCGGGTGCGTTTTCCTGCTCGAGGGTGTGTGCATCGCCCGGGTCCATACGGATTATCATGGCCTGCTCTTCCGCTTTCCGACATTCCTGATCGGCGTATGGATCGGCAGGCGGAGCCAGAAAAAGCCAATCACATGCACCGCCTGGCAGTACGCGCTGCTCCTGACGGCGCTTGCCGCCGCTTACATTGCCTGCGGATATCTGAGGCGGGTGAAGGGCGTCGTGATCATGGAGGGCGTACAGCTGACTGCGTTTGCGCTGCTGTTTGCCTTTGCGGTCGGCGGCGTCTGTGCATGGATCGACGCGCAGAAATGCAGGATCATGCGCCTTGGGCAATGGGGAATCCGGCTGCTGGCGCTCTGCGGGACATTCACGCTGGAATTGTATGCTGTTCAGGAGTTCTATTGGTTTGCCGCCGGTCCGCTGGAGGGCAGGATGACCTACCTGCAGACCAATCTCCTGTGCATGCTCCTCTTCCCGCTGGCGGCGTATCTGCTGAGCCGGGTCAACAGGGCGATCCTGTACAGGGGAGAAGCGGGCGTGGCGAACCCGAATTGAATAAGATAAGAATAAGAATAAGAAAGCGCTGCTTTTCATGGAGGATAATTCCATGCGAAGCAGCGCTTTATTTGATGGGGTTGGGGTCAGCCGAGGAAATACGGCGGCACGATGCGCAGCGCGCGGATGACGAGCAGCGCGAGGATGTGCAGCGGATAGGCGGCATAAAAGAGCAGGCTGAGCGCCGGGCTGCGCAGGCCGCGCTTTCCATTGAAGAGGAGGATCGGCGGGAGGGAGAGCAGCGCGCAGAGGGAGACGAGCACCCAGCTCATCGCCACCCCGGAGAGGAGCAGGCTGAGCGTATAGAGCAGCAGCGTGCCCGCAGCGGCCAGCACGGTGGCGGAGCGGCGATCCCTGCCGTAATAGAATGCGAGGCACAGCGCGACGGGGAGCCAGCCATAGCTCACGCGCATGATCATCGCGCTGAGCGCCAGCAGCGCCGCGGCCGCCATGGGCCATGCGCCCCGCGCCTTCATCGTGTCGGCGGCGCAGACGGCGAGCAGGCCGAGCAGGAGGGAGAAGACGGCGTTCTGCTCCATCAGGCTTACTGTGCTGCCGAAGATCAGCAGATCGAACGGAATCTCCGAGAGGATCGCCAGCAGGAGCAGCCGGCGCATATACGCGCGCAGATCCCGCGTGTGCAGATAGCCCTGAACGAGCAGGAAGCAGTACAGCGGGAATGCCGCGCGCCCGACGCAGCGGAAGAGGCCGACATTGGGGAAGAGCGCCAGCCCGGCGTGATCGACGATCATGCACAGGAGCGCCGTCAGCCGCAGAAGAAACGAGGACAAGGGCAGAGCCTCCTTCAGCATTCGACAAAAATACAGATATACTATACTGCATGGGCTTTGTGCTTGTCAATGTTCGTATTATAACGAACGAATGTCTGGCGAAAAAGATAATATTTCATAAAATAAAGCGAATACGAAGCTGCCAGATTGAAAAAAAGAACGCTTGATGGTATAATGCGGCTGTATGCTAGGACATTATGCGGTTCAGCCGCAGGGACGGCGGGGCATCCCGCCTGTGACATAAGGAGGATTATCGTGAGCCAGGTTATGAGCGGGGTCAGACGAATCTATGCGGAAAAGCGCCCGGGTTATGACGTTGCAGCCAGGCAGCTGCACAGCGAGCTGTGCGAGGTGCTGGGCACTCAGGCGATCGAGCATGTACGGATTTTCCAGCGCTATGATGTGGAGGGCGTGACCGACGCCGCCTTTGACAGCGCGCGCGCCATCATCTTCTCCGAGCCGAATGTGGATGTGCTCTACGACGAGGCGCTGCCGGAGATGGAGGCGAGGCTCCTTGCGGTGGAGTATCTCCCCGGCCAGTACGACCAGCGCGCGGACAGCGCCAGCCAGTGCCTGCAGCTGCTCACTCCGGACGCCCCGCGCCCGAAGGTCGCCTGCGCGAAGGTCTACGCCCTTGCCGGCGCGGGCATCGACGCCAATCTCATGGAGCGCGTCGCCGCGCACCTGATCAACCCGGTTGAGGCGCGCCGCGCGTCGATGGACAAGCCGGAAACGCTGGAGATGCGGGCGGACGTCCCGCAGGATGTGGCGGCTGTCGAGGGCTTCATCTCCATGGACAACAAGGCGCTTGAGGCCATGGTCCGCCAGATGGGCATGGCGATGAGCGCGGAGGACCTGTGCTTCTGCCGCGATTACTTCCGCGATACCGAGAAGCGCGACCCGAGCATCACCGAGCTGCGCGCGATCGACACCTACTGGTCCGATCACTGCCGCCATACCACCTTCCTCACGGCGATCGACGAGATCACCTTCGAGGACGGCCGCTTTGCTGAGCCCATCCGCGCCGCGTACGAGCTGTATATCGACGCGCGCCATGACGTCTACGGCGAGCGGAAGAAGGATATCTCCCTCATGGACATGGCCACCCTCGGCGCGAAGGCGCTGCGCAGGCTGGGCAAGCTCAACGATCTGGACGCATCCGATGAGATCAACGCCTGCTCCATCGTCGTCACCGCGAATGTCGACGGCAAAAAGGAACCGTGGCTCATCATGTTCAAGAATGAGACCCACAATCACCCGACGGAGATCGAGGGCTTCGGCGGCGCGGCGACCTGCCTCGGCGGCGCGATCCGCGATCCGCTCTCCGGCCGCAGCTACGTCTATCAGGCGATGCGCATCACCGGCGCGGGCGACCCGCGCGTGCCCTACAGCCGCACCCGTCAGGGCAAGCTGCCCCAGCGCCGCATCACCACCACCGCCGCGCAGGGCTACTCCAGCTACGGCAATCAGATCGGCCTTGCTGCCGGCAAGGTGCAGGAATACTACCATCCGGGCTTCGTCGCCAAGCGCATGGAGCTGGGCGCGGTCATCGCCGCGACCCCGCGCGATCATGTGCGCCGCGCGCAGCCCGCTCCGGGCGACGTCGTGATGCTGCTGGGCGGACGCACGGGCCGCGACGGCTGCGGCGGCGCGACCGGCTCCTCCAAGGCGCACAGCGTCGAATCCCTCTCCACCTGCGGCGCGGAGGTCCAGAAGGGCAACGCCCCGACCGAGCGCTGCATCCAGCGCCTCTTCCGCAATGCGGAGTTCGCGCAGATGGTCAAGCGCTGCAATGACTTCGGCGCGGGCGGCGTGTGCGTCGCCGTGGGCGAGCTGGCCCCGGGCCTTGTGATCGAGCTGGACGCCGTGCCTAAGAAGTACGAGGGCCTCAACGGCACCGAGCTGGCGATCTCCGAATCCCAGGAGCGCATGGCCTGCGTGATTGAAAAGGATAAGGTCGCGCGCTTCGTGCAGATGGCGTATGAGGAGAACCTCGAGGCGACGCAGGTTGCCGTCGTCACAAAGGAGGAGCGCCTCGTCATGCACTGGCGCGGAAAGACGATTGTCGATCTCTCCCGCGCGTTCCTGGATACCAACGGCGTCACCCAGCATGCCTCCGCCTGCGTGGCCGCGCCGGATGAGAAGACCCCCTATCTGACCACGCAGCCTGACTTCGCCCGCGGCAAGACCGTGCGCGAGGCGTGGCTGGCGATGCTGGCGGATCTGAATATCTGCTCGCAGAAGGGCCTCGTCGAGCGCTTTGACGGCACCATCGGCGCGGGCACGATCCTCGCGCCCTACGGCGGCGTTTACCGCGAGAGCCCGAATGAGGCGATGGCCGCGCTCATCCCGACCGAGGGCGAGACGACCACCGCGACCCTCATGAGCCATGGCTACGACCCGTACCTGAGCGAGTGGAGCCCGTTCCACGGCGCTGTGTACGCGGTGACCGAGTCCCTGGCGAAGATCGCCGCTGCCGGCGGCGACGTCACCAGCGCGCGCCTGACCTTCCAGGAGTACTTTGAAAAGCTGCTCAAGGTTCCCGAGCGCTGGGGCAAGCCGGCTGCCGCGCTGCTGGGCGGTCTCTCCGCGCAGCTGGGCTTTGGCACGGCGTCCATCGGCGGCAAGGACTCCATGTCCGGCTCCTTTGAGGACATCCACGTCCCGCCGACGCTCGTCTCCTTCGCGGTCAATGCGGTCGAGGCGAAGAACGTCATCTCCACCGATTTCAAGGGCGCGGATCACCGCATCGCCCTGCTGCGCCTGCCGGTCGACGCGAACCTCGTGCCGGAATACGACAAGGCGCTCATGCTCTATGAGTCCCTGCGTCAGGCGATCAGCCGCGGGGATGTCCTCTCCGCGCACACCGTGGGCCGCGGCGGCATTGCGGCGGCGGTCTCCATGATGGCGATGGGCAGCCGCATCGGCGTGAGCCTTGACGGCGTGGCGGAGGAGGAGCTCTTCCTGCCGATGTATGGCTGCATCGTCGCCGAGCTGGCCGACGGCGCGCCGATCCCGGCGGGCCTGTCCGTCATCGGCTTCACCTCTGCGCATCCGGCGATCAATGCCTTCGGCGTGACCATCAGCCTCGAGGAGGCGAGGGCGAGCTGGACTACGCCGCTGGAGAATGTCTTCCCGACGACGGTGGAAAAGACGCAGTCCTCTGCGCCGTATGTTCCGTATAAGCATCGCAACACCGCGCGCCCGTCCCTGCATGTGGTGAAGCCGCGCGTGTTCATCCCCTCCTTCCCGGGCACCAACTGCGAGCTCGACAGCGCGAAGGCCTTCCGCCGTGCGGGCGCGCAGACGGACGTCTTCGTCTTCCGCAATCTGACGGCGAAGGGCATCGAGGAGTCTGTCGACGCGATCGTGAAGGGCATCCAGAATGCGCAGATCGTCATGCTGCCGGGCGGCTTCTCCGCCGGCGACGAGCCGGAGGGCTCCGGCAAGTTCATCGCCACTGCGCTGCGCAATCCGCGTATCATGGAGGCGATCATGGAGCTGCTGAATAAGCGCGACGGCCTCATGCTCGGCATCTGCAACGGCTTCCAGGCGCTCATCAAGCTGGGCCTTGTGCCGTACGGCGAGATCCGCACGCTCTCCGAGTCCGACCCGACGCTGACCTTCAATACCATCGGCCGCCATGCCGCGACGCATACGCGCACGGTCGTCTCCTCCGTCATGTCCCCGTGGATGGCGGGCGTCAATACCGGCGATATCCATGAGGTCGCGATCTCCCATGGCGAGGGACGCTTCGTCTGCGGCCTCTCCCAGCTCAAGAAGCTGATGGCGCGCGGCCAGGTCGTCACGCAGTACTGCGACGTGAACGGCGTGCCCGCCGTGGAGATGCCGGATAACCCGAACGGCTCCTACTGGGCCGTTGAGGGCATCTGCTCGCCGGACGGCCGCGTGCTGGGCAAGATGGGCCACAGCGAGCGCATCGGCGAGTACGTCGCCGGCAATATCCCGGGCAACAAGGATCAGAAGATCTTTGAGTCCGGCGTGAAGTACTTCCTGTAAGGTATTAGCAAGTCAATCCCCACGCCCCGGGCGCAGCGCCCGGGGCTTTTGTCTGCCCGGCTTTCATTGACAAGGCATTTTTGCCATTGTATAATATATCTGTATATGCCTTGACGGGGGTGACGCGCGTGAAGCGCATGTTGTGTGCATGCCTGATGCTGATGCTGCTTGCCGCAGCCTGTCCTGCCGCGGCGCAGGGGACGATATCCGCCTGCGGGATCAGCGTGCCCGCCGATGCGTCGGTGATCGACTTTGGCGATGTGACGGTTGAGGATGTGGACGCGCTGTGCGCCATGCTCGACCAGATGCCGCAGCTTGAGATTGTGGATATGTACGCATCCAACCTCTCCAAGAGCGATATGGACATGCTCTTTACCCGCTATCCGCAGATCACCTTCGGCTGGACCTACAAGGTCGGCGATCACATCGTCCGCACGGACATGACCGCCTTCTCCACGCTGCACGGCTCCAGCCCCGATCCGATCCATTCCGAGCGGGACTTCAAGTGGCTCAAGTTCTGCAAGGGCCTCAAGGCCATCGACGTGGGGCATAACTGGATTGAGGACGTAAGCTGGCTGCTCGATTTCCCGGAACTGAAGGTGCTCATCCTCGCCGTCGGCCCGCTGACGGACATCACGCCGCTGGCAGAGCTTCACGAGCTTGAGTATCTGGAGCTGTTCACCAACAGGGTGGAGGATCTGACGCCCCTCGAGGGTCTTTCGAGCCTGCGCGACCTGAACATCAAGAATAACCCGGTGCGCGATATCTCTCCGCTCTATGGCCTCACGGGGCTTGAGCGCCTGTGGATCGGCGGGCCGAGGATGAAGAACGTGCCCGAGGAGCAGATCGACGCGCTGCACGCGGCGCTGCCTGCGTGTGAGATCGACTGGGAGAGCGACCCGACCGGCGGCACATGGCGCGTGCATCCGCATTACGACGTGATCTATGAGATGTTCCATAAGATGGAATACATCCCCTTTGAATAAGTACGCAAGCAGGAGGACTCTGATATGAACATGATCAAGCGCGCTGCGCTGACCCTGATGGCGGCGGCGCTCGTGTGCCTTGCCCTGAACGCGGCGGCCGAGGCGGCGAAGCTGCCGATCGACCTTTCCGGCGGCATGCCGTGGAACGAGGCGAACTGCGTCTCCGACACGGTCTATGAGGACGCCTCCATCCGCGTGGAGATCAGCCAGCAGCTGGTCGGCAAGACGAAGGTGCACATCGCGCGGGTGACGATCGCCGATCCCTCACAGCTGCGCACGGCCCCGGCCTATTCCTTTGACCGCGACCAGACAGCGCCGACCACCTCCATCGCCCAGCGCGTCAACGCCGTGCTGGCGATCAACGGCGACTACTTCAGCTATCAGGCGCAGCGCGGCGGCTACATGATCCGCCAGGGCGAGATGTACCTGAACAAGCCGATCGACAAGCGCGACGTGCTGGTCATCGACGGCAACGGCGACTTCTGGATTGAGCGCGAGATCAACGACGAGACGCTGGCCAAGTATGAGAATCTGGGCGGCATCGTCAATTCCTTCAATTTCGGCCCGGGCATCATCATCGACGGCGTGCTGTGCGACCGATTCCTGAGCGTGTACAACATGGCCGAGGAGAAGGCGGCGCGCGCCTGCATCGCGCAGGTGGAGCGCGGGAAGATGGAGTACCTGTGCATCGTCTCCGAGGGCACGGACGACTCCAAGGGCGGCGGCATGACGCTGGAGGAGTTCACGAATTTCGTCGCGACCCTCGGCGTGCAGAACGCGTATAACCTCGACGGCGGCAACTCCTCCGCGCTGATCTATCTGGGCGAGAAGATCAACGCCAAGGACAATTACCGTCATCGCCCGCTGAGCGACATCATCTATTTCGCGACCAGCGTGGCGGAGTAAACCAGGATTTAGATGAATGGAATAAGAAGGAAAAGTAAGAGGTCCGAAGGTTTCCAAAGGGCGAGCGGAAAGCCCTTTGGCGGGGCGATGGGGCAGAGCCCCATACCGAATGCGTAATTGTTTTTCTAAGAGGCCGTCAGAATTAAGAATGCATTCTGACAGCCTCTTTCTTTTGCCAAAATAGCTTGTCAAAACAGGGCGCATGTCGTAAAATGACAGGGTTAAGCAAGATAAGCTGGAGGAATACGGGATGTTCGGCATGTATGGGGTTTGTCTGATCGCGGCGGCGGCGCTGGGCTGCGCGGCGTTTTACCCGAGGGCGAGGCGCATGGGGCTGCATGCGGCGGCCGCGCCTGCGCTGACGGCGCTCTGCGCGCTGATGGGCGCGCTGTGCGGCAGGGCTTACCTGCATATCACCAAGTATGCCATCAACGGCAGGGGCATGTGGGGCTATACCGTGCTGAGCAGCCGCCCGTATGAGTACGCCGTCTGCGGCGTGATCCTCGGCGTGATGCTCGCGGCGTGGATCGCTTCGAAGGCGCTGAAAAGGAGCGCGTGGCAGCTGCTGGATGCGATGGCCCCCGCCGCGCTGCTTGCGCTGGCTGCGGCGCGCTTTGGCGAGTACTTCGCCGACTTTGGCTGGGGTCAGGTGCTCGAGGGCGGCTCGCTGTGCTTCTTCCCGTTTGCCGTGAGCGATATGTACGGCATGTGGCATGCCGCCGTCTTCATGCTCGAAGGCGCGCTGGCGCTGGCGGTCTTCGTCTATGCGCTGTGCATCCGCAGGGAGCGGGAGGGCGACGCCTTCCGCCTCGCGCTGCTTTGGTGGTGCGCCGCGCAGGTCTTCTGCGAGAGCATGCGCGCGGAGACGCTGCGCTGGGGCTTTGTGCGCGTGCAGCAGCTGCAGTGCGCGGTGTTCATGCTCGGCCTGCTGATCACCTTCACCCTGCGCGCGAAGCGGCTGGGGTTGGCGAAGCGGACCGCCCCGGCGTACTATGTGTTCGTGGTCGGCGTGGGCGTCGTGATCTTCATCGAGTATGCGCTCGATAAGATTCAGGCGATGCCGGTCGCGCTGTGCTATGGCATCATGGCGGCGGCGCTGTGTGCGATGGCCGGGATGATCGCCCGCCAGAGAAGGCTGGGAGAGTTCAAAGGATACAGATAAGGAATCCATATGAATAAGAAAAAACTGAGTTTCAGCCACCCGGCTGTCGCGGCGTTGGTGGCCTGCCTGTGCAATCTGCTCTGGGGCAGCGCGATCCCGGTGATCAACGTGGGTTACCGGCTCTTCGGCGTGGCGGCGGGCGACACGGCGACGCAGATGCACTTCGCCGGCATGCGTTTTTTCTTCGCCGGTCTGCTGACGGTGGCGTTCATCAGCCTCATTCGGGGAAGGCTTGTGCAGCCGAAGAAGGGCAACTGGAAGCTGGCCTTTGCGCTGGCGCTCGTGCAGACGATCGTGCAGTATGCATTCTTCTACGTCGGCGTGGCCAACACGGAGAGCGCGAAGGGCTCGATCATTCAGGGCCTGAGCCCGTTCATCAACATCCTGATCGCCTGCTATCTCTTCCGCTCCGAGCGGATGAACGGCCTCAAGTGGCTGGGCGGCCTGCTGGGCGTGGCGGGCGTGATTGTCATGAATCTGGGCGGCGGAGGCATGACGCTGACCGCCAGCCTGACGGGCGAGGGCTTCCTGATCCTCTCGCTGCTGGCCAATGCCGTCAGCGCGGGCATGATCAAGATCTTTGGCCGGTATGACGACCCGGCGGCGCTCTGCGGCTGGCAGTTCATGATCGGCGGCGCGGTGATGGCGGTCATCGGCTTCGCTGCGGGCGGCAGGCTTGCGCCGCAGGGGGCTGCGGCCTTCGGCGTGCTGGGCTATCTGGCGATGCTCTCCGCCGTGGCGTATACGCTCTGGGCGCTGCTGCTGAGCAGCAACCCGGTCTCCCGCGTGGCGGTGTACAGCTTCCTGCAGCCGCTCTTCGGCGTGGCGCTGGGCGTGCTGCTGGGCACGGCGAAGGATGTTCCCTACCTGCGCTACGGCGCGGCGCTGCTGCTGGTGTGCCTGAGCATCGTGATCGTCGTGCGCGGGCAGCGGGAAAAGGCATAAAAAATCCTGAAAAACGCGAAAAAAAGTTCAACTTGTCAAGGGAAAGCGCTTGACAGCCTGTGCGGTTTATTGTATAATCATCAGGCTGTCAAGTGTTTTTGCTTTACAAGGCGGGGATGTTTGTGGACGATCGATTCGAGGTCGGCTGGCTGTTCGGGTTTTACGGCCCGCTGCTCACCGAGCGGCAGAGGAAGCTGATTTCGCTCTACTGCGAGGAGGATTACTCCCTCTCGGAGATCGCCGCGCAGGAGGGCATTTCCCGCCAGGGCGTGCACGACGCGATCAGACGCGGCGCGCGCCAGCTGGAGGCATACGAAAATCAGCTCGGGCTCGTCGCCCGGTACCAGCGGCTGACCGAGGGGCTGCGCGAGGGTCTTCGCGTGCTCGAGGCGGCGCCGGGAGAACAGGCGCAGCAGGCCAGAGACATTCTGGCGACGCTGCTTTCTCAAGAGGAGGAGTAAGATGGCCTTTGAAGGACTGACGCAAAGACTTCAGCAAGCCTTTGGAAAGATGCGCGGCAAGGGCAAGCTCACGGAGGAAGACGTTAAGCTTGTCATGCGCGAGGTCCGTATGGCGCTGCTGGAGGCCGACGTCAACTACAAGGTCGTCAAGGACTTTGTCAAGAAGGCCACCGAGCGCTGCGTCGGGCAGGAGATGCTCGAGAGCCTCAACACCCAGCAGCAGATCATCAAGATCGTCAACGAGGAGCTGACCGCGCTGATGGGCGGCAGCAACGCGAGGCTGCAGTTCAGCTCGTCCCCGGTGACGGTGTTCATGCTCTGCGGTCTGCAGGGCGCAGGTAAGACCACGATGTCCGCCAAGCTGGCCAACTGGCTGCGCAAGGACGGCAAGAAGCCGCTGCTCGTCGGCTGCGATATCTATCGCCCGGCCGCCATCAAGCAGCTGCAGGTCGTGGGCTCGCAGGTCGGCGTTCCGGTCTTCGAGCGCGGCACGCAGGATCCCGTGCAGACGGCGAAGGAAGCTGTCGAATTCGCCCGCAGCCGCCAGCACGATGTGGTCATCCTCGATACCGCCGGCCGCCTGCACATCGACGAGCAGCTCATGGATGAGCTCGCCCGCATCTGCGAGGCCGTCGGCCCGACGGAGATCCTGCTGACCATCGACGCGATGACCGGTCAGGACGCGGTCAACGTCGCCAATACATTCAACGAGAAGCTGGAAATCACCGGCTGCATCCTCACCAAGCTCGACGGCGATACCCGCGGCGGCGCGGCGCTGTCCGTGCGCGCGGTGACGGGCAAGCCGATCAAGTTCGCCGGCATGGGTGAGAAGCTCAGCGATATCGAGCCCTTCCATCCCGAGCGAATGGCCTCCCGCATCCTTGGCATGGGCGACGTGATGACGCTCATTGAGAAGGCGCAGGAGAACATCGATGTGGACCCCGAGGAGGCGACCGATCTCGCCCGCCGCATGAAGAATGCGGATTTCACCCTCGAGGATTTCCTCAAGCAGATGCAGCAGATCAAGAAGATGGGCCCGCTTTCCGGCCTGCTCAAGATGCTCCCGGGCATGAGCAACATCGGCGATATCGATATCCCCGACGACGCCATGAAGAAGCCCGAGGCGATCATCCGCTCCATGACCCCGCGTGAGCGCCGCCATCCGGAGGTGCTCAATGCCAGCCGCCGCCGCCGCATCGCAGCGGGCAGCGGCACGACGGTTCAGGACGTCAATCAGCTGATCCGTCAGTTTGAGGACATGAAGAAGCAGATGAAGATGATGATGAATCAGACGCGCGGCAAGCGCGGCCGGTTCCGCTTCCCGATGCGTTAATCGGCTGTCAACAGGATGCCGCCAATCATTTCGATTGTGGTCATACATTCAATTTCTTTTTTCAGATTCAAGGAGGATACACACCATGGTTAAGATTCGTCTCAAGAGGATGGGCATGAAGAAGAAGCCGTTCTACCGCGTTGTCGTCGCCGACGAGCGTGCGACCCGTGACGGCCGTTTTATTGATGAGATCGGCTACTACAACCCGGTTGCCAACCCGGTTGAGCTGAAGATCGACGTTGAGAAGGCTCAGACCTGGATGAAGAACGGCGCCCAGCCGACCGACACCGTCCGCGCGCTGCTCAAGAAGACCGGCGCCATCGCCTGATAAGGCTGTAATGGGCGTTGCCCGGAAAGCTGAGGGCTGAAAGATGGAAGAACTGGTTCGCTATATCGCCGCGACGCTCGTTGATCATCCCGATCAGGTGCAGGTCAGGACTGTCGAAGGTCCTGAGTCCGTCATCATCGAGCTGAGCGTCGGTCCGGACGACATGGGCAAGGTCATCGGCAAACAGGGCCGTATTGCCAAGTCCATTCGCTCCGTGGTAAAGGCGGCGACCGCCCGCAACGAGAAACCCGTCTTTGTGGAGATTCTGTAAAAAAGCAATCCTCTGCGTATGGTGGGCAGGGCATGCCGCTCTATGGAAGCGCATAAACGGTGCCGCGCAGGAATGCGCGGCATCGTTGGTTTTGCGGCCTGATCGGGCCGCACAGGCAGGCCGAAGAGAGAAAGGTTCCCGCAGGGCGGGAGAGGAAAGATATGCAGGCTGAATATATCCAGATCGGCGAGATCGTCAAGCCGCAGGGCATCCGCGGCGAGGTGAAGCTCAAGGCGATGACCAGCGATATGACGCGCTACGCCAGGCTGAAGACCGTCTTTCTGAAGAAGAAAAAGGGGGAGTATGTCCCCTGCAAGGTGCTCAAGGGCCGCGCGTACGACGGCTTTGCCTTCCTGCAGCTGGAGGGCGTGACCGACCGCAATCAGGCGGAGCTGCTGCGCGGCGTGGAGGTCTATGTCGACCGCGAGCACGCCATCGATCTTGACGAGGACGAGAACTTTGTCGTCGACCTGATCGGCCTTGAGGCGCAGGATACGCAGGGCGAGGTCATCGGCGAACTGGTGGACGTGCTCACGCCCAACCAGATCTGCGACGTCTACGTCTTTGATACCCCGCGCGGGGAGATGATGATCCCTGCGCTGCGCCGCGTCGTTGTCGAGGTGGACGTGGAGGCCGGGGTCATCGTGCTCGATGAAAACGTGCTGCCGGAGGTGGCCGTCTGGTCCGACGAGCCGGCGGAGCGCGACGAATAAACCGCGAGGATGCGCGGCTTTCTCCGGCGGGCGGATTTTGCCCATGGACGGGAAGAAAGCGCGCGGATGATCCGTCTGTATAGCAGGTACAGGCGAAGGACAACGAACGACACGCGGAGAAACACCATGAAGCAAACCATCACATGTCTGCTGGCGCTGCTGCTCGTGCTGCTGTGCGCCGCCGCCGGGGCGCAGACGCTGCCGGGGATCGACTGCTTTTCCCCGGGGTTGATCCGGGTCAATCAGGCGGCACAGGCGGGCGCGCCGGTCACGGCCGAGGCGCAGCTGACGATCGACAATGCGCTCTATGCGCGCGATCTGTCCGTGCTTGCCGCCATGCTGGACGGCACAGCCGTCCGCTATGCGGGCGAAACCGGCGCGGACAGCCTTGTCATCGAGCGGGAGGGCAGGACGCTCTTCTCCGGCGCGATGGCCGTGGACGGGGATGGCGCTGCGGGGGCTGCGATCGAACTGGGCGGGGAGACGTATCTCTTCCCCTCGGAGCAGGATGCGCTTGCCGCGCTGCCGCTGGGGACTGCGCTCGCCGCGATGAGCGGCATGGGCGACCCGATGGGCGGCCTGCCCGTGCTGGAGCGCGTGCCGCTTGACCGCGTGGCCGCATGGATGGAGGGCCTTGCCGCGGGCGATGAGATCGCCGCAGGCTATACGGCGCAGGCGCCCTTTGTCCTCGAGCGGACGATGTCCGACGACGGGACGCGGCTGGTGCGGATTGATCTTTCCGGCAGCGTGGCCGGGGAGGACGGCTCCGTCTGGGCGGTCGAGGGCTTTATGCGTCAGCCCGCGGGGCGCGCGCCGAAGGATACCTTCGAAATGACCTTTACCAAGGATGAGGACAACATGCTCGAGCTGCTCTACAGCAGCCTGAGAGAGAATACGATCACCCGGAAGAATGCGGCGGGCGAGACCACCGTGGACACCACGCTCAAGCTGGCGGGCAAGCTCGGCGGCTATGGCATCTCGAGCCGCCTGCGCGTCAGGCAGGGCAATAAGTGGACCGCGGACGGCGAGAATCTGAGCGAAAAGATCACCGTCACCGCGACGCTCACCCATCAGGACAAGACGCCCGGCCGGCGCATGCAGCGCCTCAACGAGGTCAGCGGCACGATCAAGAACGTGATCAGCCTGACGACGAAGGAGACGGATGACGCCAAGAGCGGCTATGCCCTCTCCGACGCGCTGACGCTTGAGGTCATCATGGACGGCAATACCTTCCTCAAGGGCGGGGCGCAGATTGCGCTGGCCCTCGGCGGGGAGGAAAGCGGCCTTGCCGCTGCGATGCTGGAGCGCGGCGCGGCGAAGGAAGGCAGCCCCGAGGCGCTTGAAGCGGCGCTCGCCGACGCCGTGCAGGCGCTGAGCGCGAAGCTCTATCCCATGCTCGGAGAAGCCGCGCTGGAAAAGATTGAAAAGGGCCTTTGACGCCCGCTGCAGGACCACTGATTGCAGGAGGAACACACATGACAATCATCAACAGACTCTCTGCGCTGCTCATCAGCCTGTGCATGCTCATCGCCCCGGCGGCCCTCGCCGAGGAGGCGTATGTAAGCGATTATGCCGCGGGCGAACTGACGGCCATCACCCTGGAGGACGCCTATGTCGGCGGCGAGCAGATCAACCTGACCGCGACGCTTGGCCTTGAGGTGCAGCCGGAGCTGCAGAGCGAGCGCGTGGCGGCGCTGGCCTCCCTGCTGGGGAAGACGCAGATCCACATGTCCTTCTATGACGATTTCGGCACCGACCGCATCCATGCGGAGCTGACGGCTGATGGCGTGGAGGTCCTGACGGCGGACGCGCTGATCTTTGAGGACGGCTCCCTGCAGGCGATGACCAGCCTCACCGGCAAGTATGTGCTGACCCTTCCGGCGGGATCCATCGTCGATGGCAGGTTCACCAACCCCAATCAGGTGACGCTGCAGGATGTGGACATCGAGTCCGAGGAATTCAAGACCCTCCCGGCGAGCGATCGCCTGAGGCTGTCCACGACCGTGCTGACCAGTGACCTGATCAACAAGCTGCTTGGCTGGGTTTCCGGCGTGCAGGTGGATACGGGCGAGCTCTATCTCTTTGACGAGACCTATATCGAGCCGACCGAGACCCGCGACGGCGTCGCCCAGCGGATGATCGGCAAGATCATGCCGCGCGACTTTATGAATTTTCTGTGGAACATCTCCGCCGTGCTGCGAGATGACCACGGCGAATTCGAGCAGGCACTGGCCGACGTGCTGGCTGAGGCGGGTGTGACCCGCTATCAGATGCGCCAGGTGATCGACGCCCTCTTCACCGAGGAGGAGATCGATCCGGCGGTCGACTGGGTGCAGCCCTCCTGGAATATCAAGGACGACGGCTCCCTCTGCCTGATCGACGACGTGCGCTACCTCTTCCGCAAGCTGGAGATCTGCACCGCGACCCTCTGGTGGGACGCGACCGAGACTCCGATGAGCATGATCGTCAGCTATGACGATTACGGCGGAATGGTCGGCTTTGACGCGACGGTGCCGGTCTTCAACACCAGCCTGCCGTATGAGGGCGACTTCACCTATTCCATCCGCACGGATGACGACTGGCAGCGCCTGCACACCTCCCATGGTGAGCTGCAGGTCTTTGACGGCAACCGCATCGTCGGCGATCTGGACATCCAGTTCGGCGAGGACGTCGGCGGCGTGAATGCCAGCCACTTCAAGGGCAGCCTCGACATGGTCAACAAGGAGGCCGGCACGAAGATCGGCTTCGACGTGGACAGCGCGCTCAACTATCAGCTGGGCCTTGCCGAATCCGGCGAGACCGAGACCTTCGAGGGCAGCGCCGTGCTGAGCCTTAATACGGGCGACAGCAGCGCGCCGGTCGTCGGCGCGGCGGTCTCCGGCATGACGACGCTCAGCGACGGCGGCTTTGCCATTGAGGCGACCGGCATGGTCGAGGCGCCGGGCATGGCGACACTCGTGGCCAATGCGCTTGTGGAGCGCGTGGAATATGAGGAGATTCCCTTCGCCGGCGGCCAGCCGATCGATCTGCTGAACATCACCGAGGCGGATATCGAGGCCGTGAAGGAGACTGTGATCGCCGAGGGCGCGAAGCTCTCCGTCAAGTTCGTGCTCCATCCGGGCGTGATCGCCGATCTGATGAAGGTCATCGGCAGCGAGAAGTAAATCCAATACAGCCGTGCGGCATATGCCGTGCGGCTTTTCTCTATTTTGGCCGGCGCTGCATAGCCAAAACGGACGGATGCTGGTATAATATGGACAGTATGCTTACAGCAAAGGAGCATGAAGCGATGATCGATCACAAGGGCAGATTCATCTATGAGGATTATATGCGCCGGGAGCCGTTTTGCAGCTTCCTCCCGGGCGTCGCCGGGGAGCGCGGCGTGCCGATGTGGTGCTATTACGTCAGCCGCGGGCAGTGCGTGACGAGCTTCGGCGTGGAGGATAAGGACCATGCGATCATGGAGTTCTTCCCCGCGCATCAGGCCTATCAGTACACGCAGAGGATGGGCTTCCGCACGTTCATTCGGCGCGGCGCGCAGGTTTCGGAGCCCTTTGCCCGCGCCGGCAAGGATCAGCGCATGATCATCGACATGAACGCGCTGACCATCGAGGAGCGGACGGAGGATGGGCTCTTTGTCCGCGTGGATTACACGACGCTGCCGGGCGAGCGCTGCGCTGCGCTCCTGCGCCGGGTGACGCTGCGCAACGACAGCGCGGAGGAGATGGAGTTTGATCTCCTCGACGGCATGCCCGCGCTGCTGCCCTATGGGCTCAATATGTACTTCGTCAAGGAGATGACCCAGACTGCGAAGGCATGGATGCAGGCGGAGGATATGGATCAGGACGTCGTCTGCTTCCGCGTGCGCGCGAGCCTTGAGGACAGGAGCGATGTGCAGACGGTCGAGGGCGTCAATTTCGCCTGCGCCCGCACGGACGCGGGAGAGGCGCTCAGGGCCTTTGTTGATCCGCGCCATGTCTTCGGCTGGGATACGTCGCTGGAGTGGCCCGAGGGCTTCCTCGCCGCATCCATGGAGGCGTTCGCCGCGCAGGAGGAGACGCCGGTCAACTGCGTACCCTGCTGCTTCTATGCGCGGACGGTGCGCCTTGCCCCGGGCGAGGAGACAGCGCAGGCGATGATGATCGGCCAGGCGGAAAGCAAGGCACGCGCCCGCGCCGCCTGCGGAAAGCTCAATACGCTTGCGGCGATCGACGCGAAATTCGATCAGGCGCGGGCGCTGACGGCCTCGCTGACCGACGGCATCGCCACAAAGACGGGCGACCCCGTGTTTGACATGTACTGCAGGCAGACGATGCTGGATAATCTCCTGCGCGGCGGCACGCCGGTGCAGCTGCCGGGCGGGAAGATGGTGCATCTCTACTCCCGCAAGCACGGCGATCCGGAGCGCGATTACAACGCCTTCCGCATGCGGCCGGAGTATGCCTCGCAGGGCAACGGCAATTTCCGCGACGTCTGCCAGAACAGGCGCTGCGACGTGCTCTTCGATCCCCGCGTTGGGGAGAAGAATGTGCGCCAGTTCTTCAGCCTCATTCAGGCAGACGGTTATAACCCGCTGGTCATCCAGTTCGTGCAGTACACGCTTGGGAAAGAGGCGCAGGCTGCGCTGCTTGACATGCTGGCGGAGGAGAGCCGGGCGGCGGCGGCGCAGCTGCTCGCGGGCAGCTTTACGCCGGGTCAGCTGATGATGGCGGCGGAGACATGGGCCTATGCCCCCGGCTGCACGCAGGAGGCGCTGCTGGAGGCAGTCTTCTCCGCAGCGCAGGAGGGGACGAGCGCGGTCTATGGCGAGGGCTACTGGAGCGACCACTGGACGTATAACCTCGACCAGATTGAAGCATACCTGAGCGTCTATCCCGAGCGGGAGGAGGCGCTGCTCTGCGGGCAGGAGATGACATGGTTCTCCTCCCCGGTGAGCATCCTGCCGCGCGCGCAGCGCTATGTGAAGACGAAGGCGGGCGTGCGCCAGTACCGCTATCATGAGGAGAAGGACGACCGCGGCGGCCTGCTGCGCGCCAGGGACGGCAGCGCCGTGACGGCGAGCCTGATGGAAAAGCTGCTGGTGCTCTGCGCGATCAAGACGGCGGCGCTGGATCCCTTCGGCATGGGCGTGGAGATGGAGGGCGGCAAGCCGGGATGGTATGATGCGCTCAACGGCCTGCCGGGCCTGCTGGGCAGCTCTATGCCCGAGACGCTGGAGCTCGCCCGGGTGCTGGGTTACACGGCGAAGGCCGTGCGCCGCTATGGCCGCAGCGTGCGCGTCATGGCGGAGGCGGCGCAGATGATGCGCGAGACCGCCTCCGTGCTGGATGCACTGCGCGGCGTATGGGAAAAGGAGGAGGCCATCGTCCCTGTGTGGGACGCGCTCTCCGATGTGCGCGAGGCGTATCGCGCCGCGCTCATGCAGGACGTGAGCGGGGAAAAGGCGGAGATCGCTGCCGACGAGCTCGCGCAGCTGCTTGAGACCTACGCGGCGTTCGTCATGCGCGGCATTGAGAAGGCGATGGCCTACGGAAACGGCGGCCTCTGCCCGACATACTTCGCCTATGACGTGACGGCCTATACCGAGGACGGGGCGGGGCTGCACCCCACGGCCTTTGCCCTGAGGAGAATGCCGGACTTCCTCGAGGGACAGGTCCGCTATCTGCGCCTTGATATCCCGCAGGCGGAGAAGGAGCGCCTCGCCGCCGCCGTGAAGGCGAGCAGGCTCTACGATGCGCCGCTTGGCATGTATAAGGTCAACGCCGCGCTGGGCGAGGCGAGCTATGAGATCGGCCGCGCGCATGCCTTCACGCCCGGCTGGCTGGAGAATGAATCCGTCTGGCTGCACATGGAGTACAAGTACTTGTTGGAGCTGCTGCGCTCGCATCAGTACGGGGCGTTTATCAGCGCGTTCCATCAGGCGGCGGTGCCGTTCCTCGACAGCGCGGTCTATGGCCGCAGCGTGCTGGAGAATTCCTCCTTCATCGCCTCGAGCGCCAATCCCGATCCGCGCATCCGCGGCAAGGGCTTTGTGGCCCGGCTGAGCGGCTCCACGGCGGAGTTCCTCTCCATCTGGCAGATCATGCTGCTGGGTGAGAAGCTCTTTACCGCAGGGAATGGGGCGCTGACTTTCGCGCTCTCGCCACTGCTGCCGTCCTATCTGACCGAGGGGACGGACGCCGTCGAGGCGACGCTGCTGGGCGGCACGCGGGTCGTCTATCACATCACCCCGGGCGAAAGCTATATCCCCGGGCAGTACCGCGTGGAGGGGATGAAGATCCTCTGGCGCGGCGGCGGCTCGCTTGAGGCGGCGGAGGGCGTGGTGACCGGCGCCGCAGCGGAGCGCATCCGCGAGGGCGAGGCGGAGATGATCGAAGTGACGCTGGCGAAATAAAGCCTGACAAAACAGAAAACCCCGCAGGGCAGAACCTGCGGGGTCTTTTTGGTCTGACAGAAATGACCGACGGGGATTACTTGTCGGCGAGGATGCGGACGGCCGGAGCCTTGACGCCGGCAGCGGCCAGCGCCTTGGTGATGTTCTCGGTCGCCTGCGCGCACATGCCGGCATAGGTGGACGGCACGACGTAGGAGCGGGCGTTGATCTCCATCGCCTCGTTGGTGCCGCCGACGCAGCAGGCGCTGATCTCCTGATCCTTGAGCACGCCGTCGGTCGCCTTGAGGGTCTCGACGATGATGCTCTTGGCCATCTCGATGTCGGTGTCCTTCGCCACGGAGAACTTGATGTCCATGCGGCGCATCGGCTCGGCGGTGAAGTTGGTGATGTTCGCGTTCATCATGGAGCCGTTGGGCACGGTGATGATGACATTGTCGGCGGTGCAGAGCTTGGTGTAGAACATGGTGATCTCACGCACAGAGCCCTCCGCGCCGGCGGCGCTGACATAGTCGCCCACGCTGAAGGGGCGGAAGACGAGCAGCATGATGCCGCCCGCCAGATTGGACAGCGCGCCCTGCAGCGCGAGGCCGATGGCCACGCCGGAGGAGGCGATGACGGCGACGATGCTCGCCATCGGGACGCCCATGATGCCGATGATGGAGACCACCAGCAGCACATAGAGCGCGCCGCGCGCGGTATTGAGCGCGAAGGCGGTGACGGTCGGGTCCATCTTCTCCACGCTCTTGAGCTTGGAGACCAGCTGCATGAGCCTGGTGATGAACCACTTGCCCACGAACCAGACGAGGACGGCGAGGATGATCTTGGAGCCTGCGGCGACGCAGACGTCCATCACGGACTTGCCAAATTCAGCCATGAGGAAATTCTCCTTTCGGATCTTTGAAAAAAATGCGGCGCAGCACGCGCGCCGGATATGAACTCAGATATTATACATCTGCTGTCCGATAGACGCCATATAAAGTTTTTGTTATTTCGGGGAATATGATTTGTTTTTTGAGAAAAGATGCGCCCGGTCAGTCGGGCGGACGAAAAAAGGCGCGCCGGAGACCGGAGCGCCCTGTCTGATGGGATTTATCCGAGGAGGTATTCGCCGTCAGCGCAGGTCTCGATCTGCGCATTGTAGAATGCGGTCAGCGCACGGATCATGTGATCGAGATCCTCGCAGCCCGCCGTCTCATAGGCGGAGTGCATGGCCAGCTGCGCAAGGCCGATGTCCACGGTGTTCATGGACAGGTGGGCGTTGGCGATATTGCCCAGCGTGGAGCCGCCCAGCACATCCGAGCGGTTGGAGAACTGCTGCACGGGCACGCCCGCCGCGCTGCAGATCTGGGAGAAGATCGCGCAGGAGACGGCGTCGGTGGTGTACTTCTGGTTGGCGTTGTGCTTGATGACCACGCCGCCGTTCATGAAGGTGCGGTTGTCCGCGTCGTACTTCTCCGGGTGATTGGGGTGCACGGCGTGTGCGTTGTCCGCCGAGACCATGAAGCTGGCGCTGAAGGCGGCGCGCTGCGCGCTCTCGTCCATGCCCAGCGCGGCGCATGCGCGGGAGAGGACGTCGGCAAGGAACGAGGAATCCGCGCCCTGCTTGGTGCCGGAGCCGACCTCCTCATTGTCAAACACGGCGAGCACATTGACATGGCCCTGCGGCACTGCGGCGAGGAAGGCCTCGGCGGAGGCATAGGCGCATTCCAGATCGTCGATGCGCGGGCAGGAGAAGAATTCATTCTGCGCGCCCCAGACGCTGCCGGGCATGCGGTTGTAGAGGAAGAGATCATAGCCGACGATGTCCTGCGCCTGCGCGCCGCAGGCCTCTGCGACCTGCGCGGCGAGCGCACCCTTTGCGTCCGCGCCGCCGAAGAGCGGCAGCAGGTCGACCTGCGCGTTGTACTTGTAGCCGTCGTTCACCTCGCGGTTGAAGTGAATGGGCATGTTGGGGATGAGCACGGCGTCGCGCCCGAGATCGACCAGGCGAGTGACCAGCCTGCCGCCCTCGCGGACGACGGCGCGGCCCGCGATGGAGAGCGGACGGTCAAACCAGGTGGACATGATCATCCCGCCGTAGCGCTCGACATTCAGGCGCAGATACTTCGAACAGACGACCTCCTCGGAGAAGGGCTTGAGCTTGAAGGTGGGGGAGTCGCTGTGGCTGGCGGCAATCTGGAAATGGGAGAGGCCCCCCTCGGGGATCGCAAAGGCGATGACGGAGGAGCGGTTGCGCGTGACGTAATACTTCCCGCCGGGGACGACGGCAAAGGGCTTATGCTCGTCAAGGCGGGCAAAGCCCTTCGCGTCGAGCATGTCGCACAGGGACTGGACCGCGTGGAAGGCGCTGGGGGAAGCGCTGATAAACCGGATGAAATTCTGAACGGACTTCTTCATGCTGTGACCTCCATATGGCAGAACAGTATACCTGTATTATACACGCTTATGCGCCGCGGGGCAAGCATGACGGCGGGCGCCATCTTCCGACAAAACTGTATAAAGGAAGAACGGGAATTGCATCCATATGCTCAAATGTAAAGACGGTGCAAAGAATTGGTATAGATTTCTTGACAAAGGTATGCTATGATGGTCACAATTGGGCTTCTGCCTTTGCGGCGGAGGCGCAGGACATATGCCGGCGCGCGGATGTGCGGCCGGAGAAAACCACCTATGAACAAGAGAATCCGTATACGAGACACTTGATCCGGAGGAAAAACGTATGATGATCCTTGTCAGCCTGCTCGGCGGTCTTGGCCTGTTTATTGCGGGCATGAACATGATGAGCCGCGGCGTGGAGCGCGTTGCGGGCGACCGCCTGCGCTCGATCCTCGAGGCCTTCACCAAGACGCGCCTGCTCGGCCTGTTTGTCGGCCTTTTCTTCACGGCGATGATCCAGTCGTCCTCTGCGGCGACGGTTATGGTCGTCAGCTTTGTCAATTCCGGGCTGATGCAGCTCTCTCAGGCGTGCGGCATCATCCTCGGTGCGAACATCGGCACCACCGTCACCGCGCTGCTCGTCGCCTTCAAGCTCAGCACGGTCGCGCCGATCTTCATCTTCACCGGCGCGCTGATGATGTACTATGTCAAGCAGCCTGTCATCCGCAAGAGCGGCGAGATCATCATGGGCTTTGGCATCCTCTTCCTTGGCATCAGCACGATGTCCGCCGCGATGACGGAGCTGCGCGAGATGCCCGGCGTGATCGACGTGCTGGCGAAGTTCACCAATCCGTTCCTCGGCTTCCTGCTGGGCTTTGTGGTGACGTCGGTTGTGCAGAGCTCCTCGGTCACGGTCAGTATCCTCGTCGTCATGGGCTCTCAGGGCCTGATCGGGCTGGATATCTGCCTGTTCGTCATCCTCGGCTGCAACGTCGGCTCCTGCACGACGGCGCTGATGGCGGCAATCGGCGGCTCGAAGAATGCGATGCGCGCCGCGATGATCCATCTGCTCTTCAACATCTTCGGCACGATCCTCATGTTCACGCTGCTGATCTTCTTCATGCCGCAGATCGTGACGATCATTCATGCCTTCAGCGGCAGCGGCGCGGACTCCGGCACGCTCGGCCGCAACATCGCCATGGCGCACTTCCTCTTCAAGGCGTTCCAGGTTGCGGCGCTCTATCCGTTCATGAATCTGATTATCAAGCTGACCTATGCCATCGTCAAGGGCGAGGACGTCAGCGACGAGGAGAAGCTCACCGTCCAGTACATCGGCGACGAATCTCCGAACCCGGCTGTCGCGGCCTATATGGCTGTGCAGGAGATGCAGCGCATGGCGCAGATGGCCATTGCCAACCTCAACCTTGCGGTCGAGGCGCTGCTTGAAAACGACGAGACAAAGGCCGCACAGGTCGCCCGGACGGAGCGCTACATCGATTTCCTCGATGAGAAGATCAGCGCGTATCTCGTCAGGATCAACCAGCTGCCGCTTCCGTTCGAGGATATCAGCCTGATTGCCGCCTACTTCCACGTCGTCAACGACATCGAGCGCATCGGCGACCACGCCGAGAGCATCATCGAGCTCATGCCCCAGCTCTCCGGCAGCGGCATCCGCATCTCCGAAGAGGCGAGCGCCGATCTGCGTGATATGATGGTGCATATCAACAAGATCCTCGAGTATTCGATCCACATGTTCGCCACCGGCGACGCCAGCTACATGAATGCTGTCGCCGAGCTGGAGGACCGCATCGACCACCTCGAGCGCAGCCTGCACGGCAAGCATGTCGCCCGCCTTGCCGAGGGCAAGTGCACGGCGATGGCCGGCGTCTCCTTCTCCGACGCGGTATCCGGCCTGGAGCGCGTGGCCGACCACGCGACGAACATCGCCTTCTCCCTGCTGGAGGCAAAGGGCCTGCGTCAGGCGCACAGCTGATCGACAACAGCGTAAAGAAAGGACTGCTCCGGCAGTCCTTTTTTCGTTGTGAAGATTATCTGGAGGCTTCCTTCCTGCCCAGGGGGATATAGACGCGGCGCAGCATGGTGACGAAGCAGGCCGTGCCGCCGAGCAGATTGGAGATCGGCTCGGCGAGGAACACGCCGTCCACCCCCAGCCCAAGGCGGGGGAGCAGCAGCGTGAGCGGCACGACGATGACCGCCTTGCGCAGGAGGGAGAAGAAGATGGCATACTTCGCATAGCCCAGCGCCTGGAAGGTGCACTGCCCGGCAAACTGGAAGGACATGAACACATAGCCGAAGAAGTACAGCCCCATGGCATGCGGCGCAGCCGCGAGGAGAGCGGGATCGCTGGAGAAAAGGCGGATGAACGCCAGCGGGAAGAGCAGCACGACAATCCATGTCACGACCGTATAGCCCGCGCCGAGGAAGGACATGAAGCGGATTCCTTCGCGGACGCGGGCATGCTTCTTTGCGCCGAAATTGAACCCGAGAACGGGCTGCGCGCCGTTGGTCACGCCGAAGACCGGCATCTCCAGCACGGAGCGGACGGAGTTCAGCACGGTCATGATGCCGACGTAGAGGTCCCCGCCGAAGAGCTGCAGCGTCGTGTTGCAGGCGACCTGCACGAGGCTGTTGGTGCCCTGCATGATGAAGCCCGCCGTGCCGAGGCTGAGGATCTGCTTGAGGAGCGCCGCCGGCACGCCCATATGCGCCCGGCGAAGGGGCAGCGGCACGCGCCTGCCCGTGATGAAGCGCAGCACCCAGAGGCAGGAGACGGCCTGGCTGATGACGGTCGCCAGCGCTGCGCCGGCCACGCCCATGTCAAAGGCGAAGATCAGCAGCGGATCGAGCAGCAGATTGAGCGCCGCGCCGATGAGCGTGGTCATCATGCCCACGCGCGCAAAGCCTTGCGCATTGATGAAGCCGTTGAGGCCCGTGGAGAGCATGATCAGCGGCGTGCCGAGCAGATAGATGCGCAGGTATGCATCCGCGTAGACATAGGAGGCGTCGCTCGCGCCGAAGAGATAGAGGATCGGCCGACGGAAGGTGAGGCAGAAGGCTGTCAGCACCAGCGAGGAGAGGGCGAGCAGCGTAAAGACGCAGCCGAGGATGCGGCTGGCGCGCTCCTTTTCGCCCGCGCCGCGCGCGATGGAGAACAGCGGCGTGCCGCCCGTGGCGAAGAGGCTGGTGAATGCGCCGATGAGCGAGACGATGGGGAAGGTGAGGCCGATGCCGGTGAGGGCGGTGCTGTCCGCCCCGGGGAGATGACCGATGTAGATGCGGTCGACGATGTTATACAGCAGCTGAACCAGCTGCGCAAGGGTCAGCGGGATGGCCTGCGCGATGATGCGCCGCCAGACACGGCCCGTACCAAAATCATTCTGCATGGATGCGCCTTTCGTGATGCATATCTTACAGCGCCCAGACCTGCACGCCGTAGGGCGGCAGGGCGACGCAGCCCTCGTCCGTGCTGCCCGAGAGCAGGGAGCGAAGGGGCCGTTTCAGCGTGAGGGTCATCGGCACGCTCTGGTAATTGAGCGCGAAGACATAGCGCCTGCCGTCCTTCACGCGGGCGACGAGCTCCACATCCTCCGGTGCGGCAATGACGTCAGCCATCGGCTCGGTGAGGCCAAGGTAGTCAAGGATCAGGCGCACGGCGTCCGTGCTGAAGGCGCTGCCCAGGTGCAGCACGCGGCCCTCGCCGACGGCATTCTCCGTCAGCGCAGCCTCGCCCGCATAATAGGAGGAGGCAAAGCGCGCGAGCACCTTCGCGCCCTCAAGCGGGGTGAGCACGTCGTTGAAGAGCGGGGTCTCCATCCGCCGGCCGTCAAAGAGGGCATAGGGCGTCTCCTCCGCTGGGGTGGTAAAGGTGAAGTCGCGGACGTCGGTGGCGGTGAGTTTTTGCAGAAGGCCCGGCTGCGGGGTCATGACGCAGCGGCCATGCTCGTCCTTATACGCGCTGCGGCAGCCGATGACCAGCACGCCGCCGCGGCGGACGTATCTTTCCAGCAGGTCCGCGCGCGCCGCCGTCATGATGCAGGCGTGGGGCATGAAGAGCGCCTTATAGCGCAGCAGCTCATCAAGCGTCGTGCCCTCCTGCAGGTAGAGCATGTCATACGGCGTGTGCGTCAGCTGGGAGACCTCGAAGATCGCATTGTCGCTCTGCGCGTCCACATGCCTGTGCCACGTGTCAAGGTCCGCGTCAAAGACATTGTCATAGTCCTTTACGACGGCAAAGGCGGCCTCGCTGTCCGCGCCGCAGAGGGGCGCGAGCTTCTTGAGGTTGGCCGCGAATTCGCGCAGCTCTGCGATGCGGCGGTTATCCCTGTTGTCATAGTCGAGCAGGCCGTGCCAGTAGATCTCCGTGCCGAAGGTGCAGGTGCGCCAGCGGAAGAAGGAAACGAAGTCCGCGCCGTGCGCGACGGACTGCATTGCCCAGAGCTGCATCTGGCCGGGGCGCGGGGTCGGATTCTCCATGCGCGTGGTCCAGCTGCCCGCGCCGCTCTGCTGCTCCATGATGCCAAAGTGCGGGCAGATGGAGCGCACCTCGGTCAGCTTCTTGCCGGACCAGCGGTCGCGCAGGCGGTCAAGGCGCCCGGCCATATTGAGGCCGAAGGCGAAATTCGGGTAGGAATCGTAGGTGTAGATATCCAGGCACTCGCGCGCCATGCGGTGGTTGTCGAGGCGGGAGAACATGCCGTTGGTCGTGATGAACACGCCTGGCGCGACGTGCTGACGCAGAATCCCGGCCTGCAGCGCGCAGAAGCGGATGCAGCTCTCGGAGACGAAGCGGTTGTAGTCGAGCATCAGGTGCGGGTTAGGGGAATTCTGCAGCGTCGGGCGCGGGACGAAGATCTGCGCCCAGTCGGTGTAGGTCTGGCTCCAGAAGACGGTGCCCCATGCGGCGTTGAGGGCGTCCAGCGTGCCGTACTTTTCCTTCACAAACGCGCGGAAGGCGACGGAGTCCGCCTCGGAATAGAAGCGGTCCATCTCGCAGTTGAGCTCGTTGTCGATCTGCCAGCCGATGATCGAGGGATGCGGGCCGAAGTGCTGCGCCAGCTTGGCGGTGATGACGGCGCACTTCTCCTGATAGACCGGGGAATTGTAATTGTAGTGCCTGCGCATGCCGTGG
This sequence comes from Clostridia bacterium, assembly GCA_017936375.1. GTDB lineage: Bacteria > Bacillota > Clostridia > Christensenellales > Aristaeellaceae > Ventricola. Next base: position 41,632 of record JAGBFR010000010.1, read on the forward strand.
CGGTAGAGCACGCCCTCCATGTTCGCATTGAGCACCTCGGGGTACTTGTGCGTCAGCCATGCCGGCGGCGTGGCGGAGACCGTGCCGAAGATGACCTTCATCCCGGTCTCTTTGCACAGGGCGAGGAAGCGGTCGAAGAGATCGAACCGGAATACGCCCTCCTCGGGCTCAAAGTATGCCCACGCGAATTCGCCGATGCGCACGACGGCGACGCCGTCCTCGAGCATGCGGCGCAGGTCGTCCGCCCAGAGGGACTCGTCCCAGTGCTCGGGGTAATAGCAGACGCCGATGGTCAAGGAATCAAAGCGGAAGCGCTGTTCGCTCATGATGAACTCCTCCGTAAATCGAATGATGATAGGTTCTTTCATTATAGCCGTTCAGAGAGCCGGAGTTCAAGTCCTGCGGGCGCGCGGCATGAAAAAAAGGGCTGTCAGGATGAGAAGCCACAGTTTCCAATGCCTGTCATGCTTGCCGCCGAAGGTTTCCAAAGGGCGACCGGAAAGCCCTTTGGCGGGGGATGGAGCAGAGCCCCATAGCGGTATGCGCAATGATTTTTCTGGAATGTATGGCTTATCCTGACAGCCCAGTCAGGCCTAATGGATTACTTGGTGATCACTTCGATGACGATGCGTCCGGAGCCGTTCGTGGTGCCGTAGTCAAGCAGCATGCCCGGATACTTCGCCTTCAGCGGGGAATTGTCCGCGCCGACGACGCCGCCCTCAAAGGCCTGCACATAATTGGCCAGGACCATGTAGTCCTCCATCACGTAGTCGAGCACGTTCACCGCGCCGTCGAACATGGCGAAGCCGTCGCCGAGGTCGCGCAGCGTGTAGTTGTAGCCCGCCAGATTGTAGGTGGCGGCAAGGTCGAGCGGCTCATACGCGCCGGTCTCCTTGTTGTAGACCATGACGTCCAGCACGCGGTAGCCGGCGGTCGGGCCGCTGACCCACACGCCCTTGTCGTCCGCGACGATGGACTGCGGATAGGAAGAATCGATCTTGTAGGTGATGCCGGAGACCTGCAGGAAGCCGCCGTTCTCCTTCTCACCGCCGGCAAAGCGGGCGCCCCACTCCAGCGCGTCGAGCAGCTGCTGACCGGTGATGGTCTGCAGGCAGGCGACGTTGCCGAAGGTGTGGATGTTCTTGCAGACCTTGTAGGAGATCTCGCCCGTGACGGCCTTGTTGCGCACGCCGCCGCCGTTCATGATCGCCACGTCCACATCAAGGCCCATGTCGTCAAAGAGCCAGTACAGCGCGTCGGCGGCGAAGTCGCCGGTGTTGGTCTCCTGGCTGCGGACGAGGCGGGTTTCGCCGTCGTAGTTGTCAAGCGTCAGCTCAGTGGAGCCGATGACGGCGCCCAGCTGCTCGTCGATGGAGGCGATCCACGCGTCCTTGATCTCGGCAACCGCCGCGTCGGAGACCCACTTTTCGCCGGTGTAGAGCTCGGAGGCGAGCTCGTAGCCCACGACGTTCTCCACTTCCTTGCCCTCGGCGTCGGTGCTCTTCTCGGTCAATTCAACCAGCTCGATGAAGTCGGTGGCGATCGCGCCGGTCTCGGCGTCGATGACCATCATGCCGATGCGGTTAAAGTACTCGCCCGTCTGGGTGAGGAGCACGGCCTCGCCGTCCTTGCCGGCGACGTCCTTGCCCTTGACGGTGCTGTGGGAGTGGCCGTCGATGAAGGCGTCCAGCCCGGAGACGGCGGCGATGGTTTCCTCGCTCGTCCAGGGCTTGGAGGCGAGGTCGTCGCCCAGATGGCCCAGCGCGATCACGACGGTCGCGCCCTCGGCCTTCGCCGCGTCGATGGCGGCCTGCACGTCAGCCTGCAGCTTTTCGCCCTCGTCGCCGCCGGCGATGCCGTAGATGTACGCGCCGCTCTCATCCTGGAAGTAAGCGGGCGTGGACTTGGTGAAGGATTCCGGCGTGGTGACGCCGATGATCGCCAGCTTCTGCGCGCCGAAGTCGAAGAGCTTGTAGCTGTCAAGGACATTGTCCTTGCGCTCGTAGTACTCTTCGTTGTAGAAGTTGCAGGAGACATAGGGGTACTCGGCCCACTCGCGGACCTTGATGCAGCCGTCCATCCCGTAGTCAAACTCATGGTTGCCCAGCGTCGCCAGGTCATAGCCTGCGGCGTTCATGAGCTTGATGATGGTCTCGCCCTTGTCCATGGAGCCGTAGGCGGTGCCCTGAATGTGATCGCCCGCGTCGACGAGCAGGACGTTCTTGTACTGCTTCTGCAGTTCCTGCTTGACGCCCGCGATCACGTCATAGCTCAGCGCACCGTCGATGTAGGTGTGCACGTCGTTGGTGTAGAGGATCACGATGTCCTCGGAGAGCGCGGCTTCCGCGCCGGCGGGCAGGGCCATCGCCAGCAGAAGCATCAGGGAAAGAATCAGAGAGAGCAATTTGCGCATAAGAGATTCCTCCTTTCGTTTTCTGATTCTATTATGACATAAAACAGGGTATTGCGGGAGTCCTCTTTTGGATGTTTTTGAAGGGTTTCGGAAAGATTCGTTCCGGTATTCATCGGATTGGATGGATTTTGTTTGACGGGGCGAACAGGCATGCCGTATACTATACAGGCTGGCTGTGAAGCCGGACGTTTGAATACATGCTGCAGCCGCCGCGCGCGGCTGACGGGAGGATACGATTGATGATCAGACGCGGGCTCTGCCTTCTCTTTATGCTGCTGGCGATGCTGCCTGCTGCGGCGCTTAGCGAAATCTATATGACGCAGCCGCCGGAGGACTGGGCGGACAAGCCCAGGCTCGAGTGGACGATCTTTGACGTCAACGAGGGCGACGCGATGCTCCTCTCCTGCGAGGGGGAGCACATGCTGGTGGACGGCGGGCCCAAGCCCTTCCGGGGGAAGCTGTACGGCGCGCTTGCCGCGCGCGGGCTGACGCATCTACGCTATATGCTCAATACGCATTTCCACGACGACCACATCGACGGCCTCTATTTCCTCATGGAGGAATACGGCGTGACGGCGGACGTCTTCTATCACGGCCATACCGAGAGCGAGCTGGCGGGCGATAAGCTGGGCAGCCGCACGGTGAAAGCCGCGCAGGACAAGGGCATCCCCGTCGTCCATGTGACCGACGGCGACCGCCTGACCCTCGGCGGGGCGGAGATCGAGATCTTCCAGCAGCTGGATAAGAAGAACGCCAACTACCGCTCCCTTGTGCTGCGGGTGAGCTATAAGGACAGCTCGATCCTCCTGTGCGCGGATGTGCCGGGCGAGGCGCAGCATCATCTGCGGGAGGATTACCCGGCGGGGACGATGGATTCGGATCTGATCAAGATGCCGCATCACGCGCTCTCCGTGGCGATGGATTCCTTCCTTGACGTGGTGTCGCCCGTCGGCGCCGTCGTCACCAACAAGCGGCAGGACGTCTTCAGCAAGGCGGCGTATCAGTTTGTGAAGCGCGAGCTGCCGGTGTATTATTCCGGAGAGGGCACGGTCTATGCAGTCACCGACGGCACGGACTGGTACTTCTGGCAGACGCGCTATGAATTTTGATGAACGGAGCAGACGGAGGCTATGATGAATAGATGTTTACGGGCACTGGCTGCGATGCTGCTCATGTGCATGGCGGCGGGCGCCGCGCAGGCGGAGGCGGTCCTGGTAGAGACCCGGGTTCCGCTCTCCGAGGATGGATTCTACGAGGCGATGCCGGAGCATCTGCGCTTTATCCAGCATACCGAGGAGGAGGAGGTTGCGCGCGATATCTTTATCCGCCGCACCTATCCCGACACGGTGAATGATCAGATCGACGCCGAGATGCGCGCGCTGATCGACAGCATGACCGAGGCCAACAGGGCCGCTCTCCCGCTCGAGCGGAGTGAGATGGAGTCGTGGCTGGATGTGGGCGCAGTCGTGACCCGCACGGGCACGAGCGTGCTGAGCTTCCTCACGCTGGCGGAGGTTTCCCGCGAGCATGAGCGCACGAGCGTGGATATGCAGGCGCGGGTCTACGATGCGGCAACGGGCAGGCAGCTTGCGCTTCATGATTTCTTTGCGCCAGAGAGCGGCGTGTATGAACTGCTCGCCGAGGAGATCCGCGCGCAGCTGACGGCGGCCTTCCCCGGTACGCAGCATGACGAGGCGGCGCTTGAGCGCCTCTGCAGCGAGGAAGGGATCCGCAGCGCGGCCTTTACCTTAAGCGCGGGCAGGCTCACGCTGTCCTACCGCGCGGACGCGCTCTATCCCGGGAAGCAGACGCTGCTGCATGTGCATGTGTATTACCCACAGATCCGCGGGATGATGAATGAATACGGCCTTGCGCAGACGGACAACAGCCGCTTCCGCATGGTCGCGCTGACATACGACGACGGCGGCGCGCGCAATTACACCAGGCGCGTGCTCGATCAGCTGCGCTGCTACGGCGCTGGCGCGACGTTCTTTGTCGTCGGCAGGCGGATCCGCAACAACCACGACATCCTCAGCCGCCAGCAGGACAGCGCCTACTCCATCCAGAGCCATACCTACACGCATAAGTATGCCGAGGAGCTCAACCGGCAGATGGCCTTTGAGGAGAAGGCGATGTTTGAGGAGGAGCTCATCAGCGTGACCGGCGTGCCGCCGACGATGATGCGCGCGCCCGGCGGACGGGAGAATTTCTATATCCGCCGCGAGATCGGCTATCCGCTGATGCACTGGTCGCTGGCCAGCGGCGATTCCGGCAGCGACAATGCTGCGAAGGTCGCCAGCCGCGTGATCCACTCCGTCACCGACGGGGACGTCATCCTCCTGCACGACATCAACGGCAGGTGCCATATCTACACGCAGGATATCCTTGAAAACCTGTGCGCGCGCGGCATCCTCTGCGTAACGATCGAGGAGCTCTTCTCCGACGCGGGCGTGGCGCTTGAGGATCATGTGGTCTATTTCAGCCCGTACAGGACGGGCGGCATCCGTGAATAGGAAAAGTGTGTTGTTTATGGCGGACTGCACGCGGATGTGATATAATTTTTAGGATAAACAAAAGATATGGGTGAATACGATGAGCGTTGTTTTGTGCGGTGCAATGGGGTACCTCTTGGGCATGATCAATCCGGCGTATATCTTTGGCCGGCTGCGCGGGTTTGATATCCGCCGCCGAGGCTCGGGCAATGCAGGCGCGACCAATGTCGCGCTGATTATGGGCAAGGCGATGGGCCTGCTGTGCGCGCTGCTGGATATCTTCAAGTCCTTTGCAGCCTATAAGCTGGCCAGGCTGCTCTTCCCGATGATCTCCTTCGCCGGGATGCTGGCGGGCTGCGCCTGCGTGCTGGGGCATATCTTCCCGGCGTGGATGGGCTTCGCCGGAGGCAAGGGGCTGGCCTGCATTGCCGGGCTTGTACTGGCGTATGACAAAAAGGTCTTTTTCATCATGCTGGTGCTGGAGGTTATCCTGGCGCTTATTGTGCAGTACATCTGTGTGATGCCGCTGACGGCGAGCATGATCTTCCCCGTGGTCTACATCGCGCAGACGGGCGACGTCGTCGGCATGCTGATGCTGCTGGCGCTGGTTCCCGTGCTCGTCTATAAGCACCTGCCGAATCTGCAGCGCATCCGCGACGGGCAGGAAGCGAGGCTGAGCTGGCTGTGGAATGCAAAAGCGGAGGAAAAGCGGCTGAGGCCGAATTTTACCGACGCGGAATGGGCCGAGCGCTGCCGCACGGCCGATCAGAAATAAAGAACAGAGCTGCCGGGATGGCGTCCATCCTGACAGCTCTTTATTTTGCGTTATTTGCGGAAGAGCAGCTGCGCGAAGTCCCGCATGCCCCGGCGGAATGCGCCCCAGTCGTGCGTCAGCCCGTCGTATACATGCTCGTGGCAGAAGGGTTTACTGAGAATACCCAGCGTATCAAGCTGAGCCCTGTCTTCAAGGAAGACGGGGAGATAGACGTCCTTTTCGCCGATGGAGCGGAAGAAGACGCCAAAATGCCGTCCGATGAAGCCGGGATCCTCCTTGAGAAGGCGCAGGTGCGGGCAGGCATAGAACGGGGTCTTCGTGTCGATGCGCATGAAGCCGCTGAACAGGCCGAGCGCGGAGAAAACCTCCGGATGGGTAAAGCCGATGACGCTCGTCTGCTCCGAACCCATCGACAGCCCGGCCATTGCCCTGTGCTCCCTGTCTGGGATGACGCGGTAATTCTTTTCGACGAAGGGGATGACCTCCCCGAGCAGCATCTTGGTAAAGGAGCCGAAGTCCCAGTTTCCCTCGCCGGGCAGGCGCTCCATACCGTCGCACATGACGACGATAAAGGGCACGCACTTCCCCTCGGCGAGCAGATTATCCAGCAGATAGGGGACTTTGCCCATGTTTACCCATTCGCTTTCGTTTTCTGTCAGCCCGTGCTGCAGGTAGAGGACGGGGTATTCGCCGCCCGACCTGTACTGCGGGGGCAAATAGACGAGCATGCGCTGCCAGCTGCCGCGCACGCGGCTCATAAAGACCTCACGCACGACCTGCCCGTGCGGCACGTCGTGCAGGAGAATCATTTCGCTCTCCGGACCGGGGATCTCCACGAAATTGACCTGACGGAAGGAGCGGTAGTGCGCGGGCATCTGCGGATGCAGGTACAGCACGTCATTGAGGTAGAAGCGTATGTCCTGCGGGCCGCGCCACCGAACGTCATAGGGCAGCGTGCCTTCAAAGAAGCCCGCGTCGTTTTTCTCCATCGGAATCTGTACGTCCGGGAAGGCCGTCAGCACGGCGCGCGCGCGGTCCATCCCAGGCGCATACAGGCGGAAGAGGACGCTGCCGTCCTCCTTGACGATTGCGCCGGTGGGGATATGCTCCCCGCCCCAGAAGTCGCCGATCCGCTCGGGATACGGCGGGTGGAAGGCACAGGCCTGCTCGCTAAGCGCGCGGCTGCGGATGAGTTCCGGATCAAACATGGCGGTATCCTCCGTGATTATGTTTCTTCAGGATCAAAGCTGTGTGCGGCCTGCAGGCGCTGCCAGTCGCTGAGCAGATTCCATATGCCGTCCTCGGAGAGCACGCCGCGGCTGAGATCCTTCGGGATCCTGCCCGCTTCGTCGTCCTCATAATCGCGCCGCCAGAGCGGGCCGGTGTAGTAGGCCTCCAGCGTACGGACGTCCGCCTGCATCGCCTCGCAGCGCGCAATGGTGTTCTCCAATGCGCGCACGGCGGCCTTCGCCTCGTTGAGGATCTGCTCCATGCGGGCGATGCGCTCTGCCTGCGTCTCGTCCTGCGGGACGGGTAGGCTGCCGGGCACGGTGAAATCACGGAGGAGCAGCGCGTCGATCTCCTCATCGAGGGTCATCGCGCTGTTGTCGAGCAGATGGCCCTGATTGCAGCGCATACCCTCCAGCTTCTTTTTGAGGAAGAGGGAGCGGTCGATCAGATCCGGATCGCCGCGGGACGTGAGGCGCTCGCGCAGGGTCGCGTCCGATGCGGTCAGCACGACATAGCGAACCTGCGCGCCGTGCCGCCTGGCCAGCGCCATGACGCGGGGCAGCTCCTCCTCGATCACATAGTCGATGACCACGTCCACCTGTCGCCCGAGCGCCCTGTCCGCGGCGTCGAGGATACAGCTCCAGTTGAAGGCGAGGATATCGGGCCAATACATGAACTGCGGGCAGTCCGGACCGACACGCTCCTGCGTCTGCACAAAGCCGGCGTGGAAGTCGTCGCCGTGAATGACATAGACCTGACGGCAGACGCCGCTGTCCACAAGGCGCTTGGCATACGCGTCCGCAAGGGTTGATTTGCCGCAGCCGCACGGGCCGGAGATGAAGGTGATGGTGTTCATGTGATGATGCACTCCATTTGCTTGATACTCTATCATAGCATGGCGCGGGGCGCGCTGCAAGGGAGGACGGTGAAGGAATGACGCAGAAGCCGTGATGGAGAAGGAAGGCTGATCTTGCGCAGGCGCACGGATCATGATAAAATGATTGAAAACACACGAGGAGGCGGCTTTTATGGCGGCAAAGAAGGTAGGCACGCTCATCAAGGAAGCGCGCACCAATGCGGATATGACGCAGGAGCAGCTCGCGCGCAGGATCTCCGGTCTCTCTGCGTCCGACATCAGCATGGCCGAGCGCGGCAAGCTCGACCTGACGCAGGAGCAGCTCAAGCAGATCGCCAAGATCACCGGCGTGACGCAGGCGTCGCTCATCAACGCGGCGAAGGACACGGCGGAGAAGAAGACTGAAAAGAAGACGACTGCGGCCAGGAAGACCACGACCGAGAAGAAGACGACGGCGAAAAAGACCACGACCGCCAAGAAGACCTCCTCGCAGACCAGCATGAAGGTCACCGCGGCGGAGAAGCGGCTCATCGAGCTCTATCGCGCGGCGGACACGGAGACGAAGAAGGACGCGATCAAGCTCCTCAAGGGCGAGGAAGAGCTGTCCGATTCCATTCTCGAGGATATTCTGGAGACTGTTCAGGACATGCTCGAGGGCAGGTAAGCGCATCATGACCGACCGGGAAACCGGTCGGTTTTTTCTTTTGAGGCCGCGCGCAAAGCGGCTTGCGGTCACAGGGGCTTTCTGATAGAATAGAAACGGTCTTTCTGTTTTTGACAGGGGATAAAAAAGGAATCAGAGGAGAGGTACGAGAGATGCTTGAGAAACTCTTTCACCTGAAAAAGAACCGGACAACCGTGAAGACTGAGGTCATGGCGGGCGTCACGACGTTCATGACCATGGCCTATATTCTGGCCGTCAATCCCAGCATTCTGGCTGATGCGGGCATGGACCCCACCGCCGTGCTGCTGGCGACCGCGCTGGCCTCCTTTATCGCGACCTGCTTCATGGCTTTCACGGCCAACCTGCCCTTCGTGCTGTCCGCCGGCATGGGCCTCAATGCGTTCCTCGCGTATACCGTCGTGCTGGGCTATGGCTACAGCTGGCAGGTGGCGCTCTTCGCCGTCTTTATCGAGGGCCTCATCTTCATTGTACTCTCTCTGACCAATGTCCGCGAGGCGATCTTCAACGCCATCCCGCTCAACCTCAAGCGCGGCGTCTCCGTGGGCATCGGCCTGTTCATCGCCTTTATCGGCCTGCAGAATGCCGGCCTCTCCGTGGACGCCAGCACGCTGGTGACCATCACCAGCTTCACTGAGAACTTCAGCACCTCCGGCGTCTGCGCGCTGCTGGCGCTGGTCGGCCTGTTCATCACCGCCGTGCTCTACATCAAGAATGTGAATGGCGCGATCCTGCTGGGCATCCTGGCGACATGGGTCATTGGCATGCTCTGCCAGCTTGCGGGCGTCTACGTGCCCGACGGCGTGAATTACTTCTCCCTCTTCCCGTCGCTGAGCCTGACGGACTTCTCCAAGCTGGGAGAGACCTTCGGCCAGTGCTTCAAGCTGGATTTCTCCGCGGTGAGCCTGATGAACTTCGTTGCCGTGATCTTCAGCTTCCTGTTCGTCGATCTGTTTGATACCCTTGGCACGCTCATCGGCGTGGCGACGAAGGCGAAGATGCTCGACGAAGAAGGACGCCTCCCGGGCATCAAGCCCGCGCTGATGGCCGACGCTGTCGGCACCACCGTCGGCGCGGTGCTGGGCACCTCCACGGTGACGACCTTTGTCGAATCCGCCTCCGGCGTCGCTGCCGGCGGCCGCACCGGTCTCACCGCGCTGACCTCCGCCGTGCTCTTCCTGCTGAGCATGTTCTTCGCGCCGATCTTCACCGCCATCCCGTCCTTCGCGACGGCCCCGGCGCTGATCATGGTCGGCTTCCTGATGGTGGGCACGGTTTCCGAGATCCGCTTTGATCTGGATAACCTGACCGAGGCCATCCCGGCGTATCTGGCGATCATCGCGATGCCGCTGTTCTATTCCATCTCCGAGGGCATCAGCCTTGGCATCATCTCCTATGTGCTGCTGAATGTCGCCGCGGGAAACGGCAAGAAGATCAGCCCGCTGATGTATGTGCTGTCTGTGCTGTTTGTGCTCAAGTATATCCTGCTGTAACGATGATGAATAAAAGAAAAGCGATCGGCTGCGCGCCGGTCGCTTTTTTGCATCATATCAGTCTGCCGCCGGTTTCCGGCAGGCATATGCCAGATAGTATCCGACGATGGGGGAGAGGCCAAAGCCCATGAACGGAACAGGGTACGCGCCCGTGAGCACGAAGAGCAGCAGGGCCGCATAATACACAGCAGCGCACAGCGAAGGCAGAGCGCCGCGCCGCAGGAAAGCATACAGCCCGCAGGCCGGGATCGCCGCCAGCGCCAGCCAGCCCGCCGCACAGAGCAGGGGAGAGCGGCCGCCCAGCATGGAGAGAATGCCTTCGCTGTAGGACAGCGGCTCGAGCGTCACCGGCGAAAACGCGCAGACGACCAGCAGCGCGGCGAGCGCAGCAAGGCTGAAGAGCGCCCAGAAGCGATCCTTCTGCCGGAGCCAGAGGAGGGGCAGCGCAGCGGCGGAAAAGGCGGCCAGCTGCGAGAGATCCGGCTGGAGGCAGAGCACCGCCGTCGTGATAAGCACGGCGGGGAAGGGATTGCCGGCGCGGCAGAGGATGACCAGCAGCGCGGGGAGAACGAGCTGTGCGGCGTTGACATTGAAGACGCCCAGATCGATCCAGCGCTTTGCGCCGCCTGCCGATGCGTCGGCGAGCGTGGCGGCGAGGAAGAGCAGGAGCAGCCCAGCCTTGACGCCGTCGGGAAGCCGTGCGGCCATGCGGCGCATCGGCTCTGCGAGCAGCGCGAATATCGCCCATGCGGCGATCTGCTGTCCCCATAGCGCGGGGGACACGCCGCCTGCGATCATGGCGGCGACGCCAAGCGCGACGGCGGGGAAGAGGAGCAGCGCAGCCATGACGGGCTGCGGGATGCGCATGACAGAGGGCTGGGCAGTGTGCTTCATGGCGAAGTCCTCCTGTTTCGTATAACTTATTTTATTGTAATGGATGTGCATGGATTCGTCAATGGGGGGATAAAGGGAAAACGCAGACCCTTCCGGATCTGCGCCTGTGTGTATCTGCTTATGCCGCAGCCGTTCTCTTCCTGTCCATCAGTGCCCAAGGCAGGTAGGCCAGCGCGTACATCGCCGTGATGACCGCCGCGATGATGCCCGTGCGCAGCGCAAAATTCGCCGGCAGGATATCCAGCACGGAAGGCGCCGCCTCCGGACGGGCCATGTACAGGTAGTTCGCGCCGGGGATCATCTGATTGACGGCGTACGCGAGGAGCGCCATGAGGATCAGCGCGATATACGAGCGGACGGCGGAGCGCACCGTCGGGCGCATGCCGTGGACAAAGATCATATAGAAGATGGCGACATAGCCCAGCGTGTGCTCCAGCCAGAACTGATAATAGCGGAAGCGGGTGACGCCGGTATATGTCAGCGGCGTCGGCGTAAGGAGAGCGAAGAGCGAGCCGGAGAGAAGCCAGAAATAGCTGATATCAAACAGGAGCTGCTTTTTCCCGACCAGCATGTAGCTGCAGAAGATCACCGCCCAGCCGCATACGCCGATGGGCAGATTCTCCACCGGGCCCGGCTGCAGCGACGGCATGCCCACCAGCCGCCAGTAGTATGACATGTCGCAGATGATCAGCGCGAAGGCGAGGACATAGCGCAGCGTCTCCTCGTGCCGGCTTTCCCGGATCTCTTTGCGGAAGCGGCGGATCAGCGCGATGACTGCGATCATCAGCAGGATGGGCGCGAAGTGCGCGGGGGTGAAGAGCGCGAACTCGGGCTCCGCACCCTGACCGAAGAAGTAGATGAAGAATTCTCTCATGATGGCTTATCTCCTGTAACGTCTCTTTTGTCGATTGTATCACAGGAGCTGAGGCGAGGCAAGTGAAACTGAGAAAAGGCATGGGCTGCATAAAAAATAAAGCGCAGACTTCAGCGAGTCTGCGCCTGGGTTGCCTTATTCATCCATGCTGTATGAGTGACATGGCGATGAAGGGCATACGCGTTATGCAGAGATATCCATAGATCATCAGAATCTATCGCTTCGGCTGCGCTCACAAATAAAGTGCTGTGTGCCTTCATCCGGATACAGGAAGTAACTGAACTGTTCCGATCCGACTTCAAGAAGCTTGTTGATTTCCTGCCTGTTCAGCAGGATGGCCTGCAGACAGATGGCAGTCTTGAGCAGGCCGAGTTTACAGCGCAGGATACCGGTGTCTTCAATGATTTGCGGCATTTCAAGATATGCGCCAACCATTTCCTCTTCATCGTTGGGGTCCCATTCGACGCTATGACCATAAGAGATAAACGAGCCGGTAGCAATTGGATAATAAGCCACTTCAAATAGTTTTTTCAAATACCAGTTTGCAATCTCCTGATCGGTCATATCTTCGCTGGGATCAATGAACATCATGTACTCATTGCGGTTTCCGAGCGAAGACTTAGGCGCTGGCATTTTGAAATCGCTTGCGCCCATTGTGACCAGCTTCCAATAGGGGTAAGCATCGTTGGGCTTGTAGAGCAGAACATCGATATGAGGATCTGCGGTGAAAGGGTGATATACCATACAGTCATCCTGATGGAAATACGTGTTAAAATGCTGGGTCAGTTTTTCCATTTCCTTTGGATGCATGATCATCCACCTTTCAGAGAGCCTTATGAAACTTTTCTTGATTAAGTGATTATAACATAAAAGGTTTTGAGATTCAATGCTTGGAAATGGGCTTGATGAGATGTACGAGGATTTGGTAGAAAAAACGCAGACTGCGGGGAATCTGTATTCGAATAAACCTTATTTACTGCAATAGGTTTCCATTTGTCCGCATAGCATCGTATAGAAACCAAACTTTTTATAGAAAGATTTCAGATCTTCATCAAAAACAACAGAAATCATATATATGTGTTTCTCTTTTAGATATTCAATCATCTTAAGCATCAGATTGGTTCCGATGCCTTTTCTCTGATAATACGGATGAATCATAAGATCCTGAATATACGCATCCGTAACCCCGTTTGACACGCAATCGACATATCCGATAAGCAAATCCGTTTCATATACAGCGATATGATAATATGAGGTCAGTAATGGATTAACATACTCATTCACCATTCTGTTCCAACCAACAGCCTCTCGTAAATCCGCCAAGGCTTTTGCAGATACAGCTTCATTGAATGTATATGTCATTACATATTCCTCCCATCCTAACACCAGATAAAACCAAAAACAGCCGGTCTCTTTCGAAACCGGCTGTTTGGCAGGGGCAGTAGGATTCGAACCCACAACAAAGGTTTTGGAGACCCACGTGTTACCATTACACCATGCCCCTAAGCACCTGTTTAGTTTAACATGACTCTATCCATTTGTCAATACATTTCTGCAGATTATTTATCAGCCGTTTTACAGCGTGATCTCCTTGAGGATATCATGGAACTGGCTGCCGCAGCGCTCGACCTCGCCGAGCACCTTGTCGATGCCATCCGGCTCTCGCATCCAGTTCTCCCGCGTGATCGCCGTGCCTGGTGCGGGGCAGACGAGCAGCTCTGCCTCGGGGAAGAGCGTCTCGTAATACATCCTCGCGCGGCGCGCATGCTGGGGCATGCAGCAGATGATCGCGCGGCGGACGGTGATCGCCTCGGCGTCCGTGCGGCGGCGGGAGCAGATGGCGTTCTGATAGGTGTAGGTCGCCTCGTCCTCACGCAGGATGGCGGCCTCCGGCACGCCGTTTTCCATCAGAATATGGCGCATGAACTGCCATTCCGTCTCAAACGCGCCCGCATATTCCCGGCTGCCCGATTTCTGCCCGCAGAAGCCCGCGGTACCGATGGCATATCGCCCGGAGGGGAGGAGCAGCGGAGCATAGCCCGCGCGATAGAGCTGCGCGGCGTGCTCGGACGGCTCGGCATGCCCGTTGCCGGGGATGAAGATGACGTCCGAGGGCTTCGGCTCGTCCTCAAGGAAGATGAAGCGGGTGAGATCGTCGATCCACTGCAGCATGGGCGTCCGCCTTTCGGGTCAGTCTTTCTTTTCCGGGGTGAGCAGGCCTGCGATCGTGCCCGCGCCGTAGACGATGTGCACGGCGGGGAAGAGGAAGGGCAGGGTAAGGAGCGCGAGCAGGCGGCCCTGTTCCTCGCCCAGCGCGCCGCGCACGGCGTAGTACAGATCCGCGCAGGGGTATACAGTACAAAGCAGCGCGAGAGGCAGCGCCGACACGGGCGCAAGCAGCAGGCAGAGCGCCAGCGCCAGCACAAACAGCGCGGGGATCAGGTGCCTCGGCGCGAAGCAGCGCGGCTGGATGTGCATCGTTCGGCCGATCCAGTAGCCGTTGCCCCACTTCTGGCGCAGCTGGCCGCGCAGCGTGGCGCGCGCGGCGTGGTAGGAGATGATCTCGGGGTCAAAGAAGAAGCGGTAGCCCGCCTGACGCATGCGGTAGTGCATGTCGTTGTCCTCAGTGCGGCGCAGGCGCTCGTCGTAGAGGCCCGCCTTGTCGTAGACCTCCCGGCGGTAGAGCGCGTAGGCGAGGGTGTCGACATAGCGCGCCTCGCCTGCATTGCGGAAAGGAGCGGCCCCGCCGCAGAAGCGGGAGGTATCCAGCGCGCGCATGACGCTCTCCCACGGGGTGGAGGGCGCGGCGCCGGCGACGCAGCCGCCGACGATGCTTTCCCCGCGCTCGAGGGCGCGCAGGTTCTTTTCAAGGAAGTCCGCCGGGATGCGCGCATGCGCGTCCAGCCGGATCACGGCGTCGCCCTCTGCGGCGGCGAGCGCCACATTGATGCCGCTGGCCAGCCAGCGCTTCTCATTGCGCAGCACCTTCACGGGGAAGGGCGCGCGCGCGGCGAAGTCCCGCATGACCTGCGCGGTATCGTCCCCGGATGCGCTGTCCACCAGCAGCGCCTCAATCTGCTCCGGCGGGATCGTCTGCGCGAGCAGATCCTCAAGCAGCAGGGGCAGACATCGCGCGGCGTTGAGCGCGACGACGATGAAGCTGATTTTGATCATATGCTGTACCTTGTTGAAAGGAAGATGTTGAGTGTCATACGGCGGCGTAGTCCATGCTGCGCGCACGCCATGTCGCAAGCCCCGCCGGGAAGGCGAAGAAGAACAGCTTGCATGAGACGAAGGCGCGCGGCCTGCGCCGGGCGATCAGGAAGCCCAGCTGCATGGCCTGAATGCCGCAGGCTGCGGCGAAGCCGAGGCCGCCGAAGAGCAGCAGGAGCAGCAGACAGAGCCAGTCGAGCGCATAGAAGAGGAACTTTTCCTTTTCCCGGCGCATGTAGGCGGCGGCTTTTCCCTTGGCCATCGCGCAGCGCATCGCCTGCCCCTCGCCGAGGCGGCGGCGGGAGAAGAACACGGAGAGCACGCCACGGTTTTCGCGCACGGCGTCCGTGTGCAGGATCATCGGGACGGGGATTTCAACGATGGTGCAGCCGGCGTCCAGCAGACGGGCATGGAGCTCCGCCTCCTCGCAGGCGATGGTATCGCCCGACCAGCCGCCGCATTTGGCGAGCGCCTCGGCCTTGAGGAAGACCGCGCCGCCGAACTCGGGGCACACGCGCTCCGCCGTGCAGCCGAAGTAATTGGGGTTGCGCCCGATCTCGCGCCCGCCCTGCATGTAGACGTCCTCGCGGACGCCGGTCACGCCGTCGCAGTCGCGCGAGGCGAAGGTCATCAGCGCCTTTTCCGCAAAGCCGGGGCGCAGCTGCATGTCCCCATCGAGGAAGAGCAGGAATTCGCCCTTTGCCTCCTTCGTGCCGACGAGGCGGCCGAGGCCTGCCGTCGGGCTCGGCTCGCTCAGCAGGAAGCAGCGCGCACCGGCAGCCTTTGCGAGGGCGAGGCTGTCATCCGAGGAGCCGGAGTCGACGTAGATCACCTCATGCGAGAGGACGTGCATCGCCGTGCGGATGCTCTCAAGGCACGCGCCAAGGCGCTCGCCCTCGTTCCTGCCGATCACGATTACGCTGATCATCCGTCTTCCCTCCCGCAAAAAAGCATGCTATAATGAATCAAGTCAATCCCGCGCGGAATGTGCGGGTCATATCAGTTTATTATCGCATAAATCGACACGTTGCGCAAGGGCGAGAATTCGGAGGCGAGGGCATGCTGCTGAGCGTTGTGATCCCGTTTTATCATGTGGAGGCGTATATTGACGCATGCCTTGACGCGGCGGCGCAGCTGCCGCAGGCGGACTGCGAGCTGCTGCTGGTGGATGACTGCGGCACGGACGGCTGCGCGGCCATCGCAGCGGATTATGCGGCGCGCTATCCCCATATCCGCGTGATCCGGCGGGAGAAGAACGGCGGCCTTTCCGCCGCGCGCAATACGGGCCTTGCTGAGGCGCAGGGGGAGTACGTCTATTTTCTGGACAGCGACGACATCCCCGAGCCGCAGGCGCTGTATGCGCTGACCTGCGCGGCAAAGGCGCAGACGCTGGATATCGCGAAGGCGCGCTTTACCTATTTTGATGACCTGACCGGCGAGGAGCGGCTCGGTCCGGCGATCCCGGGGACGGAGGTCATGCCCGGCGGCGCGCTCTTTGCCGCGCAGTGCCGCGCGGGGCTCTATGAGCCGATGGTCTGGCAGTGCGTGTACCGCAGGGCCTTCCTTGAGGAGAATCATCTACGCATGGCCGAGGGGCTGCTCTTTGAGGATGAGCTCTTTCAGGCCCCGGCGCTGCTAGCCGCGCAGCGGACGGCGGCGTATGAAATGCAGATCCTGCGATACAGGCAGCGCGAGGGGAGCATCATGGCCTCGTTTGCGCGCTCGAGCCGCTGGTGTGCGAGCTACTTGGAGGTCTGCCGCAGGCTGAGCGCGCTCGCCGCGCAGCAGGCGCGCGGGGAGGCAAAGCGCGCGCTCCAAAAGCGCGTGGGGCAGATTGCCCTGAGCATGGCGAAGAACATCCCCGCCTATGGGCTCCCACCGAAGATTGCGGCGGAGGCGACGGCGTTCCTGCGGGCGCATCTTGCGGAGATCGCGGGCCATGCGCTCTCCTCCGGGGATGTGCTGGTCGCGGCGCAGGGGCTGCTGCTGCGCATCTCGCCCGCGCTGTTCCTGAAGGTATACGGGGACGTGAAATCCGAATAAGCAAAACCAGCGCTGCCTTGACTGAAGAGGAGGCAGCGCTGGTTTTTCTATTTAAGGCCGATTCCGCGCAGGACGTCGCCCGTCGTCAGGCCCTGGTCGCGGTATGTAAGATCTTCTGCGGCGATGGGGAGGGGTGTGCGGCCGTCCAGACGGATCATTTGCAGATTGCGGCGGATCCTGTCCGCGTGCGCCATGACGGAGGCGCGCACGGCAGGCTTTTTGATGTCCGGCGCATGGGCGATGATCGCCTCGAGCGAGCCGTATTCATGCAGCAGCGCGGCGGCGGTCTTGGGGCCGATGTGCGGCGCGCCGGGGATGTTGTCCGCCGTGTCGCCGGTCATGGCCTTGTGCTCCGCGTATTGCGCGGGGGCGACGCCCATCCGCTCCATGACCGTCTGCGGGGTGTGGATGGCCGTCTTTTCGCCGCGATACCGCAGGACGGACACGCGAGGAGAGATCAGCTGGAAGAAGTCGCTGTCAAAGGAGGAGATCACGACCTCGCCGTCCGTCTGCATGGCATAGGCGGCGATGACGTCGTCCGCCTCACAGCCGCAGGTCGCATGGCGGCGAACACCGAGGAAATCGAGCGCGGCATAGACGTCCGCCAGCTGGGAGAAGGGCGTCTCCTCCTCCGGCAGGGCGCTGTAGTCGGGGCGGTTTGCCTTATAGAGCGGGTCAAGCGCCGTTCGTGCGCAGCCGCCCTCTCCGTCAAAGACGGCGAGCACATGCGTGGGCGAGGTCATGCGGATGATCCGCAGCAGCGCGCCGGTGAATCCGAGCGTCCCCTGTATGGCACGTCCATCCCGCCCGGTGATGCGGGCGGGCATGCCGTAGAACATCTGAAAGAGCAGGTTGCTGCCGTCGATAATGAGCAGTTTCATGGCGTTTTCTCCGGCTTACAGGCTGGCGTGCAGCCCGTCCCAGCAGATGCGGCGGTAGTTATCCCGATCCGTCGCGCCCTCCGTGCTCAGGAAGAGCAGCCGGGAGGAGGCGTCAAGCCCGAGCTGATCCCGGATCTCCGAAAGCGCCGGGTCGGTCAGGATCTGCGCCGCGCAGCCGAAGGCGGACGCGCCGCTCTCGCCGGAGATCACGCGCGGATCGCCGCTCCACGGATTGCCGAGGATGCGCATGCCCCGCGCCGCCGCCTCGTCCGGGCAGGTGACGCAGAAGTCCGCGCAGGCGCTGAGCACGTCCCATGCGATGGAGCAGGGCTCGCCACAGGCGAGGCCCGCCATGATCGTGGGTATGCTGCCGGTGACGATGCGGCGCGTCCCGTCCGCGGCCTTTGCCGTGCGGTAGAAGCAGTCGGCTTCGTTCGGCTCGACGATGACGATCTTCGGGCGCTTGTCGCCGTAGACATTGGCATACAGCCCGGCAATGGCTGCCGCCATGGAACCCACGCCCGCCTGCAGGAAGAGATGCGTCGGCGGCGCGTCCATCTGCGCCATCGCCTCAAGGCCCATGGTCATATAGCCCTGCATGATGCGCATGGGAATTTCCTCATAGCCGTCCCACGCCGTGTCCTGCACGAGAATGTGGCCGTGTTCCTCGGCCATGCGCGCGCAGAGGCGGACGGTGTCGTCGTAATTGACGGCGGTGATTTCTGCGTCAGCGCCGCAGGCACGGATATTCTGGAGGCGCTCCGCCGCGCTGCCGGATGGCATGCGGACGATGGAGCGATGCCCGTATTCCCGCGCGGTCCATGCCACGCCGCGGCCATGGTTGCCGTCCGTCGCGGTGATGAAGGTGAGCGTGCCCAGCGCCTCGCGCGCAGCGGGCGAGGTCAGGGCGGCATGGCTCATCTCCTCCGGCGCAAGGCCGAGCCGCTCGGCCAGGCAGCGGCCGATGGCATAGCTGCCGCCGAGTACCTTGAAGGCGTTGAGCCCGAAGCGGAAGGACTCGTCCTTGACATAGAGCCCGCCCACGCCCATGAGTTTCGCCGTCTCGTCAAGGCTGCGCAGCGGGGTCGCCGCGTACTGGGGGAATGTGCGGTGGAAGGCGAGGACGCTTTGCGCGGCCTGCGGGCCGAGGAAGCGCATGTCCGGCGCTTTTACGCCGCGGGGGATGGGGGCGATATGATAATCCCTGTTCATGGATGACGTTCCTTTCTATATAGTGTGCATCAGTCGCGGTTGTCGACGATCCACATGTTCAGCTTCTGCCAGCGCTGCATCTCCTTGCGGGTGATCATCAGCCGACGGCGGAAGTCCTCGGTCGGCTCCTGCGGGGTGAGGGTGACAAGGCACTTGAAGGCGCAGGGCATCAGATCCGCGCTGGAAATGCCGCAGAGCAGGCCCTCGGTGAAGCTGCGCAGCTCGAGGGGATTGAAGATGTAGAGCAGATCCTCTTCAAGCCTGTTGTACTGATTGACGAAGGAGAAGCGGATGAGCATGTCGCTGTAGACGACGGTGCCCTTGTAGTAGATGCCGCGGCTGCGGCCGGACGGGGTGTAGGTGTTGATATAGAGCGTGGCCTCGCAGTCCCCGTCGATCAGGCGTCCGCGGTGGATGTCGATCACGCCGTCCTTGAGCCTGCCATAGCGCCCGTCATAAAAATAGAAGTAGAGCCTGTCCGCCTGAAAATACGGGCTGCCGCCCTGCGCCTGCAGGGCGGGCGCGGCGTGCTCCGGCTCGGGCGGGCGGCAGTCCGCCAGCTGGCTCAGCTCCATATCCAGCGCCTTGCTGAGGTCATAGAGCGTCTGTACGTCCAGCACGATGTCGCCCGTCTCATATTTGCTCATGCTGGCGCGGCTCTTGTGGATGGCGTCGGCCAGCTGCTGGAGGGTCATGCCCATCTCGCGCCGCCGGGCGCGGATGCGCGCGCCGATCTGCCTGCTGATGTCGTTCATGCTGATTCCTCAAAGTTTCGTCAGAATATACACTTTGGGCGCTGCACGCCGGAAAAGGGCGGATCACAGCGCTGTTTGTGTTTATAATTCTATTTACAGGAAACGAATCCTTCATGTGATTTCGTCAAAAGAAACATTCTGACGTTTGTCCGCGCCCTCTGCCGCTGATATAATGAAAAACCGGCGCGAAAAGCGCCGAATCATTTCTGCATATCCTGCTACTGATATAGAAGGGACGGCATGGCATGGAATCTCAGGCAAAGAAAAAGGGCAGCTTTACCAGCTCCCTCGGCTTCATCCTCTCTGCGGCGGGCAGCGCCGTGGGCGTGGGCAATATCTGGCGCTTCCCGTATCTGGCGGCGAAGGACGGCGGCGGCCTGTT
This sequence comes from Clostridia bacterium, assembly GCA_017936375.1. Lineage (GTDB taxonomy): Bacteria > Bacillota > Clostridia > Christensenellales > Aristaeellaceae > Ventricola. Next base: position 61,827 of record JAGBFR010000010.1, read on the forward strand.
CCTGCTGGTGTATCTGGCGCTGGTGATGACGGTGGGCTTTACCCTCCTGGTGACGGATATCGCCATCGGCCGCAGGACGAAGAAGAGCGCGCTGCGCGCCTTTGGCAGCATACGCCCGAAGTGGGACTTCCTGGGTAAGATGACCTTCCTCGTCCCGGCGATGATCATGACGTATTACACCGTCATCGGCGGCTGGGTGACCAAGTACGCGGCGATGTACGCCATCGGCGCGGGCGCGAAGACGGCGGCGGACGGCTACTTCACGTCCTTTATCACGTCGCCCGTCTCCCCGATCGTCTTTATGCTCCTCTTCCTTTCAGCGACGGCGCTGGTCGTCTACCGCGGGGTGGAGAAGGGCGTTGAGAAGTTCTCCGAGTATGTGATGCCGGGCCTGCTTCTGATGATCGTCGCCATCGCGCTCTTTTCCCTGACGCTCTCGCACACCGGCGCGGACGGTTCCGTGCGCACGGGCATGCAGGGCCTTGCGGTGTATCTGATTCCGAATTTCGAGGGGCTGACCTTCGGCCGCTTCATGGGCATTCTTCTGGATGCGATGAGCCAGCTCTTCTTCTCTCTGAGCGTGTCGATGGGCATCATGATCACCTACGGCTCGTATGTGAAGAAGGACGTCAACCTCAGCCAGTCGATCAGCCGGATTGAGCTCTTTGACACCGGCGTGGCGCTGCTGGCGGGCATGATGATCATCCCGGCGGTGTATGTGTTCTTCGGCACGGAGGGCATGGCCTCCGGCCCGAGCCTGATGTTCATCTCCCTGCCGAAGGTGTTTGAGGCGATGGGCTTTGCGGGGCATATCGTGGGCCTCGTGTTCTTTGTGATGGTGGTCTTCGCCGCGCTGACCTCGAGCGTCTCGATCATGGAGACGCTGGTGGCCAACTGCATGGACCTCTTCGGCGCGGGGAGGAAGAAGGTCAGCCTCGCGATTACGGTGTTTTCCGCCGTCTCCGCGGCGGTGATCTGCCTGGGCTACAATGTCTTCTACTTTGAACTCACGCTGCCGGGCGGCGGCACGGCGCAGCTGCTCGATCTGGTCGACTATATCAGCAACAGCGTGCTCATGCCGCTGATCTCCGCGCTGACCTGTGTGTTCGTGGGCCATGTGCTCGGGCCGAAGTGGATTGAGGAGGAGATGACGGCGAGCGGGCACCGCTTCGGCCGCAGGCGGCTGTATGCGTTCATGATCCGCTATGCCGCGCCGGTGATGATGACGGCGATCTTCCTCACCTCCGCCGGCATCCTGTAAAGAAAACAGAAAACAAGCCCGCCCGCCGCAGGATGAAAAAAACCGTGCGCCGGCGGGTTGACTTATTCTCCTTGTGCGGGTAGAATGCTCTTTAGGTATGAGTTTTCCACGGAGGTTTGGAATATGGATAAGAAACAGAAGCAGCGCGGCAGTTTTTCCGGCGGTCTTGGGTATATTCTGGCGGTTGCGGGCTCTGCTGTCGGCCTTGGCAATATCTGGCGCTTCCCCTATCTGGCGGCGAAGTACGGCGGCGGCATGTTCCTGCTGGTGTATCTGGTGCTGGTGGCGACGTTTGGCTATACGCTGATCGTCTCGGAGACGGCGCTTGGCCGTATGACGGGCAAGAGCCCTGTTGGCGCATTCTCTTCCTTTGGTAAGGGGAAGCTGCTGCGCGCGGGCGGCTGGGTCAATGCGATCGTGCCGATGCTGATTGTGCCGTATTACAGCGTGATCGGCGGCTGGGTGGCCAAGTATCTGTTTGAATATCTGCGCGGCAGCACGCAGGCGCTGGCGGAGGATGCGTATTTCACGACCTTCCTTTCCTCGCCGGCGAGCATGGAGATCTGGTTCCTCGTCTTTGCCGCGGCGACGGTGCTGGTCATCACGGGCGGCGTCAAGGACGGCGTGGAGCGCGTGTCCAAGATGATGATGCCGGTGCTGGTCGTGCTGGCGGTGATTGTCGCCGCGTATTCGGTCACGCGCCCGGGCGCGATGGCGGGCGTCAAATACTTCTTCATCCCGAATTTTGAAAACTTCTCGCTGATGACGGTCGTGGCGGCGATGGGGCAGATGTTCTATTCGCTCTCCATCGCCATGGGCGTGCTCTACACCTACGGCTCCTACATCAAGAAGGATGTGGATATCGAGAAATCGACCACGCAGATCGAGATTTTTGATACGGCGATCGCCGTGCTCGCGGGCCTGATGATCATTCCGGCGGTCTTCGCCTTCTCCGGCGGCGACCCGGCGAAGCTCAACGCCGGCCCTTCGCTGATGTTCATCACCCTGCCGAAGGTCTTTGCCAGCATGGGCCTTGGCACTCCGGCGGGCGTGCTGTTCTTCCTGCTGGTGCTCTTTGCGGCGCTGACCAGCTCGATTTCCCTCATGGAGACCAGCGTTTCCACACTGGAGGATCAGTTCGGCTGGAGCCGCAGAAGGGGCTGCGCCGTGATGACGGCGGAGATCGTCGTGCTCGGCTCCCTGTCCGTGCTGGGCTTCAATCTGCTCGATTTCGTCAAGCTCTTTGGCATGTCCGTGCTCGACTTCTTTGACTTCCTGACCAACTCGGTCATGATGCCCATCGGCGCGCTGGCGACCTGCCTGCTGATCGTGCGCGTCATCGGCGTGAAGGCGATCGAGCAGGAGGTGGAGATCTCCTCGAAGTTCTCCCGCAAGAAGCTCTACGGCGTGTTCGTGCGCTATCTGGCGCCGGCGTGCGTCGTGATCATCTTCCTGAGCGCGATTGCCAATGTGCTCGGCCTGATCTCCATGTAAGCGAAAGGTGTCTGTATGGATAAGAAGGAAGTCGCCGCGTTTTTTGACCGGTGGGCGGCGGACTGGGATGCGGATATGATTCGCGACGACAGGAAGATTGGCCAGATTCTCGACGCTGCCTGTGTGGGCGAGGGATGCTCCGTGCTGGACGTTGCCTGCGGCACGGGCGTGCTCTTTCCGGATTATCTGGCGCGGAATGCGGCGCATGTCACCGGGATTGATCTGTCTGCCGAGATGGCGAGGATCGCCGCGGACAAGGCGAGCGACCCGCGTATCGAGGTAATCTGCGGTGATGTCGAAACGACCTGTTTTGATCGCCTGTATGACTGCTGTGTGGTCTACAATGCCTTTCCGCATTTTGTCGATCCGAAGCGCGTGCTTGGCAGGCTTTCTGCGCTGCTTGCGCCGGGCGGCGTGCTCTGTGTCGCGCACGGCATGAGCCTTGAAGCGCTGGAGCGGCATCATCAGCGTGCGCGCGGCGTGAGCCGGACGATGCTTGCGCCAAACGAGCTCTGCGCGCTGCTCCCTCCGGGCATGGAGGTGCTGACCGCCGTCGCGGATGATGAAAAGTATATCGTCGCCGCGAGGCGGGCATAAGCCGCATCGGAGAACAGAATACCATATTGACCGCCCGGCAAGGCGCCGTCTTCAAATCGGAGACGAGCCCCTTTGCCGGGCGTTTTTTCCTGCGCGCGGTCAACTGACCGGTTTGTCTGAGAGGTAACAAAAAAGATATAAAGATGAATGAAAAAGATGAATTATGCGTCTTCGCAGGAATAACAGGCCGCTGTTGCGGCACTTCTGACAAAGAACGACAGGAGGCGACAAAATCGATTGACAAAAAGGTATCAATGCTTTATGATGTTACCGATTATAAGTATTCTGGTATAATGTCGGGCGTCAGCCCGGTTACCATTTCAGGAGGAAGAATATGAGCTATACCATTCCTGTCGGCCCTTACCATCCTGCGCTGGAGGAGCCGGTACACGCGAAGCTGATTGTGGACGGCGAGCGCATTGTCGACGCAGAGGTCTTCATCGGCTACAATCACCGCGGTATTGAGAAGCTCTGCCAGGAACGCAACTTCATCCAGACGATCACGCTGGTGGAGCGCGTCTGCGGCATCTGCTCCCATTCCCACGCATGGACCTACTGCCGCTGCATTGAGCATATCGCCGGCATGGAGGTTTCCAAGCGCGCGCAGTACATCCGAGACGTCATCGCGGAGCTGGAGCGCATCCATTCCCATCTGCTCTGGCTGGGCGTCGCCTGCCATATCGTCGGCCATGACAGCCTGTTCATGCAGATGTGGGCAGACCGCGAGCAGACCATGGACACCCTCGAGCTGCTCACCGGCAACCGCGTCAATTACGCGATGAACATCATCGGCGGCGTGCGCCGCGACTTCAGCCTCGAGCAGATTGCCGTCACGCTCAAGTGCATCGATGAGCTCGAGGAGCGCATGAAGCGTCTGGCCGATTTCCTGACGACGGACACCACCCTCGCCATGCGCACTAAGGGCGTCGGCATTCTGACGACCGAGGACGCCATCCGCATCGGCGCGGAGGGCCCCCATGCCCGCGCCTCCGGCGTGCATATGGATGTGCGCAAGGACAGCCCGTACTCCAGCTACGAGGACTTTGACTTCAATATGATCGTGGCGGACAGCTGCGACGTCTATGCGCGCGTGGTCGTGCGCGTGGGCGAGATCTTTGAGTCCATCAAGATCATCCGTCAGGCGCTGGGCAATCTGCCGGAGGGCGCGCTCAATCTGGGCAACAAGATCCCGAAGGTGCCGGCCGGCGAGTTTGTCGCCCGCCACGAGGCGCCGCGCGGCCATCTGGTCTATAAGGTCGTCACCGCAGGCGGCCCGACGAATAAGCGCGTCTCCATCCATGTGCCGACCTTCCGCAATGCGCCGACGGTCGCCACCATGCTGCGCGGCAATACCGTCGCCGACGGCGGCCTGATCGTGGCCTCCATCGACCCGTGCTTCAGCTGCATGGACTGCTGATATGCACGAGATGTCGATCGTGCAGAGCATGCTGGACATCGCTCTGCGCGCCGGGGGCGAGGCCGGAGCCAAGCGCATCAAAACCGTCCGCGTGAAGATGGGCGAGTATTCCGACGTGGTGCCGGTCATCATGCGCGAATACTTCGCCGTGGCCGCAAAGGGCACGATCTGCGAGGGCGCACAGATTGAGATTACCCGGATTCCGGTCACCATGCGCTGCCGCGCATGCGGCTGGGAGGGCAGGGTGGACAGGCGCCGCATCGTCTGCGGCGGCTGCGGCGGCATCGCGCTGACCCTGCTGACGGGACGCGAATTCTATGTGGAGAGCCTTGAGGCCGAGTGAGGCCGGGGCTGTCCTGTGAGACATAAAGAATCTGAAGAATCAGATGAGAGCCAGAAAGGAGAGAGGCTGATGGAGATCAAGGTCATGCACCAGATCATGGAATGGAATGAAGACGTCTCCGATCAGGTCAAGGCCACGCTGGCCGAGCACCGGATCTGCCTGATCAACGTCATGGGCAGCCCGGGCGCGGGCAAGACCAGCCTGATCGTCAAGCTCATCGCCGCGCTGCGCGATGAATACCGCATCGGCGTGATCGAGGGCGATATCGCCGGCCAGATCGACGCGGAGACCATCGACAAGCTGGGCATTCCGGTCGTGCAGCTGGATACCGACGGCGCCTGCCATATTGAGGCGGAGAGCGTCCGCCATATGCTGCCGCTGTTTGATCTTGAGCAGCTGGATGTGCTGATTGTGGAGAATATCGGCAATCTGGTCTGCCCGGCGGAGTTCAATATCGGCGAGGCGTTCCGCGTGGCGCTCTTGTCCGTGCCGGAGGGCGACGACAAGGTGCACAAGTACCCGCTGATGTTCGCCACGTCCGACGCCGTTGTGATGCATAAATACGACATGCTGCCCTATTTCGACTTTGACGACAAGCGGGTGGAGAATGACGCCAAGGGTGTGAACCCGCAGGTGAAGGTCTTCCGCGCGTCCAGCCGCACGGGCGAGGGCATGGAGGAGCTGCTTGGCTATCTGCGCGCGCGCATTGATGCGGTGCGCACGGCGCAGGCAGAGACGAAGGAGGAGAATCCCTGATGAAGAAGAGACGCCTTGGTGCGATTATCATCACGTTTATTCCGTGTTTCCTGTTCTGGCTGCTGCTGACGATGTCCCTTGAGGCAAATGAGCTGATCAGCGGCGTGCTGGTCTGCCTTGTGACGGCGTGGTTCTCCTCCGGCTTCTTTGTGCAGAACGAGAAGACCATGGGCCGCCTGCTCAATCCGGTGCACATCATTGAGCTGATCTACTACATGACCTGCGTCTTCTCCGTCGAGCTCGTCAAGAGCAACTGGGCGATGGCCAAGGCCGTCTTCACCGGCACGAAGCTCAAGCAGGCGATCGTCAAGATCCCCGTGCACCGCGTGACGAACTACTACGGTCTCGCGCTGCTGGCAGACTGCATCACCCTCACGCCCGGCACAATCACGATGGACGTCATCGATGAGGACGGCGAGATCAGCATGTATGTGCAGTGGCTGATCATGGAGACGGAGGATGCTGAGGAGGCCGGCGAGATCATCAAGGGCCGCATGGAAAAATGGATCGGGAGGATCTTTGGATGAGTACGCTGATGGTTCTGGGCGCGATCGCCTACGCTGTACTGGCGATCCTGCTGTTTATCCGCTTTATTGAGGGCCCGACTGCGGCCGACCGCATGCTCGCCGTCGATATGATCGACGGCCTCGCGTGCATCATGCTGGTGTTCTATTCCATCTACACCCAGCGCGCTATTTATCTTGATATCGCCATCGTCACCGCGCTGCTGGGCTTCATCAGCACGGTCTTCGTGGCCCGCTATCTGGAAAGGAGAATGTGATTATGCTGGAGATCATCTTTACGGTTCTCACGGCGGCGGCACTGTTTGTCGGCATCTTCTTTGCGGCGACCGGCGTCATCGGCATTCTCCGCTTCCCGGATTACTTCGCCCGCGCGCAGGCTGCGACCTGCATCTCCACCATGGGCACGCTGGGCGCCGTGCTGGCGGGCATCTTCTACGCGCTGGGCAACGGCCTTGACGCCGTCTGGTATGTCAAGCTGATCCTGATCGCGCTGATGATCATGATTTCCGCCTCTGTCTCCGGACATTCCCTGAGCAAGGGCACCTATAAGCGCGGCCACCGTCCGCACTTCGGCGGCTTTGCGAAGGACGACTACAAGGAGGATGGCTTCGATGAGCTTTGATCTGCTTTCCATTCTGAATGTGCTGACGCTGATCGGCGCGATGTGCTCCGCGTTCGTCGCCGTTCAGGCCAACCGCATGCTCGACTCCATCGTCGGCATCGCCGCGGCGGGCAGCTTTATTGCCGTCGCGTTCCTCTTCCTGCAGGCGCCTGACGTGGCGATCGCCGAGGCGGCGGTCGGCGCCGTTCTGGGCACCGTTCTTTACATCATCGCCCTTCGTAAAATCATCGGCAAGGAGGAGAGCAGGAAATGATGCGCAACGGATATACCGAGCCGAGCATCCTCGTTGAAAACGAGGACTCCCTGGGCGCAAAGCGCAATCTCGTCGCCTTTGTCGCCCTGATCATCGTGATGATCGTCGGCGCGATGTGCGCCGCAGAGCTCAGCGCGCTCCCGCCGACCTTTAACGGCGACGTCGACGTCGCGGCGCTCTATGAGAATCCCGAGGCCTACGACCTGTCCGGGGCTGACGGCTCCGCGCATGTGATCGTCTCCAAGAATCTGGCGGAGACCTCTGCCAAGAACGTCTGCTTCTCCGTCGTCTTCAACTTCCGCGGCTATGACACGATGGGCGAGAGCTTCATCCTCATCGCCGCGCTCTCCGGCAGCCTGTGCATCCTGCGCACGCCCCGGAAGCTCAAGAAAAAGAAAGCAAAGAAGGAGGCTGCCTGATATGAGCGAGCAGAATGAACTGAATCTGAACGCGGCTGCCTCCGCTGCCGTGCAGGCTGCGCCGGAAACGGAGGCGGAGAAGACCGTCGCCGTCGCCGATGCGCAGGAGACCATCGCGCAGGCCGTCGCCGAGCCGGTGGCCGGCTTCATCGACACCAATGAGCCCTCCGACGCGGACAACCCCGACCCGGAGGATATCGTCGATGTGCCCGTCGCGCGCAAGAAGGCGCTGGGCATCATCGTGCGCTACGGCGCGAACCTGTTCCTCCCGCTGGCGTGCACGTTCGGCGGCTACGTCGTGCTGCATGGCGACTCCTCCCCGGGCGGCGGCTTCCAGGGCGGCGTGCTGATCGCCGCGGCCGTGCTGCTGGTCTTCCTTGGCTATGGCAGCCAGAAGCTGTCCACCACCTTCAAGGAGAGCTTCCTGCACAGCAGCGAGACCGTGGCGGAGATCATGTACATCGCCATCGGCCTGATCGGCGTCATCGTCGGCCTCGACTTTGCGGTCAACATGGTGATCGACGTCTTTGAGATTGAGACCGCCGTGCTGATGAACAACGCCGTCGGCTATCACGTCATGGCGGGCGTCGGCTGCCTGCTGATCATGATGCTGGGCATGCTCTCCTCGACCGAGGGCGTCGCCGAGCATGAGCCTGAAGATGAGGAAGAGGAGGCGGATGAGGAATGACCTTTAATTACTTTGTTTCGTTTTTCTTCATTGTGCTGGGTCTGTTCTGCATCATCACCCGTCACAATCTGTTCAAGGTTGTCATCGGCATGTCCGTCGTCGACTACGGCACGAACCTGCTGATCGTCTCCATCGGCGCCTCCAACAAGGGCACCGCGCCGATCTACGCGGCGGGAGAGATCGTGCCCGGCACGTGGTTCGTCGATCCGATTCCGCAGGCGCTCACGCTGACGAGCATCGTCATCGGCGCCTGTATCACCGCGATGGCGCTGTCGCTGGTCATCAAGATCTACAGCAAATACGGAACCCTCGACACTCGTGAGATCAGGAGGCTGCACGGCTAATGGAGAATTTTCCGATTCTGGCAATCATGACGCTGTTCATGGGCGCCTTCATCAACAGCCTTGTCGGCCGCAGGAGCCATAAGGCGCGCGTCGCCGTCGTCTTCACCACGATGGCCATCTCCCTGCTTCTCGTTGTGTCCATGGTCCCCGCCGTCATGTTCCGCGGCGAGATCATCACCTACTGGATGGGCGGCTGGGCGCCGGAGGCCGGCTGGGCCTACGGCATCGGCCTTGAGGTCGACGCCCTGTCCCTGTTCTTTGGCCTGATCGTCACCATCGCGGTGATGGTCTCCGGCACATACAGCTTCACCTATATGAAGCGTGACGACAGCCAGGTCAATTTCTACACGCTCTTCCTGATGCTGGCGGGCAGCGTGCTGGGCCTTGTGCTCTCCGGCGACCTGTTCAACATCTTCGTCATGGTCGAGATCATGACCTTCACCGCCGTGGCGCTCACCGCCTTCCGCAATGACACCGAGGGCGCGCTCGAGGGCGCGTTCAAGTACCTCGTGGTCGGCTCTCTGGGCTCCGTGAGCATCCTCACCGGCACCATCCTCATCTATGGCTGCCTGCATACGCTGAATCTGGCGCAGATCGCGGACCTGGCCATCCACACGAGGAATCCGGTCATGGTCGTCGCCTTCGGCTTCCTGTTCGTGGGCTTCTGCACGAAGGCGTTCATGTTCCCGTTCCAGCCGCTGGCTGCGGACGCGCATGCCGTCGCCCCGGCGTCCATCTCGATGATGATCTCCGGCGTTCTGACCAAGTGCGGCGTGTACGGCATGATCCGTCTGGTCTATGTGCTCTTCCAGAATATCGGCCAGACCCATGTGCAGTACCTCGTGACCGGCATGGGCTGCCTGACCATGTTCATCTGCGTGACCATGGCCTTCAACCAGCATAACTTCAAGCGCCTGCTCGCGTTCCACTCCATCTCTCAGGTGGGCTATGTGATCACCGCGATCGGCCTTGGCACCGCCGTGGGCCTTGGCGCGGGCCTGTATCACGCGATCAACCACACGCTCTTCAAGGGCCTGCTCTTCCTTGTGGCCGGCGCTGTGCAGCATCAGACCGGCACGCTGGATCTGGACGAGCTGGGCGGCCTGTCCAAGAAGATGCCCAAGACGACCCTGCTCTTCCTGATCGGCGCCGCGTCCATCTCCGGCATCCCGCCGTTCAACGGCTTTGCCTCCAAGTGGATGATCTATCAGTCGATCTTCAGCAAGGCGGTCAATACCGGCAACATCTTCTTCCTGCTGGTCTGCATCGTTGCGCTGCTGACCTCCGTGCTGACGCTGGCCTCCTTCGTCAAGGTTGCGCAGAGCGTCTTCTTCGGCCAGTGCGCCGTGCTCTGCCGCGACGCCGAGGAGTGCGAGAAGGGCATGCGCATCCCGATGTGGGTGCTGGCCATCCTGTGCGTCGTGCTGGGCCTGTTCCCGGATCAGTTCGGCGAGCTCTTCCTCAAGCCGGCTGCCGGCGCGGCCATGGGCGCGGACGTCTACGCTGCGGCGATGCTCAGCGGCAAGGCCGTCACGAGCATGCCGGCCATCTACGGCTACATCGGCACCTGGAGCCCGATCGTCTGGATCGTGCTGCTGCTGATTGTCACCGCGGGCATGACCATCTTCTCCGTCAGCGCGCCGATCCGCAAGCCGGAGGCGCTTGGCGAGGGCGAGGTGGAGGACGAGCATGTGCTCCCCGAAAATGCGAAGTACGAGCCGTTCTTCTCCGGCGAGGAGAGCGTGCATTCCCATGTCACCGGCAGCGACCTCTTCTGGGGCTTCAAGGAGAATTGGAAGAAGTACTTCTCCTTCTGGCATGACTGGCACAGCGGCATCGTCAATGACTATGAGCTCTACGGCGTGGTCTTCCTCGCCGCGGCGCTGATCTACTGCATTCTGTTCATTTAAGGAGGTGGCAGTCAAATGATCGGATTTATTCAGTCTGTGCTCAATATTCTGCTGCTTCCGGGCCTCGCATTCACGCTGATTGCGAGCATCCTGCTCGCGGGTATCGACCGCGTGCTCGTCGCGCGCATGCAGCGCCGCGTCGGTCCGCCGGTTCTGCAGCCGCTCTATGACGTGCTCAAGTGTCTGGGCAAGGAGACCATCGTCCCGCGCAAGGCGAATGAGAAGGTCTTCCTCCTCGCGCCGGCCGTGGGCCTTATCAGCGTGCTGGTGACGGCGATGTTCCTGCCGATCGGCAATGTGTCCGCCATCCGCACCAACGCTGACATGATCGTCATCCTCTATCTGCTGACGCTGGCGAGCGTCACGCTGATCGTGGGCTCCGCCGCCTCCGGCTCTCCGTTTGCCGGCGTGGGCCTCTCCCGCGAGATGGTCGCGATGATCAGCTATGAGCTGCCGCTGGTCATGGTCATGCTGACCGTCGGCTTCGTCTGCGGCAATGGCCTTGCGACCTTCTCTCTGGCGAAGATCGGCGCCTATCAGGCGGCGAACGGCCCGCTGCTGCTCAATCCGGTGCTCTGGCCCGCGGCGATCGCGTTGCTCTTCGTGATCCCCTGCGAGGTCGGTCAGCAGCCCTTTGACATCGACGAGGCGGAGACCGAGATCTGCGAAGGCGTGCTGGCGGAGTACTCCGGCAAGCCGCTGGCGCAGTTCAAGATGATGCACAACGTCAAGATGTACGTGATGAGCGGCCTGTTCTGCGCGCTGTTCCTGAACATCCAGACCGGCTTCTTCCTCGCGGATATCCTGATCTACTGCGTGTCCTGCGTGCTGGTGACCTTCGTCTCCATGAGCGTGCCGCATGCCGTGACCGCCCGCTTCCGCGTGGAGCAGGTCTTCAAGTTCTACTGGACCGTCGTGACCGGCTGTGCCGCGCTGAGCCTGATCCTCGTGTGGATCGGCCTGTAAGGAGGACGCTATGCTTTTTGATCTTGACAAGAAAATCAACGAGGCGATTGACGACGCAGCCTCCAAATCCCTCTGGCTGTATCACATCAACGCCGGCAGCTGCAACGGCTGCGATATTGAGATCGTCGCCGCGCTGACCCCGCGCTACGACGCGGAGCGCCTTGGCTGCAAGCTGACCGGCTCCCCGCGCCAGGCGGATATCGTGCTGGTCTCCGGCCCTGTGACGCTGCAGAGCCGCGACCGCCTCATCCGCACCCTCGCGCAGGTGCCGGAACCCTACTGCCTTGTGACCGTGGGCAGCTGCCCGTGCAGCGGAAACGTCTTCAAGGGCAGCTACGCGGTCTGCGGCCCGGTGGACAAGTACCGCCATGTGGACGTCTCCGTCGCCGGCTGCACGCCCAAGCCCGAGGCCATCATGGCCGGCATCGCGCAGGCGGCTGCGATCCTGAAGGAAAAGAGAAAGGGGATGCATGAGTAATGGCGAAGATTCCTTATCTGGGCACTGCTCTGACCAACCTCTTCCGCAAGCCCGTGACCATCGATTTCCCGGCGGGTGAGGCGCCGAAGGCGCAGCCGAATTACCGTGGCCGCATCGCCTTTGACGGCACCAAGTGCATCAACTGCGGCATGTGCGAGCGCGTCTGCGCGCCCAGCTGCATGACCCGCGTCGCCAAGCCGCTGGAGGGCGGCGAGCCGGGCGATCAGGAGATCACCTTTACCTTCGATATGACCAGCTGCACCTTCTGCGGCATGTGCGCCGACTTCTGCGCGAAGAAGGCGATCACCCTCACCGACGACTACATGATGACCGGCACCCAGCCTGAGGATTTCCTCGTCGTGGGCAAGGTCATCAAGAAGGCGCCGCCCAAGCCCAAGTTCACCCCGGAGCAGCTGGCTGCGATGAAGGCGGCCGCCGAGGCGAAGAAGAAGGCTGCCGAGGCTGCCAAGGCGGCCGCCGAGGGCAAGTAATCCTATTCAGACCCCATTGAGGAATGAAAGCGTGAACAGAATCCGCTTTTTCGTGACCGGCATCGTGCAGGGGGTGGGCTTTCGCCCCTTCCTGCACAGGCTGGCGCGGGAGCTGGCGCTCACCGGCTTCGTGCGCAATACCGGCCGCGGCGTGGACGGCGAGGCGCAGGGGAGCGGCGGGGCGCTGCTCGCCTTTGAGCGGGCGCTGTGCGATCCCGCGCGGCTGCCGCAGCTGGCCGTCGTGCTCAGCGTGAGGACGGAGGCAATCCCGCCCGTTCGGGGCGAGGACGGCTTTGCCATCCTCGAGAGCGCCCAGGACGGCAGGCAGACGCTGATCTCTCCGGATATCGGCACCTGCCCGGACTGCCTGCGCGAGCTCTTTGCGCCCGGCGACAGGCGATACCGCTATCCCTTTATCAACTGCACGAACTGCGGCCCGCGCTTTACGATTGTGCGCGCCGTGCCCTATGACCGGGCGAGCACGACGATGGCAGGCTTTGCCATGTGCGGCGACTGCGCACGGGAGTATGGGGATATTGAAGACCGCCGCTATCATGCGCAGCCGGACTGCTGCGCCGCCTGCGGCCCGCGCCTGTGGTTTGCGGACGCGGCGGGGGAGGAGATCCCCGGCGATGCGATCGCCCAGGCCCATGCGCTTCTTGCGCGGGGTGGAATCCTTGCGGTCAAGGGGCTTGGCGGCTTCCATCTGGCCTGCATGGCGGATGAGGAGACGGTCCTGCGCCTGCGCGCACGCAAGCACAGGGAGGAAAAACCCCTTGCCGTTATGTGCCGCGATCTGGCGGCCGCGCGGCGGCTCTGCCGGATTGAGCAGGGCGAGGCGGAGCTGCTCGAGGGGCCGAGAAAGCCCATCGTGCTGCTGAAAAAACTCAAGCGAGACAGCCATCCGTGGCTGAGCGATAATGGGGAACTCGGCGTCATGCTGCCGTATACCCCTGTTCATGCGCTGCTGCTTGCGGAGGGGGTTGACACGCTGGTGATGACCAGCGCGAACCCGAGCGCACTGCCCGCCGTCATAGGCAACAGCGAGGCGCTCGCGCAGCTGACGGGCATTGCGGACGGCTATCTCTTCCATAACAGAGACATCGAGGCGCGCTGCGACGACAGCCTGCTCAGGCTGCTTGACGACGGCGGCGCGTATTACATAAGAAGGAGCCGCGGCTACGCGCCCCAGCCCGTCCCGGTCGATTTTGACTGCACAGGGCTGCTGGCGATGGGCGCGGAGCAGAAGGCGAGCTTCGCCCTTGGAAAGGGGAAGGACGCCTTCTACAGCCAGCACATCGGCGATCTGAAGAACGCCGAGACGCTCCTGCATTATCAGCAGCAGATCGTGCGGTATGAATCGCTCTTCGGCGTGAAGGCGGAGCGGCTCGTCTGCGATCTGCATCCGGATTATCTCTCCTCCCGTGCGGCGAAGGAGAGTGGACTGCCGGTGCTCAGCGTGCAGCATCATCACGCGCATATGGCCGCCTGCATGGCGGATAATGGGCTTGAGGGCGACTGCATCGGCGTCGTCTGGGACGGCACCGGCCTTGGCACGGACGGCAAGATCTGGGGCGGCGAATTCCTCACGGGCGGCTATCAGGGCGCGCGCAGGATGGCGTCGATCCGGCCTGTGCGCCTGCCGGGCGGGGACGCGGCGGTCGAGCGCATCGGGCGCATCGGCGATTCGCTGCGCCATGATGCGGGGCTGCCCATCGGCGATCCGCTTGTCGGCGCGATGCTGAATAAGGGAATCAGCTGCCCGCCGTCCAGCGGCATGGGCAGGCTCTTTGACGGCGTGTATGCGCTGCTCACGGGGCGGCAGGTCGTCACCTATGAGGGGCAGGGCGCCGTGCTGCTGGAGGCGCTGGCCGCCGGCGCGGAGGATGAGCGCGGCAGTTTTGACGTATCGTTTTATGATGATGCGGAGGGCGTGCGCCGCTTTGACACGCGGCCCATGATCCGGGCGCTCATTGCCTGCAGGGACGCGGGTGAGGACGCCGGCCGTCTCGCAATGCGGTTCCACAATACGCTGATCGCCATGGCGGCGCAGGCCTGCGCGGCGATCCGGGAGGAGACGGGGCTTGCCCGCGTCGTGCTCTCCGGCGGCGTGTTTTTCAATCAGATTCTCCTTCGCGGGCTGTACGCCCGGCTGGGGGAGATGGGCTTTGAGGTATATCATCACCGGCGCGTGAGCACGGGCGACGAGGGCATTGCCCTCGGGCAGCTGGCGGTGGCCGCGCACAGGGATTTTTGACTGAAGGAGTACGTATGTGTCTTGCAGTTCCACTGAAGCTGGTTTCGGTCAGCGGCAAGGAGGGCGTCGGCGAGTTTGACGGCGTCCGCAGGAAGGTCCGTCTGGACTTTGTGCCCAAGGCAGCCGAGGGCGATTATGTGATCGTGCACGCGGGCTTTGCCATTGAGACGATGGAGGCCGCGCAGGCCGAGGAGAGCCGTCAGGCATTCCGCGAGGTGACCGATGCGCTCTGAGGAAATGCTGGCGGCGATCCGCGGGATGGCGCTTGAGCGGGATGGAAAGCCCTTTACGCTCATGGAGGTCTGCGGCACGCATACGATGGCGATCGCAAAGGCGGGCCTGCGCCAGCTGCTGCCCCCGTCGGTGCGTCTGATCTCCGGGCCGGGCTGTCCGGTCTGCGTGACGCCCTCTGGCGCGCTGGATGCGGTGCTGGACTTTGCCATGCGCAGGGACGTCATCCTGACCACCTACGGCGACCTGCTCCGCGTGCCGGGCAGCAAAAGGGGCGACAGCCTCCTTGCGCGGCGCGCGCTTGGCGCGGATGTGCGGATGGTCTATTCGCCGATGGATGCGCTGGAGATGGCGAAGGGGACGGAGAAGCAGGTGGTTTTCCTCGCCGTGGGCTTTGAGACGACGGCGCCGGGCACGGCGGCCTGCATCCTCGCCGCGCAGGAGGAAGGCGTCCGGAATTTCAGCGTGCTCTGCCTGATGAAGTACACGGAGCCTGCGATCCGCGCGATCGTGCAGGATCCCGCCTGCGGCATCGATGGGCTGATCTGCCCGGGCCATGTCGCGGCGATTGTGGGCAGCGAGGCGTTTGGTTTCCTTCCTGAAGAATATGGGCTCCCCGCCGCTGTGGGCGGCTTTGAGGGGGAGGATGTGATCCGCGCGGTGCATGCGCTCTGCCGCATGCGCGAGGCGGGCGAGGCCTCCGTGGTCAATGAATATGCGCGCGTGGTCAGGCCGCAGGGCAATCCGGCGGCGAAGGCCGTGCTTGAGCAGGTCTTTGCGCCTGCGGACGATATCTGGCGCGGGCTTGGGCGCATCCCGATGAGCGGCATGCGCATCCGCGCGCAATACGCAGATTATGACGCGGCGCGCCGCTTCGCCATTGCGGGGCTGGATCGCGACGCGGAGAAGACGAACGGCTGCCGCTGCGGGGACATCCTGCGCGGCGTGCTCGCGCCGCAGGGCTGCCCGCTCTTTGGCCGGGTCTGTACGCCGGCGGATCCCGTCGGGCCGTGCATGGTCTCCGGCGAGGGCGCGTGCGCGGCGGCATACAAGTATCAGGGCGTGTGAGGTGAGGCGAATGGACGGATTCATAACCATGGATCACGGCAGCGGCGGCGTGAAGACCAGCGAATTGATCGATACGCTGCTGCGGCCCGCGTTTGCCAATCCGGCGCTCGACGCGCTGGGGGACGGCGCGATCCTGCCCGCCATGCCGGGGGAAAAGCTGGCGTTCTCGACGGATTCCTTCGTCGTTCAGCCGATCTTCTTTCCCGGCGGGGACATCGGCAAGCTCGCCGTCTGTGGGACGGTGAATGATCTGGCGATGTGCGGCGCGCAGCCGCTGTGGCTCTCCCTCTCGGCGATCCTTGAGGAGGGGCTGCCCATCAGCACGCTCGAGCGCGTGGTGGCGTCCATCGCCAAAACGGCGCGGGAGGCGGGAGTCGTCATCGTGACCGGCGATACGAAGGTCGTCGAGCGTGGGCACGGCGACGGGATCTACCTCAATACCGCGGGCGTGGGCGTCGTCCGCTGCCCGGGGCTCTCGCCCGACGCCATCCGCCCGGGGGACAAGGTGCTGGTCACCGGCCCCGTCGGCGACCATGGCGCGGCGGTCATGCTGGCCAGAAGCGACCTTGGCATCGAGGCGGACTTTATAAGCGACTGCATGCCGCTGCACCGTCTGGCGCGCGCGGCATGGGAGGCGGGCGGTGTGCGCTGCCTGCGCGATGCGACGCGGGGCGGCGTGGCGACGACGCTCAATGAATTCACCGAAGGGCGGAGCTTTGGCGTCCAGCTCTTCGAGCAGGCCGTCCCCGTGCGGCCGCAGGTCCGCGCGGCGTGCGAGCTGCTGGGGCTTGACCCGCTCTACTGCGCCAACGAGGGGCGCATGCTCGACGTCGTCTCGCCGGAGCGTGCGGACGACGTGCTCGCCGCGCTGCGCGCGCAGGCGGGCGGCGAGGGCGCGGCGGTCATCGGCGAGGTGACAGAGCGATTCCCCGGCAGGGTGACGCTGCAGAACAGCTACGGCGCCAACAGGATCCTCACCAAGCTGACGGGCGCGCAGCTGCCGCGCATCTGCTGACATCATACAACAATCCTTCATCCGCCAGCCGAAAGGCCGGGATGCGACCAATCACAGGAGGCAATATCATGCAGACCAACAAGAAGACGATGATTACCAAGGACCAGATCGTTCCCATCGCTGAGAAGATGCGCGCGGACGGCGTGCAGCTGATCATGATCCACGGCTATCTGGAGGACGACGGCACGCCGGTCATCAGCTATGAATACTCCATGGGCCCGATGGTGGACAGCTATGAGGTGCGCGGCGAACGCGTGCTGCCGAGCATCGAGAAGGTGTATGACCTCGCTGCGCAGTGGGCTGAGCGCGAGATCTGCGAGCTGATCGACGTGGAATTCGAGGGGCTGGATACCTCCAAGCGCCTCTTCATGCCGGATAACCTGCTCGAGGGCAACGGCCAGATTCTGGTGACCTCCCTGAGCGAGCTGCGCCGCGCGAATGTCGACGAGCGCGCCGACGGCAGGAAGTAAGCCTGCATACGGGATTTCGATGACAGATACTGGGAACCGCTCATATGCGCGGTTCCTTTTTTCTGTTCTGGGGAATGCTGTGCGTGATGACAGCATATTCTTTGCGGGTTCGATGAATTCTGCAAAAAAACGTGCGAAAACGACAAGTTTTATTTTACAACGGGGCCGGAGTGTTGTATAATATTCGGGTGAAAATCACATCTGATTGAACCGGCGGCCGCAGAGCAATGGATGCCTGCGCGGTCCCTGCCGTACAAAACGCAAACAAGACCAGATCAGATTGGAGTGTTGATTGATGGGTCGGATGATTGGTACTGTTTCTATGGGTATTCGTGCTCCCATTATCCGCGAGGGCGACAACCTGGTGGATATTGTGACGGGCTGCATTGCCGACGCGATGAAGGAAGACGGCCTTGCCCCGCGCGACCGCGACGTCGTCGCGATGACCGAGGCGATCGTCGCCCGTGCTCAGGGCAACTACTGCAGCGTGGATGATATCGCTGCGGACGTCCGCGCCAAGCTGGGCGGAGAGACCATCGGCGTCATCTTCCCGATTCTCAGCCGCAACCGCTTCGCCATCTGCCTGCGCGGCATTGCCAAGGGTGCCAAGAAGGTCGTTCTGATGCTCAGCTATCCGTCCGACGAGGTGGGCAATCATCTGCTGGATCTGGATCTGCTCGATGAGAAAGGCGTCAACCCGTACAGCGACGTGCTCTCTCTGGAGCGCTATCGCGAGCTGTTTGGCTATGCCAAGCACACCTTCACCGGCGTTGACTACATCGAGTACTATTCCAACCTGATCCGCGAGATGGGCGCCGAGGTGGAGGTTGTCTTCGCCAACGACCCGCGCGCGATCCTCAAGTACACCAAGAATGTCCTCAACTGCGACATCCACACCCGCGCGCGCACCAAGCGTCTGCTCAAGGCCGCCGGTGCGGAGCGCGTCTGCGGTCTGGACGATATCATGAACGCCCCGGTTAACGGCAGCGGCTACAACGCGTCCTACGGCCTGCTGGGCTCCAACAAGTCCACCGAGAATAAGGTCAAGCTCTTCCCGCGCGAGTGCCAGGATCTGGTTGAGGCGATCCAGGAGAAGCTCCTCGCCCTGACCGGCAAGCACATCGAGGTCATGGTCTACGGCGACGGCGCGTTCAAGGATCCGATCGGCAAGATCTGGGAGCTGGCGGACCCGGTCGTCTCCCCGGCCTTTACTGCGGGCCTCGAGGGCACGCCCAACGAGCTCAAGCTCAAGTATCTCGCGGACAACGACTTTGCCGGCCTCTCCGGTGAGGCGCTGCGCGACGCCATCCGCGATAAGATCAAGCAGAAGGACGGCAGCAGCCTCGTGGGCAACATGGCCGCCCAGGGCACGACCCCGCGCCGCATCACCGACCTGATCGGCTCCCTGTGCGATCTGACCTCCGGCTCCGGCGATAAGGGCACCCCGATCGTCTATATCCAGGGCTACTTCGACAACTACACCAACGACTGATTTTTCAGCGCATAACAAAGCCGCCGCACGATGATTGTGCGGCGGCTTTTCCTTATTCTCTGTTGGGAACGCCCTCATAGCGGCGACGGAATTCTGCCTGCTGATCCTGCGGCCATGTGAGGAAATCCTCGCCGTTTTTGTCAAACCAGGACTGGACCTCGGCGGAATCCATGTTCACATGGGCGGGGGTTGTGGCGTGGCTGACGTCGCTGTGCGAGAGGACGCTGCCGTCCTCGCAGGAGACGACGACGGTGAAGCTGCAGCCATTGTCATAGATGCTCTTCATGACGACGGTATAGGCCTGTGCGGCTGCGTCATAGCCGGCGGCGACGGCGTACTCCTCAAAGGTGAAGACGCTCGTGTCGCAATTTGCCTCAAAGCAGGCGCGGGCGATGCGGACGGCTTCATCCTCAGTGATCTCCTCTGGCCCCGGCTGCTGCGCCTCGTCGGTCTGCGGCGCGGCGGTGGGGGCGGCTGTTTCGGCGGCGGGGACGGGGGTGATGTAGGTGACGACGTCCGGGCGCGGGGTGGGCAGGCCGCGCGAGGCGAGGTGTGAGCCGCCGCCCTGCGCCCTTATGGCAAAGAGCGTGACCGGCACGACGGCCAGCGCGACGGCGGCCATCGACACAGCCAGATCAAAGAGCCGCAGGCGGCGCGCCTTTGCGGGGCGGGCTTCCTCCTGCTCCTGCGAGCGGACGGCGCTTAAGACGCTGCGCGCGTCATGCGCGTTGAAGCGCACACCGGAGAGGCTCTCGTCGATGGCGCTTTGGATGGTATTCTTCTTTTTCATCGCGATCAGCCTCCTTTCAGGCGGGGGTTCCGTCTTCGTCCAGATAGCGGCGCAGCTTTTTCTGCGCCTGCTGCAGCCAGCGTGTGGCCGTCGGGGCGGAGACGTCGAGGATCTGCGCGCAGGTGCGCAGGTTCATATCCTGATAGTAGTAGAGAAGGGTGATGTCCTTGAGCTTGGGCGGCAGGGCCATGATCGCCTGTGTCAGGGCGAGGTTGTCCTCGTGGTTGGGCATGCAGGACAGGGGAAGGGCTTCGATCGCCTGCCTGCGGTCGATGTGGCGCATCCATGAGGAGCGGAGGGTATCCTTGCAGGTATTGACGGCGATGCGCATGAGCCAAGCTTTCTCATTGCGGATCTCGCCCGAGAGCAGCTGGTCTATGTGGCTGTATGCCTTGATGAAGGTTTCCTGCGCCGCGTCCTCGGAGAGGCCGAGATCGCGCAGGTAGACGCAGCACATGCGCTTGACGCTGTCGCCGTATTCATCCATCAGCCAGACGAGCATCTGCTCGCGGGCCTCTTCTGTGTAGGGTGCCATGCCTGCCTCTCACCTCCTGACTGTATGACGAAGCGGCACGGGTAAAGTTTCACTCAAAAAAGTAAAAACTGAGAAAATGATTATCGGCAAGAAAAAACCGTTCCCATCATGCATCGCGCACGGTCGGAACGGTATGTATTGTAATCCTTGGGAGGGATGCTTGTCAATGCAGGGAAACATGCAGACGAGGCTTGTTATGCACGCGCGCGCTCGTTTTGCCTGCGGGGTCGATTTCACCTGCGGTGAGCAGAGCACGGCGGGTCAGGGATGGACCGATGAGCTCATAGACAAGCACGCTGAAGAGCACGACATTGCGCACGATCTGTCCGTCTGCGAGGGAGGAGGCCGTCAGCGCCATGCCAAGCGCCACGCCGGCCTGCGGCAGCAGCGTAATGCCGAGATTCTTCGTGATGGCCTCAGAGCACCGGGTCACCCTGCAGCTGGTGAAGGCGCCGGCGAGCTTTCCTCCGGAGCGGGCGAGGATGTACAGACAGCCGATGCCCAGCGTGACGGGATTGGCGATCACGCTCAGATCCAGCTCTGCGCCGGAGATGACGAAGAACAGGATATTCAGCGGCATGGTCCAGCCGTCCACGCGATCCATGAGCTCCTCAGAGGTCGGACAGATATTGCAGAAAATTGTGCCGGTCATCATGCACACCAGCAGCAGGGAAAAGCCGATGTGCACGCCGCCGACGGTGAACTGGAGCATGGACAGGCCAACGGTCAGCATGACGAAGGCGACGGAGATGGTCATGCGTTTGCTTCGGGAATGAAAGAACTGCTCCGTCACATGCAGCAGGAAGCCCATCAGAGCGCCGAGAGCGAGGGAAAGCACGATCTCCAGCAGCGGCTCGACAACCACGCCCATCAGACTGACGACACCGCTTTCCAGCGCGGTAGCGATGCCGAAGGAGGCGGAGAAAAGCAGCAGGCCTACCGCATCGTCAATGGCGACGACGAGCATGAGCAGGCGGGTCAGCGGGCCGTCCGCCTTATACTGGCGCACGACCATCAGGGTCGCGGCAGGGGCGGTTGCGGAGGCGATGGCGCCGAGCGTGATGGCAGCAGGGAGGGAGAGGATCTGCGGGAAGGCGATATGCAGCGCAATCAGCACCGCGTCGACCAGCACCGTGGTGATGACGGCCTGTGCGACGCCGATGGCGATTGCCCTTGCGCCCATGTGCCTGAGCTGGACGAGACGGAATTCGTTGCCGATTGTGAAAGCGATGAAGCCAAGCGCCGTCTTGGTGACGATGCTCAGCATTTCAACCTGCTCCATGGTGTTAAAGCCGAGGCCGGGGACGCCGAGGCGGCCAAGCATATACGGACCCAGTGCGA
Source organism: Clostridia bacterium (assembly GCA_017936375.1). Classification (GTDB taxonomy): domain Bacteria; phylum Bacillota; class Clostridia; order Christensenellales; family Aristaeellaceae; genus Ventricola. Next base: position 83,589 of record JAGBFR010000010.1, read on the forward strand.
TGCCGGCGATGAGATAGGCGGTGACGGCCGGCAGATTCAGCAGCTTGCTCAGACGCGAGAGCATCAGGCCGCCCAGCAAGGCCGCGGCCAGACAGATCAAATACATTTCCATTTGTGTCATCTTCTTTCGACAGGATGGGGATTATTCTTGACGCGCTGTATGATAGCACCGCGTGCACGTGGTTTCAAGCTCAATCTCTGACAAAGTTTTGTGGTGGGAATTGGGTTGTTTTTGTATGGATGCGGAGCAGAAAGTATGGATGTGCTGCGTGGAGGAAAAGCGGGGCGGAAGGAGTGAGAAAACGAAAAATGCCGGCGCCGTTTGATTTGGAGGCGTCAGCATTTTTGGTTATGTATGGGATCGTCCGTGCGTTCGAGGATGTAGTCGGTGGTGACCTGATAGAAATCTGCAAGTGCAATCAGGTGTCGGATAGGAAGCTCATTTGCGCCGCGTTCATAGCGGGCGTACATGGTTTGCGAAGTGTGCAGAATATCGGCAACTTCCTGCTGTGTCAGATCATGATCCTCTCTAAGATCACGTAAACGCTTTGTATAGCTCAAGTCAATCCACCTCGTCTATGAGTATATTTGAATGGTGATGGATGACTTGACTTTAGTAAAGATATTTACTATAATATCCGATAAGGTCAAGCTTTGGTCAGAAACAAGATGAAGCAAAGGATCTATAGGTGGGGTGAAAGAATGGAAAACAATGTGACAATCAGGAAGAAGCTTTGGTTTGCTTTTGCAGGATGTGTTCTGGTGTATGTTGTCTTGTGTATGTTTGATGATTTCGGACTTTGGAAGAGCGTCCTTACGGTATCAAGGAAGTGGAACAGGGATTACAGTTACTATACTTCTACTTTGAATATAGATAGAGACACCTATATTCAGATTGCGAATCTGCTGAATATCTTGGAGTATTTCGGAGTGATGTTCGGCGGGATTATGGCGCTGGCATTTGTTGCAGACTTCTGTGGAGGACGAGCTATCTCCATCCTTCTCTCAATAGTCAGTATTGCGTTGAGTGTATTTGTGTCTGTATGTCATATTGATTGGTGGTCGAGTGAACCTTTAGCTGTGACAGGAGCCGTTGCTATTGTTGTAGTGAGTATTATGCAGTTACTATTCTTTGTTTTGCATAAAAACAACGATAAATGTGCGAAGGTACTCATCTGGTTAGGCGTGATTGGACTTGCAATATCAATCACATTGTCATTTTTTGAATGGACATTTCGCGGAATGAGATTTGCTGGCCTTGAAATGTATGATCAATATGGAATTATAAACCTGCTGATGACGGCAGGAAACGGCGTGGACAGCTATACGCGGAGCTGCAATGTTTTCTGGGGCCTTCCGCAGGCGATGCTGTTTTTTATATTGGGTACTGGTGTATGCTTGAGTGGCGATTATGAAAAAACGCGAATTGCCAAGCGTGCTCAAGTCATGGCAAGAAGGGGTAATGAGGGATATATGGGAACGAAGAACAAGCTGACTGCTATACTGCTATCTGTCTTTGTTGGTACGCTTGGTGTTGACCGATTCTACCTTGGCTATACAGGTACGGGTGTTGTCAAGCTGCTGACTGCCGGCGGATTGGGAATCTGGACGCTGATTGATCTGGTCAGAATCTGTACGGGCTCCCTGCGTCCGGCAGATGGCTCTCCTTGGGAAGAGGAGGTCCAAACCAATGCACAGGTGTCCCATACTGCGGCGCCTGCCAGTGATGCGCTTGATGCGCTTCAGAAGCTTTCTGCACTCAAAGAACAGGGAGTGCTGGATGAAGAGGAATACCAGAGCAAAAAGGCTGAACTACTGAAGAAGATCTGATAGGTTGTGGAAAGACCGTGAGAAATTATGGTCTTTGGGAATTGGTTTATACTGACCAATTCCCTTTTTTATTTTGCTATACTTGTCTTTCGTGGTTTCTCCGGTTACAATATCATAGACAAATGTTGATTCAAGGAAGGTTTATCATATGAGCAAAGTCATCGGCATCGATCTGGGCACGACCAACAGCTGCATGGCCGTCATCGAGGGCGGCGAGCCCGTGGTCATCCCCAATTCCGAGGGCGGGCGCACGACCCCGTCCGTCGTCAGCATCACCAAGACCGGCGAGCGCGTCGTCGGCGAGGCGGCGCGCAGGCAGCAGGCCGTCAGCCCGGAGCGCACCGTGCTCTCCATCAAGCGCGAGATGGGCAACGACTACAGCGTGAAGATCGACGGCAGGAAGTATTCTCCGCAGGAGATTTCCGCGATCATCCTGCAGAAGCTGCGCCGCGATGCGGAGGCATACCTCGGCGAGCCGGTCACGCAGGCGGTCATCACCGTCCCGGCGTATTTTACCGACGCGCAGCGGCAGGCGACCAAGGACGCGGGCCGCATTGCGGGGCTTGACGTACTGCGCATCATCAACGAACCGACGGCGGCCGCCTTTGCCTACGGCCTTGACCACGGTCAGGCGCAGAAGATACTCGTCTATGACCTCGGCGGCGGCACGTTTGACGTGTCGCTCATTGAGATCGGCGACGGCGTGATCGAGGTGCTCGCCACCAGCGGCGATAATCATCTGGGCGGCGACGACTTTGACGCGCGGCTGACGGATCATCTGGTGAATGAATTCCGCAGGCTGGAAAAGGTCGACCTCGCCCGCGACGCGGCGGCGATGCTGCGCGTGCGCGAGGCGGCAGAGAAGGCCAAGCGCGAGCTCTCCTCCCAGCTGAGCGCGCAGGTGATGCTGCCCTTCCTCTGTCAGGATAAGAACGGCCCGCACCACATGGATATCACGGTCACGCGCGCCCAGTTTGAGGGCATGACGCGCGATCTCGTCGACCGCACCTGCGGCCCGGTCAATCAGGTGATGACCGACGCGGCGCTGACGATGGGTCAGCTCAATCAGGTGCTGCTCGTCGGCGGCAGCACGCGCATGCCCGCCGTGCAGGAGATGGTCAGGCGGCTCACCGGCAAGACGCCCTCCCGCGCGATGAACCCGGACGAGTGCGTCGCCCTCGGCGCGGCGCTGCAGGCGGGCAAGCTGGCCGCGCCGTCCTCCGGCACGGGCATGACCGTCTCTTCGAAGGTGCAGGACGTCATCCTCATGGACGTGACCCCGCTGTCCCTGGCCATCGAGACCGTCGGCGGCGTGGCAACGAAGCTGATCGACCGCAACACGACCATCCCCGCGCGCCACAGCCAGATCTTCACCACCGCAGCGCCCTTCCAGACAGCGGTGGACATCAAGGTCCTGCAGGGCGAGCGCCATTTTGCCCGGGACAATAAGCTGCTGGGCAATTTCCGCCTGAAGGGCATCCGCCGGGCGATGGCGGGCGTGCCGCAGATTGAGGTGACCTTTGAGATCGACGCGAACGGCATCGTCAAGGTCTCCGCGAAGGATCTGGGCACGGGCAATCATCAGGAGATTACGATCTCCTCGACGACCAACATGAGCGAGGACGAGATTCGCCGCGCGATGGAGGATGCGAAGCAGTACGAGGCATGGGACAGGGCGCGCAAGGCTGCGCTGGACGTGCGCAACGAGGGCGAGCGGCTCATCTATGAGGCGGAGCAGGCGCTCGCCGGTCATAAGGAGCTGGACAAGGACAGGAAGCGCGTCATCAAGGACGACGTCGCCGCGCTGAAGAAGGCCGTCCACAAGACGAAGCCGGAGGACATCACCGACGATCAGGCGGCCCAGATCAGGAGTCTGTGCGATGCGCTGCGCCGCGACGCGGGGGATATCCTGCCCACGCAGGGCGGCAATCAGGGCGTATAAATAAGAAAATGCCGCTTCCCTTTCGGGAGGCGGCATATTTCGTTCTTGATTCTGCTGATAGGATCAATCAGTAGAGGATCGCATTGGCGAAGAACGGCAGGATCGCGGTCAGCAGAAGGGCAGCACAGGCGATCAGCGCGATGATCTGATAGACCTTCTTCTTGCGCAGCTCGCGGGCGCTCGGCGTATTCTTAGAAGACATGGGCCTCAACCTCCAAATCAAAAATCTACATGCATTATATCACAGCTTCACGCATAATCCTAGAGGAAACCGAGAAGAAATTGCGTCATAAATTCCCCCGGTCGGTCACGGCGGCGCCCTTTGGGGAAGAAAATCACCCTTGACACGCCGCGCGCGGACGGCATATAATAACATTTACAGGCAGAGAACGGAAGAGTATCCCCCTTCAGGCTCCATCAGAGAGGGCGCGCCGCCGGCTGAAAGCGCGCCCGGGCAGCAAAGGAGGAGAAGTGCATCCGGGAGCTCCGCAGCCGACCGCTTTTGCGCAGGCTGCGGCATGGACGTCGTGTTAAGGCGAAATGAGTGAAGCGCGCCTATGCGCTTAATCAGAGTGGAACCGCGGCCCTGCCGTCTCTGGAAATCGGAGACGGCAGGGCTTTTTGCATCCCGCCCGCCGCCCTCCGCGCAGGACAGCGGATGCAGACAAACAGTCAGGAGGATTTGAGTATGCAGATTTACAATACGCAGACGCGGAAGAAGGAAGAGTTCGTCCCGATCGAGGAAGGCAAGGTCAGGATCTATGCCTGCGGCCCGACGGTTTATAATTACTTCCACATCGGCAACGCCCGCCCGTTCATCGTCTTTGATACCCTGCGCCGCTATCTGGAGCACAAGGGCTATGACGTCAAGTTCGTGCAGAACTTCACCGACATCGACGACAAGATGATCCGCCGCGCCAATGAAGAGGGCATCACCGTCAAGGAGCTGGGCGAGCGCTTCATCGAGGAATACTATCACGACGCCGATGCGCTGGGCATTGAGCGCGCGACCGTCAACCCGAAGGCGACCGAGCACATCCCGGAGATCATCGCGCTGATCAAAAAGCTCGAGGAGAAGGGCCTCGCCTACGCCACGGACAACGGCGACGTGTATTACAATGTCGAGGGCTTCCATGGCTACGGCAAGCTCTGCGGCCAGAACATGGAGGATCTGGAGAGCGGCGCGCGCATCGAGGTCGATTCCATCAAGCGCAACCCGATGGACTTCGCCCTCTGGAAGGCGCAGAAGCCGGGCGAGCCGGCGTGGGAGTCCCCGTGGGGCATGGGCCGTCCGGGCTGGCATATCGAGTGCTCCGCGATGAGCATGAAGTACCTGGGCGAGACCATCGACATCCACTGCGGCGGCAAGGACCTCGTTTTCCCGCATCATGAAAATGAGATCGCCCAGAGCGAGGGCGCGACGGGCAAGCCGTTCGTCCGCTACTGGATGCACAACGGCTTCATCAACGTGGATAACCAGAAGATGTCCAAGTCCCTGGGCAATTTCTTCACCGTCCGCGACATCGCCAAGGAGTTTGACCTTGAGGCGGTGCGCATGTTCATGCTCAGCGCGCACTACCGCAGCCCGATCAACTTCTCTCGTGAGATGATCGAGCAGGCGAAGGCCTCCCTCGACCGCCTCTACACCGCCAAGGACAACTACGCCTTCCTGCTGGCCAATGCCAAGGACGGCGAGATGGGCGAGAAGGAAAACGAGCTCATGGAGAAGGTCAAGGCCTGCCGCGAGGGCTTTGACGCGGCGATGGACGACGACATGAACACCGCCAACGCCATCGGCCAGATCTTCGAGCTCGTGCGCATGGCGAATGCCGCCCTCACCGAGACCAGCCCGAAGGCCGCCGTCAAGGCCGTGCTCGACACGCTGGATGAGCTGTGCGGCGTGCTGGGCATCCTCTCCCGCAAGACGGACGAGAAGGACGATCAGGTTGAGGCGCTGCTGGAGGCCCGTGCCGCCGCCCGCGCGGCGAAGAACTGGGCGGAGAGCGACCGCCTGCGCGATGAGATCATCGCCCTTGGCTACGTCCTCAAGGACACCAAGCAGGGCCAGCAGATCTCCAAGGCGCTGTAATCCCCTGAGGCGCTGCTTTCTCCAAAAACATAAGTGAATAAAGCGAAGAAAGCTTGTCGAATGCCGACGAGCTTTCTTCTTTTTTTGCGCGCTCAAACGACAGGGAAAAAACGGCCCGGGCGCTATAATGGCCCCATGAAAGGGGTTGACCGCGACGGCTGATCTGGCGGGCGCCGCACTGGAGTGCGCCATGGACGCGCTGGCGATCCTCATCGCATTGAAGCTTCAGGGGCATGCGGTCAGGCCGCTGCGCGTGCTGTGCGGCGCTGCGCTGGGGGCGGCGATTGCCGGTCTTTGCACATGCCTTCTGCCAAATCGGGCGGCGCAGATCATGCTCTGGCCGCCGGCTGCGATGGCGATGATGCTGCTGGCCGATGGGGAGGCGCGCGTGCATCCCTTTGCCGGGATGGCTGTGCTGCTCGCGGCATACGGCCTTCTGGGCGGCACGGTGCAGGCGCTGGCCGGGGCGACAGGCTCGCTCCCTGCGGCATGGCTGCTGGGCGCGGGCTTTTCTCTGGCTGCGGCGGCCTGCGTCCGGCGGCGCAGGCGCATGCCCGGGCGCGGGAGGCTGATCCTGACCGCGGGTGGGAAGACGGCGGAATGGGAGGCCATCGTCGACAGCGGGAATACGCTGACGGATTACCTCACGCGCCTGCCGGTCATCGTATTGGCGCAGGCGGATGCGCAGGCGCTGCTCGATCCCGATGCGCTGCATCTGCGCCCGCTCTTTGCGGATACGGCAGGCGGGCGGCAGATGATGTGGTGCTTCACGCCGGAGCGCGCGCTGCTGCGCACGGAGAGGGGAACGCGGGAACTGCACGCGGCTGCTGCGCTTTCGCCGGGGCTGCGTCGGGGATCGCCCGCGCTCATCCCGGGCATATGCGCAGAGGATTGAGCTGCCCCGACACATGCAGAGGACGACGCAAACGGGGATAAGAGTTGGAGGGGATTGTATGGAGAGACAAAGGAGCTGGCCGGCATGGGGCTATGCCGGCGCATATGCGAGGCCGGCGCTGCGCATCATCCGGCCGGAGGGGAGCGTCGCCTATATCGGCGGGAGCGACATGCTGCCCCCGCCGCTGACCCGCGAGGAGGAGCAGGCGCTCTTCGCCCGCATGGGGCAGGAGCCGGGCGCCGTGCAGAAGAAGCTCATCGAGCACAATCTGCGGCTGGTGGTCTACATCGCAAGGAAGTTTGAAAACACGGGCGTGGGCATCGAGGACCTGACCTCCATCGGCACGATCGGGCTGATCAAGGCGGTCAACACGTTTGATCCCCTCAAGAAGATCAAGCTGGCGACCTATGCCTCGCGCTGCATCGAGAATGAGATCCTCATGCACCTGAGACGGACGAGCCGGCAGAAGCTCGAGGTCTCGCTGGACGAACCCCTCAACACGGACTGGGACGGCAACGAGCTGCTCCTCTCCGACATCCTCGGCACGGAGGGGGATCTGGTCTACCGCTCCATCGAGGAGAGCGTCGAGCGGCAGATGCTCGCCGCCGCGCTCTCACGCCTGTCGATGAGGGAAAAGGAGATCATGCGCCTGCGCTTTGGCCTCGGCGGGGGAAAGGAGAAGACGCAGAAGGAGGTCGCCGACATCATGGGCATCAGCCAGAGCTACATCTCCCGGCTGGAAAAGCGCATACTCAGCCGTCTCCATAAGGATATGGTGCAGATGGGATAAATATACATGCATGCGGCGCAGGGGTTTTCCTGCGCCGCTGCTTTTGTGCAGGGCAATCTTTGGCGCGCGGGCGGCCGCTGGGGCTTGACAGAAAAACCGCCGCTGATATAGAATAAATAGAATACCAGCCGGAGGCTCTCCGGCATCTCCCGAAAGGAAATCCGCGCTGTGCTTGATTACCTGCAGACGCTTCTGAGCGAACCCATCGCTTTTTTTGATCAGGCGATTTTCCGCGTGCTCGCCGTGCTGATCGGCCTTTGCTGCCATGAGTGGGGGCATGCCTATATCGCGTACCGCTGCGGCGACGACACGGCCAAGCGCGCCGGCCGCCTGACGCTCAATCCCCTGAAGCACCTTGACCCCGTGGGCGCGCTGCTCATGTTCTTCGCCGGCTTCGGCTGGGCGAAGCCCGTGCCCGTCAATCCGTGGAAATTCAAGGGCAACCGTGTGCTGGCGGACCTGAAGGTCTCGCTGGCGGGCATCACGGTCAATCTCATTCTCTTTGTTCTCTTTACGCTGCTGGCCGCCGCGTGCAGCGCGGCGATGTGGCTGCCGCAGGTCGTCAGTGAATTCGGCGTGTCCACGCTCATCAGTTATGAATACAATGCGGTCTGGTCGGTCATCGGCGGCACGGCCGTGCAGGATTTCGGGCCGATGATTGCCCGGACGTATCTCGTGCCGTTCGTCCGCCTGTTTGCCTATTCGGCGCTGGTCAATCTCAACCTCGCCGTGTTCAATCTGATCCCGATTCCGCCGCTGGACGGCTATCATGTGGTCAACGACCTGATCTTCCGCGGCCGGTTCCATCTGTCCAGGCAGGTGTTCCAGATCTGCATGATCATCGTCATGGTGCTCTCGGCGAGGGGCATTCTGGGCGAGATCATCAGCATGGTCGTCTACCCGGCGCAGCAGCTGATGCTCGTGCCTGTCCGGCTGATCTGGGGGTAAGCGATGGCATACGTTGTTTCGCTCAAGCAGTTCGAAGGGCCGCTTGATCTTCTTTTGCACCTGATCTCCCGCGCGAAGGTGGACATCAAGGATATCTTCGTCTCCGAGATCACCGAGCAGTATCTCGCCTCGCTGGAGGGCATCGATGAGCTGGACATGGATGTGGCCAGCGAGTTTCTGACGATGGCGGCGACGCTCCTTGAGATCAAGTCGCGCGCGCTGCTGCCCCGCTCGCCCAAGGAAGAGGAGGAGGGCGAGGAATCCCCCGAGCAGGCGCTCATCCGCAGGCTCGAGGAATACAAGCTCTACAAGGAATCTGCGGGTCGGATGAAGGAATTCGAGCGCGCGGCGATGCAGGTCTTTTCAAAGCTCCCGGAGGAATACCCCCTCCCGCCGCAGCCGGTGGAGCTGACGGGCCTCTCGCTGCCCGGGCTTGTGCGCGCGCTGGAGCGCATCATCGCAAGGAACACGCAGACGGACGAGCCGGGCCGCGTGTTCCGCTCGATCACGCGCGACAAATTCACCATCGAGCAGTGCGTGTTCAATCTGACCTCCCGCCTGAGGAAGGGCCCCGTGCTCTTTTCGGACATGCTCTCCTCCGAGGTGACCAAGGATGAGATTGTTTCGTATTTTATGGCGATGCTGGAGCTGCTCAAACTGGGGCGGCTGCACGCCGAGCAGGAAAATGCCTATGAGGACATCCTGATACTGCCCGGAAGAAGGGATGAGGAAGGACATGGAGACGGAGATGCAGATTCTCCTGCCGCAGACGCAGGAGACGGAAAAGCCAAAGCTTGAGCCCGGCGAGCGCGTGGGCATCGTAGAGGCGATCCTCTTTGTCAGCGGCAACGCCGTGGAAAAGAGCGAGATCTGCCGCGCGATGGAGATCACGCCCGAGGAGCTGGAGGAGACGCTCGACGCGCTGGAGAGCGGCTATGACTTTGACCGCCGCGGGCTGCGGCTTCTGCGCTTCGGCGCGCATGTGCAGCTGGCGACGCGGCCGGACTACGCGCATTATGTCGAAAAGCTGCTCCAGCCCGTGCAGAAGCAGTCGCTCTCGCAGGCGATTATGGAGACGCTGGCTGTGATCGCCTACCGTCAGCCGGTGACGAAGGCCGAGGTGGAGGCGGTGCGCGGCGTCAAGTGCGATTACTCCGTGCAGTCGCTGGTGTCGAAGGGGCTCATCGAGGAGGTCGGCCGCAAGGAGGCGCTCGGGCGCCCGATCCTCTACGGTACGACGGATGCGTTCCTGCGGCATTTCTGCCTGTCCTCCCTTTCCGAGCTGCCGGAGATCGACTTCTCCGCCCTCACGGCGAAGATGGAGAGCGGCGCGGCCCCGCTGGCGGAGGAGCCCATTGGCGAATAAACACGATATGGACGGCGGATGACTGCCGATCGATAAACAACCATTTCAATCATTCAAATGAAGGAGAGAATCACCATGAAGAAGTTTTTTGAGGAATTCAAGGCATTTGCCATGCGCGGCAACGTGATCGACATGGCCATCGGCGTGGTCATCGGCGGCGCGTTCGGCAAGATCACCACCTCCCTGGTCAACGACATCTTCATGCCGCTGCTCGGCATGATGACTGGCGGCGTCAACTTCGGCGGCCTGTTCTATGCGCTGGACGGCAATGAGTACGCCTCCATCGAGGCGGCGGCTGAGGCCGGCGTGGGCACCCTGAACTACGGCGCGTTCATCCAGAACATCGTCGACTTCCTGCTCATCGCGCTGTGCATGTTCATCGTCGTCAAGTTCATGAACAATATGCACAAGAAGCCGGAACCGGCTCCGGCCCCGGCGAAGGCGCCGCGCCTGTGCCCGTACTGCAAGAGCGAGATCGCGGACGACGCGACCCGCTGCCCGCACTGCACCTCCGAGCTCAAGTAATCAACCAAAATGCAAAAGAAGCGGCCTTCGGGCCGCTTTTTCTATGCTTATTCGGAATCAACCACAGAAACCTGCTGAAGAGCTTCCTCAAGAAGCATATTGATCAGCTCATTTCTGGAGCGATTGGTTTGCTCTGAAAGTTTGTCCAGAAGCTCAACAGTTTCATCTTTCATTCGAACGGACACAACCTTGTGTCCATCATCGCCCTTGAGGGGCTTCTTTTTGGTTATGATGATTTCGCGCATCATGACATATGCACCCCCTAACGACTGTAATTGTATCTTGACACCCTTGTTTTGCGTATAGTATAATTTTATAGTGTAGTAAAACTACAAATTTATAGTATATCGAAAATGGAGGGAAATATTAATGGAGTATTATTGGCTTGGCTTGATTGGCGGCTATGTGGTCGTCGGTTTGGTTTTCGGTCTGATTACGCAGTATCTTTCCGAAAGTAAAGGATACCAGGGAGGTTTCTGGTGGGGATTCTGGCTGGGACTGATTGGCCTCCTTGTCGTTGGCTTCAGACCTGATATCCGGCAGCGTAATTATGAGTATCACAGAAACAACGATAACAACGATGAGAAGAGATTCTGATCGGAATGAGGAACAGAGAGATTTGATTTGAATCTCACTTGAGAACAGGAGGATAAGTATGATTCGTTGTCCGGGCTGCGGCAATCTGGTGTCGGAGGAATTGAGGGATTGTCCGTCTTGCGGGTTCAATATTGCGAGTGTAACCCATTCGGGTACCAAGAGCACAGCGAAGAATGTCGCGATCTTCGTGGCGATTGCACTTGCGGTGATTCTGGCTGTGGTGATCTATGATGCGTGTACACTTTCAGCAGACGAAGCAAAAGCGAATTTAGAAAGATCCTTAGCTGAATACAAAGCTAGTAATGCTGAGATTGAAAGATTGGAACGACAGCTGGAGTATAATCAAAGTTTGCTGGATCTCTACTATGGGAAATAAAGAATGAAACTGCCTTGTTTACTGTGAGCGGATAAATTGTACTTTCAGTAATCAGAGTTTCTGCCCAAAGTAACTGATATTCTTAAAGGAGCAAAAACAATGAACATCAAGAAAGCATTCTTGCTGCTGATGTGTATGGCCGCTCTGCTTTTTCTGACCGGCTGTGAATCTCAGCAAGTTAAGGATGCAAAAGAGATTATTGACAGCATGGCGAAACATGATCAGCGAGTCATTGATATTAGGCTTGAAATAGAAAGCGCAAAGCGCAGAGGTGATGAGATTCTCGCTGAAGCAAGGCAGGTTTTGTTGGAGAGTACGCAAGATCTGTTTGATGAGGATTACTATCGGGAGAAGCTTGCGAAAATCTATGGAAACTGTTCTGATGGAGAACGTAAACAAATCGATGTTTATCTCAAAGAAACCTATCATGCTGTGATAGATGATTACAGATGATTATGGAAAGACGGGTTGTCTCAGATGAGGCAACCCGTTTTGTTTTTCTTTGCTGCATGCCCTGGCGATCCTGCGCATACCTTCTGCGGGAGGGATGAGCATGAAGCTGATTGCCTTTGGCGGGGATGAAAGGATGCAGGGCGCGCTGGCGGCTGCGCGGCATGCGGGCCATGAGACGGCGCAGATCACCTCGCGGGAGCAGGAAATGGGCGGCGCGGACGCCGTGCTGCTGCCATGGCCGCAGAGCTTTGCCGGAGATGCGCTCTATGGCGGCTCGATGAGCCGGGAAGAGGCCCTTGCGCGGATCCCGCCGTGCCGCGCGGTGCTGGCGGGCGCGGGCGTGCGGGATGAGGAGCTGCCCCAGTGCGCGCGGGTTGTGCGTCCGGGGGAGGATGAGATATTTCTCCTTCGCAACGCCGTGCTCACGGCGGAGGGCGCGATCTTTTCCGCCATGCAGCGCATGGAGGGGCCGATCGCCGGGAGCTGCGCGCTGATCACGGGCTTTGGCCGGATCGGGCGGGCGCTGGCGCAGCGGCTTGCCGCGATGGAGGCGTTCGTCATCGTCTGCGCGAGGAATGAGGATCAGATGCGCGCGGCGCACGCCATGGGCGCGCATCCCGTGCCGCTGGCGGAGATCGCCTCTGCCTGCGCGCAGGCGGATTTCGTGATGAACACCGTACCCGCGCATGTGCTGGGCGCGCAGGCGCTTGCCCGGCTGGCCGGGCGGGCGAAGGTCTTTGAATTGGCCAGCCCGCCCTATGGCATGGACGTGAGCTGCGCGGTGCGCATGGGCGTTGAGCTGGTGATGGAGAGCGGCGTTCCCGGCCGGTATGCCCCGGGCGCGGCGGGCGAGGCGCTCTATGACGCCCTGATGCGCGGCATGGACAGCCGGAGCGCCGGGGACGCTGAAGGAGGGAAGGCGGATGGCTGAGATTCGGATCGGATTCGCGGTCACAGGATCATTCTGCACGTTTGCATCGGTGTTTCCGCAGATGCAGCGGCTGGCGGAGCGGGGATACAGCGTGACGGCGATCATGTCGGAGAATGCGTATGCGACGGACACGCGCTTTGGAAAGGCGCAGGACTGGGTGCGCAGGGCGGAGGAGATCACCGGCCGGCCCGTCATCCACACCATCGCGCAGGCGGAGCCCATCGGCCCGAAGAAGCTGCTCGACCTGCTGGTTATTGCGCCCTGCACGGGCAATACGCTGGGCAAGCTGGCCTGCGGCATCTATGACACCGCGCCGACGCTCGCCGTCAAGAGCCACCGGCGCAACGGCGGGCCCGTGCTCATCGCCGTATCCACCAACGATGCGCTGGCAGCCTCTGCGCAGAATATCGGTCGGCTGATGAATGGGAAGGGCATGTTCTTCGTCCCCTTTGCGCAGGACGACAGCGCGGGCAAACCGACGAGCTGCGTGGCAGATTTTGAGATGATCGTACCTGCGGCGGAGGCGGCGCTGGAGGGCCGGCAGCTGCAGCCCGTGGTTTTCTGAGTTTCCCGGGAAGAAAAAGCGCCGTTCATCCGTCTTCTTGACAGTACGGTGCTTTTTCATTATCATGAAAGACGCGATTATGAAAGACACGAACATGAAAGACGCATAGAAAAGCCGAGAGGTGATGAACGGATGAAACGGATTCTGGCCATTCTGTTGGCGGCGCTGATGCTGCTGACCGGCCTTGCCGCGGCGCAGGCGGCTGATGCACAGCAGATGCTGGCGGTCCGCATGACGGAGCTGGCGGACGCGGCGAGCGGCAGCACGCTGGCCGTATTTGAAGTTCCGGAGGGCGCGCCGCTTGACGAGATGAAGCGCATGGCGCTGGACATGCAGATCGAGGCTCGCTTTGCGCAGAAGGAGGCGCTCGCCATGCTCAGCCGTGCGGGCGTGCAGATCGCACAGGCGGGCAGGCTCTATCAGGACGAAGGCATTGTCTCCATGGCGCGCACATGGCAGGGCGATCAGCCCTCCGGGCGCGGGGGCAGTTCTGCCGCGGCGCTGACGGTGAATCTTGAAACGGGCATGGAGATCTATCTCGACGAGCTCTTTGCCGATGCGCCCGCGGCCATCACCGCGATGGAGGCGATCATCGAGCGCGACGTGCTGGACGGCATGAGCGACTATATGGAGTTTTCCGACCTGCTGCCCATGCCGACGGACAGCTTCTTCGTCGATGAGGGCGGCCTGACCATCTACTATCCGGAGGACAGATACCGCTACTTCGACGGCGAGAGCGGCAGCGTCACCTTCTACTGGCATGAGCTGGCGGATTACATCGCCGAGGACAGCCCGGCCTATGCGCTGGCGCATCCCGACGTGCCGTACAGCCGTTCCGGCATTGAGACGGCGTGCTTCAGCGGCCTCGTCTCCCCGATGCTGCCCATTGAGCTGGGCGACCTGCTTGGGGACGTCATGCAGGATGTTCCGCTGGCGGACCCGGACTACACGACCGACGCGCTGGTCTATCCGCTTGAGCGTGAGCGCGGATTCGCGGTGGAGATTCCCAAATACGCCGAGACGGACGAGGAAGAGACGCCTGTTTCCGCCATCCGCGCCACGCGCATCAGCTTCTGTGGCCTGCTCAAAACGGGCGTGACGACGGATGTTCAGGTGCTGCAGCTGATGGGCGAACCCGCGAGGGAGACGGTCTACGACGAGGACGCGGCGTTTGATGCGATGCTCGACCCCGGAACGAGCCTCATGTACGAGGTGGAGGGGCGCGTGCTGCAGCTGCACATCGGCGAGGACGGCGTGCTCTCCTGCGTGATTCTGCGCAGCGATTACCCGATGGAGCTGCTGTAAGGGCGAAAAACTTTGCCCCCGGGCGGCGCTTTACGGAAAACCCTGAATGTGATATAATAATCTGCCTGAGTTTACCTCGGGCAGATTATTCGCATTTTGCGTCATACAGGGCGGCGGGGCAGCGCTTCGCCGCTGAATATACACGGAAAACAAACAGGGAGGTTGGCGGATGGCCAGAAAGGCAGCCCCCAAGGGCGACAATAAAAAGAAAAAGAAGGTCAGCGGCGTGAAGGGCATGCCGGCCAGAGGGAAGAAGAAGGCGGCAGGCGGGACGGATCCGCGCGGCGTGATCGGCATCATCGTGCTGTGTCTGGGCCTGCTGGCGCTGGTCAGCCAGTTCATCCCCTCCAGCGGCGGCTTCCTCAATCACTGCGTGCTGCTCATGCGCGGCCTCGGCGGCCGGCTCTGCCTGCTGCTGCCGCTGGTCGTCTGCTGGGCGGGCGTGGTGCTGGTGTTCTTCGCGGAGCGCAGGCTCAGCCCGAAGCCCATGGTCTGCAGCGCGCTTGTCTTCCTCTTTGTGGAGACGATGCTGCAGCTCTTTCAGGTCAATTCCATCGCCAGCCTGATGCTCGGTCAGGGCTATCAGCCGACGTATCTGAATTTCCTGATCTGCTCATACAAGGATGCATCGAGCCTGTGCACGGGCGGCGGCCTGATCGGCGCGCTGCTGGCGTGGCCGCTGGTGCAGGCGCTGGATATCTGGGGCTCCGTGATCGTGCTGATCTTTGCGGTGACGATCGCGCTGATGGTCATGACGGGCGTGTCCTTCTCGCATGTGGGCATGTACCTCTCCGAGTGGATCGATGATATCCGCGTGGAAATCGCCGAGCAGCGCGAGGAGCGCGCGGCGGCCCGCGCCGTGCAGGAGGAGGAGATGCTCCGCCGGGAGACGGAGCTCGCCGCCAAGCGCCAGCAGAAGCGCGAGGCCCGCGAAAAGGCCCTGCGCGAGCAGCAGGAGGCGCAGCGCCTGATGGAGGAGCAGCTGCGCGCCAAGGCGCAGAGCGCCGCCCAGGAAGCCCCGCAGCAGGAGGAGCAGCCCGCCCCCGCGCCCAAGCGCAAGGCGAAGAAGAAGGCCGCGCCCGCCCCGGCAGCGCAGGAGAATCCCGCGTGGGACGGCGAGGTGCCGATTTCCCACGAACCCGTCCGCGCCGCGAAGCATGCGCCGCGCCGTGCGGCCGCTGCGGGCAGATCGGATCTGTATATTGAACGCGGGGATGAATTCACCCGCGAGAGTATCGACGAGCGGACCGACCCGCGCGACGGGCGCAGGAGGGGGCAGTTCTCCATCGAGGAGGCGGAGCAGGCCTTCCTCTACGGCATGAACGCGCAGGGCACGGCCCAGACGGATCATTCCATCTACGCCCGTCCTGCGGCGCAGAGCGCGCCGGTGCATGAGCCTGCAGCCTATGAGAATGGGTATGCTGCGGAGTATACACCCGTTCAGAATGCGCCCGTTCAGGAATCCCCGTACCCGGTATACGATGAGGAGCCGGCGTACCCGGAATACGCGGGCGAAGAGCAGGCTGACGCCCCGGCGGCATACCAGCCTGACGAGGCGCCGGCTTATCAGATGGATGAAGAGATGGCCTATGCGGCAGACGCTCCGGCTGGCGAAGAAGCCGCTGTGTCCTATGACGAGCCTGCGCTGGAGGATGATCCCGAGGATGAAGACGGCATGCCCGCCTTCATGCGCGGCTATAACGCCGCGGCCGAGCAGGCTCAGCCTGCGCGCCGCCGCAGCGAGCGCATGCAGGGCGAGGGCGTTCCCTCGAGCATCCCGGCGCGCGGCGTGACGCGCCCGGCGCAGGGCGCCCGCAGCGGCGGACAGGATGTGCTCGCCGCCCAGCAGGCCGCCGTGCAGGATCAGACGATCGTGCAGCTGCGCGGCTCGAGGCTGGACGGCACGCCCGTCGTGTTGCCGAAGAAGGACGTCCATGAAGCGCCGAAGATCGAGGAGGAGACCTACAACTATCCGCCGATCGATCTGCTTGAGCGCTCCGCGAGCACGCGCGACCCGAATATTCAGGCGAAGATCGAAGCCGGAAGCCGGAAGCTGCTGGATACGCTCGAGTCCTTCGGCGTGCAGGCGAAGCTCACGCATGTCACCCACGGCCCTGCGATCACGCGCTATGAGCTGCAGCCCGCCCCGGGCGTGAAGGTCTCGCGCATCGTCGGCCTTGTGGACGACATCGCGCTGAACATGGCCTCCGACGGCGTGCGCATCGAGG
Source organism: Clostridia bacterium (assembly GCA_017936375.1). Classification (GTDB taxonomy): domain Bacteria; phylum Bacillota; class Clostridia; order Christensenellales; family Aristaeellaceae; genus Ventricola. The sequence continues at coordinate 100,429 of JAGBFR010000010.1, forward strand.
CGCCGATCCCGGGCAAGCCGGCGGTCGGCATCGAGATTCCGAATGAGAAGACCGAAATGGTCTCCCTGCGCGACGTCTTGGAGAGCCCGGAGATGACGCGCGAAAAGTCGCCCACGGCGGTCGCGCTGGGCAAGGGCATTTCCGGCGCGCCGGTCGTTGCGGATCTGGCGAAGATGCCGCACGTGCTCATCGCCGGTGCGACGGGCTCCGGTAAGTCCGTGTGCATCAACACGATCATCAACTCGATCATCTACCGCGCCTCGCCCAAGGAAGTGCGCCTGATCCTGATCGACCCGAAGGTCGTCGAGCTGTCCGTGTATAACGGCATCCCGCACCTGCTGGTGCCGGTCGTCACCGATCCCAAGAAGGCGTCGGCGGCACTGTCCTGGGCCGTTGTGGAGATGGAGCACCGCTACAAGCGCTTTGAGACGATGGGCGTGCGCAACATCAAGGGCTACAACGCCGCCATCGGCCCGGACGAGGAGCCGATGTCCTCGATCATCGTCATCATCGACGAGCTGGCCGACCTGATGATGGTCGCTCCCGGCGAGGTGGAGGACTCCATCTGCCGTCTGGCGCAGCTGGCGCGCGCGGCGGGCATTCATCTGGTCATCGCGACCCAGCGCCCGTCGGTCAACGTCATCACCGGCGTCATCAAGGCGAATATCCCCAGCCGCATCGCCTTCGCCGTTTCCTCGCAGATCGACAGCCGCACCATCCTCGACGCGGGCGGCGCGGAAAAGCTGCTGGGCAAGGGCGATATGCTCTACGCCCCGCAGGGCGCGGGCAAGCCCACGCGCGTGCAGGGCTGCTTCCTCTCGGACGAGGAGGTCGAGCGCATCGTCAGCTATGTGCGCGGCGCGCACACGGCGGACTACAACGAGGACGTCATCGAGCAGATGAACAGCGCTGCGGAGGAGGAGAAGGCCGCCGCAGGCGAGGCGCCCTCCGGCGCGGAGCCTGTGGATGAGATGCTCGCCAAGGCGATTGAGCTGGCCATCGACGCAGGCCAGATCTCCATCAGCATGCTCCAGCGCAGGCTGCGCGTGGGCTATGCGCGCGCGGGCCGTCTCGTGGACGAGATGACGCTGCGCGGCATCGCCGGCGAGGCAGAGGGCCCGACCAAGCCCCGCACCGTGCTCATCACGCGCGAGGAATGGAAGCGCATGCAGGAGAATGAAGAATAAGCGCGAATACATTAGGACACCGTTCCCCGCGCGATACGGCGGGGCATGAAAGGACGATTCAATATGAAATTCATCAAGACGCCCGTCAAGGGCATGCTCGATATGCTCCCCTCCGACATGCGCCTGCGCGAGCATGTCCTCTCCATGATCAAGAAGAGCTACGGCGCGTACGGCTTCATGCAGATTGAGACGCCGGTCGTCGAGCACATTGAGAACCTGACCTCCAAGCAGGGCGGCGACAATGAGAAGCTGATCTTCAAGGTCATGAAGCGCGGCGCGGACCTGCAGCGCGCGATTGACAAGGGCACGGGCGAGTACGCCGACAACGGCCTGCGCTATGACCTGACCGTCCCGCTGGCGCGCTACTATGCCAACAACAAGGAGCAGCTGCCCTCTCCGTTCAAGGCGCTGCAGATGGGCAATGTCTACCGCGCGGATAACCCGCAGAAGGGCCGCTTCCGCCAGTTCACCCAGTGCGATATCGACATCCTCGGCGACGGCAGCAGCCTCGCGGAGATCGAGCTGATCACCGCGACCGGCTCCATGCTCACGCAGATCTTTGCCGAGATCGGCGTGACCGACTTCACCATCCACCTCAACGACCGCCAGATCCTCAGCGCCGTGGCGCTCTCTGCGGGCTTCAAGGAGGAAGAGGTCGGCTCCGTGCTCATCAGCCTGGACAAGTTTGACAAGATTGGCCTTGACGGCATCCGCGCCGAGCTGCTGGAGAGCGGCTATGACGCGGCGGTCGTGGATAAGTACCTCGCCGTCTACGGCGCGGTGAAGGAAGGCATGACGATCGAGGAGTTCTGCGGCGATATCTCCGCGGACGTGCTCGATCCCAAGGTCATCGCCAACCTCTCCGACATCCTCGCCTGCGTGCGCCTGATGCTCGCCGAGGGCGTGAAGATCGTCTTTGATCCCACGCTCGTGCGCGGCATGGGCTACTACACCGGCCCGATCTTTGAGATCACGATGGACGACTACAACTTCTCCATCGCCGGCGGCGGCCGCTATGACAAGATGATCGGCAAGTTCTCCGGTCAGGACGTCGCGGCCTGCGGCTTCTCCATCGGCTTTGAGCGCATCATCACCATCCTCAAGGATCACATGCAGGGCAGCTACAAGCTGGAGAATGCGACCGCCTTCCTGATTGACAAGCGCGTGTCCACCCAGCGCAAGACCGAGATCATCGCCAGGGCGATGGAGCTGCGCCGCGGCGGCGCGATCGCCACGGTCCTGCCGATGGCCAAGAATGTGGGCAATCAGATCAAGCTGCTTGAAAACGAGGGCTTCACCACCTTTGAAAAGGTGTACGAGTAAAACCTGCGCGCGGCGCGTATCCTTATACGGGAGTATCCCTGACACAGGAGAATGAACATGATAAATAAAGGCATTGTCACGCAGGTTGAGGGCGACCTGCTGACCATCGTATTTGAGCGCCACGAGGCCTGCGGCGACTGCCACGCCTGCATGCACGGCAGCACGGACTGCAGCAAGCACACCGTGAAGCTGCGCGGCAAGGCGGAGGTCGGCGACGAGGTCGTCGTCGAGATGGACGCTTCGCAGGTGATGACGGCGTCCGCCGCGGCGTATCTGGTTCCCTTCGCCGGGATGATTGCCGGCCTTGCGCTGGGCTGGCAGCTGGGGCCCGTGCTGCCCTCGCTCAATCGCGAGCTGGTTGCGGCGTTCACCGCTGTGCTGGGCACGACGGCGGCGTACTGCGTGATGCGCGTGCTGGATCCCAAGCTCGCCAAGGGCCGCTGGGAGCAGCGCATCGTCTCCGTGAAGAAGCCCGATCCGGAACAGAAATAACAGACCGAAGACAGGAGGAAACATCATGATGGAGCACTTTACCAGAGAGAGTTTTGACAAGGCCATCGCAGGCGACAAGCCCGTGCTGGTGGATTTCTTCGCCACCTGGTGCGGCCCGTGCCGCATGGTCGCCCCGTTCATCGAGCAGCTGGCTGCGGAGTATGAGGGCCGCGCCGTCGTGGGCAAGGTGGATGTGGACGAGGCGGCGGAGCTGGCGCAGCGCTACGGCGTGATGAGCATTCCGACGCTGATCGTCCTCAAGGGCGGCAAGGTGGTCGAGCAGGCCGTCGGCGCGCGCGGCAAGGCGGATATCGCTGCGATGATCGAGCGTCATCTGTAATCAAAACGGCAAACATCGGAGGGACAGACAGGCGGTCTGCCCCTCTTTTCCATATCTGTGCGGGGGGCGCGGCAGCGCAGAGGGGACAGGGACGCCGGCATGGCGCAGGCGGAAGGAAAAACGCACGCTGAGTGCGCAGACGGGCCGGGATAATCGCGCGATTGCCCACTTTCTGTGTGAAGAACGGAAAAACTTATTGAATATGGTATGGTTTTCCTTTTCCTTGACGGCTTTCTATGCTATAATACGTTTGTATACTATGCCCATAATGGGCAATGGATCGTTTTTTCAATCTGTCTGGCACGACGTGCAGTCAGATTTTGAGTATGAATACATAAGAAACCACGAGCAAAAGAACCCGACACAGAAAACGAAGGAGATGCATTGAGAGGAGGGAAACGACCCTATGGGAAAGCTGCGGATCATTCCGCTGGGCGGCGTCGGTGAGATCGGCAAAAACATGACGGCGTTCGAGTATGGCGACGATATCGTCGTCGTCGACTGCGGCAGCGTTTTCCCGCGTCAGGATATGCTGGGTATTGATCTGGTCATTCCGGACATCACATACCTGACCAACAACAGGGAGCGCGTGCGCGCCTTTCTGGTGACGCACGGGCATGAAGACCATATCGGCGCGATGCCGTATGTCTTCCCGCATGTGTCCGCGCCCGTCTATGGCACGAAGCTGACGTGCGCGCTCATACGCGGCAAGCTGACCGAGCATAATATTTCCGGCGTGCAGCTCAATGTGATCAAGCCGAAGGAGACCGTCTCCATCGGCGCGTTCACCGTGCAGTTCATCAAGGTGAGCCATTCGATCTCCGGCGCGGTGGCGATGGCGATCACCTGCCCCGCCGGTACGGTCATCGTCACGGGCGACTTCAAGATCGACTATACGCCCATCGACGGCGAGGTAACGGACCTCAACACGCTGGCGGCATGGGGCACGAAGGGCGTGCTCGCCCTGCTGGCGGATTCCACGAACATCGAGCGCCCGGGCTACACGATGAGCGAGCGCAAGATTGGAGAAACCTTCCACAATTTCTTCAAGGAGGCGAAGGGGCGCATCATCATCGCGATGTTTGCCTCCAATCTCCACAGAATCCAGCAGGTTGTGGATAACTGCATCGAGTTTAAGCGCAAGGTCTGCTTCGTCGGCAGGAGCATGATCAACGTCACGCGCCTGGCGATGGAGATCGGCGAGCTCAAGATCCCGCAGGATGCGTATATCGAGATCGGCGATCTGGAGTGCTATGACGATCACGAGATCGTCGTATTGACCACGGGCAGCCAGGGCGAGCCGATGAGCGGCCTGACGCGCATGGCCAACAGCGAGCATCGCCGCCTGCAGATCCGCGAGGGAGACACGGTTATCATCTCCGCCACGCCGATCCCGGGCAACGAGATCATGGTCTCGCGCATCATCAACCAGCTCTACCGCTGCGGCGCGACGGTCGTCTATAACCGCATCGCGGACGTCCACGTCTCCGGCCATGCCTGTCAGGAGGAGCTCAAGCTCGTCCACACGCTGGTGAAGCCGAAGTACTTCATCCCCGTGCATGGCGAGTACCGCATGCTCCACAGGCATGCGCAGCTGGCGATGGACCTTGGAATGAAGGAGGACAACGTCATCATTCTCGAGCTGGGCCAGGCGGTCGAGCTCTCCGAGGACGAGGCGAACATCATCGGCCCGATGCCCACCGGCTCGGTCATGGTCGACGGCCTCGGCGTGGGCGACGTGGGCAACGTCGTGCTGCGCGACCGCAAGCATCTCTCTCAGGACGGCCTGATCATCGTGGTCGTCGGCGTGAGCCGGGAGACGGGCGCGGTCATCTCCGGCCCGGAACTGATCTCCCGCGGCTTTGTCTATGTGCGCGAAAACGAGGAGCTCATCTCCGGCGCGCGCAGCGTGGCTGAGGGCGTGCTCGCACGCTATGACCACATCGAGCAGAGCGACTGGACGGCGATCAAGAACGGCATCAAGGACGAGATGCATGCCTACCTGTTCAACATGATCAAGCGCAACCCGATGATCCTGCCGATCATCATGGAGACCTGATCCCAATACAGAGAATCTACAAGCGATAAGGGGACCGGCTGTCCGCCGGTCTCTTTTGAGCGCCAATCAGACGTCCGCGCGGGGCAAGGGGGCCCGGCTGCGCGGGAGGCAAGGAGAAGAAGGACATGAATATCTACGATACCGCGCACCGCCTTGCGAATGAAATCCGCCAGAGCGACGAGTGCGTCCGCCTGCGCCAGCTGCGCGATCAGGCGATGAGCGACGAGACCAACCGCCTGCTGCTCGAGGAATACAAGCGCCTGCAGGTGCGCCTGCAGATGAGCATGATGGGCGCGGCGGGCGAGATGCCCGGGGAGGAGATGCAGCGCTTCCAGCAGCTGGCGTCCCTGCTGTATATGAACAGCGACGTGCAGGCCTATCTGATGGCGGAGATGCAGATGCAGAAGACGCTGGGCGATGTGTTCAAGATCCTCACGGACGCGGCGGGCATCACCATCGACGTGCCGGAGCGCAGCTGAGCGCCGGGCAGCAGATCAAAGCGGCAGTTCGATATGAAGGGAGGGCGGCGGCATGGCCGGGAAAAAGAAACAGACAAAAGCGCTTGACGAGCGGCAGCTGCATGAGCGGCGGCGCTACGGCTTTTTCTGGTATGACTGGATCTGGCGGCTGGTGCGCCCCGTGCTGGTCTTCGCCGCGTCGTTTGTGATCGTATGCGGCCTGTGCTACAGCGGCTATATGAAGCTCAACGACATGTTCTTTGCGCCTGTGGATGCGCAGGATACGGGCACGGTGGCCTTTGAGGTGCCCTCGGGCAGCTCGCTGTCCGCCGTGGCGCGCGACCTTGAGGAGGCGGGGCTGATCCACAATCACACCGTCTTCAAGTACATGGCGGACTTCATGGGCATGGGCCAGAAGATCCAGAGCGGCGACTATGAGCTGAGCCGCGCGATGTCCTCCACGGAGATCCTCGACCAGCTCATTTCCGGCGACGGAAAGCCGCTGACCGTGAACATCACGATCATCCCCGGATGGACGATCGAGGACATCGCAGCCTATCTCAAGGAGGAGAAGATCCTCTCCGATACGGCGGAATTCCTCAGCCTCTGCCGCACGGGCGAAAAATACAGCGGCTATTACTTCATCGAGGAGATCCTCATGGAGAGCGACGCCGCCAGCCGCAAGTATGCGCTGGAGGGCTATCTCTCGCCCAATACCTACGAGATCTACACCAGCTCGAGCGCCGATACGATCATCAAGCGCCTGCTCGCGCAGACGGAGGCGGCCTACTCCATCAGCTATGACGAGCGCGCCAAGGAGCTGGGCATGAGCATGGACGAGGTCTTTACCCTCGCCTCGATGATCGAGAAGGAAGCGAAGAAGGGCGATTTCGCCAAGGTGAGCGCGGTCTTCCATAACCGCCTGAAGCAGAAGATGAACCTCGGCTCGGACGTCACAGTCAAGTACATCTCCGGCAGCGAAAAGATGTACCTGAATGACAGCGACCTCGCCGTGGATTCCCCGTACAACACCTACAGCCACAGGGGGCTGCCCGTCGGCCCGATCTGCAGCCCGTCGATGGACGCGGTGATTGCCGCGCTCTATCCGGACGAGCAGTTCATCGCGCAGAAGTATCTCTATTTCTGCTCGACCGATCCCAGCTCCGGCGCGCTGCACTTCTCAAGGACGCTGGAGGAGCACGACGCCGCCGTGGCCATGTACAGGCCGCTGTGGGAGGAATACGACAGGAGCCGCGGCCTCAAGTGACGGGCCGGAAAGGAACGATATGAACAGAATGCCGACGCTGCTCGCTCCGGCGGGCAGCATGCGGCCCTTCATGACGGCGCTGCGCTTCGGCGCGGACGCCGTTTATTGTGGGGCGAAGCAGTATGGCCTGCGCGCGCAGGCCGGCAACTTTGACGAGCGCGAGCTGGCGCAGGCCGTTGAAGTGGCGCATGCCGCCGGCGCGCAGGTCAATCTGACGCTCAATATTTTCGCCAGGGACGGGGATCTTGCCGGCATGGTGCGCACGGCGCAGATGGCGCGGGAGATCGGCGTGGACGCGCTGATCGTCTCCGATCTGGGCGCGATTGCGCGGATTCACCGCGAGGCGCCGGGGATTGACATCCACGTGAGCACGCAGGCGAACACGACCAACACCGACTCCGTGCGCGTGTATAAGGCGATGGGCGCGACGCGCGTTGTGCTCGCGCGCGAATTGTCCATGGAGGAAATTGAGCGCATGTCGGCGCAGCTGGGGGACGAGATCGAGCTGGAGACGTTCATCCACGGCGCGATCTGCATGTCCTATTCCGGGCGCTGTATGCTCTCCAGCTTTCTCAACGGGCGCAGCGCCAACCGCGGCGCATGCAGCCAGCCCTGCCGATGGACGTATACGCTCCATGAGCGCACGCGGCCGGACGAGCCCATGCCCGTGGAGGAGGATCCGCGCGGCACGGCGATCCTCTCCAGCCGGGATATGTGCATGATCGACCATCTGCCGAGGCTGATGGAGAGCGGCGTCTCCTGCTTCAAGATCGAGGGCAGGATGAAGACAGAGATCTACATCGCCACGGTCGTGGGCGCGTATCGCCGCGCGATGGACGCCTACGCGGCAGACCCGCAGGGTTATATGAAGGACGCGGCGCTTAACAGCCTGCTGCATGATGAGCTGGACAAGGTGAGCCACAGGATCTACGACACGGGCTTCTACTTTGGCCAGCCTCAGGTCGCGGGCGGCGCGGCGGGCGTCATCCAGAAGGCGGAGTACATGGGCTATGTGCTCGGCGTCTCCGGCGGCGAGGCGCTGGTGGAGATGAAGAACCGCTTCTTCGTCGGCGACGAATTGGAGACGGTCACCCCGTCGGGCAGCAGGAAGCTGACGATCGAGGACATCGTCATCGATGCGACGGGCGAGCATGTGGGCGTGGTTAGCGTGCCCAAAACGCTGGTGCGCATCCCCTGCGGGGATCTGCTCGAGGCGGGCGACATGCTGCGCGGCCCGGTGAGGAACAGGGCGTAAGGCATCCGGACATAAGGGCTTCCTGAGGGATAGCCCTTTCTTTTTTCCCGCATGGCTGGTATAATAGAGGAACATATGATCGCATTGTGAAAACGGGGAGGTGTGCGCCATGGAGCTGGAATTGATCGAGGCCTATGCCGACGAGACGGTATTCAGGAATGATGAAAACGGCTATACCGTGCTGGTGGTCAAATGCGGAAAGAGCCGCGTGTCTGCCGTGGGCGTCATGCCTCAGATTGCCACGGGCGAGAAGCTCAAGATCACCGGCGAATGGGTGGACCACCCTGTCTACGGGCGGCAGATCAAGGTGCATGCCTGCGAAATCGAGAAGCCGACGACGCTCAAGGGCATTGAAAAGTACCTTTCCAGCGGCATGATCCGCGGCGTGGGCCCGGCGACGGCGAAGCTGCTGGTCAAGACCTTTGGCGAGGAGACGCTCGACGTCCTCTACAGCCAGCCGGAGCGGATGCTCGAGGTGCCGGGCATCGGCGCCAAGCGCGCGCAGATGATTCAGGAGAGCTATGCCGAGCAGGCGCAGCAGCGGGAGGCGATGGTCTTCCTGCAGAGCTATGGCATCACGCCCGCGCTGTCGGTGAAGATCTTTAAGCAATACGGCGAGAATGTCAAGCAGGTCGTCACGAAGAATCCCTACCGGCTGGTGGAGGATATCGAGGGTGTCGGCTTCCGCACAGCGGACAGGATCGCCGCGTCGCTGGGCGTGGAGATGGACAGCGATTTCCGCATCGGCGCGGGCATCAAGTATGCCCTGCAGGAGGCGACGGGCAGCACGGGGCACTGCTATCTGCCCCGGCCGGAGCTGATCGCCGCGGCGCAGAGCATCCTCGGCAATGAGCCCGAGCTGATTGAGCGCATGCTCGACAGCCTGATCCTCACGCATGCCGTCACCGCGCAGGTGCTGCCCGCGCAGGACGGGGGCGAGGACGAGGTGGCGGTCTATCTGCCGATGACCTACCGCTCGGAGTGCGAGGTCGCGCGCAGGCTCTATGAGATGCTGGACGCCATGCCGGACACGATGGCGACGGATCTGGACGCGCAGATTGATGAGATTGAGCGGATGGAGGGCATCACCCTGCATGCGCAGCAGCGCGAGGCAATCCGCACCGCCGTCACCAGCGGGATGACGGTCATCACCGGCGGCCCGGGCACGGGCAAGACGACGATCATCAAGTGCATCATCAAGCTCCTGAGCGTCAGCGGCGAGATCGCCCTCGCCGCGCCGACGGGCCGCGCCGCCAAGCGCATGAGCGAGGCCTGCGGCATGGAGGCCAAGACGCTGCACCGCCTGCTCGAATACGGCGGGGAGGAGGGCGACTTCGCCCGCACGCCGGATAATCCGCTTGAAATGGACACGCTGATCATCGACGAAATGTCGATGGTGGATATTTTCCTGATGCGCTCCGTGCTGCGCGCGATCACGCCCGGCACGCGGCTGATCATGGTCGGCGACGCGGACCAGCTGCCCAGCGTCGGCGCGGGCAATGTGCTGCGGGATATACTGGACAGCGGCGCGGTGCCGTCGGTCATGCTGACGGAGATCTTCCGCCAGGATGAAAAGAGCATGATCGTCTATAATGCCCACCGCATCAACCACGGCGAGGCCCCGCGCCTCAATGCGAAGGGCAGCGACTTTTTCTTTGAGCGCGCCGTCTCCCCGACGGACGCGGCGAAGCGGATTGTCGAGCTGTGCGCCGTGCGCCTGCCGGGATTTCTCGGGCTCGACCCAGTGAAGCAGATGCAGGTGCTCTCCCCGACGAAGAAGGGGGACTGCGGCGTGTGGCAGCTCAATCAGCTGCTGCAGGAGCGATTCAATCCCTCCGCACCGCACAAGCATGAGCGCACGCGGGGCGACACGACCTTCCGTGAGGGCGACAAGGTCATGCAGACGCGCAACAACTATCAGCTGGAATGGAAGCGCGAGGGCGTCTTCGGCTGGGAAAAGGGGCAGGGCGTCTTCAACGGCGATATCGGCTTTGTGACGGACGTCGACCCGCAGGAGCATACGATCACCGTCCAGTTCGACGACGAGCGCGAGGCCGTCTACGAAGGGGCGGATATCGACGACCTCGAACTGGCGTACTGCATCTCCGTCCACAAGAGCCAGGGCAGCGAGTTCCCCGTCGTGGTGATGCCGGCTGTCGGCGGCCCGCCGATGCTGCTCACGCGTAATCTGCTCTATACTGCGGTGACCCGCGCGCGCAGGATGGTCATGATCGTCGGCCGCGAGGCGGCGATCGACCAGATGATCCGCAATGTCAATACCCGCAGGCGCTACAGCGCGCTGTGCAGGCGGCTGCGGCAGATGATGGAGCTGTAAGGCGGTCGGCTATGGGAGACACGGCATGAAGGATGGATGGATCCGGCTGGCAAAGAGACTGGCCGGTGCGATGGATGATCTGCTCTTCCCGGCGGACGTGGCCTGTCTGTGCTGCGGTGCGGCGCTGGCGCCCGGGGAGGCGCAGCTCTGCGAGGCCTGTGCGGATGTGCTCAATGCGCTTGAGGCGAGGCAGCAGGCCATCGAAGCCGCGACGGTGCGCGCTCTGCCCGCAGGAATCAGCTATGTTTATGCGGCGTATCCCTATGAGGGCGTGGCGAAGCGGCTGATCCGCGTGCTCAAGTTTGACCACGTGCGCGATGCGGCGCTGCCGCTGGCACGGGCGATGAGCATGCTGCCCGCCGGCGAGGAGGATGTGATCGTCCCCGTGCCGACGACGCGCAGGCGGCTCAGGATGCGTGGCTTCAACCAGTCCGAGCTGCTGGCCAGGGAGATGGGGCGGATTCTCGGCATGGAGGTTCTGCCGCTGCTTGCGCGGCGGGACGACAGGGCGGCGCAGTCGTCCCTTCCGGCCTTTCTGCGCAGGCGCAATCTGCAGGGGTGCATGATCGCGGACAGGCGGGCGGCAGGCAGGCGCGTGCTGCTGGTGGATGACGTCATGACCACCGGCGCGACGGCCGAGGAGGCCGCCCGCGCGCTGCTTGACGCAGGGGCGGTCAGTGTGGGGATGCTCGCTGCGGCCCGCCCGACGGGACGCAGGCGGGAGGATCCGCCGTTCCTGCGCATGCACGCGCCCGGGGAGAAAAGGGCCCGGGCAGACGGGAATGAATAGCAAAAACTTTCCAAAATCGCTTGCAATTTTTTGTTGCTGCGCTTATAATGATGCAGGATGATCAATCGGGTCTGTGGTTGAAAGTCGATGCCAGTCGCAGGCAAAACGATCCACGTAATCCGGCCAAAGCGCCGGGGAGCATGGTGCGGCTTAGATGTAAGTCCGCCCAGGGTTTTCCTGAGAGGGTCAGTAGTGGGGCACAGCATTTGTGTATGAGCGAACGCTCCAGGCGGCGAGTGTGGGGTCAAAGACCAGGTCAGCCGGCGGATCATGCCAATCTCTATTTTTTTCGGAGGGGAATATCCCATGTATCAGGACAAGACTCTGGTCTGTAAAGACTGTGGCCAGGAATTTGTGTTCACCGCTGGTGAGCAGGAGTTCTATGCCGAGAAGGGCTTCCAGAATGAGCCGACTCGCTGCAAGGCCTGCCGCATCGCCCGTAAGAATGCTCGCCCGGCCAACGGCGAGGCGCAGCAGCAGGAAATGTACGAGACCACCTGCGCCCAGTGCGGCGGCGTGGCTCGCGTGCGTTTCATCCCGAAGAACGACCGACCCATCTTGTGCAGCGAGTGCTACGCTCAGCGTCGCGCTCCCCGCTATTAATAGATGATCAAGGAGCTCTCCTGCCGTATGGCAGGAGGGCTTTTTTTCTTTTGTCTGGCTGCACCTTAAAAGGAAAACGGATGTCAGAGAACGAAAGGAAAATGCTGATTGTTATGCATGTTCTCAAAAACAACCAGTTTTGCCATATTCCTGCCACTTTATTCAATTACAATGGTCGACGTAATCCGGCGAACGGCCGATATTCCGATTGGAGGCGTATCCCCTATGAGCGAGACCCAGAACAAAAAACCTGTCCGAAGGAAGCGCAGGGCGGGGCGGCTGATCAAGCGCATGGTGAAGCTGATCGTGATCCTTGTGCTGCTGGCGGTTGCGGCGCTGTTTGCGCTGCGCGCATATATCCGCAGCCAGGCACAGAGTACGGAAGAGACAGAATCCTACAGCCGCACCCCGGTTCTGCGCGGCGCGATGGAGGATACCGTATATGGCACGGGCACGACCTCTGCAGTCAATCAGCCCAATATTCTTGCGCAGGCCGAGGGTACGCTGACGGATCTTCGCGTGGAGATCGGCGATACCGTCAAGGAGGGCGATATCCTCGCGGTGATCACCAACGAGGAGATTGACGATACGATCACCGATCTGGAGTTTGCGCTCTGGCAGCTGGACGACGACATCACCGGTACGGCGGCGGGCTCGAAGGTGACGACGATTGAGGCGCCTGCAGCCGGCAGGCTGATGGCGATCTATGCCGGGGCGGGCGACGATGCGCTCGCCGTCTTCCGCAGGGAGGGCGCGCTTGCGCTCATCTCCACCGACGGCAGGATGAAGGTCGAGCTGCGTGGCCAGACGCGCGCGCTCAATCTGACGCTCGGCGAAAGCGTCGTGGTGACGGGCGAGGGCTTTGCCGAGAATGGCACGGTCATCGACCTCACGCAGCAGGGCACGGTGGCGACGATCACCGTCCTCAACGATTCCCTGCCGATGGACGCGCCTGTGACCGTCAGCAAGCAGGACGGCAGCGTGCTGGGCGAGGGTGTGCTCAAGGTCAATAAGCCCATGGCGGTCTCCTTCTACGGCGGCACGATCAAGTCCGTCAATGCGAAGGTGGGCGATACGATCAAGCGCGCGCAGGTGCTCTTCAAGCTCGAGGAATCCCCGCTGACGCTCAAGCTCGAGGATCTCCGCCTGCAGCGCGAGGCGGCGGCCAAGGAGCTGGAGGACGCGAAGGCGCAGCGCGAGAATCTGATCATTCTCGCCCCGTGCGACGGCACCGTCGCCACGCTCGACGTGGCCGAGGGCGATGCGATTACCTCCGGTATGCTCCTGGGCTCCATCCTCCATGGCGAGGAGATGAAGCTGACCATCGCCGTGGACGAATTGGACGTCGTGGATGTGCAGATCGGCCAGCCGGTGACCATCACCATCGACGCGCTCTCTGATACGCAGATGCGCGGCGAGGTGCTCAAGGTGGCGCCGGTGGGCACGAATTCCGGCGGTGTGACGACCTATGATGTGGAGCTGGCCTTTGAGGCGGCGGGCAGCGGCGTGCGCTCGGGCATGAATGCGACGGGCGAAATTCAGATTGCCTCTGTGGACAGCACGCTCTATGTACCGGCGGAGGCGATCATGACCATCCGCAACGAGACCTATGTCATGATTGCAGACGGCGGCAGCGCGAGCACGGCGGCGACGGCGCAGGCAGCCTCTACCGGCAGCATGCGCGGCCAGCGCGGTCAGGGCGGCATGCCAGGCATGGGCAGCATGCCGGACATGGGCAGCATACCGGACATGAGCAGCATGCCGGACATGGGCAGCATGCCGCAGCAGTCTGAGGCAAATGACGGCGCGGATGCGGCGGACAGCACTTCCTTTGTGGAGAAAGTGAAGTCCGCCGTGCGCGGATGGCTCTATGAGGGCATTGAGTCGGGCGCCGAGCAGGTGACGGGCTCCCTGGTGAAGGTGGAGACCGGCATGCAGAACGACGACTATGTTGAGATTCTTTCTGGCGTGTCCGAGGGAGATATCGTCCTTTACACCGCTTCTGACGAAGACAGCAGCAGTTCCCGCTTCGGCGGTATGGGCGGCGGCATGGGCGGTATGGGCGGCATGGGCATGCCCAGGTTCTAAGGAGGCGCAGCGATGATCAGAATGACGGGGATCCGCAAGGAATACCGCATGGGTGACAACATTGTTGCGGCGCTGGACGGTGTGGATATCCACATCAGACCTCAAGAATTTGTCTCCATCATCGGCCCGTCCGGCTCCGGCAAGTCCACGCTGATGAACATCATCGGGTGTCTTGACATGGCGGACGAGGGCGTCTATCTCTTTGACGGGCAGGAGATCAGCGACTACAGCGAGGATGAGCTTGCCGCCATCCGCAACAAAAAGATCGGCTTTGTCTTCCAGCAGTTCAACCTGCTGCCCAAACTGACGGCGCGGGAGAATGTCGAGCTGCCGCTGGTCTATCAGGGCATGTCGGCATGGAAGAGACGGAAGCGCAGCGAGGAGGTCCTCGAGCGCGTGGGGCTGCTTGACCGCATGGGGCATAAGCCCACGGAGCTCTCCGGCGGCCAGCAGCAGCGCGTGGCCATCGCAAGGGCGCTGGCGGCGAATCCGTCGCTCATCCTGGCGGACGAGCCGACGGGCAATCTGGATTCCAAGACGGGCGCGGAGGTGATGCGGCTCTTCCATGAGCTGCACGAGGCGGGCAATACGATTGTGCTCATCACGCATGACGCGGGCATTGCCGCGCAGACGCCGCGCGCCATCCATATCCACGACGGCAGGGTGCTCGAGCCGGCAGGCGAAGGCGAGGTGGTCATCTGATGCAGACGATCTCCATGGCCTTCAAGGCGATCTGGGGCAACAAGGCACGCTCCTTCCTGACGATGCTGGGCGTCATCATCGGCGTCATCAGCGTGACGGTGCTCGTGGCGATCGGCCAGGGTACGACGGCATCCGTCACGGAATCGATCTCCTCCATGGGCACCAACCTGCTTACGGTCAATATCCAGACGCGCCGCGTGGGCTTCGGCGGCAGGAATAACCGCTCGGGCGGCGGAAAGGGCACGGTCATCCTCAGGCTGGACGAGATTCTCGCCCTTGAGGAGGACGAGACCATCGACGCCGTCTCCCCGACGGTCTCCGGCAGCCTGACGGTCAAGGCGGGCAATACCAATACGTCCGCCTCCGTGATGGGCGTGCTCCCGGCGTATCAGCATATCATCAATCAGGGCGTGCAGGCGGGCCGCTACATCATCGACGCGGATGTGGAAAACCGCAGCGCCGTCTGTGTGATCGGCACGGAGCTGGCGCAGACGCTCTTTGGCAATACCAACGTCGTGGGCAACAGCGTGCATGTGAACGGGCGGAAATTCCGCATCGTCGGCGTGCTGGAGAGCAAGGGCACCTCAATGAGCGGCAGCTCGGATAACACAATCGTGATTCCCTTCACGCTGGCGCAGCGCATGCTCGAGTCCACGTCCATCACCTCGTTCTATCTCTCGGCGGTTGACTCGGCGAGCGTGGATGCGGCGCAGACGGCGGTGGAGCGATTCCTCTACAAGAAGTACCAGAACGAGAGCACCTACAGCGTCATGAATCAGACGCAGATGCTCGAGACGATCAGCGAGACGACGGGCACGATGTCGCTCATGCTGGGCGGCATTGCGGGTATCTCGCTGCTGGTCGGCGGCATCGGCATCATGAACATCATGCTCGTCTCCGTGACGGAGCGCACGCGGGAGATCGGTATCCGCAAGGCCATCGGCGCCAAGCGATCCAACATCCTGATGCAGTTCCTCATCGAGGCGGTGGTCATCTCCGGCCTCGGCGGCGTGATCGGCCTTGCTGGCGGCTACGGGCTCATGCGCGTGCTGGAGCAGTTCCTTGACATGCCGCTGGAGATGAGCATGGGCGTGGCGCAGCTGGCCATCGGCTTCTCGATGGGCGTCGGCGTGATCTTCGGCCTCTATCCGGCGGACAAGGCCTCCAAGCTCAAGCCCATCGACGCGCTGCACTACAGCTGAGAGGAGGCGCGCGATGAAAAAAAGAGGAGCCCTTTGGCTTGCTGCCGCCCTTCTGCTGTGCGCCGCGCCGGCTATGGGCGAGACGGCGGCCGTCACACGGGGGACGATCACCGACACGGTCTTCGGCCCGGGCACGATTCAGCCGGCGAGCCAGCCGGGCGTCTATGCCGCGGTCTCCGGCACGGTCGGCGAAGTGCTTGCCGGGATGGGAGACGAGGTGCGCGCGGGCGATATCCTGCTGCGGCTTGAGGATGAGACGCTGGATGCGCAGATTGCCCAGCTGGAATACAACCTGCAGATCGCCATGGGCGAGGTCACGGACGTCAAGACGCATTCCCAGTACAAGTATGTGCAGCTGACGGACGAGGCGGGCGAGCTCCGCTACGACGTGAACACCGGCGAGCCGCTGATGGGCAAGTATTCCAATGAGATCACCATCCGCGCGCCGGGCGACGGGCGGGTCATGGCCATCGCGATTGAGCCGGGCGACGACGCGCTGGCCGTCTACCGCGAGGTGGGCTATGTGATGATGCTCTCCACCGACGGCAGGATGAAGGTCGAGCTTGACGGGATCGACGGCGCGGGCCTTGCACCGGGCGACTGGCTTGCCGTGCGCGGCGAGGGGATTGACACGAAGGGGCGCGTCGTCGGCCTCGCGCGGCGAGGCACGCAGGCGGCGCTGCAGGTGATGAGCGACGAATACCCGATGGGCGCGAGGGTCGGCGTGTATGCGCCTGATGGAACGCTCATCGGCGAGGGGACGCTTGAGATCAACAAGCCGCTGGCGGTCTCGGCCTACGGCGGCAGGATCAAGGGCATCGAATACGGCGTGGAGATCGGCGCTTATGTCGAGCGGGAGGATGTGCTCGCCCGCATCGAGTGGAGCGATATTCCGCTGTATCTTGACAATGACAGCGTGCTGCGCGAGTATGCGAAGGCGCAGGCTGCGCTTGAAGATGCGATGGACAAGCGCGAGGCGCTGGCCGTGACCGCTCCCTGCGACGGAAAGGTTGCCTCCATCGACGTTTCCATCGGTGACAGCGTGGAGGATGGCGCGAAGCTGGGCAGCATCGTAGGCAATGACGGCATGCGCGTGATCCTTTCGGTCGACGAACTGGATATCGTACAGGTGCAGCCCGGGCAGGCAGTCGCCATGAGCGTCGACGCGCTGCCGGGGGTTAAGATCGCGGGCACGGTGGAGAAGATCGCGCCCATCGGCAAAACCTCCTCCGGCGTGACGGCGTACGACGTCTATGTGACCGTCGGGGAGGCGGACAGCCGCGTGCTCGGCGGGATGAATGTGTCAGGCAGCATCGCCGTCGGGACGGCGGAGGATGCGCTGCTCATCCCCACGGATGCGCTCTGCAAGGACGCGGAGGGCTGGTACGTCTCCATGGAGAATGGGGAGGCGCGCCGCGTGGACATCGGGCTGATGACGGATGATCTTACACAGATCACGCAGGGTCTTTCCGCGGGCGAGACGGTCGCCTACTGATAAAACAGAACAGCATCAAGCCGGGCAGACGGATCAATCCGCCTGCCCGGTACTTTTTTCTTGCATCTGTGCGCGATTTGATATAGAATACCCGTATGTGTCATAAGGAGGGAAGGCCGGCATGAGAGACATCAAAGAGATCACGAGCGTGCATAACCCGGCGGTTCAGGCGATCAAGGATCTGCAGAAGCCCCGCGCACGCAGGGAATCCGGCCTGTTCCTCGCCGAGAGCGTCAAGATGGTGCGCGAGGCGATCGCGCTGTCCCTCTGCCGCACGCTCGTCGTCGACGGCGCGCGCAGGCAGGAGCATGCGCAGCTGATCGAGGACGCGCTGGCGCAGGGCTGCGACGTGCTGCTGGTCACCTCTGCGATCCTGCAGGCGGTCAGCGAGCAGAAGACGCCGCAGGGCGTGCTCTGCACGGCGGCGATGCTGCCCGAGCCGGAAGCCATCCATGGCGATAAGATCATCGCGCTGGACGGCGTGCAGGACCCGGGCAATGTCGGCACGATCCTGCGCACGGCGGATGCGGCGGGCTTTGACGGCGCGCTGCTGGGCGCGGGCTGCGCGGATCTCTACGGCGCCAAGACGCTGCGCGCGACGATGGGCTCCGTCTTCCGCGTGCCGGCCAGGCGCACGGACGATCTGGCGGCGGCGCTGACGGCGATGCGGGAGGACGGCTATCAGATCGTCGCCACGGAGCTGGGCGGCGAGGATTTCTATGCGAAATGCCCGCACAGCCGCTGCGTGCTGGTCATCGGCAGCGAGGGGCGCGGCGTATCCCCGCAGGTACGCGCGGCGGCGACGCATCATCTTGCGCTGCCCATGCGCGGCGGCGCGGAGTCGCTCAACGCGGCGGTGGCGGCCGGCATCATGATTTACGAAATGGCCAGAGAGCGATAAATCATCGTGCGGGGCGGCGCGGTGCGCGGCCCATGCATCTTTCAGAGGATAAAGGAGTTACGAGATATGTCTGTTACGCTTGGAATGATTCTGGAGGCGCGCGAGCGCCTCAAGGGCGTCGCCCAGAGGACGGGCCTTGTGCAGTTCAAGGCGCTCTCCGATGAGAAGATGCAGGTTTACCTCAAGACCGAGGACCTGCAGAATACCGGTTCCTTCAAGGTGCGCGGCGCGTATATCAAGATCGCCAGCCTGAATGCGCAGGAGCGCGCCTGCGGCGTCATCGCCTCTTCTGCGGGCAATCACGCGCAGGGCGTTGCGCTGGCGGCGAGGGCCTTCGGCGTCCCGGCGACGATCGTCATGCCGGCGACCGCGCCGCTTTCGAAGGTGGTGGCCACGCGTGAGCTCGGCGCGAAGGTCGTGCTCCACGGCTCCGTCTATGACGACGCGTATGCCGAGGCCATCCGCCTGCAGGAGGAGACGGGCGCGACGTTCATCCATCCCTTTGACGATCCGATGGTCATCGCCGGTCAGGGTACGATCGGCCTTGAGATCATGGACGACCTGCCGGATGTGGGCACGATCGTCGTGCCGGTCGGCGGCGGCGGCCTGATCTCCGGCGTGGCGGCGGCGGTGAAGATGCTTCACCCGAATGTGCGCGTGATCGGCGTGCAGGCTGCCGGAGCGGCGGGCATGAAGGCGTCGCTTGACGCGGGCGAGGTGGTCGCTCTCCCGACGGCGAAGACGATCGCCGACGGCATCGCGGTCAAGCGCCCGGGCGATCTGACCTTCGCGCTCTGCCGCGAGTATGTGGACGAGGTGGTGACGGTCGACGACGACGAGATCGCGCAGGCCATCCTCTTCCTCATGGAGCGCGGCAAGATGGTCGCCGAGGGCGCGGGCGCAGCCCCGGTCGCCGCGATCATCAACCACAAGTTTGAGGCCGAGGGCAAGGTGGCGGCAGTCATCTCCGGCGGCAACATCGACGTGACGATGATCTCCCGCATCATTGAGAAAGGCCTTCTGCGCGCGGGCCGCGTGAGCAAGCTGCGCATCATCATGCAGGACCGCCCCGGCCAGCTGGAGCTGGTGGCCTCCATCATCGGCGCGAACGGCGCGAATGTCATGGCCATCCATCACGACCGCACCGACGTCGATCTCGACATCCGCGACGCCATCCTTGAGATCACCATGGAGACGCAGGATCGCGAGCATGCCCAGCGGATTCTCGCTGCGCTGCGCGAGGCGGGCTTCGACGTGAACTGATTCGTTTCGCAATCAGACAGCCGCATCCCTCGGGGTGCGGCTTTTTCCATTGGATTTTCTATGACAGATCAAGCAGCGGCGCATACGGCCCCGCCGCCGGGGAGCGATGAAGCAGCGAAAGGAACGGCCTGCCCAGCGCCGCCTCGGCGAGGATGAGCGCCCGGTCCGCCGCGCTGCCCAGCTGCGGCAGGCTGCCGTCCGGATGCGCGCACAGGAAGGTATGCGGCGCGCTGAGCGGGAGGAGCTCAGCGGCTTTGTCTGTTTGGCTTGAGAAAGGAAGAAACAGCGCCTCCAGCGGATCGGCTCTCTCTGCGGTGAGGGCGGATGAGACGCAGGCGCGCTGCATCAGGCGGCCCAGCGCCGTGTTATCTGCCAGGACGGGCAGGCTGCATATGCGCGACTCAATCTGCGCGGGCAGCGGGCGCAGGCTGGCGTCGCAGTCGCCCATGTGCTCGCGCAGGTATTGCGCGGCGGCAAGCGCGCAGGCTGCGTCGGCCGGAGTAAGGGGATGGCCGGGCAGCGCCTCAAGCCTTTTGAGCGTGCGCCGGGCGGCCTCGTCCGGCTCGAGCAGGCCGAGCATGCAGCCCGCGCAGTCGCAGAGCATCATGTGGGGCGCGGGTGCCGGTTCGTCCGCCGCCTGCAGAAAGGCGCTCTTTGCCATGGAGAGCAGGCGGCTTTGCTCGATGTCGGAGAGGGGGATGCGCTCCCGGACCGGGGAAGCGAGCGCGCGCAGCAGCAGCGGCGCGGCGGCAAAGAGAAGCGCGACGCTGGTCATCGCGGCCAGCGCGTGATTTCCCCGCAGCGCAGCAGCAAAGAGAAGCGCGCCGGACGCTGCGCACAGCCCTCCGCCGGCCATGAATTCAGGCAGCTCGACGCGAAAGAGAGCCGAGCGCGCAAGCAGGCGGCGCAGCAGCGCATCCATAGAGAGCAGGGCGCAGACGGGCAGAAGGGAAAGACGCACGAGCGCGCCGGGCAGCAGCTGCGGATGCAGAATGGCGGCGGCCTCCGGCAGCAGCGCGGCGATCGCGGCAAGCATAGGCTGCCCCTGATGCGCTGCGATAAAGAGCAGGACGAGCCGAAGGAGCGGGAGCAGCGCGTCAAACCGCGCAAGAGGATCGCGGCAGGAGGGCGAGAGGGCGGCTGAAAACGCCTCGCGCAGGCGGGTAATCGGCATATCCGGCGCGGATGGAGGGGGCAGGAGCACGCAGCAGTCCCGCGCGACGGGGCAGCGGGACGGAAGTGCGCCGACGGAGAGTCCCTCGAGCGCCTTGCGGGAGAGCATCAGCGCCAGGGTATTTGCCGGGTCGGCCAGATCGAGACGAAGCAGATGAAGCGCCCGCGCCGCCCGCAGCGGGGAGAGGGAAAAGCCCGTGCGCAGCAGGCGGCAGAGCAGCGGCTCGCCGCCCCGCCGGGGCAGGAGAGCGCGCCCGGCCAGACAGGGAGCGCCGCAGGCGTGAAGCGCTTCCTGCAGGCGCGCGGGGGTATCCGGCATACAGGCAGCCCCGCAGGAGAGCAGAAGGACGTCGCCTGCGCGCCCTTTGAGGGAGGCGGGCGAGACGGTCGCCGCGTCAAAGCGCGCATCCGATTTGCCCGTCATGAGGAGCTGCGCGGCGGTCTGCCCCGGGGAGACAGGATGTGACGCGCCCAGATACATCCGCTGCGCATCGTCAAAGACGCGGCTGCGCACCAGCAGCATATACCGCCCGGGCGCGCGGCGTTCCATGCTCATCACGCCCGACTGCAGCGTGCGCAGAAGGGCCTCGTCGCCGGCGGCCTTCAGCGTGCGCGCGTCGGGCAGATCGCACAGGAGCAGCACGGGGCTTTGATTCCTGTGCGTCAGGCGGCGCATGCCGCGCAGGAGGCTTTCGCAGGCCCGTATATCATCGGGGACTGCCGTATATACGATGAAGGGGGGATGATCCATGGCGCGTCGCCTCCCGTAGATTGGCCGCATGGACGCGGATACGGGCAGGATGCCCGGCGGCGGCGCGCATCATGCGCCGACTGACCGGCATGAAAAAACGGCGAAGGGGAAAGTGATGCGGGAATAACCGGAGGACGACCTGCATATCTTTGAAAAATGCGGGAAAAATCATGTAAAACCCGGAAAAAAGGACAATCACAGCCGGATTGAGGATTGAACTTCGCCCGTATCCATGCTATAATATAAGATAGCGTTTTGGGGTTTCCGGGCGCTGTGAGCATGAAACGACGTCATGATCATCATGATGATTTAGGAGGAGCAAAAGATTATGAGCACCACCGTTGAGAAGATTTCCAGCAATAAGGTCAAGATTTCCTTTGACATCGACGCCGCCAAGTTTGACGAGGCGATGGGCAAGGCCTACCTGAAGGTCCGCGGCCATGTGAATATCCCGGGCTTCCGCAAGGGCAAGGCTCCGCGCAAGATGATTGAGAATATGTACGGCGAGGGCGTGTTCTATGACGAGGCCTTCGAGCTGATCTTCGACGAGGTCTACGGCCCGGCTGTCGAGGAGCACAAGATCGAGGTCGTCGACCGCCCGAACATCGACATCCAGCAGATTGGCACCGGCAAGAACCTGCAGTTCACCTGCGAGGTCTTCGTGACCCCGGAGGTCACCCTTGGCCAGTACAAGGGCGTCGCCGTGAAGAAGGAGACCACCCTGGTCACCGACGAGCAGGTCGACGCGAAGGTTGAGGAAGAGCGCGCCAAGCAGGCGACCGAGGTCGCCGTTGAGGACCGCGCCGTCGCCGAGGGCGACACCGTGAACCTCGACTACTCCGGCTCCGTGGATGGCGTCGCCTTCGCCGGCGGCACCGCTGAGGGCCAGACCCTGAAGATCGGCTCCCACACCTTCATCCCGGGCTTCGAGGAGCAGATGGTCGGCATGGCCATCGGCGAGGAGAAGGACCTTGAGGTGACCTTCCCGGAGCAGTACCACTCTGACGAGCTGGCGGGCAAGGCTGCGGTCTTCCACGTGAAGGTCAACAGCATCACCGAGACCCAGATGCCGGAGCTGGACGATGATTTCGCCAAGGACATCAGCGAGTTTGACACGCTGGATGAATACAAGGCCGACGTCCGCGCCAAACTGGAGGCTCAGGCCGCCGAGCGCGACAACAACAACTTCACCAACGCCGTGATCGAGGCCGTTCTGGCCAACGCCACCGTGGAGATTCCGGAGGCCATGATCGAGCGTCAGATTGACTCCATGATGCGCGACTTCGAGTACCGCCTCATGAGCCAGGGCCTGAAGCTGGCGGACTTCATGAAGTACACCGGCCAGGATGAGAAGCAGTTCCGCGCGGGCTACCGCGTTCAGGCGGAGAAGAGCGTCAAGGCGCATCTGGTTCTCACCGCAATCGAGAAGGCCGAGGGCATCGACGCCACCGAGGAGCAGGTTGACGAGCTGATCGCCAAGTTCGCCCCGCAGACCGGCAAGTCCGTTGAGGAGCTCAAGGCCACCTTCTCCGAGGGCGACTTCGAGTATTTCAAGGCCGACGCCATCCGCGACAACGCCGTGAAGTTTCTCGTGGACAACGCGCAGGCGGAGTAATCACGCTGACAGAGTGCAAAAAGGAGGCGTCTTGCCATGCCTAACGGATACTATATCGAGCCCAGCGTCATTGAGAAGACGCCCTACGGCGAGCGCTCTTACGACGTCTATTCCCGTCTTTTGAAGGATCGCGTCGTGTTCCTTCGCGGCGAGGTGAATCAGACGCTGGCCAACAGCATCGTGGCGCAGCTTCTCTTCCTTGAGATGGAGGATCCGGATGCGGAGATCTCCATGTACATCAACAGCCCCGGCGGCAGCGTGACGGACGGCATGGCGATCTACGACACCATGCGCTACATCAAGCCGAAGATCCGCACGGTGTGCCTTGGCATGGCTGCGTCCATGGGCGCGTTCCTGCTGATGGCGGGCGAGCCGGGCATGCGCCTTGCGCTGCCCAACAGCGAGGTCATGATTCACCAGCCCAG
>JAGBFR010000057.1 GCA_017936375.1 Clostridia bacterium
TCGGTTAGAGCACCCGCCTGATAAGCGGGAGGTCGGTGGTTCGAGTCCACTTCAATCCACCATATTCCTCAGTAGCTCAATGGCAGAGCATTCGGCTGTTAACCGAAGGGTTGTAGGTTCGAGCCCTACCTGGGGAGCCAATCACACCATCGCAGACGCGGTGGTGTTTTTGTTTTGCCCGGAATTTGACAGGGTATGGAGCGGATGGTATAATCGATTTTATAAAACCACATTCCGTGCTGTTCATAATCAAAAACGGGGAGGCTGTCACTCATGAAATGCAGGAAGCTCTTTTCCCTTCTCCTTCTCTGCGCCGCGCTGCTCCTGTGTGCGCTCGCGCCGGCGGGGGCCGCGTCGCTGTCGGAGATCGACTGCATCTATGCCACAACGCCGCATACGCTGCTGCCTGTGGGCGAGGAGATCGCCTTCACGCTCCACTACGACGGCGCCGCGGCGCTTGGCGATTATGAGATCACCGCCGAATTCCTGCGCAAGCCCATCGACGACACGGGGAGGACCTATACCTTTCACGCGCTCGGCACGGTTTCGGGCAATACCGTCACGATCACCCTCTCTCAGGAAGGGCGCTATCTCCTGCAGCTGACGCTGAAGGATGCCGCCGGAAACACGGACACGCTCTTTGCGGGCTACTATGTCACCGACTGCAGCGCCGTCAGCCCACTGGAGCAGGCCCTTGCCGATATCAAGGCCCAGTGCCTCGCCGCCGGGGCGGACAGCACCATCGAAAAGGCGCGATTTGCCCACGACTGCATCATCAGCAGCGCCGCTTACAGCACCTCCGCCGCGCGCAAGGACGATCCTGAAGGCGTCCTCCTCGACGGCGCGGGCGTCTGCCAGAGCTATGCCTATGCCTACCAGATGATCATGAAGGAGCTGGGCGTCGAGTGCCTGCTCATCGACGGCAAAATGGGCGGCGAAGACCACGTCTGGAACCTGATCAAAGTCAACGGCAACTGGTATCATGTGGACTGCACGGCGGATGATCCCGTCAGCGGCAGCGAAGGCGACGGGTATTTCATGGTCTCCGACGACGTTTGCAGCAGCAGCCACAGCTGGAACACGAGCCGCTATCCCACCTGTGAGCACACGCTGGACGAAGCCGGAAAGACCATGGAAAAGGACGGCTTCACATTCAACGCAGGCTATGGCAATATCACCATCCAGTCCTACACCGGCACGGCGGCCGACCTCGTGATACCCGCCGAAATCGACGGGCGCAAGGTCGTCTCCGTGGCAAAATACTTTCTCCAGAACAACAGCCACGTTAAAACCCTGACCTTCAGCGAGGGCATCACGAGAATCAGCTCCCTCTTCGCCGATCACTGCGAAAACCTGATCTCCGTTTCCCTCCCATCCACGGCGTCCCTCCCCACATCGGAGGGCGGAGTCGTATCCGGCCTCGGCGGCTTCGTCGATCACTGCAACAACCTCAGGACCGTCACCGTCGCCGACGGCAATCCCTATCTCTGCATGGTGGACAATGTGCTCTACAACAAGGCCATGACCGCCCTCCTGTTCTATCCGCCGCAGAGCAGGACAGCCGTTATTCATGTCCCCGATGGCGTCTCGGCCATTCAGGACGACGCCTTCGCCGGCAATACCTATCTGAAGGAAGTCTTCCTTCCGGATTCCGTCACAAGGATCGGCTACTGGGCGTTCAGCAACTGCAGTGCGCTTGAGAAGATCAATATCCCGGATAACTGCGCGTTTATCGGCCAATACGCCTTCCATGAGACAAAGCTCTCCGAGATCCACATTCCCGCCGCAACGGAAAGCATCAGCCCCGGCTCCCTTCCGGGAACGCTGACAAGCATCACCGTGGACAGCAGCAACCCTAAGTATTACGCAGAAGACAATGTCCTCTTCCACCGAAACGGCGTGCTGCTGCGCTACGCCGGCGGGACAAAGATCACCTCCTACGCCGTTCCCGCGGGCGTCAATAAAATCAGCATGAACGCCTTCTATGGCGCGGTCAATCTGAAAAAGATCACCCTGCCGCAGGGCCTCGTGTTTATCGACTATGGCGCATTCTACCGCTGTGAAAACCTGACGGAGATCGCCATTCCGGACACGGTTGAAACCATCGAACAATCCGCCTTCATGGATTGCACGCACCTGGTGAAGCTGACCATCCCCGCCTCCGTGACGAGCATCGGCTCCGGCATTCTGAACAACGTGAAGGGACCGGTCATCTATGGCGAGAAGGGCTCTGAGGCGGAGGCATGGGCCGCCCGAAACGGCTATGCCTTCCAGCCCATGGATGAACCGTGGGACGTCTCGGGCACGCTCGGCGACAACATCGCATGGACGCTGTCGGAAAAGGGCGTCCTGACCCTGACGGGCACGGGAAAGATGGCGTCCGGCCTGCCGGAGCCATGGGCCAACTACGCCAACAATATCAAGCGCATCGTCGTCTCCGACGGTATTACCTCCGTAGCCAGCCAGAGCTTCTATATACTGAACAATGTGACGACGGTCACGCTCGCGGACAGCGTGACATCCATCGGCGAATTCGCCTTCTACAGCTGTGACCGGCTGAAGAAGATCGCCATCCCCTCCAGCGTGACGCGCATCAGCGAGGGCGCATTCTACTACTGCCCCAATCTGGTCATCTCCTGCACGGAGGGCAGCGCCGCCGAGCAATACGCGCTCAGCCACAGCATCCCCTGCACGCTCGGCAGCGAGGAAGACCCGTTTGTCATCCCCGCCGCCCTGACCGCCATCGAGGAAGAGGCCTTCGCCGGCAGCGCCATGCAGCAGGTCACCATCCCCGAGGGCGTGACGAGCATCAGCGCGCGCGCCTTCGCTGACTGCACGGAGCTGGCCCTGATCGCCATCCCCGACAGCGTGAAGGAGATCGCGGACGACGCCTTCGCCGGCAGCGAGAATGTATCCATCCTCTGCAGCGAGGGCAGCTATGCGCATGGGTATGCCGCGGCAAACGGCGTGGCGTATTCAATTGAATGATGCTATACAGCAAAAGCACCACCGCAGACGCGGTGGTGTTTTTGTTTTATCCGGAAATGCAGTTGCCGCCAGCAAAGTCCGTTGCGCGCAAATCTCACAGATGCTATAATATTCCTATCACATGCGTCCGCGATTCCCACACACGGAGGGCAAATCATATGATCGGAAACAGCACGCCCCATACCTACCTTTGCTTCATCAGCTATAAGCACGCCAACGCCAGAGAAGCCGAATGGCTGCAGAAAAAGCTGGAAAGCTATCGCCTCCCCAGCAAGCTCTGCCGCAAGTATCCCGCGCTGCCCAAGCGCCTGAGCCAGGCCGGCAACATCTATCGGGATGAAGACACGCTTCGCCCAGGCTCCATGGCGGCGAATCTGCACACCGACATGGCGGCGACCAAGTACCTGATCGTCCTCTGCTCCCGCGAGGCGCACGACGAGCCGAAGTACATCGAGCAGGAGATCGAGACCTTCCTCGCCACCGGGCACACCTATGAGCAGATCATCCCGCTGATCATCGACGACGATCCCCAGCCGGAAAAGACTTGCTTCACGCCCATCCTCCAGCGTCTGAGCGAGGAATACACGCTCATCGGCGCAAACATCCATGACTCCGGCCGCGAGCAGGCGCTGCTCAAAATCATTGCCACCATGCTGGGCATTCAGGTCGTCGAGCTGCAGACCGCCGAGGAGCGCAGGCGCAGAAAGAACCGCCGGATTGCGCTGCTCTGCGCCCTTGCAGCCTGCGCCCTTTCCTGCGTCGCCGGGTATTTCGCTTACGATTATTATGTGCCCAAGACGGCCTACTATCTGGACTACGTCGAGGAATGGGGCCTGCCAAAGGGCATCGGCGAGCTGCAAAAAGAAGAACTCTCCGGCATGAGCGCATTCTATGCCCTTGAAATGCGGTGCCGCAAGGTACAGGAGCTGCGGCACGAGAATGCAGCCGGCAAGCTGATCGATCATGAACTGGCGGCTCACAAAGACCGCTCCGCTCAGCGCGTATACAGCTATGGCGCAGACGGTCAGCTGGAAAAAGTCGCCTGCCATGACGCAGACGGCGGCATGGTGATGATCATGCGCTATTCCGGCCCGGGCATCATCGACCTGCAGAGCCCGGACGGCAATGCCAGCGTCTCCGTCGCCGCCGACATCACCGCGCTGGAGACGGGCAGCTACTTTGACACGGACGACGATTCGTCCATCCGCAGCGGCATCATCCGCTACTGCGTCGACTACGACGAGCAGGGGCGGGAGACGGAGCGGCGCTTTGCCAAGGACACATGGAACACGCCCGTCAACGACGGCAGCAATGTCTGGGGCATGCGCTATGAGCGCGACAGCCTCGGCCGCGTGATCCGCGTCGTGTACCTCATCCCCACCAACGGCGCCAGCAGCAGCGCAGATAACAAGAACAGCTATATCCCGGCTGCCAATAAGCGCGGCATATCCGGCCAGGCCTATCAGTATCGCGATAACGATCTGGCTTATATCGTCCATTTCGGCAAGGACGGGCAAAACGTCCTCAACGAAGAGCGCTATTCCTCCATCTCTCTGGAATACGATTCGCGTCATCACCGCGTCAGGGAAACCTATCTGGGCGTGCACAGCGAACCGGTGCGCTCCTCCAAGGGCTATGCCGGAATCTCCTACGAATATGATACGGATGGAAACTGTATCCACAAGGTTTATTTCGGCGTCGACGGGCAGCCGGATACCACGCTCACCTACGCGCGAATTGCTTATGAATATGACGATCGCGGCAACAATACCCTCATCCAGTATTTCAGCGCAGACAACACGCCTGTGCCCAATGCCAACGGAATCACTCTGGTACGGATGGAATATGACGAAGAGGGCCACAGAACACGCGAGACGTATTTTGACGCAAACGGCGAACCCGTCCTCAGTAAGTCGGGATATGCCGGCAAAGCCTATGAATACGATGAGCGCGGAAACCAGATCCGCCGCTCCTTCTTCGGCTTGGACGGCGCGCCCATCCTGACGCCGAACAGCTATGCCAGCTATACCCATGCATACGATTCAAACAACCTTCCCATCCGGAAGGACTACTTTGATACGGATGGAAAGCCTATCGCCGCCTCAGGCGGCTACGCATCCGTCCGCACGGAATATGACAACCGCGGCAATCTGATCCACCAGGAATACTTTGACGCAGACGGAAAACCCACCCTCTGCACCGGCGGCTATGCCTCCTACAGGCTGGAATACGACACGCGCGGCAACTGGGTCCGCGGCGATTACTTCGGCACGGATGGAAATCCCGTTCTGATCCCCTCCACCGGCTACGCCAGCATCACGCTGGAAGTCGATGAGCGCGGCTATCACACCCGTGAGGCATATTTCGGCGTCAACGGCGAGCCTGTCATGATGAATAGCGGCTATGCCAGCTTCACCGCGGAGTACGACGCGTTTGGCAACAGTACCCGCACGGCGTATTTCGGCATCGACGGCAGGCCTGTCATGCATCCCGATGGCTATTCCAGCATCACACGCCAATTCGACAGCCGCAGCAACTGCATTCGTGAATCCTATTTCGACACAACTGGCTCCCCTGTTATGAATGTGAATGGCTATTCCAGCACCGTCTGGACGTATGACGAATCAGGCAGCCATCTTTACCATGATCATTATGATACAAACGGTTATCTCATAGCCTGCCCGAACAGTGAGCTTCAAACGGATGAAAATGGATTCCTCTATCAACCCAAACACAATGAAAAGGGACAATGGATCCGCACGGATTACTTCGACACAGACAGATATGCTGCGCTGAATGCCGACGGATACTCGACGATCACCAGAATGTACGACGAGCACGGCAACTGCATCCGGGAGGATTACTTCGGTATTGACGGCGAGCCCATCCTGCATGTCAACGGCTACGCCAGCCACACGTGGGAATACGACGATGCGGGCAACATCATCAGCCGAACAGCCTTCGACCTTGCCGGCAATCCCATCACCGATGCAAACAGAAACCTGCGATATGACGATAGAGGATTCTATTATCAGGCAGAATTCGACGACGATGGAAACTGGATCCGCTCGGACTACTTTGACGCGCAGGGCAATCCCTTCCTGATTCCCGACGGCTATTCGAGCATCACGCTTGAATATGACGAAGCTGGCAACCGCACGCGCGAAGCCTATTGGGGACTCAGCGGCGAACCTGTCCTGCACGTCAACGGCTATGCCAGCTACACGTCGGAATTCGATGATCAAGGATTCTGCATCTGCCAGAGCTTCTTCGGCATCGACGGAAAACCCGCTCTGAACACCTACGGCTATGCCAGCCTCACATGGGAATACGACGAAAACGGAGAAGAAATCGGTTACACACTCTATGACGAATGCGGCGAGATCATCGAAGACGAATAATGCCCACTTTCCTTTTTCCCATCCCGTTTCCCCACCAACCACATAACGGAGGCAAACCCATGACCACACCTGTCAAAGACGTCAGGAACCTCACCATCGCCTACATCGGCGGCGGCAGCCGCGGCTGGGCGTGGGGCTTCATGAAGGACCTCGCGATGGACGCAGACATCTGCGGCGTCGTGCGGCTCTACGACATCGACCGCGAGGCCGCGCAGAATAACCAGATCATCGGCACGAAAATCAGCGCCCACCCGGAGGCAAAGTCCCCGTGGCGCTACAAGGTCGCCGACTCGCTGGCGCAGGCGCTGACCGGCGCAGACTTCGTCGTCATCTCCATCCTCCCGGGCACGTTTGAGGAGATGCGCTCGGATGTGCACGCGCCGGAGAAGTACGGCATCTGGCAGTCCGTGGGCGATTCCATCGGCCTTGGCGGCTTCATGCGCGCGATGCGCACGCTGCCGATGTTCGTGGAGATCGCCGAGGCGATCCGCGATCACGCGCCGGAGGCCTGGGTCGTCAACTACACCAACCCGATGACCCTCTGCCTGCGCACGCTCTATCACGTCTTCCCGGGCATCAAGGCCTTTGGCTGCTGCCACGAGGTCTTCGGCACGCAGAAGCTGCTGTGCGCCATGCTCGAGAGCGAGCACGGCATCGCCGGCGTCGAGCGCCACGAGCTCTACACCGGCGTGACGGGCATCAACCACTTCACATGGCTGACCAGCGCATCCTACAAGGGCTATGACCTGATGCCGCTGTACAAGGACTTCGCCGACAAGTATTACGAGACGGGCTACCTCGCGGGCAAGGACGACAACTGGATGAACAACCACTTTGCCTGCGCGCACAGGGTCAAATTCGACCTCTTCCGCCGCTTTGGCCTGATCGCCGCGGCGGGCGACCGCCATCTGGCGGAATTCATGCCCTCGTGGTACCTGCGTGACCCGGAGACCGCGCACAGCTGGATGTTCAGCCTGACGCCGGTCGACTGGCGCATCAAGCAGCTGGGCGAGCGTCTGCAGAAATCCCATGATCTCGTCAGCGGGAAGGAGCCTCTGGAGATGAAGCCCTCCGGTGAAGAGGGGCATCTGCTCATCAAGGCGCTGCTGGGCCTCGCGCCCATCGTCTCCAACGTGAACGTGCCCAACCGCGGCCAGATCCCGAATCTGCCGATGGACGCGGTGGTGGAGACCAACGCCTACTTCACCCGGGACAGGATCGAGCCGCTGATGGCCGGCCCGCTGCCGGGCGAACTGCAGACGATCATCGGCCGCCACGTCGCCGTGCAGGAAAATACGCTGCGCGCGGCGCTCACCTGCGACCGCGAGCTCGCCTTCCACACCTTCATGAGCGACGCGCAGATGACGCTCGGTCTCGAGGACGGCAAAAAGCTCTTTGACGAGATGCTGGAGGCGCAGAAGAAGTACCTGCCGAAGGAATGGTTCGAGTAATTAAATGACAAGAACCCGCCGCCGGAGTCATCCGGCGGCGGGTTCTTTTGCTTATTCTATGGTCGTACTCATCTTCCGGAATCTGCTTGTACCAGTACATGACGACGTTCTCATTGGACGCGATATCGACGACCTTCTCGGTGCCCTTCTCGCTGGAGGCGTACAGGCGCATGGTCTCCGGCTCAGTGCAGCTGCGCCGCCCTGCGCGCAAGCGGCACGCGCACGACAAACGTGCTGCCACGCCCCAACTCGCTGTGCACGCGGATCTCCCCGCCCATCCCACGGACGAGCCGCCGGGTGATCGCAAGGCCGAGGCCGCTGCCCGCCTCGCCGCTCGTCTCCCGCGCGCGGGCAAAGGGCTCAAACGCATGGCGCAGGAACGCGGCGCGCATGCCCGGGCCGTCATCCTCGACACAGAAGACGGCAAACGACCGACCGCCGCTCACACTGAGCCGCCCGTGCAGCGCGACATGCCCGCCGGGCTGGGTGTACTTGATCGCGTTGCCCGCCAGATTGACCAGCACGCGCGGGAGGACAGCGCCATCCTCGCGCAGAACCGCGCCCTCCAGCGGCGCAAGATCCACGACAAAGCGCTGCCCCTTCTCCCCCGCCCGGCCATCCAGCAGGGAGCGCACCTCCGCCGACAGCGCCCGCGCATCGAGGCGGCGCTTCCCCTCCGCCTCGCCGCAGTGCTGGGCGAGGAGCCTGTCCATCGCGCCGACGGCCAGCAGGATCTGCTGCAGCTGCTCGTCCGCGCCCTGCCCGCGGCTGAGCTTCAGCAGCGCCGTCTGCGCCGCGCCTGCCACGCAGGTCATCGGCGTGCGCAGGTCATGGGCGAGCATGTCCATGCTCTCCGCCCCGGCGGCGTTAAGGTGCGCCTGTCTTCCGATTGCCCACATAGCCTCATCCCCTCTCTGTGGTATGAGGATATGGAGATTCGGGTCGAATTATTCCAATTTTGTCACATTTAATCCGTTTTCTTAACGCATTCGTCATAATTAGACGGATTTTGCGGGTTTCGACAGGATTTGCAAAACCGGATTCACGGCTTTATGCAAGGACAAACCTTATTATTAACCAAACCCTGATGCCCGCAGACTCCCTCCGAATCGCCTTCGGCGATCCACCTCCCTCCCGGAGGGAGGCTTGAAAAAGCAAGGCATGGCAAATCAGCGCGGCTGAACTGCAAAGCAACTCTGAAGAAAAGGCTCCCTCCGGGAGGGAGCTGTCTGCCAGAGGCAGACTGAGGGAGCCTGCGGGCGGAGGAGCAAGACATTCCAACAAAGTGTGATCCTATGAAAGCAATGCAAGGTCAAACAGCAAGACGACAAAAGCACCCC
Source organism: Clostridia bacterium (assembly GCA_017936375.1). Classification (GTDB taxonomy): domain Bacteria; phylum Bacillota; class Clostridia; order Christensenellales; family Aristaeellaceae; genus Ventricola. The sequence goes on from JAGBFR010000057.1 coordinate 9,181, forward strand.
GCAGAACGCTCTGCGGGGTGCGGATGATTCAGTTGATGCGGAATCAGTCTTCCGGCTTGGCGCCGATGACCGCCTTGATGCGGCGGACGCCGGCGGAGGAGGACTCCTCCTTCTGGATCTTGAAGGACACGAGCTCGCCGGTGCGGGAGGCATGCGGGCCGCCGCAGATCTCCTTGGAGAACTCGCCCATGGTGTACATGCGGACCAGCTCGCCGTACTTGCTCTCGAACAGACCGATCGCGCCCTCGGCCTTGGCGGCCTCGACGGTGGTCTCCTTCATGGTGATCTCAGCGTCGGCGGCGATCCACTCATTGACCAGCGCCTCAACCTGAGCCAGCTCTTCCTTGGTCACCTTGCGGCCGAACTTGAAGTCGAAGCGCAGGCGCTCGGCGGTGATGTTGGAGCCCTTCTGCGCGACCTCATCGCCCAGCACGCGGCGCAGCGCGGCCTGGAGCAGGTGGGTGGCGGTGTGCAGGCGGGCGGTCTGGGCGCTGTGGTCGGCGAGGCCGCCCTTGAAGCGCTGCTCCGCACCGGCCTGAGACAGCTTCTGATGCGCGGCAAAGTGCTCGGCGAAGCCCTTCTCATCGACGGTGAGGCCCTTCTCATTGGCCAGCTCGATGGTCATCTCGATCGGGTAGCCATAGGTATCGTAGAGGTGGAAGGCGTCGAGGCCATCGATGACGGTCTTCTCGCCCAGGCGGGAGACGACCTTCGCGAACTCCTTCTCGCCCTGACGCAGGGTGCGGGCAAAGCGGGTCTCCTCGAGCTTGAACTGCTCAAGGACAAAGGCCTCGTTCTGCTTGAGCTCCGGATAGACCTCGGCGTACTGGTCGATGATGACCTTCGCGATCTCGCAGGTGAAGCCCTCGCCCATGCCGATGCCCATGCCGTAGCGGACAGCGCGGCGGATCAGGCGGCGCAGGACGTAGCCCTGGTCGACATTGCTCGGGGACACGCCGCGCGGGTCGCCCATGATGAAGGTCGCGGTGCGCAGGTGGTCGGCGACGATGCGGAAGGCCTTGGTGGTCGCCTCGTCGTCCTCATAGCCCTTGCCGGACAGCTCGGAGATCTTGGCAAGGATGCCGGCGAAGGCGTCGGTCTCGTAGACGGTCTTGCAGCCGTTCAGCGTGCAGATGGTGCGCTCCAGGCCCATGCCGGTATCGACGTTCTTCTTCTCCATCGGGACATACTGGCCCTCGGCGTTCTTATTGTACTGCATGAACACGTCGTTCCAGATCTCCAGGAAGCGGCCGCAGGAGCAGGCCGGGGAGCAATCCGGGCCGCAGGGCGCCTGATCCTTGATGATGAACATCTCGGTATCCGGGCCGCAGGGGCCGGTCTGGCCCGCCGGGCCCCACCAGTTGTGCTTGCGCGGAAGGAAGTAGATATTCTCCTTCGCCACGCCCTGCTCCATCCAGTAGCCGGCAGCCTCGTCGTCGCGCGGGATATCGCCTTCGCCCTCAAAGACGGTAAAGGCCAGCTTGTCCTTGTCAAGGCCCAGGTACTCCGGGCTGGTCAGGAACTCCCAGGACCAGGCGATCATTTCCTTCTTGAAGTAGTCGCCCAGGGACCAGTTGCCCAGCATCTCAAAGAAGGTCAGGTGGGAAGCATCGCCGACCTCCTCGATATCGCCGGTGCGGATGCACTTCTGCACGTCGGTCAGGCGGGTGCCGGCCGGGTGCTTGCTGCCCAGCAGATACGGGACGAGCGGATGCATGCCCGCGGTGGTAAAGAGGACGGTCGGGTCATTCTCCGGAATGACGGACGCGCTCGGGATCACGGCGTGGCCCTTGCTCTTAAAGAAATTCAGCCACATCGCGCGCAGCTCGCCGGAAGTCATCTTCTTCATATTGGTTTTCTCTCCTTGTTCAGTGATCTTCACCCAATCGCTGCAATACCGCCAAACCATCCTGTTGTTCGGGGCCGAAGGTTTCCAAAGGGCGACCGGAAAGCCCTTTGGCGGGGTACGGGGCAGCGCCCCGATCCCCTTGGCCATCGAATGTGCAGCGGTCGGGAAATACCGGCCAAAAAATAAAACGCCTGCCGTCCGGGGACGAACAGACGCGATTCGCGGTACCACTCCGGTTGACGCCCAAACGGGCGCCCTCTCTCGCCCTTAACGCGGGCAGACGGCCGGCTCATCGCCGGCGGCTACGCGGAGGGCTGCCCGATTCACTCATGCGCCGGGCTTACACCCTCCCCGGCTCGCTTTGCATGATGGATAGAACCCGGCTCTTTCCGCCTCAATGCTTTTGATATCCCCGATATTATACGGAATCTTTTGAGGATTGTCAAGCGAGAACAGGGATTTGCAGATTGAACTTCAGGATGATCATGCGCTGCGGCGCGGGGAACCTCATCCGCCCCTACGGGGCACCTTCCCCTCACAGGGGAAGGCTTTTGGGCTGACGCACCCCCGGTCACCCTGCCGCGCCAAGGCGCGGAAGCCTGTGGGCGGGCGGGTGGGACCCAACAGAGTCGCTGCGAAGCAGCGGGTAGCCCCTCACCTACACAGGTTGATGTTCATTCATGCATTCACGGCATCCGCCAATGGCACATCCACGCAAAGCCGGCAGCAGCCAGCGCAGCCTGCACGCCAGCCGCGATCCACACGGCGGCCGCGCCAAGCCCGGTGATGACCGCAATCAGGCCCACCGCAATCTGCGAAAGCATGCCCACGAGCATCGACAGGAACACCGCCACGCCCTGCTTGACGACCTGCGTCTCCTGCGTCCAGTCAAACTTGGGGAAGCAGAGATTCATCATCAGCGAGAACACGCCGGAGAACGCCGCCGCGCAGAGCGGATAGACCATCATCAGCAGGCACTGCGCCGGGGTAAGCGCGAGGCGCACGCAGAACACCGCGCACGCAAGAAGCAGCACCGGCACGGCGATCGCCAGATCGAGCAGCAGCTTCGCCCCCAGCCATGTGCGCATGGACACGGGCATGGCGCGCATGAGCTCCATCTGCTCGCCCTCCAGCGAGACCGCGCAGGCCGTCAGCGGGGCCATCGCCGCCATCAGCGCCGGAAGGAGGGGCAGCAGCGCATAGAGCTGCCCGCCCCATTCCGGCAGGAGCGCAAGCACCGGCAGATACGGGCGCACGTCGATCACCAGCACCGCGGCGGCGGAAAGGAGCACCATGATATGCCCGACCAGCACATTCATCATGTACACGCCGGAGGAGACGAGGCGCAGCGCCTCCTTGGAAAGCAGCGCCATCAGCGGCGGGCGGCGGCGCATACGCCCCGCGCGCGCAGCGCGCTTTGCCCCGGAGGAGGACAAGGCGTCCACAATCCGCCCAAAGCCCAGCGCGGACAGCACGCCCGCCGCACCGAGGGCGAGAAGCGCCGTGACGGCCAGCCAGATAAAGGCCGAGGCGCTGCCCTGCGCCGCCTGCGCCACCCAGTCCGCCGGGGGATACAGGCCGGCGAGCAGATCCGCGAAGCGCCCAAAGAGCACCATGAGCATGGCATCGGTCATCGCGCCCGTGCCCGCGCCAAAGCCCAGACCGACCGCAATGCCCATCACGCCGACCAGCAGCGCGATGCTCAGCACGCCGGAAACCAGCGCGCGATGGCGCAGGCGGCGCGTGACATAGGACACGGCCACACCGATGAGCAGCGCCAGCGCCGTGGGAATCGCCGGGATGAACAGGAGCGCGGCGGCAAGGCGCGCGGCCTGTCCCGCCTCCATGCCGCAGGACGCGCAGGCGATCGCCGTCGGCACGGAGACCAGCAGCGCCAGCAGCACCTCCGGCACGAGCACGGCAAGCATGCGGCTCAATACGATCGCGCCGGTGCGCACGGGCATGGCGCGCAGCTGCTCCGTATCCCCGCCGCCAAAGATGAGCTGCGGGCCCTTCATGACGATCGTCACGAGCGTGATCATCGCCATGACCAGCGCATACGCGCGCGGGATGACGTCCATCGCCCCGACCTCGGAAAGCGTCCAGACGAAGACCACGGGATAGAGCGCGGCGAGGCCGCCGATGAGCAGCCAGATCGCCGTGACGCCCAGCGCGCGCAGGCGCTGCTTCCTGTCATGGCCGTGGATCAGGCTGTTGATCCCGGCGAAGCGCAGCAGCTGAATGCGCGAGAGCAGGCAGACCTCCCTGACAAAATCAGTCATTGCGCGCCTCCTCCATGAAGACCTCCTCGAGCGTCCTGCCGCCGGCGACCTCCTCCATCGTGCCCTCGGCGACGAGCCTGCCGCCGCGGATCATGACCACGCGGTCGCACAGCTTCTGCGCGACCTCCAGCACATGGGTGGAAAAGAAGATGGCGCTGCCCTGATCGCAGAGCTCACGCATGACGCGCTTCAGGTGATACGCTGCCTCCGGATCGAGGCCGACGAACGGCTCGTCGAGCACCATGAGCTTGGGCTGATGCACCAGCGCGGCGATGACCGCTGTCTTCTGCTTCATGCCGTGGGAGTAGGACGAGATCAGCTCGCCGAGGCTGTCCGTCATGCCGAGCATGTCAGCGTACTTCGCCGTGCGCGCCTCTCGCTCCGCCTGCGGCACGCCGTAGAGATCCGCCGTGAGCGCGATGAACTGCGCGCCCGTCATGAAGGGATAGAGCTCCGGGTTATCGGGCAGATAGGCCAGCTGGCGCTTGCAGGCGAGCGGCTCCTTCGCCACGCTCCTGCCGCAGACGAGGATCTCGCCCTCGTCAAAGCCCATCACGCCGCAGACCGCGCGGATGGTGGTCGACTTGCCTGCGCCGTTATGGCCGATGAAGGCGCAGAGCTCGCCCCCGCGCACGGTAAGGGACAGATGATCGACGGCGCGCTTGCCGCCGGGATAGACCTTGGTCAGGTCGCGAATCTCAAGAACAGGCTGGTTCATGGGATGTTCCTCCTTCTCTATGTTCAGCGGCTGTGCGTCTTATGGTAGTGATACGAATAGACCGTCGGAATCAGCACGGCGAGCAGCAGCACGATAAGCCCCGCATACACGCCGGCCTGCGCAGGCAGCAGCGCGCACAGCAGGAGAATAAACCCCGCCGCCATCCACACCCGGCCGCCGAGGCGGTGCGTCGCGCGCCAGTTGTCGTCGTCCGCCAGCGTCCACGGGAGCTTGATGCCCAGATAGCGGTTGCGCGTGCACTTGGGCAGGTAATTGCCCACGACCATGAACAGCGCGCCCAGCAGCAGCAGCGCCGGCGTATTCATATCAAACGACGCGCCCAGCGCATGCGAATAGATCGCATAGCCCGCGATCAGCGAGATTGCCGGGCAGAGGCCGTGCACGATGCGCATGAGCTTGGGATTATTGCCCACGACCGTGCCGCCGCGCTCGCTGACCGCCACACAGACGAAGTGCAGCGCGAGCAGGAACAGCGGCATGCCGAAGACCGCAAAGCTCCGGCTCGACCAGCCGTTGGGCTCGCCGTCCGCACCCCAGTGCGTCGCCACCTGCTCAGGCAGGCGGTCCCAGAGGATCACGCCCGCCAGCATCGGCAGGAGCGTCACCGCGGCAATCAGCAGATTCGCCAGAATCGTCCATTTATTGCGCTGAATGTATTCACGCATCCCTCTTCTCCCCCTTCAACTCGCTGATAAAGAGCATGATTTCCTCGAGCACCGAGGCATTCAGCTCGTAATAGATGAACTTGCCCTCCCGCTTGTCGCGGATGAGGTCGGCGTCCTTTAAGACCGACAGATGCCGCGAGACGGCCGCTGCCGTCACCGGGAAATGCTCCGTGATCTCCCCCGCGGACAGGCGCCCCGCCTTGAGCAGGCTCAGGATCTCGCGGCGGGTGGGATCCGCCAGCGCGCGCATGGTCTCCTGCAGAGCCATATGTGAATCCCCTTTCATTTAACATTTAACTGATATGTTAATTGTATTATAGCAGGCAGACGAACATCTGTCAACCTACTTTCGCCTGCAAAAAGCAATGTCCGCTCTTCACACGGGGCGCGTGCCGGGCTATAATGGATACAGACCCACTCAATCCTACAGCAGGAGGCAGCGCTATGGAGCATAAGACATTCAACGCAGGCACGGGCGTCATCCATTACGACATCAGCCGCCGCGGCGCGGACAGGCCGTGGCTCGTCTTTCTGCCGGGGCTGAGCGCCGACCACACGCTCTTTGACAAGCAAACGGCGTATTTCGCCGGGGAGGCCAATTGCCTGGTCTGGGATGCGCCGGCCCACGGTCGCTCTCGCCCCTTCCCGCTGACCTTCACCATGCGCGATCTGGCCGTGTATCTGCACGGCATCCTTGAGGCGGAAGGCGTGTCCTCGCCCTTCCTCATCGGCCAGTCCCTTGGCGGCTACATTGCCCAGATCTATATAGCGCAGTACCCCGGCAGCGCTGCCGGCTTCATCTCCATCGACTCCTGCCCGCTGAGCCGGAAGTATTACACCCGCTGGGAGCTGGCGCTGCTCAAGCGGACAAAGGGGATGTACATGAGCATCCCGTGGAAGCTGCTGCTCGCATGGGGCATTGCGGGCACTTCGACCACAGCATACGGACGCGGACTCATGCGGCAGATGTGGACCTCCTACAGCAAGGAGGAATTCTGCAGCCTCGCCGACCATGGATACCGCATCCTTGCCGAAGCCGTCGAGGCGCAGCCGGAATACCCCATTGCCTGCCCCACGTTGCTGCTGTGCGGCGAGAAGGACGGCGCAGGATCGGCAAAGAGTTATAACCGCCGATGGACAAAGCAGGACGGTCATCCGCTGGTCTGGCTCAAAGGCGCAGGGCACAACGCCAACACCGACGTACCCGACGAAGTCAACCGGCTGATCCAGAACTTCATTTGCCAAGCTTCAAAGGCCGCAGCACGCTGAGAACCTCATCCGTCATTGCCTTCGGCAATGCCACCTTCCCCTCACAGGGGAAGGCTATGGGGCAGCGGAACAGCAGACGCATCACAATCCCGTCGCTCATAGGCCTGCCTTGCACAACAGACCTTCATATGATAAGATGAAGCCAGACCATCACGGGAGGGATACCATGATCGACGGCCATATTCACATCGAGAGCGGCCCGTACACGCCGGAATGGATCGACCGGTTTGTGCAGCGCGCAGCTGAAACCCGGATGGACGAAATCTGGCTGCTGGAGCACTGCTACCGCTTTGCGGAGTTCGCGCCCATGTATGAATCCGCGCGCGCGTACAGCGACTATAACCGCGCATGGTTTAATCGTCGGGCATGCACGGCAAGCCTTGAGGCCTACCTTTCGCTGATCCATCAGGTCAGGGAGAAGGCGTATCCCGTCCGCATCCGATTCGGCCTTGAGGTCTGCTACTTTAGGGGATATGAGTCCTTCGTCGCTCAGACCGCGAAGGGGCTGGGCCTTGATTTCCTGCTGGGCAGCGTGCACTTTGTCGGCGGCTTTGCCTTCGACCACAGGCCCGAGCTCTGGGACGGCATGGACGTGGACAGCCTGTACCGCCAGTACTTTGAGGACTCCATCGCCCTCGCGAAGAGCGGCGTCTTTGACGGGCTCGGTCATCCGGACACGATCAAGCTCTTCGGGCACAGGCCCTCCTTCCCCCTCACCGGGTACTATGAGCGCCTCGCGCAGGCGCTGTCCGAGAGCAAGATGTACGCCGACCTGAACAGCGGCGCGGCGAGGCGTTATCCCGAGACCGCTTCGCTGGGCATGGAGGACGAGCTGCTGCGCATCCTGAAAGCGCATCATGTGCGGCTCATCACCTCCTCCGACGCGCACTGCCCCGAGGACGTCGGGCACAGAATCGCGGAGCTGACCCGCCTCGCAGAAAGCGAGTGAGCGGGCCGCGCGATTGATAAGCAAAAGAAAAAGCCGGACTGCGCGAAACAGTCCGGCTTTTTTTATAACAGCATTACGGGGTGAGGCGGGTCGGGCCGCGGAAGATGAACATGGCCTCCTTAATCGCCATGCCCAGCAGGAGCATGGTCAGGCGGTCGATGCCCAGGCCGAAGCCGCCGTGCGGCGGGCAGCCGTACTTGAAGAACTCGGTGTAGAACTTGACGTCCTCGTCAAGGCCCTTCTCCTTCGCCTGCGCGCAAAGCACGTCATAGCGATGCTCGCGCTGGGCACCGGTGGTGATCTCCACGCCGCGCCAGATCAGGTCATAGCCCTGCGGTATGCCCTGCTCGTCGCGCATGTGGTAGAAGGCGCGCTTCTCCGCGCTGAAGTCGGTGACGAAGAGGAACTCGTGGCCGAACTTCTTCTTGACCAGATCGTAGGACAGGTGCTCCGCCTCGGTGGTCAGGTCGCCCTTCTCCTCCTCCGGCACCTTGTAGCCAAACTCCTTCTCCAGCTCGTCATACAGCTCGGAGAGCTTCATGACCGGGAAGGGCAGGGTCGGCACCTCCAGCGGCGTGCCGAACATCTCCTCAAGCTCCTTGCCGTAGGCCTCCTTGACCTTGCCAAGGGCATAGGTCAGCAGCTCGGCCTCCAGCTGCATCACGTCGTGGAAGGACTCGATGAAGCTGAACTCCAGGTCGAAGCCGGAGAACTCGGTGGTGTGCTTGCTGGTGAAGCTCTTCTCCGCGCGGAAGACCGGGCCCACCTCGAAGATGCGCTCAAAGCCGGAGGCCATGGCCATCTGCTTATAGAACTGCGGGCTCTGCGCGAGATACGCGTTGCGGTCGAAGTACTTGACCTCGAAGACGTCCGCGCCGGACTCGGAGGCCGCGCCGATCAGCTTCGGGGTGTGGATCTCCATGAAGTTCTTCTGGAGCAGATACTCGCGCATGGAGGCGACGAGCAGCGTCTGCACCTTGAAGAGCATCTGGTTCTTATCGGTGCGCAGGTCGACCCAGCGGTAGTCGATGCGCTGGTCGATGGAGGAGCGCTCGTGGCCCTTGCGCGCCTCGCGGTCGATCGGCAGCGGGGCCGCGATGGACTCGACGATAATCTGCTTGGGGTAGATCTCCACGCCGCCGAGCTTGACATACTCGCTCTCCACAGCCTTGCCGATGACGGTGATGACAGAGTCCGGGGTCAGGGAGTTAACCGCAGCGTCAAGCTCCGGATCCTCGTTCTTTTCCACGGTGATCTGCACCCTGCCGGTGATATCCTTGAGCACGATGAAGGCCATCTTGCTCTTATTGCGAATGGTATCCACGAAGCCGCAGACCTTGATCTGCTCCGCGCCGCGGACGTTGGCCGCATACGTTCTTTCCATACTGATTCCCTCCATCAATAAAGGTTCATACAGAGTTTATTATACCTGCATTTTCCGGCAAATCAAGCCCCCCGCGCGGATTTTTCCGCAAAAGCGGCACTTTCTATGTGGTTGACTTTCCCTTTTTCGCATAGTATAATAGCAGATGCGCATGTACCCGTAGCTCAGTTGGATAGAGCGTCAGACTCCGACTCTGAAGGCCGGGGGTTCGAATCCCTTCGGGTACGCCATAAGAAAAGCCTTGATTTTATTAGAAAATCTCGGCTTTTTCTTTTATGCTTTTATTACTCTAATTTCGCATTTGGGTACTATTCTGGGTACTATACGTTCCAAATTCTGCATACCGAAGCGGTAATAATTCCGCATAAAACGAGAAAAACCGCCCTGTTTGGGCGGCTCTTAATCGGTCAATTTCAGGTGTTCACAATCGTTATTTCAGTGGTAGTGACCTTGTTAGCCAGTCAGACGACATCGGTTCTACAACTGCTGCGTACTCCTCCTTTCTGTTTGGGTTCTGGACGCTTATAGTCGGCGAGAAATAGCGGCAGTACCTGCATGATTTTTCTCTTATGCTTCATCCTCATGATATCTTCCGCAAGCAATTCGATGTTTGTCACCTGCTTCAGCTGGGTGTGGCTATGCTTCTGCGCCTCAATCATCCTGTTCGCCTCCCCTCTGCTCGTCGCCAGTGGTGTAGGCTGTTCTGAAGATTGGAGCGAGTACGTGCAGGCAAGCCATAACGACATGAGGATTGCTGCAGGAATTGATGAAGCAGTTGAATTTCTCGTTGTTGGTCATGCGGTCGTCCTCCCTTCCTTCTGTTGCTGGGAGTAACGGTTGTTGAGAATTGCCCACACTTTGTGGATCGTCGTAGGGTCGTCGACGACATTAAGCATCTGGGCAATAGCCTTCTTCTGTGCTGCGGAGACCTCCGCGAGGGTGACGTTGTTCATAGAATCTTCCTCCTATCAGTTCAGGGAGGCCGCTCTTGGCGGCGCTCCCGGTGTGCTGGGGTTACTGGTTGAGGATCAGGTTGCAAGCCTTCTCGGCCTGTCCTGCGGCGCTGACGATCAGGCGGCGGTCATCCTTCAGAGCCTTAAGCCAGCTCTGGATGTAGGCCGCGGAGTTGCGGAAGCTGCTGGAGGTTTCAAGGCCAGCGTGGTTGACCAGCGCAGCGGCGCCGATCTCGGCCACAAGCTCCTCTTTGCTGTATTCTTCAGATCCGAAGCAAGCAACCTTGGTCAGGCGGTTGAGGCGGCTTGTGTGGCCAGTGCTGTGGGTCAGCTCATGGAAGGCCGTGCTGTAGTACTCGGCCAGCTCCTTGAACTGCTCCAGAAGCGGAAGCGTTACAGTGTCGGTGCTCGGCCTGTAGAAAGCCCGGTCACCTTCCTGATGGATCAGCTTGACGCCGGATCTGTTCAGATAGTCGGTGATGATCGCGCCGGCCGCCTCGTCAGGCTGGAGGCTCTGCGCGGCTGCGGTAGTGTCGTGCTGGGGCTTGAGGCCTTCGCAATCGTCGATGTGGAACACATTGAAGTACTTCAGGAACGGGATCTTCTTGACTTCGCTGGGGTTCTCTTCGTCTTCCTTCTCAATCCACTTCCAGAATACAACCATCTGAGCCTTCGCGCCTTTGCGGATATTGCCGCCTTCCTTCTGGATCTGGGAGAACGTTGCGTACTCGCCGGGTCTGCCCAGTATCATCTGGTTCAGAAGGCTGTACGGCTTCCCGGTGCTACGGCTGATCGCACAGGCCTTGCCGCTGATGATCCACGGCTTATGCCACGGGATGACGCCTTGCTCAAGCTGGGCGAAGATCCTGTCTGTGACTTCCTGATAAACGTCCTTCATTGGTGTTCCTCCTCTTGTAGAGGGCTGCCCCTTGTGCTATACTTGAGGCAGCCTCTCCGGGTCTTGGCGGGTCTGGGTGGCGGTTGAGACGCTCTGCAAAGCGTCTCTTTTTTATGCGGCGTTGCGGGCAGCGTACTTACACAGGCCGCAGGTCTTACCGTCCATCGTCGCGACACCGTTTGCATCGCAGGACAGGAGCAGCGCAGCGCGGAGCGTGTCGTGCTTGTGCTGGTCATGGATGCTGGCGAGGCCGGAGCGAATGAGCTTCATCAGGTAGGCGCTGATGCTGGCTCGGTTGTCTTCCATGCGGAAGGTATAGAGCTTGCCGCCCTTGGCCTCTGCCCATGCGATCTTGAGCGCCGTGCAGAGCGTGTGCCCCTTCTCGCGTCGGATCTGCCAGGCGTGGCGCATGATCTGCTGGAGGTTGTACTTCATCACGTGTTCTCCTTTCTATTAGCTCAGAGAATCGCGCCCCAGCTCGTGCCCTTGCCCCTATGCGGCGATGTGCGCGGCTGGCGTCTCACTCATAGCACCGGGGCGCTTCTCTCTTGATCTGAACATAGTATAGACTATTTGCGCAAATATATCAACGGTGAGAATGCACAATATTTACGCAAATATATTGCGCAACATGTATATTTGCGCAAGTAGATGTATTCCGCTATAATAGAAGAAGAAAGGAGCGCGAGTAAATGGTAGTATCTAAAGCACAGCAGAAGGCCGTTAATAGCTACATCTCCCGTAACTATGATAGAATCAATCTGACTGTTCCCAAAGGACAGAAGGCAGCTATAGACGCTCACGCAAAGGGCAAGGGACTTTCTACCAATGCCCTTCTGAATGAGCTTCTGCGCGCAGATATGGGTGTATCAGAGGAAAATTGGAAGGTCAAGAGTTCCAGCGGTACGGACGAAGAGTAACCACAACCAATAAAGAAGGGGCAGTGCAACAGCTGTCCCTTTTCATATGCACTTGCAGAGGATCGACTGCAGCCGGATGCCGAAGTTTCAATGCGCATCATATGCACATACTCCACCATTGTTAGCATGTCCAACAATGTGCATCCTTAATCAGAAGATACTCTTTCTTTTTTCTATTCTATTCTCTTGATGTACCTGGCAGAAAATCAAAAATCCGCAGAGGAACGGCACGCCATTACCCGGAATTGACCACCGGACGAGAGCGCTAAACCCCCACGCCTATATACTTCGACGCGCGAGACTGAGCATATCCCCCCGGGGTGGTGAGGAAAATGAAAACCGTAGAAAAAGCCAAAGCAGAATTACAAGCTATGTATCTGAATTTGAGACGGTATATGCTAAGAAAAGCATTCTTGCTTTGTGTGCATCATTTGGGCGGCAAGCAAAAGAATATCCAGGCAAAACCAAGCTATTCACGTTGCAATTTTTGCAGCGCATAACCCCCCCTGGACACATGCATGCAGGTACTTGTTTGGCAGGTATCCGCTGCACACATCGACGCGGGAGAGAGCTCAATCCCCTCCCCCTTGCATAAAGAGAAGGCCGATCAATCCGTCGGCCTTCTCTCATTGATGATTCAGTTTTTCCTGCTTCTGCTTCAGCAAAATGCACTCCTGCACAGACATTCTCATGCGCTTATAGCTGCTCAGTCCACTCTGATACAGGTTCTTTTGCCATTGAAAATCCGCCGCATATATCCCCAGCAGAATATCATCTGCACGAAGCAAGGCCAATGCCCTACTCAGTAGAAAATGAATTCGCTGCTGACTGATTCCTTCCCTCGCTGCAATAACCCCAATCTGTTCGTGATGCAAATGATAGGCGATAACAAGTCGTCTTTCCCGCTCCGGCAGAGCCTCAACAGCTGCCCGGACATCCCGAACAAGATCAGCCTCCAGCAGTCCATCATCACTGGGCGCCAGATTCTCATCCACAATCAATTCTGAATACGGCGTTTCACCATCCGCAGCCAGAGCATCAAGAGAAAACTGCGCTTCCACATTCCGCTTGCTAGTCCTTATACCCAGCAGCCTCCTGCATTCATTCCGCACACACCAGTCAATCAGCCTACCAAGCGGACACTTTTCATCGTACCGCATGACAGCAATGTGAAAACCCAGATATGCGCATTGCTGGAAGTCCTCCCGATCTGCATAAGCGCGGGGAGAGTACCGCGCTGCCGCTTTTAGCGCGCACGCCTTGTACTTTCTCCACAGCCGCAGAATCGCTTCCTGATCGCCCTGACGCGCCTGTTGAAGACAATCCCTCATCAATGCTCAACCATCTCTGAGCAGGGCAATTCACCGCTCAGAGCCACCTCTGCCGCCGTCAACTCGCACACCCGGCGATAAGCATCAATCCGACGGATTAACTCGTCCCGGCAGATCGGAAGCAGCTCAAGCCCATCGATGCAGGCAAGCAGCGCATTCTCGGCTGCGTGAATCGTGATGCCCTCTGCAGCACTGCCAAGCGGCGCAAGCGTATCAGAGAAGTCTAAATTATTCGTCATCCTTCCTCCTCAAACCCCCAGCGCATCATCCAACGCACGCATATAAGCCTCAAATTCCTTCCACTCGCCCCGCATGTGCGTCAGCTTCCGCTCGCCTGCCTGCTTGAAACGCGTGCGCAGCGCATAAACATTGCCGTCCCTGCCCAACTGCTCCCGCTCTGCCTTCGCCTGCCGGAGAAGCTCCTTGAAAGTCTCGTCCAGATTCATCCGCATTTCCCCCCTACGACACCTGTCGATAGCGCATCAACGCACCGTCAAATCTCAAATCCAGTCGACACATGCGTCCCTGCCGATGCTTCGCGACATAGAGCGAAACAAACCGCTCGCCGTTCGGATTTTCTTTCAACGGACTGTGAAGCATCAACACGACGTCAGCATCCTGCTCAATAGAGCCGCTCTCTCGCAGTTCCGACAAATGGGGCGGTCGATCCTCGCCCTGAGCAGAGGCGCGGTTGACCTGTGCCGCAGCGATCACCGGACAGCCCAACTCCAGGGCCAGCAATTTCAGCGCACGGCTGATCTCGCCGACGGCCTCCACGCGCCCGCTCGTCTTCTGATCCGGATAGAGCAGCTGGAGATAGTCCACGCAGACCAGATCCAGACCGCCGGCCGCCTTCATCTGCAGCGCCAGGCGACGGATGGCCGCAGGTGTTCGCGCTACCGTACTGATGCGCAGATTCTCCCCCAGAATAGCGGGTACGCGCTCTGTGATGCAGAGATAGTCGCCGTCGGACAGCGTACGGTGCTCAATCTTCCCCGTGCTAACGCCGGTGATCTGCGCCGTCATGCGCCCGATGACCTCCCGCTCAGACATCTCCAACGAAATGTAAAGCACGCGCCGACCAGCCTTGAGCGCATTAACGGCGCAAAAGGACAGCAGTGCCGATTTGCCGACGGCAGGCCTTGCACCGATGACGACCAGTTTCCCGCCGCGCAGGCCGCCGCCGAATTGCTCATCAAGCTTGGGCAGTCCAAGCGGGACAGGAGTTTCCTGCGCCTCGCCATCCAGATGCAAAAGCAACTCGACCATCGCATCCGTTCCGCTGATAGAATCGCTGGAGGCTGTTCTTCTGCTAATCTGATCCAACTGCGTACGTGCCTGGCTGATGATCTCCTCCAGCGGCGCATCCCGTGCCTTCGCAGCTTGCGCAGCGTGCAGAAAAACTGCCTCAACCTGCCGACGCTGAGCAGCATCACGGATATGTGCGCCGTACTGCGCCGCAAGAGCGCCACTGCCGGCAGCTTCTGCGGAGAGCTCAATCAGCGCCTCCGTATCATCCGGCAGCGCATCACAAGCCGTCACAAGGTCGACAATCTCGCTGCGCATCTCAATCCTGACGCAAGCTGCAAAGATACGGCGGCAAACGACATCGGTAAAATCGTCTGCCAGCAAGTCATGATCGCTCGCCCGCGCCTCACCCCTGATGACTGCACCAAGGAATGCACGCTCAGATCCTGTCGAAGTGCGCATAAGGATCACCTGCCCGTCTCGAAATAGTCGGCGTGTTCCGCTCCCACGTTCTGACGCAGGCACGCCAGTCCTTGATCTTCGTCTTTCCGCGCATCCAGCCCGCAGCCTCGTAGTGGTCAAGGAACTGCTGCGCATCAATGCCATTACCCCGCTCGGTGCAGTAGGCAGCAACCTCGTCCAGCGTAGGCGGAACAAAGCGCTTTTTAGCCGGAGCGGGAGCGACAGAAATTAAGCTCCCCTCCTCTAGGCTTCCCTGGGGATACGGAGTGTCGACGCATTGTATACAGGGTGTATCCAAATCGTACATCAGCGCAGCATTCAGACTGAGCTGCGCCTTCTCCGCGAAACACTTCGTCGAGTGAAAGCGATCCTTCGGGATGTAGTTGTGCTGCCGCCAGTGCCTAAGAACAACGACTCCCGACTCAAAAGGAATAAGGAATCCTTTAGCACAGAGCAAAGACAAATCGTCGCGGCTTGAACCGACGAGACGAACAACGGAGTTCGCGTTCAGCAGGAATCCCTCATCATCTGCCTGAAGTCCCAGGAAAAAGTAAAGCCTCTGCGCTGTGGCAGGAAGATCCAAGAACAGATCGGTCTCACAGACCTCGCGGCTAAACATGCGACGAACGGCCATCAATTACAGCCCTCCGTCCCGCAACGTTCGGCGCACATCTGCTGCCGCAGCGCCTGCTGGAGGACATCCAGATCCCAGCGCAGACAACGGCGCCGATCCCCGCGCCCGACCTCCAGCGCAGGGTAGCGCCCCTGCTTAAAGCCGGAACGCAGTTCAAACTCAGACAGGCCGGTGGCCTGTGCAGCAGCCTTTGTAGTGACGAACATCAACAACCCCCCTTGCGCTCGTTAGCAATCTCATCGATGATGGTTAGCAAACGCTTGCACTCCTCGTCAGGCAGCTCCCGGCGTAGCATGCGCGACAGCTGAGAATCATGAATTCCAAGCCGATCAGCGACCTGCCAGAGGAATACAGCGTGCTCACGCGCAGCATCGCGAACAGTTTGATTGGCCACTAAATCACTCCCTTCGCAGCAATTATAGCACGTTCTGCATCACGCGTCAACTGTTGCAACGATATCATCGCATCAGAAGAAAATCACATTGTTGTAAATGTTGTTGACAACACAGCACGTCAATGGTATAAT
This sequence comes from Clostridia bacterium, assembly GCA_017936375.1. GTDB lineage: Bacteria > Bacillota > Clostridia > Christensenellales > Aristaeellaceae > Ventricola. Next base: position 25,290 of record JAGBFR010000057.1, read on the forward strand.
CAATTCAACCGAAAGGAGGATTTTTCAACCATGAAACTGCCTGACAAACTGTATCAGCTTCGAAAGCAGCGCGGATTGACCCTCAAGGAATTATCTGAAGCTGTCGGAATCACCGCAGCCGCATTATCCAGCTATGAAAAAGGACAAAAAGAACCTTCACTGTCTTTCGCAAAAAGGCTTGCAGAGTATTTCGGTGTTTCTCTGGATTATTTGTGCGGGTTAGATGACTCCGATACCAATACTCGGAAGAATAAACAAATTTCCCGCGCAGATATTATCGAGCGCTTTACAGATCTATGTGAAACCGGGCTACCAATCAGAATCGAAAGAAAATCGCTTAACAAAAACCAGTTAGCTTTCCGTTATCCACCAATCACAGATTACAATGGAGAAGCCTCAACTGTTTGCGTGAACCTCGCAAGCTTATGGCTTTTAGTATTTGCAGAAAAATACAATCGCCTATTACAGTTATATATTGAACAGGAAATTGACCTCGAAGTACTAGAAGCCTTTAAGGAAAAGTACATGAGAATATATGCTAATGACTATAATCTAACGGATGATGATCCACTTCCTTGGGAGGATGTATGAATCTCGAAAACCGTGGCAACGGCTCATGGCGTGTTCAGATCTCCGACGGATACAACCCAGACGGTACAAAGCGTCTATTCCGCAGAACGATCAAGGTTGATCCCAACAAGACAGAGACAGCACAGCGACGCGAAGCTGCCAAGCAAGCAGCCCTCATTGAGGCAGATTACCGTCGAAAGCTCCTGCTGATGGGAAGCAAGACGACAATCGCTCAGCTTGCGCAAGAGTATCTGCTTGACCGTGTGGAGCGTAAAGGCCTCAAGGAAAGCACAGTCAAACAATACCGCGATATCATCCTTGGAAGGATTGTCCCGGAGCTGGGCAAGAAGTATGTGCAGGATCTGACAGCGCGTGATATCAATGCCTTCTATCGAAAGCTGAAGGACGCGCCGGCACTTACCAAGCGCAGCAAAACAGGCAAGCTCAGCGGAACGACGCGCCGCCAGTATCACACACAGCTGCACGCCATGCTTTCATACGCCGTCAAGACCGGGTACATCGCCGTTAATCCTGCAGACCAGGTTGAACCTCCTCAGAAGGATACCGGCGAAACACAATGGTATGAGCTTGATCAGGCGGGCCAGCTCCTGCGCGCGCTGGATACGCTGGAAGAAACACAATGGCAGCTATTCTTCAATATGGCCATCTATACCGGCATGCGTCCCGGCGAATTGGTTGCGTTGAATTGGTCTGATATCAAGGGCAATGTTCTATATGTCAAAGCCAGTGCAGTATTCGTCAAGGGTCAAGGTACGAAACGGCAGGAAAGCCCGAAAACAGAAAAGGGCTGGAGGAAAATCATTCTACCCGGTCATATTGTCGATCTGCTGGCGATCCATCGAAAGGAACAATTGACTTACCGTCTCCCCTTTGGCAAGAACTGGTCCGAGCCAGATGCGGTATTCACAACCGACGACGGGCGACGCACAAACATCAGTACTCCTACACATATCTTCCAGAAGATCCTGCGCAAGCATAACCTTCCTCCCCTCACGCTGTACGGCCTGCGGCACACCTCCGCAACCACAATGATTGCACAAGGTGTCTCTGTCCGAGATGTTGCCGAACGGTTAGGTCATGCACAGACCAGCACCACAATGAACATCTACGCACACGCATTGAAAGACGCAAGTGAAAAGGCCACAGAAGCAGTTGCATCTGCCCTTGATGCTGCAAAGCGTAGCGTATAAAAAAGCCGCCCTTCTCGGGCGGTTTTCTCGTGCCTTCCTGGGTACTGGTCTGGGTACTATTCTGGGTACTATTCACACAGGCCTGCACGTGATTGCACAGCGATACACGGCAATAATCCTTTATATTGTTTAATTTCTTTTATCAGCAAATCAATACACAAATCAGTTCATTGTATCTCCGACTCTGAAGGCCGGGGGTTCGAATCCCTTCGGGTACGCCAAAGGCACCGAAATCTCTATGATTTCGGTGCCTTTTCTTTATCTTGTCTTACCGCTCAGCGGTTTCGAACTGTTTTTCTGATTTCTCCTGTCTGCCAATGGTTTTCTAATGCAGTTCGTTTCCCCGTCACCCCTCTTCATGCAGCTTGATTCTACGAAAAAGACGTGCGCCCTCCAGTCTTCATTGAAGAGCATATCAATCTTCCTATTCTGTATCACTCAAGTAAGAAATCCAATAACCTGACGATTTTGATTCCATCCTGTGTCATCGTCGTATTGCTATCAAGCACAATGATGTTCTTTTCAAAGCTATCGCGAATCTGACGCAGCGGCTCAAGCTCCCGAATCCGAGTGCTCTCCGCATCCATATTCTCCGTGACCTGAAAGTATCGCTTATCATCCACTTTTGTGGCGATGAAATCCACTTCCCGATCACCGATCTTGCCCACAGCTACATCGTATCCGCGCCGAAGCAGTTCAAAGTATACGATGTTCTCAATGGCATGCCCTACATCCATATTGCGATATCCAAGCAGAAAATTACGAAGACCGGTATCGACAATATAGTATTTACCCAGCGTACTCAGATAGCCTTTTCCTTTGATATCAAACCGCTTGATCTCATAGAAGATATAGCTTTCAAGCAACGCCGCCACATACGCTTGAATTGTCTGAACGGCCGGTGTGCCAGTGCGCTTCCTCTCCGTCAGCATACCCTTACTGACCAGCGTATTACTGATGGAAGTTGCAGAAGTAGAATTACCAATATTGTCCGCAAGATACAGAACAATCTTTCGCAGCAGTTCCGCATCGGTAATCTGCCTCTGCCCTCTGCGCTTATCTCTTTCCAGAATGTCCCGTACAACGACGGTATTGTACACGCCATCCAGCAGCGTCCACGCCTTATCCTGTTCAAGGCCCACATCAGCGATGCCCGGCATACCGCCAAAGCGCATGTACGCTTCAAAGAGTTCTTTCAATTCATAGACATTACCTTCTTCATCCGTAACCCGTTTGCGGATTTCACCAACAGGGCTTTTATACTCGGCAATGTTATATCCATGAAAATCAAGAAACTCTTTGAAAGACAAGGGAAGCATGCGGATTTCCACATAACGTCCGGAGAGGTAGGTTGAAATCTCAGACGAAAGCAGATAGGCGTTCGATCCTGTGATATAGATGTCACAGTCAAAATCCACACGGAACGAATTTACTGCATCCTGCCAGTCCGTTATGCGCTGGATTTCATCGAAAAACAGATACATTCGCTTATCCGCTATGATCCGTTCTTTGACGTATCCATACAATTCCTCAACAGACATTCCACGGTAATCCATAGATTCAAAGTTCATGCAAACCATCTGATGATCTGCCACACCGTTTTCCCTCAGATGCTGCATCATAAGTTTCAGCAGGCTGGATTTTCCGCAGCGCCTAATGCCCGTCACAACTTTTACCGGCTCAGTATCCTTGAATGCAATGAGCTGATTCAGATATAAATCTCTCTTCTTGAGAGCCACTTGTCTTTTCAGCATATCATCACCTCCGATACCGATAGTATGCCACAAAAACCGGATTCTATCAAGTTATTGTTATTCATGTTAGAAACTTTTCTTTTTTGAAGAAAAAATGGCATCAACTTATCTGCCAAGCAAATGGATAGCGTAAAGATGGGTTTTAAGAATATCCAGCTTCAAAACTGCTAATGGATTACTGATTGGAAGCCCCTTGCCGCCGCCGGCAGCATGCCTCTCTGCTTTCATCCGCCTGCGGCCGTCATTCCTTCCGGCGAAGCATGCGGCACAGGAGCTCCGCCAGCTGCTCCGGCGTTTCCCTGAAATCCCGCTCGGTCCATACCTTCAGCAGGCCGACCGGCACCGCCTTGAAGTACTCCCTCAGATAGTCGTCGTCGACCTCATCATGCGGAAAGAGGCTGTCCTTCTCTTCATTATATACCTGCTCCCAGTATGCGTACATATCGTCGAACACGGAGAACATCCGGTTTCGCTCCAGCACTTTGAGCAGCTCGCGCGAATACGGCATATACCGGAAAAAATCCGTGATCGCATCCTGCATGTCATGCGGCACATAGCCCCGGCTCTGATACTGGGCGATATCCCGGATCAGCATATACCGGATGACGTCCCGCTTCGTCTCAAAATTCCTGTAAAACGTCGCGCGGGCAATCTGCGCCTCCTGGCAGATCTGCGTGATGGTGATCTCGTCAAACAGCTCCCGCTCAAGAAGCCGGAGTACGCTCGCCGTGATCTGATTCCTCGCCCTTGACGGTGGCTTCTCCCTCATCGTGTAATCCAGCAAAAGATGCAAAAGCACCTCCAGTCGTAGTTATCCTACAACTGGAGGTGCTTTTTCCAATGTCCATTTTCAGTGGAATACTTCAGACCGCACATGGCGTTTTTCTTTCCCCCCGGGATGGAACGATTTGACAGCTTCGTCATATATGGTATACTGGATACATCAGCAAAGGATACGCCGCAGGGAGGGATATCATGCGAGGGAGAAAGCCGCTTCATCGGGCCGCGTGCGCAGCGCTGTGCCTCGCCCTGTGCATGACGATGCTCCTCGCCCCCGCCATGGCGGAGAAGCTGGCGCGGCCTGTCATGAAGGTCGCCGCCGACGGGCCAAGCGGCCAGCCGGCGCTGACATGGGGATCCATCCCCGGCACGGTCCACTACCGGGTCTACCGCTCGGGCAACGGCGCGGACTTTGAGCACATCGCCTCTGTGAGCGGCACAGCCTACACCGACACGAACGCCGCCGTGGGCCGCACCTACGTCTACCGCATCCGCGCGGTGGCGGCGGACGAAAACGACAACTCCCCCTATTCCGAGGAGAAGGGCATCACCTGCGCGCTGCCCTGCCCCGTCGTGCGCGTCGCGCAGAACCCGCAAAACGGACGGCAGAAGCTGACATGGTCGCGCATAGAGGACGCAAGGGAATACGCCATCTACCGCGCCGGGCCCGGCGAGAGCGAGTACCGGCACGTCAAGACCACGGTGAAGACCGGCTGGACGGACACGGACGCCGCGCTCGGCCGCACCTATACCTACCGCGTGCGCGCGCTGGGCAGCCAGCCGTCGCTCAATTCCGCGCTGTCGGAGGCGGTCACGGGCTGCTATGAGCTGCTGGATACCGTCGTCCTCACCGGGGAGACGGACGAGAGCGGCCGCCCCGCGCTCAAGTGGAACAAGGCCGCCGGCGCCGTGCGTTACAGGCTCTACCGCAGGCTGGGCCGGGACGGAGAATACACCCTCCTCGAGCAGCTGGCCAAGCAAAAGACCACCGACACGGACGCGCCCCCCGGCGTCGCCTGCTACTACAAGGTCATCGCCTACGGTGAGGACGGCGAGCGCGTGGGCGCCTCCGAGCCCGTCTGCATCGAGACGGCGGCGCGGGCGGGCGAGCACCTGCTCAAGCGGTATGTGAATGTGCCGTCCGTCGACCTGTACAAGTCGCTGCACGCCGGGCACAAGCTCCTCTCTGCGCGCTACATGGACGCCATCACCCTCTGGGAGGGCAGCGAAGCAGAGGAAAACGGCCGCTGCCGGGTCATCTACGGCGGGCAGGCGCTCTATCTCGACACAAAGGACCGGGACGAAAACCTGACACGCGAGAAACGCAGCTACGCCTACACGGGCCAGACCGCCATCCAGCAGGAGGTCATCGACCTCGCGCTCACGATCAGCGAGGATTGGACGACGACCTACGCCCACGGGCAGTCCAACGGCGTGCCGGACGGAGACGGCGTATACGGCTTTGACTGCACGGGCTTGGTCAAGTACATCTTCACCACCGTCATGCAGGAGCGCATCCCGGCATACAGGCTCTACGCCGGCATCGACACGCTCTACGGCATGACGAGCATCTGCAACGAGGGCTACCCGGGCGAGGTAAAGGTCGTGCGCGTATCGCGTGACAACCTGCAGCCGGGCGACGTGCTCTTCTTCACCAGCTATGCCGACGGCCGCACGAGCACCGAGATCGGGCACTGCGGCATCTATCTGGGGAATAATGAATTCGTCCACAGCACCTCCGCGTGGGAGGACGCCGTGTGCATCATCCCGCTGGAGGACGAGTACCGGCACAACCTCAAGGCCGTCAAGCGCTACCTGCCCGCGCAGATCATCCCCGCCGATACGCCGGTCGTCATCGACGGCCCGTACAACCGCTACAAGGTCTACGCCGCGAAATCCGCCGAAGCCGAGGTGATCGCCAAGCCCCGCCAGGGCGACGCGCTGACCCTCCTGTACACCGACAACGGCAGCTGGGCCTACGTCCGCACGCAGGACGGCGTGGAGGGGTTCATCCTCGCCAGCCATCTGAAGTGAGCGGCGCGCTTATGTATCCGTAGTACACGTTATTCTATCTCCCCGTGGTATCCTATGCTCACAGGGAAGCACCCGAACAAAACGCCATCCCACACAAAAAGGAGTGTTGAATATGAGCCACATGGAAGACCTGATGCGCAAGACGATTGAGTACCTCGATTCCCAGAACTGGCACTACAAGCTCAACGAGAATCGCAGCAACGTGATCGAGATGAGCATGGGCATCAAGTCCAAGCTCAAGAGCGTGCGCATGCTGATCGTCGTGGAGGAGGCCGGCATCCAGTGCTTCGGCGTCTGCCCGATGAACGCGAGCCCCGACGTCTACCCGCAGGTCGTGGAATTCCTGACCCGCGCGAACTACAACCTCAAGGTCGGCAAGTTCGAATTCGACTACAACGACGGCGAGATCCGCTACCAGACCTACCTCCCCTGCAAGGAGACCGACCCGCACATCAAGGACATCGAGCGCGTGGTCGACGTGCCGTTCCTGATGATGCAGATGTACGGCGACGGCCTGGCGAAGAACCTGATGGGCTTCGGCGATCCGGAGAACGACATCAAGGCCATCGAGAAGAAGTAAATCACCTGCGCAGCTGGCTGCGGGCATTGCCCCGCGGCCGGTTTTTGCATCCCTCGTGCGCGGCTTGAAGAAACCCCGGTCCTGTTGTATAATGCAGAAAAGCACACCATTGCGCGCCCGAAAGGATGTAACAATATGAAGCGGCTTCTTCCCCTGATTGCTCTGTCCGCTGCGCTGTGCGCGGGCGCCTGTCCTGCGCAGGCGGCGCAGCTTGCCCTGCCCTCCTCACTGCCCGTCATTGAGGAAGAGACGTTCTCCGGCGTCGGCGCGGCGGACGCGGTCATCATCACCGAGGGCACTGCGGAAATCCGCAGCCGCGCCTTTGCCGGCAGCCCGATCCGCTCAATCATCCTCCCTGCCTCGGTCAGCTTCATCGCGCCGGACGCCTTTGACGGCTGCAGCCTGCTCACGTTCTCCGCGCCGGAGGGCAGCTATGCGCACGCCCGCTGCCTGGAGCTCGGGCTGACTGAGACCCCGGCAAACCCCGAAACCGAGGCGACGCGCTACGTCAGCGTGCCCAAGATCAAGCTCTACACGCAGCCCAGCGCAACCTCCGCCTCGCGCTATGCCCGGTATATGGACCGGCTGGAGCTGGGCGAGTGCGTCTCCCGGACGGACGCCGCCGCGTGGTACGCCGTGCTCGACGGCGGGGAGACGATGTACGTGCGCATCGAGCACGACCGCCCCGTCCTCACGACCAGGAGAAGTTCATACGCCTACCCGGCACAGAACGCTGCCCAGCGCGGGGTCATCGATCTGGCGCTCACCATCAGCGAGCGGTGGGCGACCACCTACGCGCACGGGCAATCCGATGGCGTGCCGGATGAAAACGGCCTATACGGCTTTGACTGCTCGGGGCTGGTGCGCTACCTCTTCTCCATAGTCATGGCACAGCGCGTCCCGCTGTATACCGTCCCCGCCGACCTGACCAAGCTCTATGAGCTGGACATCCTCATCAACGCAGGGCTGCCCGGGGAAACGCCGGTCATCGACGTCCCGTATGACGAGCTGCAGGCAGGCGACGTGCTCTTCTTCTCCAGCCGCGCCGACGGCAGCGCCTCCACCGAGGTCGCGCACTGCGGCGTCTATCTGGGTAATGGCGAGTTCGTCCACGCTACCTCGGAGTGGGAGGATGCGGTCTGCATCATGCCGCTCACGGAGAGCTTCCTTGACAACCTGCGCGGTGCGCGCCGCTACCTGCACGAGACGCTCGTCCCCGCCAACACGCAGGCCACCATCACCGGCCCCTACATGGGCTACAAGGTCTATTCCGAAAAAGACGTCGATTCCGAGCTGGTGACCACCGTGCGCGAGGGCAGTGCGGCGCTCATCCTTTACACCGACAGCACCATCTGGGCATATGTCCGCCTTGAGGACGGCACAGAGGGCTACATGCTCAAGCAATATCTCCAATGACATCACCAGCCGGCTGCGGGCATTGCCCCGTGGCCGGTTTTTTTGCTTTTCCCCCGCCGCCATGCTATAATAGAGCCACTCAAACCAATCCCCGGGAGGGCTTTTATGAAGATCCTGCATACATCGGACTGGCACTTCGGCATGCCCGTGGGCACGGGCAGCTACGAGGCGTGCCAGCGCCATTTCCTCTCTCAGCTGCGCGAGGTCATCCTGCGCGAAAATGTGGGCGCAGTCCTGCTGGCGGGCGACGTATACGACGCGGGCATCGTCTCGGCAGACGCCATCCGCATCTACAACGACGCGGCGACCATGCTCTGCATGGAGCTGGGCGTGCAGCTGATCGTCATCGCCGGCAATCATGACAGCGCGGCGCGCCTGTCCGCCTGCCGGGAGCTGCTCGCCGCCGCCGGCCTGCATGTGAACGGACGGCTCACGCGGGACGTCGAGCCCGTGCTGCTGGACGGCGGGAAGGTCGCGGTCTATCCGCTGCCCTTCTTCACGCGGGACGCGGCGGAGGCGCTCTTCCCCGAAAAGAAGAGCGAGATCCGCTCGACCGAGACGGCGTACATGGCCGTCTGCGATCACATCCGCGAGACGATGGATCCCGCGCGCCGCAACATCGTGATGGCACACGCGATGGTCGTCGGCGCGGAATTGTCGGATTCGGACCGCTCCGCGCGCGTGGGCATGGCCGCGGCTGTGTCGAAGGACGTCTTTGCCGGGTTTGACTACGTGGCGCTCGGCCACATCCACAAGCCGCAGGTCGTCGCGCCGCACGTGCGCTACAGCGGCAGCCCGCTCAAGTACTCCTTCGGCAGCGAGGAGACGCAGGAGAAGGGCGTGGTGCTCATCGACACGGAGGACATGAGCCAGCGCTTCATCCCCCTGCCCCCGCTTCGCGACAGGGCCAGCGCCGAGGGCACGCTCGACGAGCTGATGGCGCGCGAGGATCTGCAGGATCAGTACCTGAAGCTCACGGTCACGGACCGCTACGCCGGGCTGGATCTGCTCGCGCAGCTCCGCGAGCGATTCCCCAATGTGCTGGAGGTCTACGGCAAGCATCTGGAGGATCAGGAATCGGCCACCGCGCTCTCCGTGGAGGAGCTCGAGCGCATGGACGAGACGGATATCATGAAGAAATTCATGGCGGAGAACTTTGGCTGTGAGCCCACGGCGGCGCAGCTTTCGCTCTTTGCCGATGTGCTCGCATGGAGCGAGGAGGAGGGTGAGCTGTCATGAAGCCTGTATCGCTTGAATTCCAGTGCTTCGGCCCGTACATGGAACGCCAGCGCGTCGACTTTGAGCGGCTCGAGCGCAGCGGCCTCTTCCTCATCTGCGGCGAGACGGGCGCGGGCAAGTCGACCATCCTCGACGCGATCTGTTACGCGCTCTACGGCAAGTCCTCCGGCGGCCTGCGCGGCGACATTGAGGTCATGCGCTGCAAGCTCGCCGGGCGCGAGGACGTCACCAGCGTGGAATTCACATTCGACTGCGGCGGGGAGCGCTACCGCTTCGTCCGCAGCATGCGCATGTCCCGCAAAAACATGAACTACGATTTCGCCTGCCAGATCCTGAAGGACGGCGAGTTCGTCCCGATTATTGAAAACGCGAAGGCCACCTTCATGAACCAGAAGGCGCAGGAAATCATCGGCCTGACGTACGAGCAGTTCCGTCAGGTCATCATCCTGCCGCAGGGCCAGTTTGAAAAGCTGCTCGTCTCCGACTCGACGGAGAAGGAAAAGATCCTCGTCTCCCTCTTCGGGGCGGATCGCTGGCAGCGCATCGCCGAGGAGCTCTACCGCCGGGTGATGGAGCGCGACACGGCGCTCAAAAACGAAAAGGCCGCCGTCGCCGCCAAGCTGAAGGAATACGGCTGCGAGGCGCTGGACGCGCTCGGGGAGAAGCTGACGCAGCAGCAGGCGCTTGAGGCGCAGCTCGCCGCGCAAATCACCGTCGAGGGCGAGGCGGCCGCCGCGCACAGGAAGGCGCGCGAGGCCGCGCTGCTGATCGACAAGGAATTTGCCCAGCTGCGCACGCTCGAAAAAGACCAGCAGAATCTCGCCGGGCAGGCTGCGGGCTTTGAAAACACGGAGCGGCGGCTCGCCCTCGCGGCAAAGACCGAGCCCATCCTGCCCATGCATCGGGCGCTTGGGGAGGCCAAGGCGCTGCTCGCCCGCCGCGAACGGGAAGCCAGCGCCGCACAGGATGCATACGCCCGGGCGCAGACCGCATACGCCGCCGCCGCCGATATGCGCGAAAAGGTTGAGGCGAACAGGGAGAAATACGCCCGCATCCGCGAGCTGATCGCCCTGATGGAGAGCAAGCGCCCCGTCTATACGGCCATCGAATCGCTGCAGAAGGCGCTGAATCAGGCCGAGCGTGCGCTCTCTGACCGCGCAGCTGCGTACAAAAAGGCAGAAAGCGAGGCCGCGCTATGCACATCCGCGCTCGAGCGCGCATTCCGCACGCAGAATGAGGCCATCGCCGACCAGCAGCATGCGCAGGAGCAATACCGCCTCGGCATCGGCGGCGAGCTTGCACAGGCGCTTGAAACGGGTAAGCCCTGCCCCGTCTGCGGCAGCCTGCATCACCCCGCCCCGGCGCAGCCTGCCGCGCAGCGTGTGACCGACGCGCAGCTCAAAGCGCTCACCGACGCCGTCGCGCAGGCCGGAGAGCGTGCCAACATCGCCATGCAGCGGCGCACCAACGCCGACGCGACGCTCGCCAACGCCCAGCGCCTGCACCAGCGTGCCGAGCAGGAGGCCGTCGCAGCGCGGCGCGACCATGAGAACGCGCTCGCCCAGCGGATAGAGGGCTATGACACGCTGCCCGCGCTGGCTGCAGAGATCGACAGATATCAAAAATCCTGCGACAATTACGAAGCCAAGGCCCGCTCCTGTGTCCGCGATTACGAAGCGGCGCAGACGGCGCTCGCCACAGCGCAGGCCGCGCAGGAAGCCGCGCAGGCGGAGCTTGCCGCCGCCAGGCAAAATGCGGACGCATGCGCCGCCGCCTTTGCCGAGGCACTGGCGGCCGCGGGCTTTGAGAGCGACAAGCAGTTTGCCGCCGCATGCCTTGACCCCGCCGAGCGCGACAGGCAGCGCTCCGCCCTCGCGCAGTACCGCGCGCGCGTGCAGGACAACGCCGCCGCCCTCGCCAGCCAGCGGGAGAGGCTCGCCGGGCAGGAGGCGCCGGACATGAAGGCGCTCGACGAAAACCTTAAGCAGGCGGAGGCCGCGCACAAGGCCGCCGTCGCCCAGCACGCCACGGCGCAGGAGCTCGCCGCGCGCATGAAGCGCGACCACGCCTCCCTGACCGCGCGCACCGAGGCCTATGCCGCCGCGCGCCTTGAAACCGACGCGGACATCGAATTCGCCGGGCGGCTGCGAGGCCGCTCGGGCAGCAGCCTGCAGCGCTATGTGCTGGGCGTGATGCTGACCTCGATCACCGTGCAGGCCAATCTGCTGCTGCGCCGCGTCTACGGCGGGCGCTACCAGCTGCACAGGACGGACGCCATCGCGGGCTCCGGGCGCAAGGGCGGCCTCGAACTGGAGGTCTACGACGCGCAGAACAACGAGCGCCGCAGCGTGACCACGCTCTCCGGCGGCGAAAAATTCCTCGTCGCGCTGAGCCTGGCCATCGGCCTGTCGACCGTCGTGCAGGCGCAGGGCAGCGGCATCCGGCTGGAAGCGATGTTCATCGACGAGGGCTTCGGCTCGCTCGACCGCGAGTCCGTTGGCGATGCGCTTGAGGTGCTCGCCGGCATCCAGCGCACCAGCGGCGTGGTGGGCATCATCTCCCACGTCGAGCAGCTCGCCGAGACCATCCCGACGAAGCTGGAGATCGTCAAGAGCGAAAAGGGCAGCCGGATCGTGGAGAGAGGGTGAAGAACCTCATCCGTCTGCCCTTCGGGCAGCCCAGTCCGGAAGGACGCAGGAGATTGTGGGCGGGCTGGGCACCGAAGCCGAGCGCGCCCGGTGGGCGCATTGGGCGAGGCGGAGCGTGGGGAACCGCAAGGAGCGATGGAACATCGCGACTATGCGGGCTCCCCGGAGGGGCCCAGCAAAGTCGTAACCCTGCCACACCTTCCCCCATCCTGCGGATGATCCCCCTCCCTATGGTTATCATGCAAAAAGCGCTCCCCGCAGTGAGGGGTGATGGAAAGGAAGGAGTTATCCTTCACTTTACAACCCAAGAAATGCCGAAAGCAGCAAACCCGCTAAGGCTTGCTGCTTTTTGTTCTGCGTGATAGAATGAAAGCGACAAACTTGAATTTGTGGAGATAACCATTGAAAATTGAGTTGTAATGCGATTGGCAACTTTAAGTTGCGCAAACGCAAAAACAGGTTGGTAGTGATTTGTGATTTTTTGCGCTAAAATAAAGGCACCAAAGGAGGTGCTCATATGAGTTTTTCAGAAAATCTAAAGCAAATCAGAAAAGAACACCATCTATCGCAGGAAGAACTGGCAGAACTTCTGGATGTGAGCCGACAGGCTGTTTCCAA
>JAGBFR010000058.1 GCA_017936375.1 Clostridia bacterium
CATCTGTGGTATAATGGGTCCATAGAGAGGGGATGAACGGACATGGACTATACGATCGCGCCGGTCTGCCAGGAGGAGCTTGTGCGCATCCGCCGGGAGCTGCATATGTATCCCGAGCTTCGCTGGGATCTTGACCGCACGGCGGCGCTCGTGCGGCGCGAGCTGGACGCCGCCGGCATCAGCTATGAGGCGGACGTCTACGGCAGGAATACCGTCGTGGCGACGATCAACCCGGAGAAGACGGGCTTCACCATCGGCATCCGCGGCGATATGGACGCGCTGCCGATTCCGGAAAACAACCACGACAAGCCCTACCGCTCGAAAAATGACGGCGTGATGCACGCCTGCGGCCACGACGCGCACACCGCCATGCTCATCGGCACGGCGAAGGCGCTGCATGCCATCCGCGATCAGATTTCCTGCCGGGTGAAGCTGCTCTTCCAGCCGTGCGAGGAGAGCCGCCCCAGCGGCGCGCGCACGATGTGCGAGCATGGCGTGATGAAGGACATCGACTGCATCATCATGTGCCACGTCAACTGCGTGGATGAGACGCATGTGATCTCTTCCAATCCGGGCGTGACCAACTCCTCGTCCGTGGCGTTTACCGTGACGCTTGGCGGCAAGGCTGTGCACGTCGCCTCGCCGCATGCGGGCATCGATGCGCTGGCGGCGGGCGTGAAGATCTACAACGGCATTCAGCTGCTCGTCTCGCGCGAGGTCGATCCGTTTGACACCTGCGTGATGGCGGTCACCTGTATGCAGGCGGGCGAGACCGTTGCCGCCAATGCGGACAAGTGCGTGCTCAAGGGCTCCATCCGCTGCCTGAAGGATAAGACCATGAAATGGGCGCAGGCGAGGCTCGAGGAGCTCGTCCGCCTGACGGCGGAGCAGTCCCGCACGACTTGGGCGATCGAATGGTCCGGCGAGCCGCTGCCCAGCGCGCACAATGATCCTGCGATGTACGAGGCGTTCGTCTCCTCTGCGCGCAAGGTCGTCGGAAACAAGAAGGTCATTGTGCTTGCGCCGTCTCCGGGCGCGGAGGATTTTGCCTACTACGAGAAGGAAAAGCCGGGCCTGCTCTTTGGCCTTGGCATGCGCAATGAGGAGAAGGGCTGCTGCCATCCTGCGCACAACAAGGACTGGGACATCGACGAGGATGCGCTGGAAACCGGCGTGAAGGTCTTTGTACAGTTTGTGCTGGACAATATGGGCGGCATCGAGGGCATGACCATGCCGGAGGAGTGAATCATGGCGGATACGAAATTCTATTGTCAGCTCGATTATGAGCATGTGCCGTATCCTTCGCCCGTCGGCGCGAAGAACGGCAACATCGCCAACAACGGCTGCGGCGTCTGCGCGGCGTCGATGGTGGCGGAAAACATGCTGGGCATTTCCTTCCCGCCGGAGGAGAGCGCGAAGCTCGCCAAGGCCTGCGGCGCGAGGGAGGGCTACGGAACCGATCTGTATATCTATGCGCCGGTCTTTGCCGAGCACGTCGGCCTCTGCGTGCGCGACACCGAGGACGCGCAGGAGGCGCTGCGCTTCCTGCAGGAAGGCCGCGGAATGGTCATCGCCAATACGCAGGGCGACCGCCCGGCGGATGGGTACATCGGCGTGTTCTCCAATTCCGGCCATTACATCGTGGTCGCCGCCGTGAACGGGACCGAGGCGCTTGTCTGGGACCCGATGTACAAGGAGGGCAGCGGGCGCTTTGACGTGCCGGGGCGCAAGGGCAAGGTGCGCCTTGACGGCACGGACGCCTATGCCGATTTCTCCGTCCTCGAGCAGGATTGCAAGGACAGGCCCTTCTTCCTCTTCTTTAAGAGGGAAGAGGCCTGACAGCCTTTATACCAGAGATTCGAAAGAGAGGGATTTCCATTGAACGCAGCTGAGATTCTTGAGATTCTGATGATCGTGTGCTTCGGCTTTTCCTGGCCGATGAACGTGGTCAAGTCCTATAAGGCGCGCACGACGAAGGGCAAGAGCCTGGGCTTCCTGATGATGATCATCATCGGCTACCTCTGCGGTATTGCGTCGAAGATCATCGGCGGCTCGTACAAGTGGTACGTCATGTTCTTCTATGTGCTCAATATGTGCATGGTGTCGCTGGACGTCGCGATGTACGCGCGCAATTACCGCCTCGATCAGATGAACAAGAAGTAATCGACAAGATGATATTCATATGAAAAAGCGCCGGAAGCAATCTGTCCGGCGCTTTTGTGGTGCCAAGAATTATTCGGTCTTCATTGCGCGCATCTCGTCGCGGCGGGCCTTGAGGTAGCCGACGAAGCGCTCAATGCCCATCTCGTAATTGCGGATGTTCCAGATCTCCGTATACTCGGGCAGGATGCGGTCGATCATGTCGGCCAGCTCCTGGGCTTTTTCGATGGAGGCCTGTGGATGCAGCTTGACCTTGCAGACCTCGCTGCCCAGTTCGATCAGCTGCGCGGTCAGGCGGATCTCGCGCTTGAACAGCTCGTCAAAGGAGAGCTTCTCAATGTCCGCCATCACGCGGCGCACGTAGTCGGTGACGTTGTCAAAGTAGAAATCGTCGCCGCTGTCCTTCATGTCAAAGAGGTGTGCGTAGCGCGTTTCGCTCATGGGCAGGGTGAGCTGCTTGGCGCTCATCGTGCAGACGTGCACGCGCTCGGGCTCGAGCAGGTAGTAGTTGGCCATCCTGTACATGAGGCGGGAGACGGGCGCGCCGCCGAAGAAGGTCTCATCCACAAAGACCTCCGCGTTGCGGATGAAGTCCGCCTTGAAGGATTCGCCGTCCTGCGGCTTGCCCGTGTTCCAGCCGTACTGGCCGGAGAGGGCGATGGGGGTCATGCTCCATACCCAGCTCTGCGAGTGTCCGCCGTCGCCCCAGTCGGTTAAAAGCAGGCCCTCCGCGCCGTATTCCGTGGCCAGCTCCGCGCAGGTGCGGATGTTGAATGTGGTCACATCCATGCGGCTGGTGAGGCTGCCGTGCGTATTGACCGAGGGGCAGACGTAGTAGCGCACACCGGCGTTTTTGTAGGCGATGCAGTGGTCGGTCATCCGCTGGGACTGGATCAGCTCATAGCCCCATTCCAGCGCGATGGCGTCCTTGGGCACCATGTGGTAGCTCTGCGGATAGTTGTAGATCATATCCGCCCAGAACATGACCTTCTTGCCGTAGGTGGACTTGATGTGGTCGTTCAGCTTGTTCAGCCACTCCATGAAGACGACGTCCTTGCCCTTTTCGCGGCAGTATTCTTCGATCTGATAGCGGCCAAGGCCGTAGGCCTCGTCAAGGCCGATGTTCACATATTCGCTGGTGAAGTGCGGGAGCAGTGAGGCGTAGAGGTTGCAGACGAATTCAAAGCTCTCCGGGAGCAGCGGATTGAGGGTGGAGGGCACCTCGTCCTCGCGCTCGAACAGGCCGAGATGATGGAAGTCCGGCTTTTTGAGCCATGTGTACATGTGGCCGAAGGAATTCTGATTGGGCACAAGGTCGATATAGCGCGCCTTGCAGTAGAGGTCGAGCTCCTCGATGTCCTCGGGCGTCAGGCAGTCAAAGTGCGCGGTCTCCTTGGGATAGGCGGCGTACTTGAAGCAGTCGCCCTCCATGTACAGCTGGAATTCATTGTACTTGAGCGCGGCGAGGAAGTCGATCATCATCTTGATCGTCTCCATCCTCGGCTTTCTGCCGCGGCTGATGTCGAGCATATAGCCCCGGCGCGGCAGATCCGGCTTATCCTCGATCTGTACGCAGGGGAGGCTGCCGCCGGTGCGCAGGAGCATCTGATGCAGCGAGGTCGCCGCGCGGAAGAGACCCTCGTCGCAGGAGACGGCGATGGCGACGCCGGATCGGCTGATGGTCATGTGGTATTCCTCCCTGCCGAGCATGCAGGAGGTCTCGATGGCAACGCCCTCGACGCCCTCCTTCAGCGCGGCAAAGAAGGCGGTGAGCTCGCGGTATTGCGCGGGGAACGGCATGGCGTATGCGCCGCCGAGAAGCTCGAGATGACGCGGCTGCGGAAACAGAATCATAAGATGTCCTCCTCAAAGCGTGTGCGCTCAACCGGCGCTCAGATTCTTCTGGAGCAGGACGACGAAGTCCTGCACATTGGTGACGATGCCGCGCGCGCTCAGGCTGCCGCGGTCGCCCAGCTTGTTGATGGCGAATTCGCTCACGTCGACGCAGTAGAAATACACCTGACGGATGGAGCCGTCGGCCATGACCCGGTAGGAGGGGGTCATGTTGCCCGCGGCGATGGTGTGCAGCATGGTGGCCATGCAGATGACGGTCGTCGCGCTGCGGAGCTGATTGCGCATGGCGTCCTGCGCGGCGTATACGTCGGCATACACCGGCGGCAGCGGGCCGTCGTCGCGGATGGAGCCGCCCAGCACGTAGGGCACGCCGCGCTTCTCGCAGCTGTACATGATGCCGTTGTCGATGCCTTCCTCGCGGATGAATGCGCTGATGCTGCCGTGATAACGGACGCGGTTGATCGTCTCCAGATGGTTATAGTGCCCATTGGGCTGGGAAATGTGGGTGTAGATGTCCTGCCCGAGCGCCGTGCCCAGATACGCGCCCTCAAGGTCGTGCGTCGCAAGCGCGTTGCCTGCGAGGATGGCATGCACATATCCGGCCTCAATCAGCCAGCTCATGGCCTCGCGCGCGTCGCGGTCAAAGGCGAAGGCCGGGCCCATGACCCATACAATGCGCCCGTGCTCGCGCTCGTGGCGCAGCAGGTCATACAGCTCCGTGTAGTCCTGGGAATAGGCGGTCTCCCGGCTGCGGCTGCGGCGGAAGGAAAAGGCTTCCTGCGCGGTCTTGCTTTCCGGGAAGCCGTCTGCGTGGAGATAGATGCCCTCTTCACAGTTCTCCGTGCGGCCGACGAGCACCATTTCGCCCTGTTTGAGCAGCCGGAATTCGCGCACGGCGATGCGCCCGCCTTCCAGCACGGCGACGCAGTCCATGCGGCTCTCCTCGGCCAGCAGCCATTGCCCGCCGACCTTCATGTATTCGGGGTAGATGCTCATGGCGTGGAAGCCCTCCGGCGCGACGCCGTCGGCTGGCGCGGGGAGGAAGAGCGCGTCCGGCGCGCGGACGAAGCGCTCCTCGGTGAAGTCCGGGGCGACATAGCTGCGCAGATTGAACATGGTATGGCCTCCTTATGCGGCGGATGGTCGGGTAAGGGGGTGTCTTTACGATTCCCGGGTCATATAGACGCAGACTTCGGCTTCTCCTGAAAACGCGCGGAGGGTGTCCGGCGCGCAGGGGAGCGTGATGCTGCGATCCTCACCGGGGAGGATGGCATTCTCCGGCGTGATGAGGGTTTCGCCCGGGCCGGGGAGGATGGAGGTGATGGGCTGATCGAGCGTGTTGATCAGCGTGGTGCGGCAGCCGTCGGCAAAGGCAGGGACGAACGCGCCCTCGCGGAAGAGGCAGACGCCGTCGATGGCCGTCTGATGCAGCGCGGCGATATCCTCCTTCAGGGACGGGCCGGTGCCGCCGTCGTAGGCGTGCAGGCCCATGATGGTCCTGAGTCCCTTTTTCAGCGTGCCCTCTGCGACGGAACGGACCCATGCGGCGTCCTTGTCATACGCCTTGGAATAGGCCATGGGCAGCACGCAGTCGTACAGCGCTGCCGCGTCGTCGTAATTCTGGCCGTAGTGCAGGTCGGAGAATGCCGTGTCGTCAAACGCGCCCTCCGGCATCAGCGCCGCGCTGAGGATCAGGCCGGGCTTCTCTGCCCGGGCGGCGGCGGTCAGCGCCGAGGCGAACTGCACAACGTCCCTGCGCCGGGCGGCGGCAAGGGCGAGAACGTGCGGATCGCCCGCGCGATAGGCGTCAAAGAGGCAGTCGGGCCGGCTCTCTCCGCGGCAGAATGCGGCGTCCATCAAGCTGCGCAGGTGCGCGGGGTCTGCGCCTGCGGCCGCATAGCGCGCCATGTCCTCCTCGCTCCAGCCGTAGAGCAGATGGTTGTAGCGGATGTAATCCAGATGCAGGCCGTCAATGTTATACCGGCGGCACAGCTCGCGGACGATCTCCTCCATATAGGAGAGATAGCCGGCGTCAGCAAGGGAGATCAGCCCCTTGTCCCTGCCGCGCGTATAGTGGCAGCGGCCGCTCTCCGGGTGCAGCGCCTTGTAGTGGTCGTCGCTGGCGGAGGTCAGCCATGCATGCACGCGGATGCCGGCTGCGTGCGCAGCGTCCAGCAGCCCGGCCAGCGCATCCTGCTCATGAGATGCAGGGGCGAGGCGGCTCTGGTAGGACGCCGTGCCGGCGAGCCCTTTGGCCAAAAAGTAAATATCCGTGACGCCCATGCGGGCGCAGCGCGACACGACGGCCTGCGCACCGGACACGCGGACGCTCTGAGGCCACATCCAAACGCCGAAAACGGACATGCATATCCCTCGCTTTGATTTCTAAAGTGGGTTTATTTATGGATATATTGTAACGCCGGATAAGGGGAAAGACAAGGAAAAAATCAGAAATCGCATGGGAAAAAGCGGCGTCGTGGGCGCTGCCCGGCGGGGCGCGCCTGCGGACGGACTGCCTCCGATCGTTCTGCTTTGCGTTTTGTTGAAATTGACAATCAACGAATTGTCACCTATATATAGCGGATATTCACTCGTTATTCGATTGAAATAACTGAAAAAGACTCATTGTAAAACAAAAAATGTGCAAAAGAAAGTTGACAAAAAGTGCTTGAAATGGGGTGGGCGCTGTGTTATAATGCCCCCATCAAATTTCTTGAAAGAAGGTTCCCTGTATGAAAAAGCTCGTGTCGATTCTCCTGCTCCTTGTGCTGTGCGCATGCTGCGCCCTTGCGCAGGCTGCGTATCCCGAGCGTCCCATCACCATGATCATCCCCTACGGCGCCGGCGGCACCACCGACGTCTATGGCCGTACGCTGGCCGCTCTGCTTGAGAAGGAGCTTGGCCAGTCCATCACCTGTGTCAACCAGAGCGGCGCTTCCGGTTCCATCGGCTCCCAGTTTGTGAAGGACTCCGATTCCGACGGCTACACCCTGCTCGTCTGCGCGGAGACCATGGGCACCTACCGCACCATGGGTGTGAGCGAGCTGGGCTATGACGATTTCACCGTCATCTCCCCGCTGGTCGGCGATCCCAAGATCATCGTCGTGGGCAAGGATTCCCCGTACAACACCATGGACGAGCTCCTCGCGGCGATCAAGGAGAACCCGGGCAAGCTCACCATGTCCCACTCCGGCCCCGGCGGCTCCGGCCACAATCAGGGTTTGGTTCTTGGCGAGTTCGGCTATGACGTCGCCATGATCAGCTTCAACAGCGGCAACGAGGCGCTGCTTGGCGTCATCGGCAATCAGGTCGATTTCACCAACCCCAACATCTCCACCCTCTCCGGCTACATCGCCTCCGGCGACGTGAAGCCGCTTGCCGTCTTCTCCAACGCCCGTCTTGAGGCGTATCCGGACATCCCGGCCTTCACCGAGTTCATGCCCGAGGCGGAGAAGTACGTCAATATCCCGTACACCGTCCTCTCCTTCTGCGTGAACAACGACACCCCGGAGGACGTCGTCGCCGCCCTGAAGGATGCGACCGCCAAGGCCCTGGCCAGCGCCGAGTGGCAGGAGTTCGTCACCAAGAACGCTGCGGATAAGATCTTTGAAATGTACACCACCGCTGAGGAGATCAAGGGCTTCTACGATCACTGGCAGTCCGTCGTCACCTGGATGCAGTATGACGCGGGCGTCGCGCCCATCAGCCCGGAGGAGTTCGGCATCGCCCGTCCCTGATGCAGCTCCTGCCTGAATGGATTCACCCTGACTGCCCTGCCCAGCGCGGGGCAGTTTCTCTTCACTTCGCTTCCATTAAGAGGTATTTATGAAAAAGAAATGCGTGCTGAATAACGCCATGCAGGAGGGCATCTTCTTCCTGCTGCTGAGCGGCTGGCTGCTCTGGTACAGCCTGGACGCGTACGGCAAATCCTACATCAAGGACTGGGCGCAGAGCCCCAGCCTCTTCCCGGTGCTGGTCTCCGGCCTGCTGGCGCTCTTCGGCGTGATCATCCTGCGTCAGGGCCTCGCCCAGCGGGACGCCGCCGCCGAAAAGAAGCGCACGCAGCCGCTGCAGGTGCTCATCATCCTGGGCATGGCGCTGGCGTATTACTTTGCGCTCTCCGTGATCAGCCTGCCGTACATGGCGGTGACGATCTCGGGCCTGACCTTCTCCGTCTCCACCTTTGAGGTGGTGACCATTGTCTACCTGATGGTGATGATGGCCTACCTCGGCGTGCGCAATAAACTGGCGTTTACCTTGGTGCCGGTCTGCTCGAGCGCGGCGCTGAGCGTCATTTTCAGAACCATGCTGCGCGTGCTGCTGCCGTAAGGAGGGGAAGATCATGGCTGAAATCTTGTCTTTGCTGAATCTGAGGTTTATCTTCCTGGTTTTCCTCGGCTCCATTGCCGGCCTGTTTGTCGGCGCGATTCCGGGCCTGTCCGTCTCCATGGCAACGGCGCTGCTCGTCTCCATCACCTACACGTGGGAGACGACCGACGCGCTGGCGACGATCATGGGCGTATACGTCGTGGGCGTCTTTTCCGGCGCGGTCTCGGCGATCCTCATCAACATCCCGGGCGCGCCGTCCTCCGTGGTCACCACGCTCGACGGCTATCCCATGGCGAAGCGGGGCGAATCCTATAAGGCGCTCTACTATGCGACGATCTACTCCTTCATCGGCAGCCTCTTCGGCCTCGTGGCGCTCGCCGTGCTGACCGGCCCGATCTCCGCCATTGCCATCAAGTTCCGCCCGATGGATTACTTCCTGCTCTCGCTCTTCGGTCTTGCGACGGTCGGCTCCGTGACGAGCAAGAACTACACCAAGGGCCTTGTCGCCGCGGCGCTCGGCCTGCTCATCAGCATGATCGGCCTTGATCCGCTCGCCGGCACCCCGCGCCTCGTCTTCGGCGTGAAGGAGCTGCGCGCCGGCATCAGTACCGTCCCCGCGCTGGTCGGCCTGTTCGGCTTTGCGGAGGTGCTGTCCGTCATCTATAACGGGCACATGAAGCAGACGGTCGAGCACATGGATAAGACCCGGGTCAGCCTGAGGGAAGTGCTCCGTCATTGGAAATTGTCCGTGTATACCTCGCTGATCGGCATGCTCGTCGGCGCGCTGCCCGGCGCGGGCGGTCCTGTTGCGGCCTTCATTTCCTATAATGAAACGAAGCGCCTGGTCAAGAATCCCGAGGTTCCCTTCGGCGAGGGCGCGGTGGAGGGCATCGTCGCCAGCGAATCCTCCAACAATGCCTGCATCGGCGGCGCGCTGATTCCCATGCTGACGCTCGCTGTCCCGGGCGACGCCGTCACGGCGATCATCCTCTCCGTGTTCTATGTCCATGGCCTCAAGCCGGGCCCGATGTTCATCCGCGAGAGCGCGTCGTCCTTTCATGCGATCCTCGTGGCGGGCTTCCTCGCCTGCTTCATCCTGCTGGTGCTGGGCCTCTGGGTCGCGCCGAAGATCTGCAGGATCATCGCCGTCCCCAAGAACATCCTGCTGCCCGTGGTCACGGTGCTGTGCGTGGTGGGCTCCTTTGCCTGCAATAACCGCCTCTTTGACGTGGGCCTGATGTTTGCCTTCGGTCTGCTGGGCTTCCTGATGCGGCTGCGCGGCTATCCGCAGGCGCCGCTGGTTCTGGCGCTGGTGCTGGGCAAGACGATGGACTCCAACTTCCGCCGGGCGATGTCCCTTGCGGCCGTGGCGGAGAATCCGCTGATGAATCTCTTCGGCCATCCGATCACGCTGATTCTGCTGGCCTGCACGCTCTTCGTCGTCCTCGGCAATATCCCCTTCATCAAGAATCTTGGCAAGAAAAAGGCGCAGGCATAAGCGCATATGGGAACTGAATATCAAATCGGCGCTGCCCGCGGTGTTCTGCGGGCAGCGCTTCTATGTAAAAAAGAGCTCCACCGGCTCGGCCGGTGGAGGGGGATGCGGATTTCTGCTTGAACGGAGCCTGACGGGCGATGCTGTGCGCCCCTCAGGCCTTCGTAATGAGGCTGCAGATCAGCGCGCCGCACTCGCTGCAGCCGACCTGCTTCATGCCGGGCTGCATGACGTCCGCCGTGCGCCAGCCCGCGTCAAGATACGCGCCGACGGCGCGCTCGATGGCGTCCGCCTCCTCAGCCATGTCAAAGCTGTAGCGCAGCATCATTGCTGCGGAGAGGATGGTGCCGATGGGGTTGGCGATATCCATGCCGGCGATATCGGGCGCGGAGCCGTGGATGGGCTCGTACAGGCCGCAGGAGGACGCGCCGAGGCTGGAGGAGGGGATCATGCCGATGGAGCCGGTGATCATGGAAGCCTCGTCGGAGAGGATGTCGCCGAACATATTCTCGGTGACGATGACGTCAAACTGCGCGGGGTTCTTGACGATCTGCATGGCGCAGTTGTCCACCAGCATGTCGGAGAGCTCTACGTCGGGGTATTCCTCCGCGAGGGCGTGCATGACCTTCTTCCACAGGCGGCTGGAGTCGAGGACGTTGCTCTTCTCCACCGAGCACAGGCGCTTGCCGCGCTTGCGCGCCGTCTCAAAGCCGATCCGGCCGATGCGCTCGATCTCCCGCTCGTCATAGGTCAGCACGTCCACGGCGGTCTTCACGCCGTCCACATCGCTCGTCGTGTGCGAGCCGAAGTAGATGCCGCCGATCAATTCGCGGACGATGATGAAGTCGATGCCCCTGTCCACGATCTCCTTTTTGAGGGGAGATGCGTCCGCCAGCTGCGGCCAGATTCTGGCCGGGCGGTTGTTGGAGTAGACGCCCATGCCGGCGCGCAGGCGCAGCAGGCCCTTTTCCGGGCGCATATGTCCGGGCACGTCGTTCCACTTGCTGCCGCCGACGGCGCCCAGCAGCACGCTGTCGGATGCGAGGCACTTGGCCAGCTCAGCCTCCGGGAGCGGGTCGCCCCATTTGTCGATCGCGCAGCCGCCCATGTCCACGTCGGTGAAGGTGAACGTGTGGCCGTAGAGGGCAGCGACTTTCTCAAGCACGCGCAGCGCCTGCTCGATGATCTCCGGGCCGATTCCGTCGCCGCGGATGACGGCAATCTGCTTATTCATGGCGCACACCCTCCTTCAGGGAATTGAGCAGCCCGCCGCAGCGGATGATGTTCTGGATGAACGGGGGGAAGGGCTGCGCCTGATAGGTTTTGCCGGTAGTGACGTCGGTGATGACGCCGGTGTCAAAGTCGACGCTGACCTCGTCGCCTGCCTCAATCTCCTGCGCGGCGGCCTCGCATTCCAGAATCGGGAGGCCGATGTTGATGGCGTTGCGGTAGAAGATGCGCGCGAAGCTCTTGGCGATGACGCAGCCTGTGCCGCAGGTCTTGATGACCAGCGGCGCATGCTCGCGCGAGGAGCCGCAGCCAAAGTTCCATCCGGCGACCATCACGTCGCCCGGGCGGACCTTCCTAACATAATCCGCGTCGATATCCTCCATGCAGTGCTGCGCGAGCTCCTGCGCGTCGGGCGTATTCAGATGGCGCGCGGGGATGATGACGTCGGTGTCCACGTTGTCCGGATACTTAAAGACCTTGCCCTGTGTATTCATGGATCAGCCCTCCCTGTACTCGGTGATATAGCCTGCCAGCGCGCTCGCCGCAGCCGTGTGCGGGGAGGCGAGGTAGACCTCGCTCTTCACATGGCCCATGCGGCCGACGAAGTTGCGGTTGGTCGTGGCGACGCAGCGCTCGCCGGCGGCGAGGATGCCCATATAGCCGCCCAGGCACGGGCCGCAGGTGGGCGTGGAGACGACCGCACCTGCGTCGATGAAGGCGGTGTACCAGCTGCGCTCCACACATTCGCGCAGGATCTGCATGGTGCCGGGGATGATGATGCAGCGCACGCCGGGGGCAATCTGCCTGCCCTTGAGGATGGTATAGGCGGCCTCCATGTCCTCAAGCCTGCCGTTGGTGCAGGAGCCGATGACGACCTGATCGATGCGGACGTCATGCAGCGCGCTGGCGGGGCGGGTGTTTTCCGGCAGATGCGGGCAGGCGACTGTCGGCACAATGGCGCTCAGGTCGACGTCGATGGTCTTTTCGTAGACGGCGTCCTCGTCGGCGGCATAGACGACGGGCTCGCGCTCGCTGCGGCCCTTCAGGTAGGCCAGCGTCACCTCGTCCACGGGGAAGACGCCGTTCTTCGCGCCGGCCTCGATGGCCATGTTGCAGATGCACAGCCGGTCGTCCATGGACAGCGTGCGCACGCCCTCTCCGGTGAATTCCATGCTCTTGTAGAGCGCGCCGTCCACGCCGATTTTTCCGATGATGGTGAGGATGACGTCCTTGCCGCTGCAGCTCGGCGGGAGCTTGCCGGTGAGGTGGAAGCGGATGGCGGAGGGCACCTTGAACCAGGCCATGCCCGTCGCCATGCCGGCGGCCATATCCGTGGAGCCCACGCCCGTGGAGAAGGCGCCCAGCGCGCCGTAGGTGCAGGTGTGGCTGTCCGCGCCGATGATGCAGTCGCCCGCGGTGACGACGCCCTGCTCGGGCAGCAGCGCGTGCTCGATGCCCATTTTGCCCACGTCATAGAAGTGGCTCACACAGTGGGCGCAGGCAAATTCGCGGCAGGTCTTGCTCTGCTCGGCGGCCTTGATGTCCTTGTTGGGGACGAAGTGATCCAGCACGATGGCGACCCTGTCCTTGTCAAAGACGCTGTCAAAGCCGGCCTTTTTGAATTCATTGACGGCCACGGGGGTGGTGATGTCGTTGCCAAGGACGATATCCAGCTTCGCCGAGATCAGCTGCCCGGCCTCCACATGGTCAAGCCCCGCGTGCGCGGCGAGGATCTTCTGCGTCATGGTCATGCCCATATCAGTTGCCTCCTTTGGTCATGTTATGGAACGCGCACAGCAGCGCGTTGGTGCTTGCCTTGATGACGTCCGTGTGCGTGCCTGCGCCCCAGAACATCGCGCCGTCCTCGCGCTGCAGGCCGATGTAGGAGGCGGCGGCGCTGTGGGAGCCGTCGCCCTGCATGCTGTGCTGGGTGAAGACGCGCAGCTTGTAGCTTTCGCCCGTGTAGGCCTTCAGCGCGTTGCTCACGGCACTCAGGGAGCCGTTGCCCTCGGCCTCCATCTCGGTCTCCTCGCCGTCCTTCATGAAGGTGATGCTGATCTTGACCGTATCGCCCTCGCGCATGAAGTCGAAGTCCGTCACGGTGATGGCGCAGTTCACATCGAGATACTGCTCGCTGAAGAGGCGGAAGATCTCGTCCGGCTTGAGCTCCCTGTGGCCGTGGTCGGATACGCTCTTGCAGTAGTAGCTGAAGTGCTCTCGCATTTCCTTGGGCATGTTGTAGCCGTAGGTCTGCTCCATCAGGTAGCCGATGCCGCCCTTGCCCGACTGGGAATTGACGCGGATGACGTCGGCGTCGTATGTGCGCCCGATGTCCTTGGGGTCGATCGGGATATAGGGGACGGACCAGGTGTGGAGCTTGTTCTTCTGGCGGTATTTCATGCCCTTGGCGATGGCGTCCTGATGGCTGCCGGAGAAGGCGGCGAAGACCAGCGCGCCTGCATACGGCGCGCGCTCGTAGACGTGCATGCGCGTGCAGCGCTCATAGGCCTCCACCAGCGCGGGCATGTCAGAGAAGTCGAGCCTCGGGTCCACGCCGTGGGCGTACATATTGAGGGCGAGGGTGATGATGTCCACATTGCCCGTGCGCTCGCCGTTGCCAAAGAGCGTGCCCTCCACGCGGTCCGCGCCGGCCAGCAGCGCCAGTTCCGTATCGGCGACGCCTGTGCCGCGGTCGTTGTGCGGATGCAGGGAGAGGGTGACGTGCTCGCGGTACTTGAGGTTGCGGCTCATGTAGGCGACCTGCGAGGCGTAGACATGGGGCAGGCTCATCTCCACCGTTACGGGGAGGTTGATGATGACGTTGCTGCCCTCGCACGGCTCGAGCACGTCGAGCACCGCGTTGCAGACCTCCAGCGCGTACTCCGGCTCCGTGCCGGTGAAGGACTCGGGCGAGTATTCAAACCGGAAATTGCCCTCATACTCTGCGGCGAGCTGCTTGACCAGCTTCGCGCCGTCCACGGCGATCTGCTTGATCTCCTCCTTGCTCATTTTGAAGACCTGCTCGCGCTGGGCGACGCTAACGGAATTGTAGAAGTGGATGATCGCGCTGGGCGCGCCCTTGCAGGCCTCAAACGTCCTGCGGATGATGTGCTCGCGGCACTGGGTGAGCACCTGCACGGTGACGTCCGCGGGGATCATGCCGTTGTCAATCAGCGTGCGCAGGAATTCGTACTCCGTCTCGCTCGCCGCGGGGAAGCCGACCTCGATCTCCTTGAAGCCGACGGAAAGGAGCACCTTGTAGTACTCCAGCTTCTCCTCAAGGCTCATCGGGATCACGAGGCTCTGGTTGCCGTCGCGCATATCCACGCTGCACCAGACGGGCGGCGTCTCAATCCTGTCCCTGTAGACCCAGTCGGTGTAGCCTGCCTCCGCCGGGAAGTACCCCGGCCTGTACTTGCCTGCATCCATCATGTTCTGCTGCCTCCTTGTCGCATGGAAGATTCTGCTCTGAGGCCAAAAGAAAACACCCGCCCCAAAGCCTGCCTTGCTTTGAGACGGGTGTAAACAGCATGCTGTCCGCACTCGCGGTACCACTCAAATTGCGGGAACAAAGCCCGCCACCTCTTTGAAGTCTAACAACTTCTATGCACTCACGCAGCACACTCGGGTCGCCCTACGCACGCGCATGCGCTTCAGGCTTCCAGCTCGGAAGGGAGAGGAGAAAGGGCTTCGCATACCGATTCGCACCAGCCATCGGCTCTCTGTCATGCTACTGACCTTGTCCATTCTTCGTCTCAGCTTTTGATGGGTTGTATTTTACAACGAGAATGACGATGTGTCAACGGGTTTTGAAGAAAAAATGTTGGATTAACATGAATAATATCAATGTGACTAGGGTTATGGTTGATGAAATGTTTGCTTTTTTCTGCGGGGATGGGTGGTTTTTCTGAGCCGTTTCAAGGGGATAAAGGGGATTTTATTGCGCCTGATTTTCGCCGGGCGCGGTTTACAGCCTATTTTCCGCGTGCTATACTTGAGCATGGAATCGGAAAAACGGACAAGGCGGCGTGAGCGCATGATCAAAAAGACGATGAGGCTGGTCATCACCTTCTATACGACGACGGAGGCAATGGCCATGGAGCGCGCGTGCAGGGACGCGGGCGCGGACGGGCGGCTGATCCCCGTGCCGGGCAGCATCCGCGCGGGCTGCGGGCTGGCGTGGTGCGCCGCGCCGCAGAGTGAGGAAGCGCTCTCCCGGCTCATGCGCGAGCAGGGGATTGCCTGCGAGCAGATGCTGCGCTGCCTTGTGTGACGGGAGGGGGACGTTTCATTGATCTATCTTGACAATGCCGCGACGACCATGCGCAAGCCGGAGGCGGTGACGCAGGCCGTCGTGCAGGCGCTCTCCTCAATGGGCAATTCCGGGCGCGGGGTGCATGGCGCGGCGCTGGACGCCTCGCGTGTGATCTATGAAACGCGGGTGCGGCTGGCGCGGCTCTTTCACGCGCCGGATCCCGCCCGCGTCGTCTTTACCGCCAACGCTACGCAGAGCCTGAATATCGCAATCAAGGGAACGATCGGCCCCGGCGATCACGTGATCACGACGGCGCTGGAGCATAATTCCGTGCTGCGCCCGCTCTATGAGCTGCAGGCGCAGGGGGCGCGGCTGACGATCCTCCCGGCGGACAGCCTGGGGCGGATCGATTACGCCGACATGGAGGCCGCCGTCCGGCCGGATACGCGCGCCATCGTCTGCACCCACGGCTCCAACCTGACGGGCAACATGATCGACCTGCATCGCGTCGGGGCGATTGCGCGGGCGCATGGTCTGCTGCTGATCGCGGACGCGTCGCAGACAGCGGGCGTCATGGATGTCGACGTGCAGGCGATGAATATCGGCATTCTCTGCTTCACGGGGCATAAGGGGCTGCTCGGCCCGCAGGGCACGGGCGGCATGGTCGTCGCCCCGGGCGTGCAGGTGCGCCCGCTCCTTACGGGCGGCAGTGGAGTGATGAGCTACAGCCGCACGCATCCGCAGCAGATGCCCACGGCGCTGGAGGCGGGCACGCTCAACGGGCATGGCATCGCCGGGCTCGGCGCGGCGGTGCAGTTCATCCTGAATACGGGCACGCAGGCCATCCGCGATCACGAGCGGGCGCTGATGCGCGCGTTTTATGAGGGCGCGCGTGCGATTGAGGGCGTGCGGATCTACGGCGACTTTGAGGCGCAGGAGCGCTGCGCGATCGTGTCCATCAACGTGCGGGACTATGACTCCGCCGAGGTGGCCGACGCGCTTCAGGCGCAGTACGGCGTCGCCGTGCGGCCGGGCGCACACTGCGCGCCGCTGATGCATGAGGCGCTGGGCACGGCTGCGCAGGGCGCCGTTCGCTTCAGCTTTTCCTATTATAATACAATGGACGACGTACACGCCGCCCTCGCCGCACTGCGGGAGCTGGCAGCGGAGGAATAAAGGGAGGAATCATCATGGAGAGAATCGTGGATGCGCGCGGCATGACCTGCCCGCTGCCGGTGGTCAACGCCAAAAAGGCGGCTGAGGAGATGACGGAGGGCGGCGTTCTGACCGTCCTTGTGGACAATGAGATCGCGGTGCAGAATCTCATGCGCTTTGCCGCGCACAAGGGATATGCCGCGGGGAGCGAAAAGCGCGCGGAGAAGGAATTTGCCGTGACGATTCGGGTCGGCGCAGGCGATGCGCAGCAGGCTGAGCCGCAGGAGACCGCCTGTGCGCCGGACAGCCGGAAGAAGGGCCTGCTCGTCGCGCTGACGGGCAATGTGATGGGCACGGGCGACGAGAAGCTCGGCCGCGCGCTGATGAAGGCCTTTGTCTTCGCGCTGACCCGACAGGATGTGCTGCCGGAGACGATCCTCTGCTACAACAGCGGCGCGTACCTGACCTGTGAGGGCGCGGAGACGCTGGAGGATCTCAAGGCGCTGGAGGCGGAGGGCGTGACCGTGCTCACCTGCGGCACCTGCCTTGACTTCTACGGCCTCAAGGACAAGCTCGCCGTCGGCGGCGTGACGAATATGTACGACATCGTGGAGCGCATGGAGTCCGCGGATTCCATCCTCCGCCCGTGAGAATGATTGAGGATCATTGAGGAAAATATGGAGACGGACGTCAGACTGACGAAGCTCGCCGGCTGCGCGGGCTGCGGGGCGAAGCTGGGCGCGGGCACGCTGGCGAAGATGCTCGAGGGCTTTCAGACGCACAGCGATCCCCGGCTTATCGTGGGCTATGACAAGAGCGACGACGCGAGCGTTTATGTGATCGACGAGCAGACGGCGATCATCCAGACGACGGATTTTTTCCCGCCGATTGTGGACGACCCGTTCCTCTATGGGCGGATTGCGGCGGTCAATGCGCTCAGCGACGTATATGCCATGGGCGGCGAGCCGAGGCTTGCTCTCAATATCCTCTGCGCGGCGCAGGGGATGGCGGAGGAGACCGTGCGCGAGATTCTGCGCGGCGGCTATGACGCGGCATACGAGGCCGGCGCGATCATCACCGGCGGGCACACCATCCGCGGCGCGGAGCCGATCTACGGCCTTGCGGTGACGGGCTTCGCTCATCCGGATCGGGTGCTGACCAACAGCGGCGCGAGGCCCGGCGATGTGCTGATCCTCACCAAGCCGCTGGGCGTGGGCATCCTGACCACGGCGGCGAAGGCGGAGCTGGCGGATGGGGCGGTCATGGCGCGCATCCACGCGCAGATGGCGGCGCTCAATAAGAACGCGCGCGATATCATGGTCAGGTATCCCGTGAATGCCTGCACGGATGTGACGGGCTTTGCCCTGATGGGACACAGCCTGGAGATGGCGCAGGGCAGCGGATGCAGCATCCACCTGACGGCGGGGAGCATCCCGTATCATCCCGAGGCGCTGGAGATGGCTTCGATGGGCATCGTGCCCGAGGGCGCATACCGCAATCGTGCCTTTGCCGAGGCGTCGGTGAAGGTCTGCGCGGACATTCCGCTGGCGATGCAGGATATCTTCTACGACCCGCAGACCAGCGGCGGCCTGATGATGGCCGTGCCTGAGCGGGATGCGCAGGCCTGCCTCGCCGCGCTGCGGGACGCGATCCCGGCGGCGGCGGTCGTCGGCTATGTGACGGAAAAACAGGAATACGATCTGTATCTGGAGCGGTAATATGGAGAATCTGATCATCGTGCGCGGCGGCGGCGATCTGGCGACGGGCACGATCTATAAGCTGCATCGCTGCGGCTTCCCCGTGCTCGTGCTGGAGACGGACAGCCCCTCCGCCATCCGCAGGAATGTGGCCTTCAGCGAGGCCGTCTACGCCGGCGTGCAGACGGTGGAGGATATGACCTGCACCCTCGCGTGCAGCGAGGAGGAGGCGCTCGCCCTCCTTGAAGCGGGGCGGCTTGCCATGCTGGTGGATCCCGAGGGGGCGTGCATCCCGCGCCTTCGCCCGATGGCCGTGGTGGATGCGATCCTCGCCAAGCGGAATCTGGGCACGCACCGGGGCATGGCCTCCGTCACCGTGGCGCTGGGCCCGGGCTTCTGCGCGGGGGAGGACGTTGACGCGGTCGTGGAGACGAAGCGCGGGCATGCGCTCGGCCGGGTGATCCTCAGGGGCTGCGCTGCGGCCAATACCGGCGTGCCGGGCGTCATCGGCGGCTATGGAAAAGAGCGCGTCATCCACAGCCCGGCGGCGGGCGTGCTGCGCGGCGTGCGCCGGATCACGGACACGGTGGCGGCGGGCGAGGTGATCGCCTATATTGACACGGACGGGCAGAGCGTGCCCGTCGTCACGCAGATCGGCGGCCTGCTGCGCGGGCTGATCCGCGACGGATACCCGGTCACCAAGGGATTCAAGATTGCGGACGTCGATCCCCGGACGGAGGAATACGGCAACTGCTTCACCATCTCCGACAAGGCCCGCTGCATCGCGGGTGGCGTGCTGGAGGCGATCCTCATGCTGCGGGCGCGCGGCGGCCAAAACGATATCGGATAAACATGTGAAAGGAAGGGCGCGGCCATGATCAGAGCGTATGTCGGCTCCGGCGGAAAGACCACGCTGATCAAAAAGACGGCGGAGGACTGCCGCAGACAGGGGCTTCGCGTCCTTGTGACGACGAGCACGCATATGCGCGCCGAGGCGGAGGCGATCCTCTCCTGCGAGGCGGAGGAGATCATCCGCGCGCTCGATGAAAAGGGCTATGCGATGGCGGGCTGCGATCTGGGCGAAAAGATGGGTCCGCTCCCGCCGCAGGTCTATCAAGCGGCGTGCGCGCATGCGGACATGGTGCTCGTGGAGGCGGATGGCTCCAGGCATCTGCCGATCAAATTCCCGAACACGACGGAGCCTGTGATCGATGAGAACGTCGAGGAGATCGTCGTCGTCTGCGGGCTGCATGCGCTGGGAAAGCCGCTTGGCCGCGTTGCGCACAGGAAGGAGCTTGTGATTTCCTGCCTGGGCGCGGCGGAGGATACGATCATCACGCCGGAGCATGTTCAGAAGCTGGTGACGCAGGGATATCTGATCCCCCTGAGGGAGAAATACCCCGGCAGGCGCGTCAGCGTGCATGCCACCCACGACGGCTCGCTCTATCAGCGTGCGGTCGCCGGCCTGCTTGAGGCGGAGGCGGATGTGGGCATGATCCGGGCGGAGTGGTTCGCCCTGCAGCCGGAATTGGTCATCTGCGGCGCGGGTCATGTGGCGCACGAGGTGGCGCAGATGGCCGCGATGCTCGACCTGCGCGTACGCGTGATCGACGACAGGCCGGAGTTTGCCAACAGGGAGCGCTTCCCCCTTGCGGCGGATGTGATCTGCGATTCCTTTGAAAACATCGCGCAGCATCTCGTTCCGGATGCGTTTTACACGGTTTTGACGCGCGGGCACAAGGAGGACTTCCGCTGTGTGAAGGCCATTCTCCGTTCGCGCTATCGCTATCTGGGCATGATCGGCAGCCGCTACAAGGTCGGCGCGACGATGGAGCGCCTGCGCGGCGAGGGCTTTGCGCAGGAGGAATTGGAGCGGATCTTTGCGCCCATCGGGCTCGCCATCGGCGCGAAGACGCCGGCGGAGATCGCGGTGAGCATCCTCGCGCAGGTTATTCAGGAGAAGAACAAGGCCTTTTCCTCCTGCGTGACGAGGGAGATGAGCGCCTCGCGCGAGCCGGGCATGCTCCTTGTGATCATCGACAAGCAGGGCTCCGCGCCGCGCGGCGTGGGCAGCATGATGCTCGTCACAAAGGACGGCAGCATGGGCAGCGTCGGCGGCGGCGCGTCGGAATATGCCGCCCTGTGCGAGGCGCGGG
The DNA here is from genome assembly GCA_017936375.1 of Clostridia bacterium. GTDB lineage: Bacteria > Bacillota > Clostridia > Christensenellales > Aristaeellaceae > Ventricola. The sequence goes on from JAGBFR010000058.1 coordinate 20,332, forward strand.
AGGGCGGCGGCGTGCGCATCCGCGATTATCAGCTCAACAGCGCGCAGAGCGCACAGGAGGGCATGATCTGCGGCGGCAGCTGCCGGGTGCTGTTCATCCCTGTATGACAATGGAAATAATGCATAAGTGATGTATAAATATATCCTGTTCGCATAAACGGAGCGTTTATGTGGACAGGATGTTTTGCTTTTTGGGCCTGAATGAATTGACAATGAAGGGACAAAGAGCTATACTTCAGATAGTCAGAATTATCGATCAGGAGGTTTTTCCATGATGATGAAGAAGTTTGCTGCGCTGATTCTGGCGCTGCTGATGCTCGCCTGCACCGCCTGCGCGGAGAGCACGGACGCGACCAGCACCGCTACCCCGACGGACGAGGCCTTCCACGAGTGGGCCCTTGCCAATGGCTATGTGAAGATTGAGACCGACGCCATCTCCTCTGCGACCGAGAATAAGGCCGGCGGCGTCAACTACGGCGCGATCGAGTGGAGCGAGGAGCTTCAGGTGACCGCGATCAAGGAATTCCTCAAGGGCGGCCACTATCTGGGCAGCGCCGACTTTGCTCAGGACGATTCCGGCTACAACTACCGCGAGATGTACCAGATGGCGACCAGCCGCAACAACGTCCCGTCCAACACCAACCTTGAGCTCGTGCTCGACGCGGACAACCTGCATCTGCTGGGCGTCTCCGAGGCCGGCACGACCAAGACCATCGAGTTCCAGCGCAACCCGAAGGTCTCCATCAGCTGGTGCCGTCAGATTCGTCCCGAGGAGGAGGAAGTCTACAACTACTACTGCTCCTACGGCGTGCAGTATGACGGCGAGGTGCGCATTTACACCGCCGCCGATCTGGAGACCGAAGAGGGCCAGAACGCCCTGCTGAATCTCTTTGACAAGTACTATCCGACGCTGGCCTCCAACTGGGGCGCCTACAGCGCGACCTTCGCTGGCAAGACCGACGAGGCCGAAATCCGCGCGGGCAAGCTGGGCTACATCACCAACAGCCTGAGCAGCGGCGCGATGGTCATCTACGAGGTCATCCCGACCCGCATCGTCGTGACTGCGCCGTTCCTGATGAATATGTCCCCGTCCATGGCCAATGGCGCCCGATTCACCGCCGTGCAGGAGGGTGAGCCGAAGTACGCCTACACGCTGGGCCTCACCGAGGGCTTCCTTGACAAGCTCGTGGCTTTCAAGAATGAATTCATCTCCACCGAAGAGGGTCTCGCCGCTGTGAATGCGTACTACTCCACCGGCATGTATCCGATGCTCGACGGCCTCTGCGCGACCTATGGCGCGCCGACCAGCCTGCAGCTGGCGCTGCAGGAGAACAGCGCCGCCGGCCTGAAGACCCAGACCACCTACATTCCCGCGAAGTAAGCGGCATATTCCTGCCCCGCCCGGCGTGATCCGGGCGGGTTTTTCTGTCCGGGCGCTGGTTGGGGCGACGGGCAGCCGGGAAAATAATGCGCAGCCCGCTGCTTTACATTCCTCACAATGTGTAATAGAATGAAGAAAACGACAATGACCGCCGTGCGGGGCGGCAGCGAGGTGTGCATATGAAGATCAATTGGATGGAGGAAAGCAGGCTCCTGCGCGGTGCGCACATGGACGGCGATACGCTGCGCCTGCCGGCAGCGGGCGGCGGAATCGATCTGCCGGAGATTGCGGCGGCGAAGGATCGCTATCTCAATATCACCCTGACCGTGCTGGAGGCGCATTCCATGGCCTTTGAGTTCAGGGCGTATGCGAAGGGCGAGGAGGAGCCGCGCGTGATCGTACGCTTTGGCCTGCTCCCGCGCTACAGGACGAATCTGTATATCGATATGAACTGGCTGGATGGCCACATCCTCTTTCCGGGGCATATCCCGGGCGAATTGAAGGTGGTCTGCCACGGCTCGCGCATTGCGCGCAGCGAGATTGCCCGCGCGGAGCTGGTGAGCATGCCGGTCTTCCACGACATTGCCGTGAAGCTGGAGTCGCTTGAACTGAGCGATACGCCCTGCCGCGCCGAGCTGCCGGAGGGGGAGAAGCTGGTGGACGAGATGGGCCAGTACATCCCCAAGGACTGGGCGGGCAAGGTGCCCTCCGTCGAGGCGATGGTGCAGGCGATCCATGCGCAGGCTGCCCGGCCGGACAGCTATCCCCTGAACTGGACGAAGTGGGGCGGCGACGCGGCGCGGAAGATGGGCGAGGGCACGGGCTTCTTTACCAAGGTGAAGAAGGACGGCCGCTGGTACCTGCTCGACCCCGACGGCTGCGCATTCTTCAGCCAGGGGCCGGACTGCGTGGTCGCCCGTGCGGACGCGCGCGTGGACGGGCTCGAGCCGCTGCTCACCTATGACCCGGGCGACGATCCCGTGCTCGTGGAGCCGATGGCCCACGACTGGGGCGAAAACGACCGCGGCAGGGGCCGCCTCATCTCCTATGAGCGGGCGAATTTGATGCGCGCCTTCGGCGCGGACTGGAGCGAGTGCTGGAAGGCGATGATCACCGCGCAGCTCAAGGGCATGGGCATGAACACGCTGGGCAACTGGACAGACCCGGCGATGTACGGCAGGATGCCGTATGTGACGATGCTGCCCCGCTTCCCGGAGACGGCGCACGCCATCTTCCGCGATTTTCCGGACGTCCTCTCGCCTGAGTACCGCGAGGATGCGGCCCGCTGCGCGCAGAAGCTTGCCGCCCGCAGGGATGATCCGTACATGATCGGCTACTTCCTGCGCAATGAGCCGGGCTGGGCATTTGTGGATAACCTGATCATTGCCGACGAGGTGCTGCGCGATCCGGCGGATACGTACTGCCGCCGCGATCTTGCGAAGTGGCTTGAGGAAAAGTACGGCGATATTGCCGCGCTCAATGCGGCGTGGGGGACGGGCTTTGCGGGCTTTGAGGCGTTCTCTGCGCCGATGGCGAAGGCGTCAGCCTTCTCCGCGCAGGCGGAGTCTGACCTGCGCGCGTATTCTGCAAAGCTCATCCGCGCCTATACGGAGATTCCGTCGGCGGCCTGCCGCGCGGTTGATCCCAACCACATGATCCTCGGCATGCGCTGGGCGTGGATCTCCGATCCGGTGCTGGCCTCCGGCTGGGAGTGCTTCGACGTCTTCTCCATCAACTGCTATGCGGTCGACCCGACGAAGTCGATTGAGCGCGTGCGCGAATTGGGCGTGGATCTGCCGGTGATGATCGGCGAATTCCATTTCGGCGCGCTGGACGCGGGCCTTGTGGCCACGGGCCTTGAGGCTGTCGCCACGCAGGAGGAGCGCGGCAGGGCCTATCGCTATTACATTGAGCATGCCGCTGCGCATCCCATGTGCGTGGGCTGCCATTACTTCCAGTGCTATGACCAGTTTGTTCTCGGACGATTTGACGGCGAGAATTACAACATCGGCCTCTTTGACGTCTGCCTGCAGCCCTATCCGAAGATGGAAGCGGCAATTCTCGCCTGTGCGCAGGGCATGTATGCCATCCATGCCGGCGAGGCGCAGCCCACGCAGGACAAGCCCAAGATGCTGCCGATGATTGCCTACTGACGCTTTCCCCGCTGCACCGGGGGAGATGCGATGTACGCTCAACGGTGCATTCTCAATGGAGGGAAGCAAAACCATGAACAAGAAGCATGTGACCATCTACGACATCGCGAGGGAGGCGGAGGTCTCCCCGGCGACGGTCTCGCGTATCCTGCGCGGGAGCAGCTACGTCAGCGAGGAAAAACGCTGGCGCGTCACGCAGCTCATCGAGAAATACAACTTCCGGCCTAATGCCGCCGCCCGCGCGCTTACCAAGACGCAGACGCGCCTTGTCGGCATGGTCATGGCGGATGTGGGCAATCCATACCACAGCAGCCTCTTTACAGCCTGCGTCGCCGAGGCGCACAGGCGCGGCTATGCGACGATGATGTTTAACACGCTCTCCCGCCCGGAGATGGAGGAGGAGGCCGTCCTGCGCCTGCTCGAGCAGCGCGTGGATGCGATCATCATCTCCGGCGGCAGCATTGATCGCGAGGTGCTCGAGCCGGACTTTGTCCAGCTGCTGGAGACGGCGATGAAGAATGTGCCCATCATTGCCGCCTCGCGCAGCAAGGACGAGCGCATCTTCGGCGTTGAGGTCGATCATGTGGGCTCGGTCGATCTGGCGATGGCGCATCTGCTTGCGCTGGGGCACAGGGATATCGGCTTCATCTACTCCGGCGCGCACAACTATGGCACGCAGGAGAAGCTCGACTGCTTCCGCCGGCATATGGAAGCCGCCGGCTTGCCCGTGCGGGAGGAATGGCTGATCGACGTGGTCAATTATTCCTGCGAGGCGGGGCGGCTTGGGGCGGAGCGCCTTGTCCGACTGCCTGTGCGCCCCACGGCGGTGATTGGTATGAATGATCTGGTCGCCTCGGGCGTCATGCAGGGGCTGCATGCCTCCGGCGTGCGCATCCCGCAGGACATCTCCATCGTCGGCTTTGACAATACCTTCATCACACAGATTCTTTCACCCCAGCTCACGTCGGTGGGGTATGATTACAATGTCTATGCGGCGATGCTCATGGATGCCGTTACGGCTTCGATTGACGGCCAGCACATCGGGCAGAACAGGCGCGTCCCCGCCATGCTCAGCGTGAAGGAGACCACATCGCCGCCCATGACGGCAGGAATATGATGCGAATCACACGACCGGAGGAAAAACTCACCGGTCTTTTTGTTTAATTTGTGCAATCTGCTTGACGAATTTGGGGGGGATGTGTTATATTGACCATATGAAACGGGTTTCATATTGTCTATTTGTGTCGCCTCTATTCAGGCCGATCGGCAGTAGGTGAAACCAGAATAAATGTGAGCATCGTGTGCCGAGCGGTAAGGCGCATGTGCGAAAGGAGCTGGAAACCTTGGATAAAACGAAAGCGGTCAAGTACCAGAGGCCGAGCCTGGCCCGTACGCTGAATCAGAACAAGACCCTGATTCTCATGTGCGTCCCGGCGATCATCTTCTTCTTCGTGTTCTCGTATATGCCGATGCCCGGCGCGTACATTGCGTTCACGAACTTCCAGTACAACAAGGGCATCTTCGGCAGCCCGTTCATCGGCCTGCAGAACTTCAAGTTCCTCTTCATGTCCGGCCAGCTGACGCTGCTGCTGCGCAACACGATTCTCTACAACCTGGCGTTTATTATCCTGGGCAACGTGCTCCAGCTGACCTTTGCGATCCTCCTCAACGAGGTGCAGAGCAAGGCCTACAAAAAGACCACGCAGTCCATGATGTTCCTGCCGTACTTCATTTCCGACGTTCTGGTTTCCCTGCTGGTGTATAACCTGCTCAACTATGACTTCGGCTTCATCTCCAACCTCGTGCGCAATCTCGGCGGCGAGATGCCCAAGGTCTACCAGATGCCCAACGCATGGCCGATCATCATCGTCCTGGTCAACCTCTGGAAGGGCACGGGCTACGGCACGGTCGTCTACTTTGCGGCGATCACCGGCATGGATTCTTCCATGATGGAGGCGGCGCAGATCGACGGCGCCAACGGCTTCCAGCGCATCCGCTACATCACCCTGCCGACCCTCAAGCCCACCGTCATCATTCTGTTCCTGTTCGCCATCGGCGGCATTCTGAAGGGCAACTTCGGCCTCTTCTACAACCTCGTCGGCGCGAACTCCATGCTCTTCAATACCACGGATATCATCGAAACGTACGTCTATCGTTCCATGATGAACAGCTTCAACTTCTCCCAGAGCAGCGCGGTCGGCCTGTTCCAGAGCGTCGTCGGCTTCTTCATCGTTATGGCCGCGAATGCTTTCGTCAAGCACCTCGACCCCGAGTACGCGCTGTTCTAAGCCGAATCCAGATAGAAGGGAGAGTTATTCATGGAAGACAACAAGAAGACGAAGATCGTCAGCGAGCATTACCATCCCACGAAGGTTAAGATGGATATGTCTGACCGCATCATCCGCGGTGTGACCTATGTGGTCGTCACTCTGTTCTCCATCTGCTGCATCATTCCGTTCTGGATGATCATCGCATCCTCCTTCTCCACGGAGGAAGCGATTCGCCGCACGGGCTTCACCCTCTGGCCGACGGATGTGTCCTTCTACTCCTATGAGCTGCTGTTCCGCTCTCCGGATCAGATGATCGGCGCATATGCCGTCACGCTCGGTCTTGCGATCGTGGGCACGCTCATTGGCCTCTTCACCATTGCGATGACGGGCTATGCGCTCCAGCGCAAGGACTTCCCGTACCGCAACGGCATCATGTTCTACATCTACTTCACGTCTCTGTTCTCCGCGGGCCTTGTCCCGTTCTATCTCCTCATCAAGCAAACGCTCAATCTGGCGGACACCTACTGGGCGATCCTGCTGCCGCTGCTGATGAGCCCGTGGCTCATCGTCCTGATGAAGAACTTCGTCAAGGCGATCCCGCATGAGATCACCGAATCCGGCAAGATCGACGGCGCGGGTGATTTCCGCATCTTCTATGCGCTGATCCTCCCGTCCCTCAAGCCGGCGCTGGCGACCATCGGCCTCTTCCTCGCCCTTGGCTACTGGAACGAGTGGTACTACTCTTCCCTGTTCCTCTCCTCCAAGGTGAAGTACCGCCCGCTGCAGTATCACCTCTACAATGTCATCAATAAGGTCGCATCCCTGAAGAACTCCGTCGCCGGCTCCAACGTCGTCATCACGGACCTGCCGGGCGAGACCCTCAAGATGGCGACCGCATGCGTCGCCACCGGCCCGATCATTCTGCTTTACCCGTTCGTGCAGAAGTATTTCGTCGCCGGCCTGACCGTCGGCTCTGTCAAGGGCTAAGACGCGGTCATCCCATTCCCATGACTCTCAGCAGAGGAATCTGCTGAAAATAAAAAGGAGGAAACCCCATGAAGAAACTCATCGCCCTGCTGATGATGCTCATGCTCGTGGTCTGCGCGCTGCCGGCCATGGCCGAGGTCGACACCTCTGAGCACGTCGTCATCACCTACCTGGTGACCGGCGACATCCCGAACAACCGCACCGACGAAGTCCTCGGCAAGATCAACGAGATCCTGACCGAGAAGGTCAACGCTGAGCTGGCGATCCAGTGGATCGAGTGGACCGACTGGACCACCAAGTACAACCTCGCCCTGGCGACCCAGAGCGGCGACATCGACCTGATCGGTACCGCCACTGACTGGCTCAACGCCTGGCCGAACATCCAGAAGGGCGCGTTCCTGCCGCTGACCGAAGAGATGCTGCAGACCTACGCTCCGAACACCTGGGCTCAGGTTCCGGCTGAGAACTGGGAGCTGTGCAAGTACAACGGCGAGATCTACCTCATGCCGGAAGACAACTATGCGCAGTGGACCAACCATGGCTTCCTCTACCGCGGCGACTGGGCCAAGGAAGCCGGTCTTGAGAACGGCGTGAACTCCTGGGAGGAGCTGCAGGTTTACTTCCAGTACATCAAGGACAACAAGGCCGATGTCATCCCGTGGGATGCTAACGGCAACGGCTCTTCCTACGCTCCGCAGATGGCGGGCGGCTGGCAGACCTCTCACACCCCGAACATCTACATCGAGGGCATCGGTGTTGACCTGTTCTACGGCAACTCCAAGGACGATCCGTACACCCTGAGCACCTACTACGTCGAAGGCGACGAGCTGGTGAACTTCGCGACCGAGATGAAGGAATGGGCGGACGCCGGCTACTGGCGCACCGACGTTCTCAACTACACCGGCGACGTCATGACCGAGATGAAGGAAGGCAAGACCGGCGCCCATCAGCACCACACCCAGACCTGGACCGGCGAGCGCACCAACATGGAAGAGAAGCAGCCCGGTTCTGACGTTGGCTTCTTCTGGTTCGGCAAGGAGCAGAGCAACGTTATCGCCCTGAACATCACCCACGGCGCCATGGCCGTTGCCATGACTTCCCAGAACCCGGAGCGCGCCCTGATGGTCTATGACCTCATGCGCAACGATCCGGAAATCTACCGCCTGATGCAGTACGGCATTGAGGGCGACATGTACACCCTGGATGAGAATGGCTACATCGTCCGTCCGGAGGGCTGGGACGATTCCACCATGGGCGTCTCCATGAACTTCTGGTGGGGCCGCAACGACCAGCTCGAGCTCCGCTCTGCGAAGACCGACTGGGAGGCTGTCGACGCTCTGTACGCCGAGTATGACGCCGTGAAGGTTAACTACCCCTACGGCCGTGTCGTGTTCGACCTGAGCTCTATCCAGATGTACCTGGACAACCTGTCCAATGTGTACAACACCTATATGCCGCGCATCACCTTCGGTATGGTGGATGATCCGGCCGCCTACGTTGCTGAGTTCCGTCAGCAGCTGAAGGCTGCGGGCATCGACATCTGCATGGAGGAGATCCAGAAGCAGATCAACGCCGCTTACGGTCTGTAAGATATCCTTGGATCCTTTGATCTGAGCGATAGGCTAAGATGATGCAGGGGCTGCTCAGCGGGAGATTCCCACTGGGCAGCCCCGTTTTGATTTCGGAGGCTTGTTATGAGCGAGAGAATCAATCTGAACAAGGACTGGCGCTTCCATCTCGGCGACGAGATCGGCGCGGATTTCATGGGCTGGGACGACCGCGCGTGGCGCAGCGTGACGCTGCCGCACGACTGGTCGGTCGAGCATCCCTTCGATAAGAAAAATGCCAGCGGCACCGGCTATCTGCCCGGCGGCACCGCATGGTACAGAAAGCACTTCACCCTGCCCGAGGAAGCTGCGGGCAAGCGCGTTCGCGTGACCTTCGGCGGCGTGTATAAGCATGCGCGCGTGTGGGTCAACAGCAATTATCTCGGACAGAGGGCCTATGGCTATGCGACCTTTACGCATGATGTGAGCGCCTTTGTCCGCCCGGGCGAAAATGTGATCTGCGTGCGCGTGGAGCACGACGAGGTGGCGGATTCCCGCTGGTTCACCGGCAGCGGTATTTACCGTGACGTGACGCTGGAGATCTCCGATCCCTGCGCGTTTGAGACGGACGGCGTGTTTGTCACCACCGAGCGTGTGGAGGACGGCACGGCTTATGTAAAGATTCAGTATGAAACCATCGGCGGCGACGGCGCCGCGTTTGAGATTCTCGATCAGAGCGGCGTTCTCTGCGCGAGCGGGAAGGCTGCCGGCGCGTGCGGGGAGACCGTCATCCCCCTGCCGCAGGCGAAGCTCTGGAGCCCGGATACCCCTGTGCTCTACACCCTGGCGGCGAGGGCGCTCAAGGGCGGTGCGGTCACGGATGAGACGAGCGTCCGCTTCGGCGTGCGCACCATCCGCTTTGACGGCGACACGGGCTTCTGGCTCAACGGCGTCAATATGAAGCTCAAGGGCCTGTGCGTTCATCACGACGCGGGCTGCCTCGGCGCGGCTGTGCCGAAGGCCGTCTGGGCGCGCCGCCTCGCCGGCTTCAAGGCCATGGGCTGCAACGCCGTGCGCACCGCGCATAACCCGCCCGACACCCATCTGCTTGACCTGTGCGACGAGATGGGCTTCCTCGTGATGGACGAGGCGTTTGACGAGTGGGAGGGCGCGAAGAATAAGTGGTGGCAGGGCCACAACGTCTATCCGCCCAAGCGCTTTGGCTATGCGGAGGATTTCCCGCAGTGGTACCGCGCGGATCTGGAGGGCATGGTGCGCCGTGACCGCAACCATCCGTCCATCATCATCTGGTCGATCGGCAATGAGATCGACTATCCGAATGATCCCTACGTCACCCCGCTCTTCAATGAGGTGCTGGGCAACAATGACGCGAACAAGCCGGCCGCGGAGCGCATGTATGACGCGCGCAAGCCGGATGCGGGCCGCCTCGCCGTCGTGGCGAAGGAGCTGACGGACATCGTCCACGCCATCGACAGCACGCGCCCGGTGACGAGCGCGCTCTCCTTCCCGGAGCTGTCCAACCGCACCGGCTATGCCGACGTGCTGGACGTTGTGGGCTACAACTACAAGGAGCAGTTCTACGAGGAGGACCACGCGAAGTACCCCGGCCGCGTGATCTACGGCAGTGAGAACGGCAAGAGCGCCAAGGCGTGGCTTGCCGTGCGCGACAACGACTACATCTGCGGCCAGTTCCTCTGGACGGGCATCGACTTCCTCGGCGAGTGCCGCGGCTGGCCGGTGCGCATCTCTCAGGCGGGCCTGATGGATCTGTGCGGCTATGACAAGGTTGGCTTCCATCAGCGCAAGGCGATGTGGACGGACGAGCCGTTCGTGAAGATCGCCGCCGGCCATGCTGATTCCGAATGGAACGGGCCGGAGACTGAGCGCTTCTGCTGGAAGGATGAGCCGGGCAGGCTCATGCGCGTGAGCTGCTACACGAATGAGAAGAAGGTCGAGCTCTTCCTCAACGGCGAGTCCCTCGGCGTGAAGGAAATCGCCGACGAGGATGGCTGCCGCGCCTGCTGGCAGGTGCCGTATCAGGCGGGCGAGCTGCGCGCCGTCGCGGGCAGCGTGAGCGATGTGCTGACCACCTGCGGCGAGGCGGCGAGCCTTGTCATGAAGGCTGACGTCAGCGAGCTGACGGCGGATGAGCTGTCCATCGCGCAGGTTGAGATCTCTCTGCTGGACGCCGAGGGCCGCTATGCCGCTGCGCACGACGAAAAGGTATACTATCAGATCGTCGGCGATGCGCAGATCATCGGCATTGAAAACGGCAGGCCTGACGACCTGACGCCCTACGCCGAGCGCGCGAGGGAGACATACAACGCGCGCGCGCTGGTCTATCTGCGCGCAGGCAGCATGGCGGGCAGCGTGACGCTCTATGCCTATACGAAGAGCGGACTGAAAGCCTCCTGCACGATTGCGCAGAAGTAATTGGTTTTTACAGCCCCGGCTGTGGGCCACCCTCCCCGATCCGGGGAGGGTTTTTCTTTTCTGCTTCTTGTGCTTGCTTTGCGGCGGATAAAGAATTGTAAAATTTGTGAAAAGTCCTCCGTCGGCAGGCATTTGGTGGTATAATGAAAAGACAAACATGACTGTCTGCCCAGACTGCTGCCCTGAGAGGAGTCGCTGCCGTGGATATTGAAAAGAAAAAGGCATTCTTGATTCAGGGTGCCTATTACGGCGCCATCGCCGCCGCGCTGTTCTTTGGCCTTCGGTATCTCTTCCCGCCGTTGAGCCCGTTTATCGCGGGCTTTGTCATTGCGTGGCTGCTCAGCGGTCCATCCAAGACGCTGGCGAAGAAGTATCATCTGCCGCAGCGGCTGATGGCCTTTGTGCTCGCGGTGGTGTTCTATGCCGTCGTCTTTATTGCGGCGATTTCGGCGCTGGTGCAGGTGATCTCCGCGATTGAGAACGTTGTGCCGCAGATTCCCGTGATCTACAGCACAAAGCTCGTCCCCTTCATCACTGAGAGCTATGCGAAGCTTGAGGTGCACATGCAGGACTTTGATCCTGAGGTGATTGAGATCATCGACAAGATGGCGCAGCAGCTCTTTGCCTATCTGGAGCAGATGATTTCCAGCCTCTCCGTCTTTGCTGTGCGCGTGGCGTCGAGCGTCATCACGGGCATGCCGTCCGTGATCCTCGCGGTGATCCTGACGGTGGTCTCCACGTTCTTCATCTCGCTGGATTTTGACAGCATCATCCGCTATGCGAAGGGGCTGCTCCCGGCGAAGACGCAGGCGACCGTCACCGAGACCGTGACCACGGGCGTCGACTCCGTGCGCAAGATTCTCGGCTCCTACATTCTGATCATGATCATGTCCTTCCTCGAATTGAGCGCAGGCCTGCTGATCATGAAGATCCCCTACGCGGTCGGTCTCGCGCTGATCATCTCGGTGATCGACATCATGCCCGTCCTCGGCACCGGTCTGGTGCTGATTCCCTGGTCGCTGATCTGCCTTGTTCTGCGCAATTACCCGCTGGCCATCGGCATTGGCCTGCTCTATGTCATCATGCTGGTCGTCCGCAACGTTGTGGAGCCCAAGCTGGTTGGCAGCCAGATGGGCCTGCACCCGGTGGTGACGCTGGTGAGCATGTTCCTCGGCCTTGAGATGTTCGGCATCGCCGGCCTGTTCGGCTTCCCGATTGCGCTGTCTCTGTATATCAAGCTCTACGCCGCGCGCAAGAACCGCAAGGCTGCCGCGCAAGCCTCGTAATGTGATCTAGTCCCCGCGGGCTGCTGCCTGCGGGGGCTTTTTTTTGCGCGCGATTTGTGGTAAAGTAGACACATGAGCGAAACAGGGGGAGAAGACGATGATCGGACGCATGCTGGTGAAGGAAGTGACCAAGGTCGGGGCGAGCCATCCTCGGCTGAACAGCGGGCGATGCATCGACGCGCGGCAGGCGAAGGAGAAATGCGGCCGCTGCCAGAAGGTCTGCCCCAAGGGCGCGATCGTCGCCCCGCAGAATGGACGGGTGGATTGGGATCTCTGTGTGGGGTGTGAGCTGTGCACGGCGGTCTGCCCGGCGGAGGCATTTTCCCTGACGGCGGACACACGCGCGGCGGCGCAGAAGCTCCTTGGCGACGGCCGCCCGTCCCATGTGGTCGCCTGCAGGCAGACGCAGGCCGGCGCGGACATGAAGGTCTGGTGCCTCGGGTCGCTGCGGTGGGAGCTGCTGGCGCGGCTTGCGCTGGAGGGCAGGCTCGAGCTCATCCACGGGGACTGTGAATCCTGTGAGCGCAGGGGCAGCCTTGCGTGCTTTGAGGCGACGCGGGATCGCCTGCGCGATTTCCTCGGGGAGGAGCGCTATGACCGCCTCGTCTCCATCGGAAAGCGCGAAGCCGGCGAGGGGCGCGAGGTGACGCGCAGGGAGATGTTCGGCGGATTCTTCTCCGGCATGCGCGGCAAGCGCGAGGAGGAGGAAAAGCAGCAGGCCGAGCAGCTCTCCTCCGAGATCGAGGGCGTCCGCCTGAGCATCATGCGGCGCATGGACCGCATGGAAGAGGGCGAGGCGGCCTATGGCTACGTCGTCCCGGGCTTTACGGAGAAGTGCTGGGCCTGCGGCATCTGCGAGCGGATCTGCCCGAACAGGGCGATTGAGATGGAGAAGCGCGGCGAGGAGTGGACGGTCGCCTGCTATCCGATCCTCTGCACGGGCTGCGGCACCTGCGGTCTGATCTGCCCGGAGAAGGCGATCGACGGCGTGAAGCCGATCCGCCTTGAACCGGGCGTGCGGCGCGCGGTCATCCATGTGAATGCGGACGTCTGCACGGAGTGCGGCGCGGCGGTGAAGCCCGGCGAGGGGCATACGCTGTGCATCCGCTGCCGGGCGAAGGCGAGAAATAAGAAAAGATAAGAAATATAAGAAGAAATCAAAGCGATATGCAAAGCGCCGCCGGAATTTCCGGCGGCGCTGTTGTGATGTCAATCACAGATCCAGCAGGTCGTGAATCCGCAGGCAGAGCTGCAGATACCAGCACATCTGCGGATCGCGCACGGGCAGGCCGAGCAGCTCCTCGATCTTATCGAGCTGCTGGCTCATCGTGTTGCGGTGCATGAAGATGGACTTGGCGGCTGCGTTGATGTTCATGTTGTTGTCCAGATAGGCACGAAGGGTGACAAGATAGCCGCGGCCGGCCTCGTCGTCGAAATCGTGCAGCTTGCGGAAGCCCTCCAGATAGTATTGGTCGAGCGCGAAATACTGCTGGCAGCGGTGGAGGAAGACGAGATCCAGCCATCGCTCTGCGCGGTGGAGTGCTGTATCCGGCTCCTTTCGGGCTGCGATGCGGCAGGCGGCGAGGGTATCCTCAAACTGCTGACGCAGGTCCAGCAGGTTGGAGAATGCAGGGCCCACGCAGCAGTATGCACCCTGCGCGGCCAGCAGATCGAGGATGGGTGCGGCGGCGTCCTCGGCGGTCATGGCCTCCTCGTTAAAGACGGCGAGCAGGCAGTCCTTGTGCGGGAAGGCCCACGCGCGCGGCAGGCTGTACTGCAGCTCCATGGCGAGCATGTTCGTCTGCTGCGCGGTGCGCCCGGGCAGGGGGATGACGGCCAGGCGGAAGGGGGACTTTGGCGCGAGCAGACCCTCGAGAGAAAGGTTTCTTTCAAAATAGCTGCGCAGGCCGGGCTTGTAATCCAGCAGCTCGCGCAGCAGGCTGATGCGCTGCGCCTGCTGGGTATTGGTGACGGTAAAGCGCTTGCGCATGAAGACGGAGAAAGCGCCGGCGATCATCGACGCCAGATACTGCGCCTCCTGCGTGAGCGCCTGATCCCAGAGGAAGAAGGTGATCGCGCCGGGCAGCGCCTGATCGCCGATGCGCAGGGGAAAGGTCAGGCGCGCGCAGGGATTGCCGACGCACTGAGGATCGCGGATGACGTTGCACAGCGGCTTATCGTTGAGCATGGTGCGAAGATGAACGCGGGACACCTGCCGCGCCGCCACGGTGTTGTTGAAGGAGGGGCAGCTGCGCTCGTCGATCGGGCTGGAGGCGAGGATAAAGCCCTGGCTGTCGCAGATATAGAGCGAGCAGGAGAGCATGGAGCACGACAGGGTGATCAGGCTATCGAGGGAATCGATGTCCATAAGCTGCTCCTGCAGCGTCTGCAGCTGGCCGAGCAGGTCGACTTTTTCCATGGGATTGACGTCGGTCATGATGGCCTCCATGTTTTTGTGAAATCTGATTCAAGTGTAACGCATTCTATGGCCGAATGTCAATGAATAACGGCAGAGCTGCACAGTGAATTGACAAAAAACAGGCATGTTTGCCCGTGCCTGCCGGTGAGGCGCATGATATACTGATATCAGAATGGGTATCTGCCCATGTGATCGTATACCATGGTAATTGGCCTGAGGACGGCGTTCCGAGGGTATGAAAAGGGAGGAATGAAACTTGGCAAAGTATGGAATGGTCCTGAACATGGCGCACTGCTCCGGCTGCTACACGTGCATGATGGCCTGCAAGATGACCAACGGCACGCGTCCGGGCGTTGACTACAACGGCGTTGAGCGCGTGGAATGGGGCGAGTATCCGGACGCGCATGTCCGCTACAAGCTGACGATGTGCATGCACTGTGAGAATGCGGCCTGCCAGGCGGCCTGCCCGGTCGGCGCCGTTTACACCACCGAGGAAGGCGTTGTCCTGACCGACTACGACAAGTGCCTTGGCTGCGGCGCGTGCGTCGCCGCCTGCCCGTACGGCGCGCGTACGCTGGTTGCGGATGATGTGTACAGCTATGACGGCGTGGTGCTCCCGTACGAGGAGGAGACCACCCAGACCCGCGGCCTGAATATCGTTGAGAAGTGCACCTTCTGCATCGGCCGCGTGAAGAACGGCGAAAAGCCCATGTGCACCGAGCACTGCCCGGGCCGCTGCCGCGTTTTCGGCGACGTCGAGGATCCGGAGAGCGAGATCTCCAAGTACATCGCCCAGTACAATGCCCAGCAGGTTGAAGGCACCCGCATCTGGGTCGTCTATCCGGAGGGCATGCCGGAAGAGGCCAAGCTCAAGACCCCGGTCGAGCAGGCCAAGAGCAAGGCATAAGGAGGTGCATGCATCATGAAGATGACAAGGCGTAGTTTTCTGAAGCTGTCCGCCGCGACCGGCGTTTCCGCCGCGGCGCTGAATGTCTATGATTATGTGAACCCGGATCCGGCGCTGGCCGAGAGCACCTCTCCCGAAGAGGTCAAGTACACCCATTGCGTGCAGTGCAACCATGGCCCGCGCTGCGGCATGAAGTGCATCGTCAAGGACGACAAGGTTGTCCGCATCGAGCGCCGCGACAACTATCCGAACGTCAACATCTGCGCGAAGGGCGTTTCTGCCATTCAGGAGATGTATGATCCGAACCGCCTGCTCCACCCGATGAAGCGCACAAACCCGAAGGGCGAGCCGGGCCAGTGGGAGCAGATCACATGGGATGAGGCGCTGGCCACCATCGCCGAAAAGCTCAACGGCATCAAGGAAAAGTACGGCGCCGAGAAGGTCCTCTTCTCCACCGGCGACCCGAAGGAGCCCCGCTCTGCCGTGCAGCGCCTGGCCTTCACCTTCGGCTCCCCGAACATGGGCACCGAGTCCTCCACCTGCTACAAGGCGACCGAGCTCTCTCAGAAGCTGATCTACGGCCCGGAGTGGTTCACCGCGAAGTCCTTTGCCACCGGCACCAACCCGACCCCCGGCAAGACCCGCTGCTGCATCATCTGGGGCAATAACCCCGCCTGGTCCGGCCCGGCCGGCTGGAAGGGCCTGCTCACCAATAAGGAAAACGGCGGCAAGTTCATCGTCGTCGATCCGCGCCTGACCCCGACCGCGCAGTGCGTCGCCGACGTGCATCTGCAGATCCGCCCGGGCACCGACGGTGCGCTGGCGCTGTGCTTCGGCAATGCGATCATCGAGTCCGGCAACTACGACAAGGAGTTTGTCGAGAAGTGGTGCCACGGCTTTGAGGAGTACAAGGAGTACGTCAAGGAATTCACCCTTGAGAAGACCGCCGAGATCTGCCAGATCCCGATGGATAAGCTGCAGGCTGCCGTGAAGCTGCTGACCGAAGGCACCGGCCCGGTCGTGCATAAGAGCGCCGCTGCGTTCCCGCACCACACCAATGGCATCAACAACTACCGCGCCATCTCCCTGCTGCTGCCGCTGACCGGCGGCGTCGACGCCCCGGGCGGCGTGTCCATCGCCGACGAGCCGCTGTGCTTCGACGAGTGGCAGATGACCTTCGACTTCGCCCGCAGCTCCGATCTGCTCCCGAAGCTGGATCACCTGCGTGTCGACCGTCCGTATTTCCCGGTCTGGGCCGATACCGACCAGCAGGGCTCCGTGCAGCTCAACCGCATCCCCGAGTATGTCAAGACCGGCGCCATCCGCGCTGCCGTCATGTTCGGCCAGAATGCGATGATGTGGCCGCAGACCAAGGAGTATCAGGAAGCCTTCAAGAACATGGAGTTCTGCGTGGCTGCCGACTTCTACAACAATAAGTGGACCCACGACTATGTGGATATGATCCTGCCGGCCGCGATGAGCTTCGAGCGCTCCTGCCCGATCACCGTGTTTGGCCGCCGCATCTTCCTGCGCGAGCCGATCGTCAAGCCGCAGGGCGAGGCCAGGCCGGACTATCGCATCGCCTGCGACATCGGCGTTGCGCTGGGCTACAAGGATGAGTTCTGGGGCGGCGGCGAGGAATCCGAGATCAATTGTATCCGCGAGTCCCTGCGCACCCTCAACAGCCCGACACCGATCACCTATGAGGATCTCAAGGCCGCCGGCAAGGACGGCATCACCATCCCGATGGTGGGCGAGAAGCAGAGCAAGAAGTACGAGCTGGGCCTGCTGCGTCCGGATGGACAGCCGGGCTTCACCTCCCCGACGGGCAAGGTTGAGTTCGTCTCCGAGACCCTGAAGAAGTATGGCTTTAACGGTCTGCCGGTCTGGAATGAGCCGGTTCAGAGCCCGGTCGCGACGCCGGATGTGGCTGCGGATTATCCGCTGATCCTCAACACCGGCTCCCGCGTGCCGATGTTCACCCACTCCAAGCAGCGCCATGTGCCGTGGCTCCGCGCGCTCATGCCGGATCCGATCGTGCGCATGTACCCGACCGACGCTGAGGCGCGCGGTATCGTCGATGGCGATTGGGTTTACATCTCCACCCAGCTGGGCGAGATCAAGGCGCGCGCTGAGGTGACCAAGATGGTCAAGCCGGGCTGCATGGATATGTTCCACGGCTGGTCTCAGGCGAACGTCAACGAGCTGGTCTCCCGCGACTTCGACCCGATCTCCGGCTTCCCGCCGTACAAGGAGGGTCTGTGCCAGATCCGCAAGGCCGAGGCCTGATTCCCCTGATCG
>JAGBFR010000059.1 GCA_017936375.1 Clostridia bacterium
GATGATCTGGTCGGTGCCGGACAGATCACGCGGGGTGTAGCGGGTCATGCCGCCGTTGAACGGGTTGCCCAGGTAGAGCAGCTGGATCTGCTCCATGTCCACCAGATTGGCGCCGACCTCGGCAGCCATCTTGATGCCGTCGCCGGTGATGCCGGCAGCGTTGGTGGTCATGATGTTCTCGCCCAGAACCGGCCACTTGCCGGAGGTGTTGTACTGCTCACGCATCTCGACGTTGGCAGAGAAGCCGCCGGTCGCGATGACGACGCCCTTGCTGGCGTTGATCTTCAGCGCGGAGCCGTCCGGATTGGTGGCATTGACGCCAACCACGCGGCCGGTCTCGTCCATGATCAGGCTCTCGCCCTTGGTGTTGGTGAGAACGTTCTCAGCGCCGACGGTCTCCATGAAGACCTTGATATAGCCGGTGCCCATGGAATCCAGGGAACCGTGGGTGCGCTGATAGAGGGAGCCGGCGCCCTGACCGATCACGTCAGAGAACTGCATGCCGAGGCTCTTGAGCCACTCGAGGCCCGGGAAAGCGTTGTTAGCCAGCACCTTGACCAGATCCAGATTGGCAACCTTATCTCCGCCGTTCCAGGTCTGCAGGGCGTACCAGTTGGCAGAGTCGAACAGGCCGACGGAACCGTTGGCAACATAAGCGTCGAAGTCCGCCTTCACGGCAGCCTGCAGCTCGGCGTGCTCGTCGCTCACCGGAGCCTCAGCCAGCGCGGTCTCGACCAGAGACTTGACGCTGTCGGACATCTCAACCTTCTCCTGGAGCTCAGCATCCGGGCTGTTGTAGATGCCGCCGCAGATGATGGAGTTGCCGCCGACGGTGCCCATCTTCTCGATAACGATGACGGAAGCGCCGCTCTGGGTAGCAGCAGTCGCAGCAGCGAGGCCGGCGCCGCCCGCACCGACGACAACGACGTCAGCGGTCAGCTCGGTCGCATAGGTGACCTCAGCAGCCTTGAGGGCCTCGACGTCCAGGCCGGCAGCAGCAGCGGCAGCCTCAACGGCGGTCAGCAGGGCGTTGGAGGTCATGGTCGCGCCGGCGACGGCGTCAACCGCCAGAGACTGGTTGGCGATGATGGCGTCCGGGATCTGGGCAAAAGCCGGATCGGAGATGCCAGCGGTCTCGTTGTGGGAGACGACCTCGATCGCAGTGATCTTGCCGTCCTCGACAGTGATGGCGACCTTCAGCTCGCCGCCCATGCCGGTGCCGACGCCCTCAAAGGTGTCAGCCATCGCGACGACGCTGGTCATCAGCATCGCCACAGCCAGAAGAATACCAAGGAACTTCTTCATATGGGTTTCCTTCCTTTCCTATCGGTATATGCGCCTGTACAGATACAGGTTTCATACCCGCGGGGGATTATACCACTTTGTTAATGAATTTGCAATGTTTCAGGCAGGAAAGGTTTTCATGTCAAGCCGTACAAAAATGCACACATCCACAAAGGAATGTGTGCATCATATTCTACGATTCTCAGGCTTCGGCAGCTTCCGTCTCCGCCTTCGCGCGGGCCGCGTTGACGAGCTCCTCGTTCGCCCAGTTCATCCGGCCGTAGCGGCGGGTGACGGCGAGAATCTCGTCGTTGACCTCGTCGATCAGCAGCTCTGCCTTCACCCTCCAGCGCCAGTTGACGCCGACGGTGGACGGCTGGTTCATGCGGCAGCTGTTGTCAAGGCCGAGGTAATCCTGAATCGGGACGATGCAGGTCTCGCCGCAGCTGCGCATAGCGGCGGCGATCACGCTGCGGTAGAGCTCCTCATCCGGCGTATAGCGATCGCACAGATAATCGCGGACCATCGCGCGCATCTCCTTGCTCAGGCCGGCGAGCCAGCCGGCAGCCGTCTCGTTATCGTGCGTGCCGGTGTAGACCACGCAGTTGCGCACGTAGTTGTGCGGCAGGTAGTCGTTGCCCGCGCCGACGTCGCCCTCGTCAAAGGCAAACTGGAAGACCTTCATATTCGGGAAGCCGCTCTCGCGCACCAGCTGGCGCACGGACTCGGTCATCAGGCCCAGATCCTCCGCGATGATATGATGGCGGCCGAGGCGGTACTCGATCGTGCGGAAGAGATCAATGCCCGGGCCCTTCTCCCAATGGCCGCTCAGCGCGGATTCCGCCGTCGCCGGGATGGAGAAGTACTCGTCAAAGCCGCGGAAGTGATCAATGCGCACCACGTCATACAGACGGAAGCTCTGCCACATACGGGAGACCCACCACTCAAAGCCGGTGGCGCGATGGTAGTCCCAGCGGTAAAGCGGATTCTTCCAGATCTGGCCGGTGGCGGAGAAGGAATCCGGCGGGCAGCCGGCGATGGCGGTGGGCACATTGCCCTCGCCCAGCTGGAACAGCTCCGGATGCGCCCAGATATCCGCGCTGTCCGGGGAGACATAGATCGGGATATCGCCGACGATCAGGATGTTCTTCGCGTTGGCGTAGGCCTTGAGCGCCTGCCACTGCTCGAAGAACTTGAACTGCATGTAGTACTGGAACTCGACCTCATAATACAGCGTGCGGCGGTAGTAATCCAGCGCAAAGCCCCAGTGCATGCGGATATCCTCCGGCCACTCGGTCCACTCCTTGCCGCCGAAGAAATTCTTCACCGCCATGAACAGCGCATAATCGGCCAGCCACCAGCTGTTGTCATGCAGGAACTGCTGATATGCCGTGCTGTGGCTGATATTGCTGCGCTCGTAGGCCTTGCGCAGCAGCGCA
This sequence comes from Clostridia bacterium, assembly GCA_017936375.1. Classification (GTDB taxonomy): domain Bacteria; phylum Bacillota; class Clostridia; order Christensenellales; family Aristaeellaceae; genus Ventricola. The sequence goes on from JAGBFR010000059.1 coordinate 2,724, forward strand.
AAGCGATTGACATGCAGCTTCTCATAGTCAACGTCCGTCGCAGAGCTGCCAAAGTCCGTGCTGTCGCATTCCTCGCGGGTGAGCACGCCCTCCTCCACCAGCGCATCAAGGCTGATGAAATACGGGTTGCCGGCAAACGCGGAGAAGGACTGATACGGGGAGTCGTCGGACTTGCCGTAGCTCGTCGGGCCCAGCGGCAGAATCTGCCAGTAGGTCTGGCCAGCCTTCGCCAGCCAGTCCACGAAGTCATACGCGCTCTTGTCAAAGCAGCCGATGCCATAGCGGGACGGCAGGCTGGAGACGGCGAGCAGAACGCCTGCGGAACGATTCATATTCAGACATCTCCTTTGTGATCCGCCCGCCGGATCAGGCGGGCGGCAGATTCAGATACCGGGCGGCTTCAGAGCAGCTGGCGCTTACAGATGCCAGACGTCCTCGTTATACTGGGCGATCGTCCTGTCAGAAGAGAAGTAGCCGGACTTGGCGATATTCACCAGCATCATCCTCGCCCATGCCATCCTGTCTTCATAGCGGGCGAAGAGCGCTTCCTTGGTCTTGATGTACTCCTCAAGATCCAGCAGCGCCATGAAGTAGTCCTTGCCGGAGATTTCCTTGTACAGGCGCTCCAGACACGTCTTGTCGCCGATGTCCTTCATCGGCTTGCTGACGATGAAATCGACAAGGCGCTTGATCATCGGATTGGCGCACATGGCCTTCGGGCTGTAGCTGCCGTTGGCATACAGGGCGATGACCTCATCGGACTTGCGGCCGAAGATCGCGATATTCTCCTCGCCGACCAGCTGCGCGATCTCCACGTTCGCGCCGTCCAGCGTGCCAAGGGTCACGGCGCCGTTGAGCATGAACGTCATGTTGCCGGTGCCGGAGGCTTCCTTGGAGGCCAGAGAGATCTGCTCGGAGATGTCGCAGGCCGGGATCACACGCGCCGCCTTGGCGACGTTGTAGTTCTCCAGCATGACGATGCGCAGATGGCGGCGCACCTGCGGATCGGAGGCGACCAGCTTGCTCAGGCAGAGGATCAGATGGATGATGTCCTTCGCGGTGGTGTACGCCGGGGCGGCCTTCGCGCCGAAGATCATGGTGATCGGGCGCTTCGGGATGTTGCCGGCCTTGATGTCCAGATACTTATAGATCGCGTAGAGCGCGTTCATCTGCTGGCGCTTGTACTCGTGCAGACGCTTGACCTGCACATCGTAGATCGCGTCGGCGTCGATGCTGATATTCTGGGTATGGAACAGGAAGTCAACGAACTGCTTCTTCTGCTCCATCTTGATATCGAGCAGGCGGCGCAGCACCGTCTCATCGTCGATATAGCGCAGCAGGTCCTCGAGCTTGGAGGCGTCCTTCTTGAACTCCGGCCCGATGAGCTCCTCGATCATCTGCGCCAGCGGCTGGTTGCAGTGCAGCAGCCAACGGCGGAAGGTGATGCCATTGGTCTTGTTGTTGAACTTCTCCGGGTAGATGTCGTAGAACGGACGCAGCTCAGACTCCTTGAGGATCTCGGTATGCAGGGCGGCAACACCGTTGACGCTGTAGCCGAAATGAATGTCGATGTGCGCCATGTGGATCTTGTCGTTCTTATCGATGATCTGCACGGCGGGATCGCTGTACTTCGCGCGGACGCGGCTGTCCAGCTCGCGGATGATGGGCATGATGCACGGCGCAGCCTTCTCGATGAAGGCGACCGGCCACTTCTCCAGCGCCTCGGCGAGGATGGTGTGGTTGGTGTAGGCGCAGGTCAGGCTCACCTCGCGGACGGCGTCGTCCATGCTCATGCCGCGCGCAGTCAGCAGGCGGATAAGCTCCGGGATGATCATCGTCGGATGGGTGTCGTTGATCTGCACGACGACATGCTTGTGTAGGTCGTTGATGGAATAGCCGCGCTCCTCCAGCTCCTTGAGGATCAGCTGCGCGGTGCAGGAGACCATGAAGTACTGCTGATAGACGCGCAGCAGACGGCCGGCGTCGTCGCTGTCATCCGGGTAGAGGAACAGCGTCAGGCAGCGCTCAAAGTCCGTCTTGTCAAAGGAGATGCCCTCCTTGACGAGGCTCTCGTCCACGGTATCAAGGTCGAACAGATGCAGCGTGTTCCTGCCGCCCTGCGCGCCCGGCACGTCGATGTCATACATGACGGAGGTCACGGTGCGGTCGCCCAGCTGCACGGGGAACTGCACGTCGGTGCGGCGCAGCCAGCTGTCCTCCGTGATCCACGGGTCCTTCTGCTCCTGCTGCTTGTAGTTGGCAAAGCGCTGGCGGAAGAGGCCGTTGTGGTAATTGAGACCCGCGCCGTCGCCGCAGAGACCCAGCGCCGCAATAGAATCAAGGAAGCATGCGGCAAGCCTGCCCAGACCGCCGTTGCCGAGGGACGGCTCGTTCTCCGCCTCCTCAATCTCCTCCAGCGTCACGCCGTGCGCGGCGAGGACAGCCTTCGCCTCGTCAAACAGACCGAGGTTGATCAGGTTATTGGAGAGCAGCTTGCCAATCAGGAACTCGGCGGAGACGTAGTACAGCTTGCGCTCACCCTGAATCTTCGGGCGGTTGGCCATCTCCTCCTTGGTCAGGAAGAGCAGCGCCGTGTACATTTCGTTCTTCGTCGCGGTATCGAGCGTCTTGCCGAAGCGCTCGCTCAGGATACTTTGAAGCCTGGCTTCCATTGATGATATCTTCCTTTCTTTATAGACAGAAAACGACAGCCTGCCAATTCAGGCGGTAACGTTTCCAACACATGGTAAAATGATCCGCTGAACATTTTATCATGAATCCTGCCAGATGTCACGATGCAAAAAAGCCGAATTCTTAACGGAAATCATCCACATATCGACAAAGTTTTGCGCTTTCCGCAAGCACAGCCTTCGTCAGCCGCGCTCTATGCGCTCCAGCGCCTCGTATACGCGCAGCATCTCGCCCACGCTCCACGCCTGCGCAAAGCAGCCCTGCGAGCGGCCGGGCGTCAGGCCGTCGTAGATTTCCGGCAGCTGCCCTGCGCAGCCCTCAATAAGCATCGCCTCCATGGGCTCGAGCATCCGCCGCACGCAGGCCGCCGCCTCGCGGGTCTGCCCCTGCACCTTGAGCTGCGCCAGATAGTATGCCCCGAGGGGGAAGGGCCATACCGTGCCCTGATGATACGCCATGTCGCGCTCCGCCTGCGGCCCGCCGTATGCCGGATGGAACTGCGGATCCTCCGGCGAGAGCGTGCGCAGCCCGCAGGGGGTATACAGATGGCGGTACACGCAGTCAACCACGCTGCGCTCCTGCTCCGGCGTGAGCATGGTGAAGGGCATCGTCACCGCCCAGATCTGGTTGCAGCGGATCTGGTCATCCGCCGCCGTCCCGGAGACGACATCGCGCAGGTATCCCTCTTTCTTCCTATAAAATGCGCGGATGAACGAGGCCTTTGCCTTCTTTGCCAGCGCGGCATATCCGCTGCCGTCCGCGCCGCATAGGGGCGCAAACCGCTCCATGATCCGCAGCGCGCTGTACCAGTAGGCGTTGATCTCCACAGGCTTTCCATGGCGCGGCGTGGGCAGTATCTCCCCCACGCGCACGTCCATCCATGTCACCTGATCCAGCCCATGCCCCGCGCGGATCAGCCCGTCGCTGTCCATCGCAATGCCATGGCGCGTGCCCTCCCGGTAGGCGCGCACGATGCGCTCCATCACCGGCCATGCCTCGCGCACAAAGGCGTCGTCGCCCGTGCGCTCATGATACATGTGGATGACATTGATCAGCAGCAGCGCCGCGTCGGCGGTGTTGTACATCGGCTCCTGCGAGCCCTCGGGGAAGAGATTGGGCACGAGGCCGTCCCGCTCATAGGCGAGGAACGTGCGCAGGATGCTCGCCGCCTCCTCCGTTCTGCCGCAGGCCAGCACGCAGCCCGGCAGCGCGATCATCGTATCGCGCCCCCAGTCGCCGAAGAACGGATAGCCCGCCACGATCGTGCTGCCGCCGGTGGAGTCGCGCCTTGTGATAAAGGCGTCCGCGCTCACAGCCAGCTGCCGCGCGACGGGATCCGTCAGCGAACATTGCGCCTCAAGCGCAGCGCAGCGCGCCGCCATGCCGTCAAAGATTTCCGCGCAGGACGCTGCAGACGGCGAATCCGAGAAGACGATCTCCATAACAGCCGTCTCCCCCGGCGCCACGCGCACGCTGTCGATGCACACAGGCGAGAAGGCGAGCCCCTTCGCCGGTCGGCCATCACAGGCATCGTGCGGGTAGGACAGCTGCTCCCACCGCGTGCGGATGCGCCGCTGCTGCCCGCTGCCCGTGATATAGACCGCCCTGCCGCCGCAGCGCACACAGCCCGTGTCGTATTCAGCCGCGGTGCGCCTTGTGCACGCCTCGCTCTTGGGCACAAACTGGAACATCGGCGTCACGCTCAGGCTGCAGGCCGCGCCGGACCGGTTCTCGATGGTATAGCGCACGGCAGCCGTGTTCTCACCATATGCCATAGCGGCGCTGCGCGTGACCTGCACGCCGCGCACATGATATGTCCAGCACGGCGCGTTGTCATAGACGAAGGACGACAGATGTTTCCACCCGTCCTCCTGCGTGCCGTCCTCAAACATCTGTGCAGAGAGGCATACGCGCTCCCTGCCGATGCGCAGCGTCTCGCTGAGCCTGTGCACAAGGGCAAAGCGGACATTCGGCGCAGCCTCCGCGGCGACAAGCACGCCCTGATCACAGCGCGATACGGAGCCCGCCGCGGACAGCGCCATATACCCGCCCAGCCCGTTGCCCAGCAGGAAGCCGTTCTCCTGCGCGCGCTCAAGGCTCGTCATCTGCTGTCTGCCGTATACGAATCTCATATCTGTTCTTCCTTTATGTATATCAGGCGCGCAGGCCGAGGATCTTCGCGCTGCAGGGCGCAAGCTCCGTGACGCCGCTGACCGATGCGGGCTCCTGCCAGAGGAAGGAGGACTCCCCGTCCGCCAGCACATCCCAGCCACCCTGCGGCAGCGCCAGCTCCGCCGGCGCATCCGCCGTATTGACCGCCAGCATCACCCGCGCATAGCGGCTGCCGCCAGCATTGTCCATCAGCACATAGGCCGCGCCCGGCGCAATATCCGCCGACTCGAGGATGCGCTTGTACGCGCCCTCCCGCTTGTCGGTGAAGGCCGGGATCTGCCTGCGCAGCGCAATCAGGCCGCGGTAATAATCTGCGAGGCTGCTCCGCTCCCACGCCAGCGCCCAGTCAAAGCGGTTGATCCGCAGCGGGGACTTGTAGGAGTTCTTCACGCCCAGCTTCGTGCGGCCGTACTCCTCGCCGGAGAGCATGAACATATGTCCCTGGCAGCAGTAGACGATCGCCGCCGCCAGCCTGTTGGCGCGCAGCACCTCCGGGATGGCGTTGCGGAAGCGGCGCTTAGGATCCATGGAGAGCACCAGCTTGTCAAAGAGCGTCCAGTCGTCATGGCAGGACAGGTAGCTGACCGTCTGCGACGGGGCCGCCGCGCCGTCCCGCTCGCCGGGGATTGCCCAGCCCGCCGCGCACTTGGCCAGCCAGCCCGCGCTGAAGCCGCCGCCATTGACGAAGCCGCGGCTCGCCGCGTCCATCACGCTGCCCTTCACCGCGTCGCGCGTGGCGTCGCAGAAGGCCGCCACGCCGGGATCGAGCTCGCGCAGATGCCCCTTGTCCGCCGGGTGTACGCCCGCCTTCATCGCGCTCGCGCCGCCGCACCACGGCTCGCCGAGGAGGATCTTCTCCCCCTTGCCGTAGCGCTCATCAAGCGCCGCGCGGATGCGGTTCATCAGCGGCACATCGTGCAGGCCCATCAGGTCAAAGCGGAAGCCGTCGATGTGATACTCCTCCGCCCAGTAGAGCACGGAATCCAGAATATACCGCGCGCACATGCTGCGCTCGGACGCGGTCTCATTGCCGCAGCCGGAGCCGTTGGAGGCGCTTCCGTCCTCGTTCTGGCGGTAAAAGTACCACGGCACGGTCTTGAACAGCGCGCTGTCCAGCGAGTAGGTGTGATTGTACACCACGTCCATGATCACGCGCAGCCCGGCTCTGTGCATCGCCGCAATCGCCGCCTTCAGCTCGCGGATGCGCACCTCGCCGTGCTCCGCATCCGTCGCGTAGGAACCCTCCGGCACATTGTAGTTCACCGGGTCGTAGCCCCAGTTGAACTGCTCTGCGCCGCCCGCCTCGTCCACGGAGCCAAAGTCATACACGGGCATCAGCTGCACATGCGTGACGCCCAGCGAGCGGATATAATCAAGCCCGGTCGGGTACTTCGCCCGGCCGCAGGTCGTCCCGGCCTCGCACAGGGCGAGATACTTGCCCCGCAGCTCCGGCCTGACGCCGCTGTGCGGATCGCAGGTGAAGTCCTTGACATGCAGCTCGTAGATGATATTCTCCGCCTGCAGCGCAGGCGCGCGGTCCTGCGCCCAGCCCTCCGGCGAGCAGAGCGCATGATCCACCACCATGCTCCGCGCGCCGTTCACGCCGCAGCCCCATGCATACGGATCGCCCGTGCGGCGCATCGCGCCGCCGACGGTCACCTCGTAATCATAATACACGCCGGCGAGGCTGCCCTGCGCCTTATGCGCATAGACGCCCCGCTCTCCGCGCCGCATGACGATACGCTCCCGGGCGGCGCCAATGCTGCCGTCGTCATAGAGGCAGAGCACGACCTGCTCCGCCGTCGGCGCCCAGAGGGTGAACGTCGTCGCCCCGCCCCCGATGCGTGCGCCAAGCGGCCCGCCGTAGTGATATTCCCTCTCAAACTCGGCGCTGTCAAACAGCGCCTTCGCCGCCTTGTCGGTGCGGTTCATGCTGCTCCTCCGTCCCCGCTGCATCCTTGCAGGCGCAAGCGTCGTTTCGTAAAGTTTCGACATGATCAAGTATATGCGCTGCAAAGGATTTCGTCAAGAAGGTTTCCCAATATAATGAACGTATTCCCAGAATGCATGCGAGGAAATTTGACATTCTCCCGCCGCTGATGTAAAATGAAACGGAACACTGCACATCATTTGCATGCCTGCGGGGCATTCTGTCATCAGGCATGATAAGGAGGCATACACATGGGCGCTTCTAAGAATATCGAATCCGCGCGCCGCGAAAAGGATGGCGTTGTCTATTACGACCGCGGCGTGCTCACCGGCAGAGACGGCCGCCGCTATCTGCGCTACGCCGTGAAGACGCACTTCGTCCAGCCGAGGGAGGATCAGGCGGAGCTCGTTCGCCGCTATATCCTGCCGCTGTATCAGCCGGGCGACTGCCTGTCCTTCACAGCGAAGGTCATGGGCATGTGCACCGGCAACGTCCGCACCCTCGAGGATACGCACCCGGGCTTCTGGGCGCGCACGCTGGCTCCCTTCGCCGGGCATAACTCCACCGGCATCGGCATGCACCAGCCCTACAAGATGCAGCTCACCATCGAGATCTGCGGCCTGCCGCGCGTGCTCTTCGCCGCCGCCGTCTCCGCTGTGACGCGCCCGTTCGGCATCCGCGGCCTGTTCTATAAGATCTGCGGCCACGACGTCGCGGGCATCGACGGCTTCTACCCGGATTCCTCGTTCGAGGTCTATCACACCATGGGCGTCATCAATCCGGAGCATCCGGTCGAGCTGTGCGACGCGCTTGAGGCCGCCACCGGCGTGCCGACCGTCATCATGGACGCCAACGACTTTGACCAGAACCAGCTGGGCAAGGGTACGAACTTCCCGCTGACCGACGAGCAGATTCAGGACGCCATGGCAGACAACCCGTCCGGTCAGGGCGACGAGCTCACCCCATTCATCCTCATCCGTCCGCTATAACGCATAAAGGAGCAAGCATATGAAAATCGCAGTCACTTATGAAAACGGCAATATCTTCCAGCACTTCGGGCATACCGCCCAGTTCAAGGTCTACACCATCGAGGACGGCAGGCTCGTGAGCGCCGAGGTCGTCGACACCAACGGCAGCGGCCACGGCGCGCTGGCGGGCCTGCTCGCCGATATCGGCGCGGACACGCTCATCTGCGGCGGCATCGGCATGGGCGCGCAGATCGCGCTGGATCAGGCGGATATCACGCTCTACGCCGGCGTCAGCGGCAGTGCAGACGAGGCCGTCGCCCTCCTGCTGGCCGGCAGGCTCCCACAGAATGCCGCCGCCAACTGCAATCATCATGACCACGATCATGACCACGCCTGCGGCGAACACGGCTGCGGTCACGACCATGAGCATGGCCACGACTGCCACTGCCACGGCTGATCAGGAATCGGATACGCACGCCGCCGGGAAATTCCCGGCGGCGTTTTTATGTCCTGCAGACCAAGCGGCTCCTCATTGCATTTTCCTTCCATTCTGCTTGACAAAGGCAGGGCCGCATGATATCGTTTAATTTGGTTATGTATGCACCAAAGGATCCTTTATATAAAGAGGCAGGTATCATATTATGTCGCTGAATCTGATGATCGTCTATGCCATCGGCTGCGCCGGGCTGTATTATCTTTGCCCGCTGCGCCTGCGCTGGCTCATTCTGCTGGCGGTGAGCTATGGCTTCTATGCTTATCACGGGCTGACTGCGCTCCCCTTCATCCTCCTGACCACGCTCACCACATGGGCCGCCGCGCTGCGGATCGCGCGCATCGGCGAGGACGACAAGGCCCTGCTCAAGGAGAAGAAGGCCGAGCTGACCGCCGAGGGGAAGAAGCAGCTCAAGGCGCAGACCCGCTCCCGCCAGCGCCGCTGGTTCTTCGGCGTTCTGGTGCTCAATTTCGGCATTCTGGGCGTGCTCAAGTATCTCAATCCCGCGCTCGGGCTGTTTGCCTCCGTCGCCGGCGCGCTGACTGGCAGCGCCAAAGCCGCGCCCGCGCTCAATCTGCTCCTGCCTCTGGGCATCTCCTTCTACACCTTCCAGTCGATGGGCTACCTGATCGACGTCTACAACGGCAAGTACGCGCCGGAGAAGAATCCTGCGCGCTTTGCGCTGTTCGTCTCCTTCTTCCCGCAGCTGATTCAGGGCCCGATCGGCCGCTATGATCAGCTCAATCCCCAGCTTGCCCAGCCTCATCGTTTCGACATCGACGGGATCGAGCGCGGCCTGCTGCTGATGCTCTGGGGCTACTTCAAGAAGAAGGTCATTGCCGACCGCGCGCTGCCGCTCGTGGCGGAGGTCTTCGGCAATCAGGAGCCGTACGGCGGCGCGGTGATCGTGCTGGCTGTGCTCTTCTATTCCCTGCAGCAGTATTGCGACTTCTCCGGCGGCATCGACCTCGTCGCCGGTATCGCGGAGCTCTTCGGCATCCGCCTCGCGCCCAACTTCAAGCGCCCGTATTTCGCCGTCTCGCTGGGCGACTTCTGGCGCCGCTGGCATATCAGCCTCGGCAGCTGGATGCGCGACTATGTGTTCTATCCCTTCGCGCTGACCAAGCCGGTCTCCCGCCTCTCGAAGGCGGCGAAGGCGCGCTTTGGTACGGACTTCTCCCGCGCGCTGCCTGCTGCGCTGGGCAATATCCTCGTGTTCTTCCTCGTCGGCATCTGGCACGGCGCACAGATGAATTACGTCCTCTGGGGCCTGTACAACGGCCTGATCCTCGCCTTCAGCGCGCTGATGGAGCCGCGCTATAAGCGGTTCGGCGAGGCGCATCCGCAGCTGGTGAAATCCCGCCGCTTCTATTTCTTCCGCATGCTGCGTACGTTCATCATCGTCAACATCGGCTGGTACTTTGACCGTGCCGTGCACTGGCAGGACGCCTTCGCCATGCTCTGGCGCACGTTCACCGGCTTCAACGCCGCGCAGCTCGCCGACAGCGCGCTCATGGCGCAGCTGGGCCTGACCACGCGCGATTACGGCGTGCTCGCCCTCGCCACGCTCATCCTGCTGGCGGTCTCCATCGCGCAGGAGCGCGGCGCAAAGGTGCGCGAATGGGTTCTCTCCCGTCCGCTTGTGCTGCGCTGGATCCTCCTCTATGCGTTCATTCTGCTGATCCTGGCGACCTTCGTGGGCAATTCCGCCGGCACCGGCAGCTTCATGTACGCTGTCTTCTGATGCGGAGGGATCAGCGTTGAATCAGCACCTTCTGCGGCGCATCGCGGCGGCGGCGCTTTTCGCCCTGCTGCTGCCCGCGCTCATCCTTCTTGGCAATACCTATCTCACCCAGCTGGATACCTTCGCCTATGCCACCGTCGCCGACATGGGCGAGCGCAGCGATATTGAGATGGCCATCGTCGGCTCCTCCGTTGCGCAGTTCCACTTCAATCCGGAGATCATCACCGAGGCGACGGGGCTCAATACCTTCTGCGCGACCATCACCAATCTGCGCCTGCCCGGCGCCATCGCGCTCACAGAGCAGCTCTTTGAGACAAACAGCCCGGAGTGGGTCGTGCTGGTCGTGGAGGCCTATACCTTCGACATGACCATGGAAGACCCGCAGACCCAGATGAAGCTCGCGCCGCTGCTGAAGAGCCCGCTGCGCAGAGCGCGCTATTACTGGGACACCGCCACGCAGGACGGGCAGTATATCGACCGCCTGCTGCTGATGAACGGCTTCGGCTTCTCCTCCATGGATGACGTGATGAAGTCCGTCCGCCTGCGCAGCGACTGGCGCGCCGCGCTCGCCGCGGCCGAGACGGAGCTGGACGGCACCATGCGCTATATCGACGGCTATGTCCGTCTGGAGGAGCCGATGATCGGCCGCGCGCTCGCCGACGGCATGGAGCGCTTTGAGACGGGCTACTACTACGATCTCTTCGATTATTCCAGGCAGCGGCTGCTTGATTTCAGGGCGCTGTGCGAGGCGCACGGCGCGAAGCTGCTGGTCGCCGTCTCCCCCACGCTGAGCGCGAATACGCTCTTTGACCCCTGCTATCTGCCTTATGTGGAGAGCGCATGCCGCTTCCTCAGGGAGAACGAGATCCCCTGCATCAACATGCTCTACGCCAAGCCGGAGCTCATGCCCAATCTGGACGACATGTACGTCGACCCGCATCACCTGCACGGCGACGGCGCGGATATCATGAGCGCCGCCTTCGCGAAGGCCTTCAATATGCTGACTGCCGGGGAGGATATCAGCCCCCTGTTCCACTACAACAGCTGGCACTACCTGCAGGCGATCGACTACATCACCAATGTCTGGGCGCATGCCGAAGCAGTGCAGGGCGGCTGGCAGCTCACCGCGGACTGCAACCGCGGCGCAACCGTCATACCTGAATACCGCTATGCCCTGCTGCTGGCAGACGGCAGCGAGGAGACGCTGCGCGACTACAGCGGGGATCCCGTCTTCACCGTCCCGCAGGCGGCGCTTGACCGCGGCAGTGTGCGCGTGTATGCGCGCTGCGCCGGGGACATCAGCTCCGCCGTATTCACCGACACCACCGTCCTCCCCCCGGAGGAATCCGACTGATCCGCAGGAGGCGCTGCCTTTTGAAACGACTGATTACCAAGATCGCCCTGCTGGCGATTTTCCTCGCCGGGATCTATGTCCTTGTCTTCCTTGGCAATACCTTCCTCGTGCAGACGGACGCCGTTGCCTACAGGACGATGAAGGACATGCGCGAGCGCAGCGATATCGAGCTGGCGCTCGTGGGCTCCTCCATCGTCCAGCGCCATCTCAACCCGGAAATCATCACCGGCGAAACCGGGCTGCAGGCGTTTGACGTGACGATCACCAATCTCTCGCCCGCCGGCGCGATCCCGCTCACCCGCGAGCTCTACCGCACCAACAGCCCGAAGTACACCGTGCTCGTCGTGGAATCCTACACCTTCAACACCGTGAAGGAGGATATCCAGACGCAGATGAAGCTGCTCCCCCTGCTCAGCAGCCCCATCGACCGCGCGCGCTACATCGCCGACGTCGCCGCCATGGACGGCAAGTATGCCGAGCGCATTCTGCTGTTCAATACCTTCGGCCTCTCCGGCATGGATGACCTGACCAAGGCCGTCCGCCTGCGCCTTGATCCCGAGGCCTACTTCGCCGAGCTCGAGGCGGAGTGGAACGGCGACTACGAATACAAGGATGGCTTCCTGCGGCACAACAGAATGGCCTCCATCGAGCGCGAGCTGCGCGAGACCTTCATCCGCGAGGAGACGGGCTACTACTACGAGATCTTCGACTATACGAAGGAGAAGCTGCTGGAGTACAAGGCCCTGTGCGAGGCGAACGGATCGGAGCTGATCGTCGTCGCCCTGCCCGCGCTGACCATCCATGCGCTGGCGGAGCCGGGCTTCCTGCCGTATCTGGACAGCGCGGCGAGGTTCTTCGCCGAGAGCGGCATCCCTTTCTACAACCTCATGTACGCGAAGGAGGACTTCCTTCCCCGCCTTGACCACCTCTACTACGATCTGTACCACATGGTCGGCGAGGGCGCGGATATCCTCAGCACCTCCTTCGCCCGGCTGATCAACGCGCATATCGCCGGCGAGGATGTGAGCGGCTGGTTCTACACCAACAGCTGGCAGTACCAGAACGCCATCGACTTCATTACCAACGTCTGGTTCACCCGCGAGGACAGCGACGACGGCGTCACCCTCACGGCGGACTGCAACCGCGGCCTGAATGTCGTGCCGGAGTACCGCTATGTGCTGCGCCATGACGACGGCAGCGAGACAGAGCTGCGCCCCTATGACGCCGATCCCGTCTTTGCCTGCAGCGCTTCCGTGCTTGCCGGCGGCACGTTGCGCATCTATGGGCGCGTGCAGGGCGGCAGCGACGAGCTCTGGTACGAAATCCCGGCGCAGTAATCAACACCCGTCATGCGGAGGAAACACCCTTGTTAAGGATCAAAACACAGATGAAGAAGCTCCTGCTCCTCGCGCTCTTCCTGCTCGGTCTGCTGCCCCTGCTGCTCTTTGGCAACACCTTCCTCACGCAGACGGACAGCGTCGCGGCGATGATGATGCACGATCTGAAGGAGCAGAAGGCGCAGACGGTGATCGTCGGCTCATCCATGGCGCTCTATCATATGAACCCGACGATCATCGGCAAGGCCACGGGCAGAAGCACCTTCACCGCCGCTGTCACGGGCCTGATGCCGCCCGGCGCCATCGCGCTCACCAAAGAGCTCCTGCGCCACTCTCAGCCGGAGGAGATCGTGCTGGTGCTGGAGAGCGGCTCCTTTGACACCACGAAGGAAGACCCGATGACCCAGATGAAGCTCGCCCCCTTCCTCAGCGACCCGCTCAACCGCCTGCGCTACTGGTATGACACCGCGCAGGAGGACGGCATGTACGCCGAGCGCCTGCTGATGATGAACAGCTTCGGGCATCGGGATGCGCAGGACGTGCGCAAGAGCCTGCGCCTGCGCTTTGATCACGAGGATGCATCCGCTGATATCCTGCGCGAATGGACGGGCGAATACGCCTATGACAACGGTCATCTGCGCATCGTCGGCGCGGAGCCGGTTGACGCTGAGGACGCACAGGATTGGTTCATCCGCCGCGACACCGGCATGTACTACGAGGTCATGCCCCGCACCAAAGAATGGCTGCTGCGCTACCGCGACCTGTGCCATGCGCATGGCGTGCGGCTGCGCGTTGTCATCGCGCCGGAGATGACCGCCACCGTGCTGCGCGAGGCGGAGCGGCTGACCTATCTGGACAGCGCGCAGGCCTTTTTCGCCGAGGCGGGGATCCCCTGCTACAACATGCTCTACGCAAAGGAAAGCCTGCTGCCCGACCTGAACGCCTATTACCACGACTACCACCACATGACCGGCGAGGGCGCGGATATCCTCAGCGCCGCCGTGGGCCGCGTGCTGGCCGAGGCGGACGCCGGGCAGGACGTCAGCGGCCACTTCAGCCGCAACCGCTATGCCTACCTTGAGTCCATCCGCTTCATGACCAACGTGTGGGCGACGATGGAGCAGCGCGGCGGGCAGATCGCCCTGCACGCAGACAGCAACCGCGGCGCAAGCGTGCAGCCCGAGTACAGCTTCGCCCTCGTCCATCCGGATGGGGAGGAGACCACGCTGCGCAGCTTCGGCAAGAATCCGGATTTCAGCTTCGATCCCGCTGCGCATACGCCGCGCAAGGGCAGCCGCATCCGTGTCTACGGGCGCGCCCCGGGCAGAGCAGAGGTCTTCCGCTATGACCTGCCGCTGGATGCGGCGGAAGGTACAGCCATGTGACGCGGCGATTGATTCGCCCGACGGCCGATCTCCCACTTGAAGGAACGGATGGGATACGGTATAATAATCTCAGACAATTCTGCGGGCTGCGCGCCGGATACGGTCGCCGCCCGCTTTTTACAGGAGCAGAGTATGAAAACGCTGATTCTTGATTATCTTGAGGCGACAGCCGCCCGCCTGCCGGAGAAGACCGCCTTCTCCGACGCGCAGAGCGAGATGACCTTCAGCCAGATCACAAAGGCCGCCCGCGCCGTGGGCAGCGCGCTCTGCGCGCGCGTCGCGCCGCGCAGCGTCGTGGGCTTCTATATGGATAAGGGCGTCGCCACGGCCGCCGGCTTCCTCGGCGCGGTATATGCCGGCTGCGCATATTCCCAGCTGAATCTGCGCCATCCCGCCGTTCGCATCCGCGCGATCCTCGATACCCTCGCCTGCCCCGTCGTCATCACAGACCATGCGCATGGCGCGCAGCTTGAGGCGATGGATGTGCCGTATGAGATCCTCTACATCGAGGATCTGCTGGAGCATACACAGGACGACGCCGCGCTTGCCCGCGTCCGCGCGCAGATGCTGGACGTCGACCCGCTCTATGTCAATTTCACCTCCGGCTCGACCGGCACGCCCAAGGGCGTGGTCGTCTGCCATCGCAGCGTGATCGACTTCATCGGCTGTTTCACAGAGATCTTCGGCATCACGGAGAAGGATGTGCTCGCCAATCAGGCGCCGATTGACTTTGACGTCTCGGTCAAGGATATCTACAGCGGCATCATGACCGGCGCGGAGGTCGCGATCATCCCGACCGCATATTTCACCAACCCGACCAAGCTCATGGATTTCATCTGCGAGAAGAACAGTACCGTGCTCGTCTGGGCCGTCAGCGCGCTGTGCTTCCTGACGACGATGAACGCCATCGAATACCGCTGCCCGGACAAGCTGCGCACGATCATGTTCTCCGGCGAGGTCATGCCCATCAAGCACCTCAACAAGCTCAGAAAACTCCTGCCGGAGGTCATGTACGTCAACCTCTACGGCCCGACGGAGATCACCTGCAACTGCACGTACTACATCGTCGACCGCGAGTTTGACCTCACGCAGACGCTGCCCATCGGCGTCCCCTTCCCCAATGAGCGCATCCTGCTGCTCATGGAGGACGGGCGCGAGGCCGCCCCGGGCGAGACGGGCGAGCTCTGCGTCAGCGGCACGGCCGTGGCCATGGGCTACTACAAGGACCCGGAGCGCACCGCCGCCGTCTTCACGCAGAACCCGCTCAACAGCGCGTACCTTGAGCCCATCTACCGCACGGGCGACCTTGTGCGCCTGGAGGAAAACGGCGAGATGGTCTACGTCTCCCGCAAGGATTTCCAGATCAAGCACATGGGCCACAGAATCGAGCTGGGCGAAATCGAGACCGCCATCTCCGCCGTGGAGGGCGTCTCCCGCGCGTGCTGCGTCTATCTGCACGACAAGGGCAAGATCCTCGCCTTCACCTGCGGCAGCGCGGACAAGAAGGCCATCACCGACGGCCTGCACGACGTGCTCCCGGCGTATATGATCCCGAATATCTTCATGCAGGTCGAGGAGATGCCGCTCAACAAGAACGGCAAGATCGACCGAAACGCCCTGACCGACCTCTACAAGAAGGCGAAGGAGGCCCGCCGTGGATAAGAGCATCCTCAAAGCCGCCGCCGCGAAGTTCGGCACGCCGTGCTTCCTCTTTGACGAGGAGGCGCTCGCCCGCCGCATGCGCGAGGCCAAGGCCATCGTGGGCGACAGCGTCCACCTGTGCTATTCGATCAAGGCCAATCCCTTCCTCATCCCGGCGATGAGCCGCCTCGTGGAGCTGCTCGAGGTCTGCAGCCCGGGCGAACTGATCATCTGCGAGGATCTGGGCGTGGACCCGGCGACGATCCTCTTCTCCGGCGTCAACAAGACGCGCGAGGACATCCTCCATGCCATCGACGCGGGCGTGCGCCGCTTCACGGCGGAGAGCCCGCTGCATATCCGCCTGCTTGACGAATGCGCGCGCGAGCGCGGCCTCGTGCTGCCCACGATCCTGCGGCTGACCGCAGGCTCCCAGTTCGGCATGGACGAGAGCGACCTGCGCGAAGCCATTGAGCACCGCGATGCGCTGACCGGCCTTGACATCGAGGGCATCCACTACTTCGCCGGCACGCAGCGCAAGCGCCTTGACCACCAGCGCAAGGAGCTGTGCAAGCTCTGCGCGCTCATGGACAGCCTGAAGGCGGACTACGGCTTTGAGACCCGCCGCCTCGAGTACGGCCCGGGCCTCTACTTCCCCTACTTCGCGCATGAGGACTTTACCGATACCCTCGCCCCGCTGCGCGAGCTCGCGCCGGATCTGCAGGCGGTCGCAGCGCGCACGGAGCTGACGGTTGAGATGGGCCGCTTCTTCGCCTCCGAGTGCGGCAGCTACCTGACCACGGTCATCGACACCAAGGTCAACTGCGGCTGCGGGTATGCGATCCTGGACGGCGGCATCCACCACGTCAATTACCTCGGCGGCAACATGGGCATGCGCACGCCGGTGATCGACCATCTGCCCGGCCCGGCGCATGACGGCGAGGAGGCGATGGACTGGGCGCTGTGCGGCAGCCTCTGCACGACGGCGGATGTGCTCGTGCGCGCCATCTCCATGAACGGCCTCGCGCAGGGCGACGTGCTCGCCTTCCGCAATATCGGCGCGTACTCCGTGACCGAGGGCCCCGCGCTCTTCCTCTCCCGCAGGATGCCCCGCATCGTGCTGCGCGGCGAGGACGGCAGCCTGCGCGTCGCGCGCGACTTCATCGAGTCCGCAAAGCTCAATCAGACCGGCGCATCCATCTAAGCAAGCACCCCCGCATCGCACGGGCGATGCCCCACATACACAAACAACCTTCATAAAGGAGAAATTTCCCATGAGAGACACCATTCTTGATCTGCTGAGCGACATCGTGGACGACGTCGACCTGGACACCTGCACCACCCTGATCGACGACGGCATCCTCTCCTCGCTGGACATCATCCAGCTCATCGGCGCGCTCAACGACGAATTTGACATTTCCATCCCGGCGACCCAGATCATCCCGGCGAATTTCAATTCCGTCGACGCGCTGACCGCCATGGTCGAGAAGCTCGCGGACTGATTGCTGAGCAAAAGAACAAGGCACGCAAGAAGCGTGCCTTGTTTTTTCGTCTTCGGGTGGGAACCTCATCCGTCATTGCCTTCGGCAATGCCACCTTCCCCTCACAGGGGAAGGCTTTTGGATTTACGGAGAAACGCCGCCTGCGGGCGGGACCTCATCCGTCAGCCCTTCGGGCTGACACCTTCCCCATCGGGGAAGGTCCTTTTGTTTGCAAAAGGTTCAACAACTCAGAACGCAGAGAAGGAGTCCAGAGGGCGATCGATAAGCCCTCTGGTAGTATGCGCGTGAGAAGCTATTTCCGGATGGATTGCTTACTTCGATTCCAATCACTCCGCCGAAACCACAATCTCCGCTTCCCCACACGCAGCGCCCTTCGGCAGCGCCACGCGGATCATCTGCGCGGGGATCGCCGCCAGCAGCCGCCTGCGCGCGATCTCGCGCCCGCCCTGCCGCAGCACAATGCTGCACGGGGCCAGCTTATCCCGCACGCGCAGGCTGATGGACGCATCCGCCGCGCCGGAGACATATGCCGGCAGCGCATAGCCAACGCCCGCCCCCGCGCGCACAGGGATCCGGCAGGCCTCAAGCGGCCCGGCCAGATACGCCGCCGCGCTGCGCGCCGCCTGCTCCGCCTCCAGCGAGGCCTCATCCGCCAGATCATGCACATGCAGCGCATTGCCCGCAGCAAAGACGCCCGGGCAGGAGGTCTGCAGGTGCTCATCCACCCGCGCGCCGCGCGTGACGGGATCCAGCGCAATGCCCGCGCCGAGGGACAGTTCATTCTCCGGGATCAGGCCGATAGAGAGGATCACCGTGTCGCACGGGATATGGCGCTGCGTGCCCGGGATGGGCGCGCCCTTTGCGTCCACCGCGCTGACCGTCACGCCCGTCACGCGCGCGGAGCCGTGAATCTCCGTGATCGTATGGGACAGGTGCAGCGGGATGCCGTAATCATCGAGACACTGCGCGACATTGCGCGGCAGGCCGCTGGGAATGGGCCGGATCTCATACACGCCCTCGACCTGCGCGCCGGAGAGCGTCAGCCTGCGGGCCATGATCATGCCGATATCGCCCGAGCCGAGGATCACCGCGCGCCTGCCGATCATCCTGCCGTAGAGGTTCATATATGCCTGCGCCACGCCGGCGGTGAATACGCCCGCAGGCCGCTCGCCGGGGATGGCCAGCGCGCCGCGCGTGCGCTCGCGGCAGCCCATGGTGAGGATCACCGCGCCGGCGCGCACCTTCTTAAGCCCCTCGCGGGAGACGAGGGTCAATTCCCGCTCCGCCGTCATGGACAGGACGGTCGTGTCCGTCAGGATCTGCGCGTGCTGCGCCGCCTCGTCGATCAGGCGCTGCGCATACTCCGGCCCGCAGAGGGACTCGCCGTAGCGGTCCACACCAAAGCCGTCATGGATGCACTGGCGCAGGATGCCGCCCGCCTCTTTTTCGCGCTCGACGATGAGCACGTCGGATACGCCCCGGCGCGCCAGCTCCGCCGCAGCGGCAAGGCCCGCAGGCCCCGCGCCGACGATCACCACGTCATGATAGGCCGTCTTCATGCGTCCACCCCGCTTTCCCCCATCTCGCCGGAAAAGAGCCACGAGCCCGCCCGGCCATAGGTCATCTCCCTCGCCGGGACGCCCAGCTCCTCCCCGATCATCTGCGCGATGCGCATCTGGCAGTAGCCGCCCTGACAGCGGCCCATCATCGCGCGGGTGCGCAGCTTCACGCCCGTGACCGTGCGCACGCCCAGCGGGTTATGGATCGCCCGCAGGATCTCCGCGCGGGTCACCTGCTCGCAGCGGCAGATGATCTCGCCGTAGTCCGGGTCATGGGCGATCGCCTCGCCGCGCGCCGCATCGTCCATATCGGCAAAGCGCGCGATCGGCCTGCGCACGGGATCAAACGCCGGATTTGCCTCAAACGGCTCGGCCTCGCGCATCATCTGCGCGACATAGCGCCCGATGGGCACCGCCGCCGTCAGGCCCGGGGACTCGATGCCCACGAGGTTCACGGCGTTGGGCGCGATCTCCGGCCTCATCTCGATCTTGAAATCCTGAATCTTTCCGTTTTCATCCACCCACTTGGGCAGGATGCCGGAGTAATTGCGGATATAGTCCTTCTTGTGAATATGCGGCCAGATGTCCGAGGCGCTCTCGGCCAGATAGTCGATATTCTCCTGCGGCACGCCGTAATAGGCAAACTGCGCGTGGTCGTCGATCCACTCCGCATTCGGGCCGACGATGACGTTGCCGTCCGTCGTGTTGGTGACGTGGATGCCCATGTAGGTATTGCTCGGCACGGGATAGATCGGCATGGGCAGCAGCTCGCCCGTGTGCTTGTCAAGGATGATGTAATCGCCCTTGGAGCCGATGACGCGGTAGCCCGTCAGGCCCAGCATGTCGGAAATCTCGCCGCAGCCAAGGCCCGCCGCATTGACCACCCAGCGCGCGGCAAAATCGCCCCGATCCGTCCGCACCTGCCAGTGGCCGCCTTCGCGGGAGAGGCCGGTGACGGTATGCTCGAGGAAGTAGCGCGCGCCGTTCTGCGCGGCATTCTCCGCGATGGCGATGGTATAGCCGAAGGGGTCGAGCACGCCGGAGGTCTCACTGAGCATGGCAAACTCGCCCACCGCCGCCGGGCAGACGCGCGCAAGCTCGTCCTTGTCAATCAGCGAAAGGCCCGTCGCGCCGTTGCGCGCGCCCTGCGCCATCGTGCGCTGCAGGCTCGCATAGTCCTCCTGCGATTTGCCGACGAGCACCTTGCCGCAGCGGATGAAGCGGAAGCCCAGCTCGCGCGCGAGCGCGTCCATGCCCCTGTTGCCCTCCACGCAGAGCCGCGCCTTGAGCGTCCCCTCGTCATAGGCAAAGCCGCCATGCACCACGCCGGAATTGCGCCCGCTCGTCTCGCACACGACGTCGGGGTTCTTTTCCATCACGGCGATGCTGAGGCGATAGCGCGTGAGCTCCCTTGCAATCGCGCTGCCGACCACGCCGCCGCCGATGATGATGACGTCAAACTGCCGCATAATACGCTCTCCTTTGCACCAATGATGCTTTCATTATACGGAAACAGAGGAATCCAGTCAACGAAAAGACTGCCAGAAAGACCCACACTTTCAGAAAACAACATCTTCATGGCAGGTATGGGGCTTTGCCCCATCGCCCCACCAAAGGGCTTTCCGTTCGCCCTTTGGAAACCTTCGGTGCCAAAGAAGAATCATTTTTCTGGTGCAGTGTTTTTCTGGCAGTTCTTCAATCTTTCATTTTCAGGAAAGAAGCAGCTTATCGCCGTCGAGCTCCTTGCCCGCCGCCTTGCCAAAGAGGCTCATCAGGTCCTCGCGGGTGAGGCGCTTCTTCTGCTCGCCCTCCACATCCACGACGATGCGCCCTTCGTGCATCATGATGAGGCGGTTGCCATAGGCGAGGGCGTCGGTCATGTTGTGGGTGATCATCAGCGCCGTGAGCTTCTGCTGGGCGATGATCTTATCGCTCAATTCAAGCACCTTGGCAGCGGTCTTCGGGTCGAGCGCGGCGGTGTGCTCGTCAAGCAGCAGGAGCTTGGGCGTGCGCAGCGTCGCCATCAGCAGCGTCAGCGCCTGACGCTGGCCGCCGGAGAGGAGGCCGACCTTGCTGCTCATGCGGTTTTCCAGCCCGAGGCCGAGCATGCTCAGCTGCTCCTGATACATCCTGCGCTCCATGGCGGAGATGCCCCAGCGCAGGCCGCGCCTTTCGCCCCGGCGCATGGCAAGGGCCATGTTCTCCTCGATGTTCATGGTCGCGGCGGTGCCGGTCATGGGGTCCTGAAATACGCGGCCAAGGAAGGCGGCGCGCTTATGTTCCGGCAGATGGGTCACGTCCACGCCGTCGATCGCGATGGTGCCGTGATCCACGGGGAAGACGCCCGCCACGGCGTTGAGCATGGTGGACTTGCCCGCGCCGTTGCCGCCGATGACGGTGACAAAGTCGCCGGGCTTCAGGTGCAGGTGCACGTCGGTGAGGGCGCGCTTTTCCGTGATGGTGCCGGGGTTGAACGTCTTTGCAATATGCTCAATGCGAAGCATCTCAGCCACGCCCCTTTCTCTTTTCCTTCGCGCCGAGGAATTTCGCCTTCCAGTGCGGCGCGGCGAGGAACAGCGCGACGACCAGCGCCGTGAGGAGCTTGAGGTCGTTGGTATTCAGGCCCAGCCAGAGGACGACCTGAATGACCAGATAGTAGATGATCGCGCCGATGATGACGGCGAGCAGCTTGAGGCCGAAATTGCGGAAGATCTTTGAGAAGACGACCTCGCCGATGATGACGGCGGCCAGGCCGATGACGATCGCGCCGCGGCCCATGCCCACGTCGGCAAAGCCCTGATACTGCGCCAGCAGCGCGCCGGAGAGCGCGACGATGCCATTGGCCAGCATGAGGCTCAGGACGATATTCTTATCGGTATTGATGCCCTGCGCGCGGGACATGTTCCTGTTCGCGCCGGTCGCGCGCATGGAGCAGCCCAGCTCCGTGCCGAAGAACCAGTACAGAAGGCCGATCGCCACGAGGATAAAGACCGCCATGATCAGGATCGGGTTATTGAGAGCGAGGGCGCGCGCGTTTCTGGAGGTGAGGATCAGCGGATACTTGTTGACGCTCAGCGCGGTATTCGCCTTATTGCCCATGATGCGCAGATTGACGGAGTAGAGCGCCAGCTGCGTGAGGATGCCGGAGAGGATCGCCGGAATGCCGAAGAAGGTATGGAACATGCCCGTCACAAAGCCGCAGAGCATGCCCACAAGGAAGGCGGCCAGCAGCGCCAGCCAGACATTGCAGCCATTGATGATCAGCATGGCGGCGACCGCGCCGCCCGTGGCGATGGAGCCGTCCACCGTCAGGTCGGAGACGTCCAGAATCCGGTAGGTAATGTACACGCCGATGGCCATCAGACCCCAGATCATGCCCTGGGAGACGGCGCCGGGCAGCGCGTTGAGCAGCTTGAGAATATCCACGGAGTTGTCCTCCTCGTCTTATTGTGCCTGTATGCCAGGATAATCGATCCGCGCCATATACGCGAAGAAGCCAAGAAGGAGGGAACTCCCCCTTCCTGGCTGTATGGCGTTTTCGGGGCAGGTTACTCGGCGATGGCCTCGTAGCCCTCGGGGATGGCGACGCCCAGCGCCTCGGCGTTGGCGGCGTTGTACTTCTTGGTGAACTGCGGCGCATACTCGATCGGCATGGCGGAGACGTCCGCGCCATTTTCGAGAATCTCATACGCCATCAGGCCGGTGGCGTAGCCGATGTCGTAGTAGCTGATGGTCAGGGTCGCAACGCCGCAGCCCCTGCAGATGCCTTCTTCGCCGGCGATGACCGGAACCTTCGCGGGAATGACCTCGTTGGCGATGGTCTCGGTGTAGGCGGCGGCGGTGTTATCGGTCGGGATGTAGATCACGTCGCACTCGGCAGCGGCCAGCGCGGAGACGGACGCGACGTCGTTGGAATCGGTGAAGGCGAATTCTTCGGTCTCATAGCCCAGCGCCTTGAGCTCCTCGCCGACGACCTTGACCTGATAGATGGAGTTCGCCTCGGCGGAGCAGTAGAGCAGGCCGACCTTCTTCGCCTCGGGGAAGAGCTCCTTGACCATCGCAGCCTGCTCAGCGAGCGGGGCGAGGTCGGAGGTGCCGGAGACGTTGATGCCGGTCACGCCGGTGAAGTCCTCGATATCCAGCGCGACGCCGTACTCGGTGATGGAGGTGGCGAGGATCGGGATATCGCCCGTGGCGGCGACGGCAGCCTGCAGGGCCGGGGTCGCGTTGGCCATGATCAGATCCACGCCGTTGGAGGCGAAGGTGCTGGTGATGATCGCGCAGGTCGCGGCGTCGCCGGAGGCATTCTGCTCGTCAAACTCGACGTCCGGCATCTTCTCCGTCAGCGCATCCTTAAAGCCCTGGGTCGCCGCGTCGAGCGCGTCGTGCTGAACGAGCTGGCAGATGCCGACCGTCGCCGCCCTGGCGCAGGCCGCGCAGGCGATCATGGTAAGCGCGAGAACGAGAGCAATAATCTTCTTCATTATGGTTACCTCCAGTGACATCCCGTCTGGCGGGGTGTTTTCAAAATGTTGAAGCCATTATAACTCCGCCTCAACGCTTTGTCAACATCACAATCGCGGATATTTCCATATTTTCATCGGTTTTCGAGGATTATTTATCATCATCCCAAGAAGTCAATTGACATTTTCTCATCTTACATACAGATTATTTGTCAACTCACATGGCGCATCATCAAAAAACACGCCGCGGAGACATGCCCCGCGGCGCATATGAAGCACTGTGATCAGACGACGCCCTGCGCCTCCATCGCCGTGGCGACCTTGAGGAAGCCCGCGATGTTCGCGCCGGCGACGTAGTTGCCGGCCATGCCGTATTCCTTCGCAGCGTCGTCCACATTGTGGAAGATGCCGACCATGATGTCCTTGAGCTTGGCGTCGACCTCGTCAAAGGACCAGTGCAGGCGCATGGAGTTCTGGCTCATCTCCAGCGCGCTGGTGGCGACGCCGCCGGCGTTGGCCGCCTTTCCCGGGGCGAAGAGCACGCCATTGGCCATCAGGTACTCGGTGGCCTCGGCGGTGGTGGGCATGTTCGCGCCCTCGGCGACGGCGATGCAGCCGTTGGCCACGAGCGCCTTCGCATCGTCGAGGAGGAGCTCATTCTGCGTTGCGCACGGCAGCGCCACGTCGCACTTGACGGTGAAGACGCCGCGGCCCTCATGATACTGAGCAGACGGACGGGCGGCGGCATACTCGGTCAGGCGGGCGCGCTTGACCTCCTTGACCTCGCGCAGGAGATCAATGTCGATGCCCTCGCTGTCATAGACCCAGCCGGTGGAGTCGGAGACGGTGACAACCTTCGCGCCGAGCTGCTGCGCCTTCTGCGCGGCGTAGATGGCGACGTTGCCCGCGCCGGAGACGGCGACGGTCTTGCCCGCCAGCTCGATGCCGTTGCACTTGAGCATCTCCTGCGTCAGGTAGAGCAGGCCGTAGCCGGTCGCCTCCTTGCGGGCGAGGGAGCCGCCATAGGTGAGGCCCTTGCCGGTGAGCACGCCCTCGTACAGGCCGGTGAGGCGCTTGTACTGGCCGTACATATAGCCGATCTCACGCGCGCCGGTGCCGATATCGCCGGCCGGCACGTCGGTATCCGCGCCGATATACTTGAACAGCTCAGTGATGAAGCTCTGGCAGAAGGCCATGACCTCGCGGTCGCTCTTGCCCTTGGGGTCAAAGTCGGAGCCGCCCTTGCCGCCGCCGATGGGCAGGCCGGTCAGGGAGTTCTTAAAGATCTGCTCGAAGCCGAGGAACTTGATGATGCCCAGATTCACGCTCGGGTGCAGGCGGATGCCGCCCTTGTACGGGCCGATCGCGCTGTTGAACTGCACGCGGAAGGCGTTATTGACCTGAACCTGACCCTTGTCATCCACCCACGGCACGCGGAAGAGGATCTGACGCTCGGGCATGGTGATGCGCTCAAGCATGGCGTCACGGCGATACTTCGCCTCATTGCGCTCAATCACGGGACGCAGGGAATCAAGCACCTCGCGCACGGCCTGATGGAATTCCGGCTGGCTGGGATTCTCCTTAACAACGCGCTCATAGACCTCATCAACGTAAGACATAGGATGTTCCTCCTTATTGCTATTGCTATCATGCCCGCCTTCGGCGGCGGGGCTTTCGACTTGCTCATTATAGACGATCGCGCGCCGATTTGCAAGTCATTTTTGAAAAATTTCTCACATTCCCTTCATTCCTGCATCAATTCGAATGTTTTTTGCATTATTCCCTTATCTCTCTCCCGTATCAGTCTATGCCGTCCTCCCCGCCGCGGCAAAAAAAAAACGGGCCGCGCAGCCGTCGCCGGCCTGCAGCCCGTCCGATATTCTGTTGCTTATGCCTCGTCCCACGGCATGCGCTCGGTCTTGCCCATCGCATCGCGCGCCGCCAGATCCCACAGGCGGATCGCCAGATATGTATCGCCATAGGCATACGCATCCGGGTAGAAGGGCCTGCCCGTGCGCACGGTCTCGCCCATGCGGCGCAGGACGTCCGCAATCGCGATCTCATCCTCAATCATCGGCACATCCGACGGGAAGGGATTGGTATACAGGCGCTCGCCCTCAAAGTCGACCGCGCGGATCGTGCCCGTTTTGAGGTCCTTCCTCACCTCAAGGCGCGCGCGCTGCGGCCTGTTCTGCGCGTCCGTCCAGAGCACCTCGTCGTCAAAGATCTCGCCCCGCGTGCCGAGGATGCGCAGATGGCTGGTGCGCGTGGCGCTGCGGTACTGCGTGCCGCAGAAGTCGTAGAGGCCAAGCTTGCCGTCCGGATAGTCAAAGTGCGCAAACGTCCTGTTCTCAAACCCGACCTCACCGTCGGTATGGATGCCGTCGCGCGCGCCGGTGACGATGATCGGCGTATTGACGCTGCGGGCGCGGATCGCGATCTCGCCCGGCTGCGGCTGCAGGAAGAAGCGCAGCAGGCTCACGCCATGGTAGTCATGCGCCACGGAGAGCCAGCAGTTGTGCACATCGCCCAGCAGGCCGCGGTCAAGCAGCGCGCGGCGCGCCTGATGCGTCGGCCAGAGGAAGTACTGCTCCGCCAGCTGCAGCGGCGTGCCCGTGCGCTGATGAATGGCCCAAAGGCGCATGAGGGACGCGTCGTCCATCGCCAGCGGCGTCTCCGAGAGCGCGGGCATACCCGCCTCAAGGAGCTTTTCAAGCGTCTGTTCCATGATGGCGCGCGGCACGCAGGAGACGACGAACTCCGGCTTTGTCTCAAGCAGCGCCTCGATGGAGCCCACGGCGTTGACGCCGTAGAGCGCGCCGTGCTCCTTCGCCCTCGCCTCATTGCGGCAGGCCACGCCGGTCAGTTCAAAGATCTCCGGCAGACACTTGGCGATGCGGATAAAATACAGCGAGCGGTAGCCCGTGCCGATCAGGCCAAAGCGAATCTTCTTCATCCGAACCCCTCCTTGGATTCCGCTTATTCCTCTGCAAAGAAGCCCAGCACAGCCTGCACATAGGCCTCCATCACCTCGTCATGGGAGAGATAGAGCTCATGCCGCGCGTCAAACGCCTGCAGCCTCGCGCCGGGGATCATCGAGACAAACTGCTCCTGCTCCGGGAGCTTGACGACGTCGTCCCGCAGCGCCTGACACAGGAGAAGCGGGGTCGTGATCTTCGCCGCATTCGCCGGGTCAAGGAGCTCGTCCGTGACGGCGAGCGCCTCCCAGAGCCAGTCGTTGGTCGGGGAGCAATTGCGCAGGTGCAGGTTGCGCATGCGCTTTTCCTTGTAATAGGAGAAGCGGGCGAGGCTCGTCGAGCAGCTCGTCTCCAGCCGCTCGCCCTCGGGGTCATAGTCCCGCCCGACGATGGCGCGCGCACGCCCCCTTCCCAGCTTACGGCTCAGGGCGAGCACGCCCTTCGCCACAGGCAGCGGGAAGCCGCCCGTGCAGGCGGCGATCATGGGCGAGGTCAGCACCGCGCGGGCAAACCAGCCCGGATGCGCCATCATCGCCTTCGCGCCGACCGCGCCGCCCATCGAGTGGGCATAGAGCATGAGCGGCGCGTCCCCCATGCGCGGGAAGACGACCTTATCCATGAAGACCTCAAGATCCTCGATGTATTGGCCAAAGCGGTCCACATGCGTCACCGTCAGGTCCTCGATCTCGCGCACGGACTGCCCGTGGCCGCGATGATCGTAGGAGAAGACGCTGTACCCGCTGCTCAGGAAGTACCACGCCATCTCGCGCAGCTTCTCCGCGGACTCCGTATAGCCGTGGAGCATCACCACGGCGCGCTTGGCGTCGTAGCGGTTATAGATCTCCGCATGCAGCGAGCCGCCGCCCGGGAGGGGCAATTCAATCTCCTCGCGCAGCGCCTCAAGCCCCGGCTCCACAACCGTGCGCATCAGTTTATCATATTGTTTTTCACCGATCAGCTTCAGCATATGAACCTCCGTGCACATCGTCTCTATCTGATGTTATTATAGCGCACGCAGGCCGCTTTGCACAGTAAAGAATTTGCAATTCCCGGCGTTATTTTGCCCGGGTCACATGGTCCTGTTGTAGATATGCCACGCCGCGAGCTTGACCAGCGCCACCGCGCACATGAGCATGCTCGTCACGCCCATGTACAGGTGATCGCCGCGGATCATCGCGATGACCACGATCACAACCAGCGCAAAGACCGCCGCGATCGCCGCCGCGCTCTGCGCCTTATACGCCACGGCCATGCCGCGCTCATCCGTCATGGCGAGGTCGTTGTCCTTCGCCCGCTCCTCGCCAAGGCGCGCCCGGCGCAGCAGCAGCACAAAGCCCATCAGCGCCAGCGACGTGCCAAGGCCGCTGACAAAGCCCGCGATGCGCGCGGCCAGATACATCTCATCCGGCAGGAAATACGCCGCAATCGCGCCGACCGCCATCAGCACAAGGCCGGCAATGCCCATGGTCATCAGGTTCTTCTTATTGTTCAGCCTGCATTTCATTGTGGTATCCTCCCTTATTTCTGCTCATCCGAGTCGTCAAAAATCTCCTCAATCGGCAGCGCGAAATACCGCGCCAGCCGGAACGCCAGCGCCAGAGACGGGTTGTACTTCCCCTTCTCCAGCGAGATCACCGTCTGCCTGGAGACGCCCAGCGCCTGCGCCAGATCCTCCTGGCGGACGCCGCGCTCACGGCGCAGCTCCTCAAGCCTGTTTTTCATGTCGATCACCTCTTTTTCAGAAGTAAAGCTTGCTTTACATTGACAGGATACCACAGGATCACGCAGATGTCAAGGGTACTTTACATTTCTGTGCAGAGAATTTTTCTTCACATGTGCAATGTCTGCATACGCCAAATCTATCCGCCCGCTTGCTCCCTCCGTCTCGCCTTCGGCGATCCACCTCCCTCCCGGAGGGAGGTTCGTCTCGTGCAGCTTTAGCAAATCCGCGATATGAATTTGCAAATCGGCGCTTATTCGAAGCTCCCTCCGGGAGGGAGCTGTCAGTGAGCGTCAGCGAACTGACT
This sequence comes from Clostridia bacterium, assembly GCA_017936375.1. Classification (GTDB taxonomy): domain Bacteria; phylum Bacillota; class Clostridia; order Christensenellales; family Aristaeellaceae; genus Ventricola. The sequence continues at coordinate 30,965 of JAGBFR010000059.1, forward strand.
GAGGGAGCCAGCGGGCACAGAAACTGCACCAACCATCAAACACTTGCCTTATGAAAAAACCCCGGAGAAGCGCCTGCCTCTCCGGGGAAATTTCTTTGGTTTACTTCCCCTCGACCCATTCGTCGATCATCTGCCTGACCGAGCGGGACATCTCCCGGCTGAAGTCGCAGTTCCACTTGCGCTTGGTAAAGGCCAGCAGCCAGCGGTCAAAGTCCTCGCCGGAGAGGCCCTGACGGCGCTCCAGCATCGCGCGGAAGCCCTCCGCACCCGCGGGGCGATAGCTGTTCTCATGCACGACGTCGGCGATCTCAAAGCGCGGGGGCTTGACCCGCTCGCGCTGCTGCTGCGTCGGCACGCCGACGACCACCATGCACACGGGCTTGACATACTCCGGCAGGCCGAGGATCGCGCGCTGCACGTCGCAGTTCTCCATGATATCGCCGATGTAGCAGGAGCCGTAGCCCAGCGCGTCCGCCGCGACGACGGCGCTCTGCGCGGCGATCACGGTGTCGCTCATCGCCAGCAGGAAGTCGCCCTCCGCAGGCTGACGGAGCGCCTCGCCGAGTTCGACCGTCTTGAACAGATCGAACCAGCGCTTATAATCCGCGCAGAAGACCAGCACCAGCGGCGCCTTGGCGATGAAGGGCTGATTATCGCAGGAAACAGCCAGCGCGTCCTTCTTCTGCTGATCGGTCACGTGGATCGCCGTCCAGAGGGTCATATTGCCCGCGGTCGGCGCCTGCACGGCGGCGGCAAGGATGGCCTGCACGTCCTCGTGCGGGATCTCCTGCTTCTCATATGCGCGCACGCTCTTGCGCGCCATCAGCTGTCTGATCGTGTCATTCATCGTCCTCTTCCTCCCCGTCGTCTTCATCGCTCATCAGGTCCTCAAGGAAGCGCTGCACCGCCGTGCGCGCGCGGTAGGCGTCGTTGCGCTTTGCGCCGCGCGCGATCAGCCGCTCGCCCGCCTCGCGCAGGTCGCAGCCCTCCATCAGCGCCTCAAAGATCTGCGCCTCGAGGCTCGCCGAGGAGGCGGCCTCCTGCGCCTCGGTCTCTGCGGCGCTCATGTCGAGCACGAGGCAGTACTCGCCCTTCTCCGCCTTCTCATTCGCCTCGAGCATGGAAAGCACCTCGCCCGCCTCGCCGCGGATGGTCTTTTCATAGAGCTTGGTCAGGTCGCAGCTGGCGGAGACGAGGCAGCCAGGCAGCGTCTCGGCGATCGTGCGCACGAGCTCGATGACCCTGTGCGGGCTCTCATGCACCACGCCGATGGGCACGCCGCTGCGCTTCATGGACAGGAGCTTTTCACGCAGCTCCTTCTTCTGCCGGGGCAGGAAGCCGTAGAACGCGAACTCCCGCGTGTCAAATCCGCTGACGGAGAGCGCGCTGGCCATGGCCGTCGGCCCGGGGACGGCGAGGACCTCGATCCCCAGCGCCGCCGCCTCGCGCACGAGCACGCTGCCCGGGTCGGAGATGCAGGGCGTGCCCGCATCGGTGACGACAGCGACGGTCAGATCCTCCTCCAGCATCCGCTGAGGCAGGGACGCGGCGCGGTGCTCCTCGTTATGCTGATGATTGGAGATGCAGGGTGTGTCAATCCCGAAGTGATTGAGCAGCGCGCGGGTGACGCGCGTATCCTCCGCGGCGATGAGATCGGCGTTCTTCAGCGTCTCGATGGCGCGCGGGGTCATATCGGAAAGGTTGCCGATCGGCGTGGCAACGACGTAAAGACGGGGCATGGGCTTCCCTCCTTGGGTTGATACAGGCATTATACCAGATTCCGCCGCAAAAGAAAAGCGGCCCGTAAGGCCGCTTGTTCATCCGATTGAGGCCGATCTGCATACGCCGCTCACAACCTCACCCGCCCCTTCGGGGCACCCTCCCCTCCCAGGGGAGGGCTTTTGGTTTTGCTATATCCGTAACTCCTAAGCCTTCCCCTGAGAGGGGAAGGTGGATCGCCGTAGGCGAGACGGATGAGGTTCTCCCGTAAGGCCGCTCCTGTCAGTCATGATGCTTCCCCGTGATCTGCTCCGCGTCAAGCGCCAGCACGCAGGTGACGCGCAGCATCTCCTCCGGGAAATCAAACGTGCGCCCGGGCGCGTAATGCGCCATGAGCATGCGCAGGCCGTGCACCTTCTCCTCCCCCTCGAGGAAGCGGAGGCGGCCGCCGCCGCACACGCTGTCAAAGGACGACGTGCCGCTGCAGCCCGCGCCCTCCGTGCCGTAGACGCGGTTATTGACATAGACGGTGAAGGCCGCGCGCGGGTCGGCCTGCGCCCGTCGGATCTTCTCCCCCTTCGCCGCGCCGTGGAGATAGAGCGTAAAGCGCCCGTCCCTCTCCTCATAGCCGTAATTCATCGGGATGACGTACGGCGCATCCCCGGCAAAGGCGATGCTCGCCGCCTGCCCGCGCTCCAATACGGCGCGCAGCGCGGCAATGTCCGTCATCTCACGGTCCTTCCTCCTCACAGCTTTTCACATCCCCTCAGCATGGCGCTCCTCGAGCGCGCGTTGACCTCGATCTCCTCTTTGGACGGCTTCACGCCGCCGCCGGACAGCACCTTGACCACCGGCGTCTTTCCGCAGATGCACACGGGGATCCTCGGCGGGCAGGTGCAGGGATTTTGCAGGGTGCGCAGCGTCTGCTTGGCGATGCGGTCCTCGAGAGAATGGAACGTGATCACCGCCAGACGCCCGCCCGGGGCGAGGAGGTCGACCATGTCCTGCAGGGCGTTTTTGAGCGGGTCGAGCTCGTCGTTGACCGCGATGCGCAGCGCCTGGAAGGTGCGCCGCGCGCTGTGACCGCTGTCCTGCATGCGGATCTTCTTCGGGATCGCCGCGTCGACGCAGGCGACGAGATCGCCCGTCGTCTCAAGGGGCTTCTTCGCCCGGTGCTCGATGATGATGTCCGCGATGCGCGCGGCCCACTTCTCCTCCGCATACTCACGCAGGATGCGGGTGATCTCCGCCTTGTCCCACGTGTTGCAGATGTCCGCGGCAGTCAGCGGCTGATCCTGATCCATGCGCATATCCAGCGGCGCGTCGGCGTGATAGGAAAAGCCGCGCTCTGCGGTGTCAAGCTGATAGGAGCTCACGCCCAGGTCGACCATCATGCCGTCGATCCGGGTCACGCCGCGCTCGGCGAGCAGCGCCTTCACGTCGTGGAAATTGCCCTTGATCGCGGTAAAATTGCCCGCGCCGGAAAGCCGGGCGGACGCCGCGGCGAGCGCGTCGTTATCCCGGTCGATGCCGTAGAGATGGCCCGTGCCGTTCAGCCTGCGCAGGATCTCCTCGCTGTGGCCGCCGCCGCCGAGCGTGCCGTCCACATAGACGCCGCCCTCGCGCACATTCAGCATATCGACCGTCTCATGGAGCATGACGCTCACATGGGAGAACTTCACCGGGGACGCATTATGTTCAGATGACATCAGAAAACTCCTTTTCCCCGCGCAGCAGCGTGCGCATTTCACCGATCAGATACAGCGAGCCGCAGACGAGCACCTGCCCGTCCGGCCCGGCGAGGGATCGCGCCTGCGCCAGCGCATCGGCAGGACGATCCTGCGCATAAGCGCGCAGGCCGAGGGACGCAAACACGCCGGCCAGCTTCCCGGCAGCCATGGCGCGCGGATTGGGCGGCGCGGTGCAGACCACGCAGCGCACGCGCGGGGCAAGGCGCTCGCACATCTTCTGCGTCTCCTTGTCCTCGAGCATGCCGGTGACCAGCACGGTGCGCTCCTTGGGCAGCCATGCGTCGCAGTAGGCGCACAGCGCGCGCACGCCGGGGTCGTTATGCGCGCCGTCCAAAAGCACGTGGCCAAAGCGCTCCAGCCGCCCGGGCCAGCGCACGGCCTCCATGCCCCTGCGCACGGCCTCCAGCGGAATCTGAGCGCCCTGCGCACGCAGCGCGGAAAGCGCGCCCAGCGCCGCGCAGGCATTCTCCGCCTGATGCCGCCCGCGAAGGGCGACGCGGAGCGATTTGATCGTCTGCTCGTGCAGGCGCACGTCGAAGGTCACGCCGTCCGCCGTCTCGGCGACATTCTGCGCGTCGGGGTCGTAGACGGTGCAGTCCTTGCCTTTTGCCGCGGCCATGAGCACATCCAGCGCCTCATGCCGCTGCGGGCCGAGCGCCACGGGCACGCGGCGTTTCATGATCCCCGCCTTTTCCAGCGCGATCTCCCCGATCGTGGAGCCGAGGTACTCCATGTGATCCATGCCGACCTCGGTGATCACGCAGACCTTGGGGGTGATGATATTTGTTGGGTCCAGCCGCCCGCCGAGGCCCACCTCGATGATGGCGAAGTCGACCTTCTCCTGCGCAAACGCGCAAAACGCCAGCGCCGTGCCCAATTCAAACTCGGTGACAGCGATCCCCTCGTCCATCAGGGCCTGCACGGCGGGCCACACGCGCTCCACCAGCGCGGCGAGCGCGTCGCCTGAAACGGGCGCGCCGTTTATGCGGATGCGCTCGTTATAGACCTCGATATAGGGCGATGTGTACATGCCCGTCTTATAGCCCGCCTCGCGCAGGCAGCGCTCGATCATCGCGCAGCAGGAGCCCTTGCCGTTCGTGCCGGCGACATGGATCATCGAAAGGCGCTCCTGCGGATTGCCCAGCCTGTCCATCAGGGCGCGCATATTCAGAAGGCCGTTCTTCTTCCCCGTGGGGTATACGCTGTGGATTTTTGCGATGGCTTCCTGTTCGGTCATGGAATCGCCTCACTTTCTCCGTAAAACACACTCAAAGGGGCTGTCAGATATCCCGACAGCCCCTCTATTTTATCACATATTCTTCAGATCATCAATGCGCGCGTTGAGCTTGGCGAGCTTGTCGCGGGAGACCTCCAGCTTCGCCTTCTCCTGCTCGACGAGCTGAGCCGGCGCCTTGGCGAGGAAGCCCTGATTGGAAAGCTTGCCCTCGGCACGCTGAATGTCGCGCGCCACGCTCTCGGCCTCCTTGGTCAGGCGGGCGATCTCCTTGTCCAGATCGACCAGATCGCCCAGCGGGATAAAGAGCTCGGCCGCCTCGGACACGGCGGAAACCACCTTGCCCTGCGCATTCTCCTGCGCGGCGAGCAGCTGCATCTCGCTCACCCACGCCAGACGCTTGAGGTATTCCTCCGCGCCGGCCATGGCCTTCTCCCAGCCGTCCTTCGGGCGGACGATCAGGTGCGCACGCTTGCCCACGGCCACGTTCATCTCCGCGCGCAGGTTGCGCACGGCGCGGATGACATCCATCGTGCCCTCCATCTCACGCGCAGCCTCGGGGAAGACATACGCCGCCTCGCACTCCGGCCAGCTGGCGAGCATGATCGTGCCCTCCGTGCCCGGGATGTAGCGATAGACCGCATCGGTGATGAACGGCATGAACGGATGGAGCATCTTGAGCAGGGCGATGAGCACGTAGCGCAGCACGGCGCAGGTCGCCTTGCGGGCGTCCTGATCCTCGCCGTTCAGGGTGACCTTCGCCAGCTCGATATACCAGTCGCAGAACTCGCTCCACGCGAAGTCATAGATCTTCTGTGCGGCGAGGCCGAGGTCGTACTCCTCAAAGTGCGCGGTGACCTCGCGGATCGTCTCGTCCAGACGGGTGAGGATCCACTTGTCCGCGGCGGAGAAGGTCTTGCCCTCCATCGCCTCGGCGGTCTCGCCCAGATTCATGAGCACAAAGCGGCTCGCATTCCAGATCTTATTGGCAAAGTTGCGGGCAGACTCCACCTTGTCCGTGGAGAAGCGCATGTCGTTGCCCGGGGAGACGCCCATGGACAGCGAGAAGCGCAGCGCGTCCGCGCCGTACTGGTCGATGACCTCCAGCGGGTCGACGCCGTTGCCCAGGGACTTACTCATCTTGCGGCCCAGCGCGTCGCGCACGAGGCCGTGGATGAGCACGGTGTGGAACGGGGTCTCCTCCATGTCCGCAAGGCCCATGGTGATCATGCGGGACACCCAGAAGGTGATGATGTCATAGCCGGTGACCAGCACGTCCGTCGGGTAGAAGTACTTGAGGTCCTCGGTGTTATCCGGCCAGCCGAGCGTGGAGAACGGCCAGAGCGCAGAAGAGAACCACGTATCCAGCACATCCTCGTCCTGATGGATGTTCTTGGACGCGCACTTGGTGCACTGGCACGGATCCTCGCGCAGGACCATCATCTCGCCGCAGTCGTCGCAGTACCACACCGGGATGCGGTGGCCCCACCAGAGCTGGCGGGAGATGCACCAGTCGCGGATGTTTTCCATCCAGTTCATGTAGTTCTTGGTGAAGCGCTCCGGCACGAACTGGGTCCTGCCGTCCTTGACCGCGGCGATCGCCGGGTCGGTCACGGGCTTCATCTCGATGAACCACTGCTTGGAGATCATCGGCTCAATGGCGGTCTTGGAGTGGCGGTAGCACACACCGACCTCATGCTTGAGCGGCTCCACTTCCTTGAGCAGGCCCAGCTCGGTCATGTCGGCGACGATGGCCTTGCGGGCGTCCTCGGTGGTCATGCCGGCGTACTTGCCGCAGTCGAGCACCTCGGGCTCATTCTTGCCGCCCTTGCCGGAGGCGATGAGCTCCTCATAGGCCGCCTTGTCCTCGCTGCCTGTCATGTGGCCGTCGTAGGTGAACACGCGCACCAGCGGCAGGTCGTGGCGCTGGCCGACCTCGTAGTCGTTCGGGTCGTGGGCCGGGGTGATCTTGACCACGCCGGTGCCCTTCTCCATATCGGCATGCTCGTCGCAGACGATCGGGATCTCCTTGTTGATCAGCGGGAGCACGACGTGGCAGCCGTGCAGATGCTGATAGCGCGGATCCTCCGGGTTGATGGCCACGGCGGTATCGCCGAGCATCGTCTCCGGGCGGGTGGTGGCCAGCTCGAGGTATTCGCCCGTCTCCTTGACCGGATAGAGCAGATGCCAGAAGCTGCCGTCCATCTCCTTGTGCTCGACCTCCGCGTCGGAGATCGCGCTCTGGCACATCGGGCACCAGTTCACCAGGCGGTTGCCGCGGTAGATGAGGCCCTTCTCATACAGGCGGCAGAAATTCTCGCGCACGGCGCGGGAGCAGCCCTCGTCCATGGTGAAGCGCTCGCGGCTCCAGTCGCAGGAGACGCCCATGCGGCGCTGCTGGTGGACGATGCGTCCGCCGTAGTCCTTCTTCCACTGCCAGGCGCGCTCGAGGAAACGCTCGCGGCCCAGGCTCTTCTTCGTCAGGCCTTCCTTCGCCATAGCCTCGACGATCTTGACCTCGGTGGCGATGGCAGCATGGTCGGTGCCCGGCAGCCAGAGGGTCGGGTCGCCCTTCATGCGGTGATAGCGGATGAGGCCGTCCTGCTGGGTGCAGTCCATCGCATGGCCCATGTGCAGCTGGCCGGTGATATTGGGCGGCGGCATCACGATGGTGAAGGGCTTCTTGCCCTCCACGCGCTTGGCGATGAACGCGCCGGACTCCTCCCACTCGCGGTAGAGGTCAGCCTCAATCGCTTGAGGATTGTACACTTTTTCCATTTCCATTGTTTGCATCTCCTTTATCGATAAAACGGTGTATGGACGAATTGGGTCATCAGGGAACGAAGACGAGGATCGCGCCGACGAACGCCAGCATAACGCCCAGAACCCGCACCTGGTTGGCGTTCTCCTTCTTGCTGCACAGGTTCTCCCCAAAGAACGCAACAAACGCTCCGGCCAGCAGTACGCTCAGACCCGGAATCATCTCGGTGGTCAGATTCATTCCCTCACCCTCTTTCTCTACACAAACAAAAAAACAAGCGCTCACGTCCCAAAGGACGCAAGAGCGCTTGCGTGGTACCACCTTCATTTACGCCCGCACGGACAAGACCGCAGGCGGACGCCTCTTGGCGCTGTATCGGGCGCACCCGTGCAGGCTATGGCCGCAGCCATCACCCGCCCCCTCCAAAGCGACATTCCGCGCGCATCCTTCCCGGGCGGCCTTTCAGCCCATGGGCCTGCCCTCTCTGACGGCGACGAGCGCGTACTCCTCTTTTTCATCAGGCGATATATGAAATGATTATACCCCGAGTTTTCCCCGTTGTCAACAGGATTTTTCCCCGCCGGTCGCCGCCGCGCCGAGCCATCTCGCCTCAAGCGCTTCATACAGCGCGCTGCCGGTTTTGACCTTACGGCAGAAGAGGCAGCCGGATTCACCCACGCGCGCAAGGTCATGTTCGTCAAGCAGCGCGGGCGTGCCCCTGTGCGGCTCATCCCAGATGGAGAAGCGCAGCTCATTGCCCGTAATCTTCCCCTCCCACGGCGTGCCGGCAAAGGCATTCTGGAAGAAGAACTCCTCGGGGATGTAGGTGAACGTCAATCTGCGCAGGAGCTTCACATTCTGCGGGGCGGTCAGCGCATGCTCCGCCGCGGCGCGCGGCATGGAGAGCCAGACGAGCCCCTTGTACGGCACGCTCAGCTTCCTGCGGATATGCAGCATCTCCTGCCAGCGGTCAATGCGGCCGACGATGTTCTGCCCGCGCTCGCTCATGTCGCGGTAATTGACCCAGTGCATGAAGTGGAAATGCTCGTAGCGATGCGCGAGCTCCGGGTAATCCGCCGTGCGGATCATCTGCATGTGGATGCGGTCGTCCCCGTCAAAGAAGCGCTCAAACTCGTCGGCGCTCACGCAGGGAAAATCCTGCGCGGAGATGAGGTGCAGATGCGTGACCCGCTCATCGCTGAGCGCCATGCGGCACAGATCGCAGAGCGCGTGCAGGTGGTGCACGCTGCCCCAGTTGACCTTGTAGCGGCGGATGGCGCGGACATTGTCCATCGCTTCAAGCTGCGCGGTCTGCTCATCCGTGACGGCGCACTTGGCGTCCACATGGACAAAGCACAGCGCGCGCTTTGCCAGCGCGGCGAGCGCGCGGCGCAGGCCCTCATAGTCCTGATAGGCGGTGATGATCATGGCATGCATGGCGATGGCCTCCTTAATCAGCACAGCGTAATCCTTGGTGAACAGCGGTTCCGCCTGCGGGCGGGGACCTCATCCGTCACGGCTGTCGCCGTGCCACCTTCCCCATTGGGGAAGGCTTTATTCTCCTGTTTACAGAATATACCTCTTCATGTCCACGCGCTTGGCGTCGCCGCCCAAATGCTCGCGGACGTAGTCGCCGTTGATGACGACGGTCACGTCGGGCATGTCGCCGCCGGCGTTGAAGGAGATGTCCTCGAGCATCTGCTCAAAGAGCGTGTGCAGCCTGCGCGCGCCGATGTCCTCCTTGGTCTCGTTGGCCAGCTGCGCAGCCTCGGCCAGCGCGTCGAGCGCGCTTTCCTCAAACTTCAAATGCACGTGATCGACGGAGAGCAGCGCCTCGTACTGGCGGGTGAGCGCATTGTCCGTCTTGGAGAGGATGAGCTTGAAGTCGTCCTTCGTCAGGGGCTTCAGATTCACGCGCACGGGGAAGCGGCCCTGCAGCTCGGGGATCAGATCGGTCACCTTCGCCACATGGAACGCGCCGGCGGCGATGAAGAGCATGAAATCCGTCTTCACCACGCCGTACTTGGTATTGACCGTGCTGCCCTCGACGATGGGCAGGATATCGCGCTGCACGCCCTCGCGGGAGACGTCCGGGCCATTGTGCGCGCGGCCTGCGACCTTGTCGATCTCGTCGATGAAGACGATGCCGTCCTGCTCGGCGCGGCGGAGCGCCTCCTCGGTGACGGCGTCCATGTCGATGAGCTTGTCCTCCTCCTCGGAAAGGAGCAGGCGGCGCGCATCGCAGACCTTCATGCGGCGCTTCTTGGTCTTCTTCGGCATCATATCGCCCATCATCGAGCCGATATTGACCGCCTGACCGTTGATCTCCACGTCCTTGGGCGCGTCCTCCACCTCGACCTCGATCTCCAGCTCCTCCAGTTCGCCCCGGCGCAGCTGGCCGCGCAGCTCCTCGCTGCGCTGGGCGACGCGGATGCGCTCGCTCTCGGGCAGCTCAGGCTGCTTCGGCTTGTTGCCCAGCAGGACGTCGATGGGGTTGACCGGCTTGCGGTCAGGATGGAGAATGAGGTCGATGATGCGCTCGTCCGCCATGACGGCAGCGCGGGCCTTGACCTTTTCGCGCGCCTGCTTCCTGCAGATGCGCACGCTGGCCTCGACGAGATCGCGGATGATGGACTCCACGTCGCGGCCGACATAGCCGACCTCGGTGAACTTGGTCGCCTCGACCTTGACAAAAGGCGCGTCCACCAGCTTCGCCAGACGGCGGGCGATCTCGGTCTTGCCCACGCCCGTGGGGCCGACCATCAGGATATTCTTGGGGACGATCTCCTCGCGGATCTCCTCCGGGAGCTGGGCGCGGCGGTAGCGATTGCGCAGGGCAACGGCGACGGCGCGCTTGGCCTCGTCCTGGCCGATGATGTATCGATCGAGCTCGCGCACGATCTGCTTGGGGGTCAGTTCCATAGGATCCACCTCAAATTCACTTAGTACAGCGCGAAGCGAAGAAGGGAGTCTGAGGGATGAAATCCCTCAGGCAGGCGCGGGCAGCCGCCCGCAATCCGGCCGCAGCGGAGCCGAAGGCGACCAGCGCGGCCCAAAGCCCGGCCGCAGCGGAGCCGACGGCGACCAGCGCGGCCCAAAGCCCGGCCGCAGCGGAGCCGAAGGCGACCAGCGCGGCCCAAAGCCCAGCCGCAGCGGAGCCGAAGGCGACCGGCGCGGCCCAAAGCCCGGCCGCAGCGGAGCCGAAGGCGACCGGCGCGGCCTACAGCCCGGCCGCAGCGGAGCCGAAGGCGACCGGCGCGGCCTCTCCCCCGCTTACACCTCTTCCACAATCACGTTATGATTGGTAAACACGCAGATATCCGCCGCGACATGCAGCGCCTTCTCGGCGATGTCCCTTGCGGGCAGATCGGTATTCTGCATGAGCGCGCGCGCCGCGGCCAGCGCATAATTGCCGCCGGAGCCGACGGCTGCGATGCCGTCGTCCGGGACGATGACCTCGCCCGTGCCGGAGAGGATCATCAGCTGATCGCCGCCGGCGACGATGAGCATCGCCTCCAGCTTGCGCATCGCCTTGTCCGCGCGCCAGTCCTGCGCAAGCTCCACCGCCGCGCGCTCGAGATTGCCGGAATACTGCTCCAGCTTCGCCTCAAAGCGCTCGCAGAGGGCGAACGCATCCGCCACGGAGCCGGCAAAGCCCGTGACGACCCTGCCGCCGTAGATGCGGCGCACCTTCTGCGCGGCGGACTTAAAGATGGTGGACTCGCCCATCGTCACCTGCCCGTCGCCTGCGACGGCGATCTTTCCGTCACGCATGACGGCGCAGATGGTCGTTCCTTTTAATGCCATAGTTGCCTCCAATTCATCCGGTCACAGGCATATTCCGCAAAAGACCGAAGTCTGCGCATCGCATAGCCTGTCTCCCGCGGGCTCCCTCAGTCGGCTCCGCCGACAGCTCCCTCCCGGAGGGAGCTTCGAATAAGCGCCGCTTATCCGGAACATTCTTTTTGATTGCTCAAACCGGCACAAGACGAACCTCCCTCCGGGAGGGAGGGGGACCAGCCGAAGGCTGGTGGAAGGAGCCTGCGGGCGCAGAAGACACACCCCCAAGCAAACATCGTCCTTATGCCAATATGCCGCTATATTGAGTATAACACAGCCTCATCCGATTGCAAGGCATTCCTTTTCCCGGTCACTCCGCGTAAAAATCGCAGGCGAGCGGGTTGGAACGCAGCGCCTCAATCATATTGAGCGCGCGCGCGGCAATCGCGCCGTAGCGCTCCTGCTTGTTGCGGATGCGCTTTTCATACGGCTCAAGCAGGCCGAAATTCGCATTCATCGGCTGGAAATCGCCCGCCGCATGCGCGACATGATGGGCGAGCGCGCCGATGGCCGTCAGCCGCGTAAAGTCGACCGGCTCCATGCCCAGCATCTGCCGCGCGAGGGAAATGCCCGCGACCATGCCGCTCGAGGCGCTCTCCACATAGCCCTCCACGCCGGTCATCTGCCCGGCAAAGTACGTGCCCGGGCGCGCGATCATCTGATAATGCTCGTCAAGGAAGCCCGGAGAGTGCAGGAAGGTATTGCGGTGCATGACGCCGTAGCGCAGGAACTCGGCGTTTTCAAGGCCCGGTATCATGGAGAAGACGCGCTTCTGCTCGCCCCACTTGAGCCGGGTCTGGAAGCCGACGAGGTTGTACATCGTGCCCTCGGCGTTCTCCGCGCGCAGCTGCACGACGGCATAGGGCTCGCGGCCCGTGCGCGGATCGGTGAGGCCGACGGGCTTCATCGGGCCGAAGGCCATGACCATCTCGCCCCGGGAGGCCATGACCTCGATGGGCATGCAGCCCTCAAAGACCTGCTTCCCGTCAAAGCCGTGCACCTCCGCCTTCTCCGCCGTGAGCAGCGCCTCGTAGAAGGCCATGTACTCCTCGCGGTTCATCGGGCAGTTGAGGTAGTCGTCGCCCCTGCCGTAGCGCCCGGCGCGGAAGACCTTGTCCATGTCCAGCGATTCGCCGGAGACGATGGGCGCCGCCGCGTCGAAGAAATTGAGCGTCTCAAGCCCCGGCAGCGCAGCGATCTTCTCCGCCAGCGCATCGCTGGTCAGGGGACCGGTGGCGATGATCACATTCCCCTCCGGGATCTCATGGACCTCGCCGCGCACGACCTCGATGAGCGGATGCTCCCCGATCGCCCTGGTGACATAGGCGGAGAAGGCCTCGCGGTCCACCGCCAGCGCGCCGCCCGCAGGCACGCGCGTCGCGTCCGCCGCCTTCATGATCAGGCTGCCGAGCTGGCGCAGCTCCTCCTTGAGCAGGCCGACGGCATTGGTCAGCTGGTCGCTGCGCAGGGAGTTGGAGCAGACCAGTTCAGCAAAGCCCGCGCTGTGATGCGCGGGCGTATAATTGTCGGGCTTCATTTCCATCAGGGTGACCCTGACGCCGCGGGAGGCCAGCTGCCACGCGGCTTCGCAGCCGGCGAGGCCGGCTCCGATGACTGTAGCGTTCAACATACAAATCCTTTACTGTTCAAAAGTCCATATCGCCGAAGGAATTGCGGCTCATTCCACCCGCATTCTCCCTCCGTCATCGCCGGCAGCGATGACACCTCCCTCCCGGAGGGAGGCTTGGCGCGTGCTTCTTCTGCAAATCATTGCATCTGACCTGCAAATCAACGCTTTTTCAAGGCTCCCTCCGGGAGGGAGCTGGATGCCCGAAGGGCAGACTGAGGGAGCTGTCGGGCGTTATGGCCTGCCATATATCCGTCTATGGTCATAAGCCATGGCTCACGCTCACTCCTCCTCGTCCTCGCCGGCGTCCTGCACGAGCACGCGCTCGCGGCAGGTTTCATTGGCGCAGACGTGGTAGCTTTCGCCCTTGCGGCCGCGCTTGAAGACCATGTAGCCGCCGCACTTGGGGCACTTCTCCTCCACCGGCATCTCCCAGGAGACGAACTCGCACTCGGGATAGCGCTCGCAGCCGTAGAACTTGCGGCCCTTGCGGGAGGTCTTTTCAAGCAGGGTGCCGCCGCAGGCCGGGCAGGGCGCGGCGATCTCCTTCTGGATGGCCTTGGTGTTGCGGCAGTCCGGGAAATTCGGGCAGGCGAGGAAGCGGCCGAAGCGTCCAAGCTTGTAGACCATCATCGCGCCGCACTTGTCGCAGACGACGTCGGACTCCTCATCCTTGATCTCGATCTTCTCGATCTGCTCCTCGGCAACCTTGAGCGTCTTTTCAAACGGGCCGTAGAAGTCGCTGAGGACCTCGCGCCAGCCGCGCTCGCCCTCCTCGACCTCGTCAAGCTGCTCCTCCATGCCCGCGGTGAAGGCAAGGTCCACGATGTCGGAGAAGTACTCCTTCATCACGTCCGTGGTCATCACGCCCAGCTCCGTCGGGAAGAGCTGCTTCTTTTCCCTCATGACATAGCCGCGGGCGATGATGGTGGAGATCGTCGGCGCGTAGGTCGACGGGCGGCCGATGCCCTTCTCCTCCAGCGCGCGCACGAGGGACGCCTCGGTATAGCGCGGCGGGGCCTGCGTAAAGTGCTGCGTGGGAAGGACATCCTCGACCTTCGCCTCCGCGCCCTCGGTCACATCCATCAGCGCGGCCTTGACCTCGTCCTCCGTGCCCTCGTCACGGCCCTCCTCATAGACGGCGGTAAAGCCGGCGAACTTCATGCGCTCGCCGCTGGCGCGCAGGATCACGCCGTTGTCCGACGCGACCTCAATCTGCTGCGTCTCATAGACGGCGTCCGCCATCTGGCAGGCCATGAAGCGCAGGTACACAAGGCGGTAGAGGTTATACTGATCGCGGGAGAGGGACGCCTTCACATCCTCCGGGCGCAATTCGACATTGGACGGGCGGATGGCCTCGTGCGCGTCCTGCGCGCTCTTACGGCCCTTGTAGACGACCGGCTTCTCCGGCACGAACTCCGCGCCGTAGCGGGTCTCAATCGCCTCGCGCGCGGCGGAGACGGCCTCGTCGGAGAGGCGGACGGAGTCGGTACGGATGTAGGAAATCAGACCGAGCGTGCCGCGGCCCTCGACGTCCACGCCCTCATAGAGCTGCTGGGCGATCTGCATGGTCTTGGAGGTGGAGAAGCCGAGCTTGCGGCTGGCCTCCTGCTGCAGATTCGAGGTGGTAAACGGCGGAGCCGGGTGCTTGCGGCGCTCGCCGCGCCTCACGCTGGTGATGGTGAAGCAGCCGGCCTCGATCTGCGCCTTTGCCGCCTCGGCCTCGGCGGCGCAGGCAATGGCGGCGCGCTCGCCGCCCACGCTGTACAGGCGTGCGGTCAGCTTCTGCCCGCAGGCGCTCAGCTTCGCCTCGACATGCCAGTACTCCTCCGGCTCAAAGGACTCAATCTCCTGCTCGCGGTCCACGACCATGCGCGTGGCGACGGACTGGACGCGGCCGGCGGAGAGGCCCTTCTTGATCTTCACCCACAGCAGCGGGCTGATCTTATAGCCCACGAGGCGGTCGAGCATGCGGCGCGCCTGCTGCGCATCCACCAGCTCCATGTTGATCTGCCTCGGGGTCTTGATGGCGCTCTTGACGGTCTTCTCCGTGATCTCGTTGAATTCCACGCGGCAGGCGCTCTGCGGGTCGATGCCCAGAATGGCCGCAAGATGCCAGGAGATGGCCTCGCCCTCGCGGTCCGGGTCAGTGGCGAGGATGACGGACTTCGCGCCCTTCGCCTCCTTGCGGATGCGCTCGAGCACCTCTCCCCTGCCGCGGATGGTGATATACTTGGGCTCAAAGCCATTCTCAACGTCGACGCCCAGCTGGGACTTGGGCAGATCGCGGACATGGCCGTTGGAGGCCTCCACCTTATACGTCCTGCCCAGGAACTTTGAAATCGTGCGCGCCTTGGCGGGCGACTCCACGATGACCAGCTTATACGACGGTTTACGCGTGCTCAATTCTATTCCTCCAAATCGCGGACATGCCGCATATAAATACATCAAACGCAAAAAAGGATACCAGCCCTTTTTGATTCTGTCAAGGACGTTTTTTGAAATCCGTGGGAAGTTTCTTCATTATATGCCTGTTTTATGCGCAGGATGCGGGGCGGAAACGGTACCGGCGGAGAACCGCATCCGTCAAAAGCAAAAGCGGCCCAGGGCCGCTTTTGTTCTTTGCTCCATCACGCCAGCACGTAGCGCAGGCCGGGCAGCGCGTCGATCACGCCGTCCAGTTCAAGCATCGTCAGCTCCGACCCCAGCGCGTCCGCCGCGACGCCCGTGCGCTCGCAGAGCGCGTCAAAGTCCATCTCGCCCCCGCACAGCGCCTCATACACCGCCTGCCCCGCAGGCGACAGCCCCTCCGGCATCCTGCGCGGGGCGGAGGCCTCCGCCTCCGGCTGCGGCACGGCGGGGACTGCGGGCTTTATCACAGCGCGGCGGATGCGCACCGGGCGCACGCCCGGCGTCTGCCGCTCGACAACGACACAGGAGAGGATATCCTGCCCGCAGGTGACCAGCCGCGCGCCGTCGGCGATGAGCTGATGCGGGAGGACGGACTTTGGATTTTCCACGCTGCCGGGGAGGGCGAAGACCTCGCGCCCCTCGTCCAGCGCAATATTCGCAGTGGTCAGCGCGCCGCTGCGCGCGGGCGCCTCCGTCACCAGCACGCCGAGGCTCAGCCCGGCGATGATCCTGTTGCGGTCAAGGAAGGTATAGCGCCCGGGCTGCATCTGCGGCGGGTACTCCGATATCACGCTGCCGCCCTGCGCGAGAATCCGCTCCATCAGCGGCCTGTTCTGCTCGGGATAAAACTGCTCATGCCCGCCGCCGAGGACGGCGATCGTCCTGCCGTGCACATCCAGTGCGCCCTCGTGCGCCTGCGCGTCGACGCCCAGCGCGAGGCCGGAGATGATGCACGCGCCGCCCTGCGCCAGCTCCCGCGCGATGCGGCGGGTATGCTTGAGGCCATAGGCCGTGGCATCCCGCGTACCGACGACGGCGACGGGCAGCGGATCATCAAGAGACGCCGCGCCGCGCACAAAGAGCAGATGCGGCGGCCGGATCGTCGCGGCGAGGCGCTGCGGATAGCCCTCGTCCCCGGGGATGAGGAGGGTATACGCCTGCAGGGAATCAATAAGCCGCTGCGCATCACGAAGAGACGCGCGGAAGGCGGAGACGCCCGATGGCGTCAGCTCCTTTTCATACGCCTTCGGCTCCCCGGCGAGGGCCAGCGCGCTGCCGGCGGCGCTGAGCGCGCGCTCCCGCGTGGCCCAGCCGATCCCCCGCGTCATGACGAGCAGCGCCCGCGCCTCACGCTCCGTAAGCGGCATACCCTCACCCCAGTTCCTTCGCAAACATTCGCACTTCTCAGGCGTCCATCCAGAGGTAATTCATAAACAGCGGCACCTGCTTCTCCCAGTCGGCCTCGCAGTGATGGCCGCCCTGCTGGCAGTACAGGCGCGTATTCGCCCCGCGGAGCTCAAGCCGCGCGGCGAGCTCGCTGTTGCGGTAGGTCATATCATCCCGGCTGTCCGAGCGGGGATATTCCTTGGTGCCGTGGCCCTCCTCCGAGCCCCAGGAGAGATAGACACGCGTGTCCGGGTCGATCTCGCAGGAGGCGATATCCGCCACGAAATCCTCCATGCACGGCTGAATCGAGCTGGAGAGGCACGCCGCTTTTGAAAAATAGCGGTTATGCCGGATGACGGTGTACAGGCTCATCAGCCCGCCCATCGAGGAGCCCGCGATCATCGTGCATTCGCGGAAGGGCCACGTCCTGAACGTGCTGTCGATCATGGGCTTGAGCTCGTCGATGATCCAGCGGACAGTCGTCTCGCCCGTGCCGCGGATCTCGCCGAGGAAGCCCTTCTTGAAGTGATACGGGCAGTACTCGACAAGCCTGTTCGTGCCGGTGTGGCTGCACTCCATGCCGACGATGATCAGCTGCTTGCCCCACTGGTCGAGGAATTCCTTCATGCCCCAGCTCTTGCCGTAGGTCGCATCCTCATTGAAAAAGAGATTGTGCCCGTCAAAGAAATAGACGACGGGATAGCGCTCGCCGCTCGTCTCGTAATCCTCCGGCAGCCAGATATGCAGCATCCGCATTTCATTGGCGGGGGTAAACAGGAATTCCTTTTTGATCACCATGTTGCTTCTCTCCCGTTATTTGTATTTTTGGGGGATATCCGTTTTAAGGCGCGCGCCGCTACTTCCACGCGCGCGCCAGCTGCGCCATGCCCGCCTCGATGGCGGCCTCGTCCATGCCGGCGAAGCCAAGGAGCACGGACCGCTCCTCCCGCGCGCCGGGGCTGACGATGCCGTGATCGCACAGGCGGCTGACGCGCACGCCCGCCTGCGCCGCGCGGGGCACAAGCTCCTGCGCCGGGGTCCTTCCCCCGACGGTCAGGAGCGCATGCAGGCCCGTGCCGAAGTAATGAAACTCGCCCAGCTGCGCCGCCGCGCGCTCCATCGCCTGCAGCCTGCCGCGGTAGATGACGCGCATGCGGGCGATGTGCCGCTCCAGATGGCCGCCGGAGATGAACTTGCGCAGCGTCTCCTGCTCAAAGCCCGACACGCTGCAGGCGGTATGCAGCTTTCGATACGCCGGGACGAGTGCCTCCGGCAGCACCATGAAGCCAAGGCGCAGACCGGGCGCGAGCGTGCGCGAGAAGGTATTCATATAGACCACCTGACCGCCGGGGTCAAGCGCCGCCAGCGCGGGCAGGCCGCGCCCGAAGAGGCGGAATTCGCTGTCATAATCGTCCTCGAGGATATAGCCGCCGGTCTCCTGCGCCCAGCGCAGCAGCGCCTCGCGCCGCTCCATATCCATCTCGCTCCCCGTCGGGAACTGATGCGACGGCGTGACATACGCCGCGCCCGCGCCGCACAGATACAGCGCGCGCACGTCGATCGCCCCGTCCGACAGCGGCGTCGGCGCGATACGCGCTCCATTGGTCGTGAGCACGCGGCGCACGCGGGAATAGCCCGGGTCCTCCACGGCAAAGAGCTTCTCCCGCCCGATGAGCGCGACGAGCGACGCGGCAAGCACCTCCGTGCCCGCGCCAAGGACGATGCGCTCCGGCGCAGCCTCGACCCCGCGCATGCTGCGCAGCATGGACGAGAGCTCACAGCGCAGCGCATAGGACCCCTGCGGATCGCCGGACATGAGCAGCGCCGTGCTCTGCTCGCTGAGCACCTCGCGCATCAGCCGCGCCCATGCGGCGTACGGGAAGTGCTCCGCATCCGCCGTGCCGGTGGAAAAGTCCCAGCGGATGGGCGGCTCCTTCGCCGGAGCGGCGGGCGCGTCCTGCGGCAATTCCCCGGCGACATACATGCCGCTGCGCGGACGGCTCTCGCAGTATCCCTCGCTGACAAGGCGCGCATACGCCGCCTCCACCGTCGCCTGACTGACGGAGAGATGGGCGGAGAGCTGCCGCTTGGAGGGCAGGCGCTCGCCGGAGGCCATGCCCCCGCCCATGATCTGCGCGCGCAGCGCCTCATAGAGCTGGTCGCAGAGCGTCGTGCGGCTCTGCGGATTGAGCGTGCAGGTAAACAAGCGGGGAACCTCCTTTCGGCAAATTCGTTTTCGGGAGGAGCAGAGCCCCTCCCCTACATCAGATCGGCAAAACAGCGCAGCCCTGCCGCGGCAAGGCGCGGAAGAAGCTTGGGCGGGCGGGGTGGGGCCTGCAGAGCTGGCGGCGACAGCCGCCGGTAGCCCTGCCCTTCACAAGACCAGACCATGCAGATCCACACAGCCACAGCGCCCGCAGGCTCCCTCAGTCTGCCTCCGGCAGCCAGCTCCCTCCCGGAGGGAGCTTCGACGCATCCAGCTCCAGCCAATCAGCGGAACTCAATCCATCCGCAAACAGACTGGGAGGAGAATTACGCCTCCACCTCGCAGTGCGCCCACTCGCGCACATGATCCCACGCGACATAGAAGCCCGCGCCATGGCTGCAGAAAACGCTGCCGGTCGGGTTGCGCTCGTCACCGAGGGGATTGTAGCCGATCTCGGCAACAATCTTCTCCTGCTCCGGGCAGGGCGCGTAGCGGTCAAAGCGCGCGCTGATTCGCCCATGCCCGCGCGTGGCGGCGGCAAAGCGCGTCGGATAATCCCAAAAGGCCGCGGCGGTGCAGCTGCCGCAGAGGGACGCCTCGTCCCCGTCGTACTCCGGCGCGCCGATGTCTGCGCCCATGCGCAGCAGCTCGCCCGTCACGCGGGCAAGCGCCTCCTGCGGCATCGCCAGCTCAAAGCGCATATACGGCTCAAGGAGCACGGATTTCGCGTGCATGAGGCCGTGGCGGATGGCGCGGTAGGTCGCCTCGCGGAAATCGCCGCCCTCGGTATGCTTGAGGTGCGAGCGGCCCGCGATGAGCTCGACGTGAATATCGGTGATCGGGCTGCCGGTCAATACGCCCGGATGCTCGCGCTCAAGGACATGGGTGCGCACGAGCCTGCGCCAGTGCAGCTCCAGCGAATTGGGCGGGCAGGCAGAGTCATACGTCACGCCGCTGCCGACCGGGCCGGGCGACATGCGCAGCCACGCCTCGGCATAGTGGCGCAGCGGCTCGTAATGGCCGATGCCGATGACGGGCTCGGCGATCGTCTCGCGATAGAGCACCTCCGGCTGGCGGAAGACCACCTGATCGCCAAAACGCGAGGCAAGCAGGCTCTGCAGCACCTCAATCTGCACCGCGCCCATGATGCCCACGCTCAGCCGCCCCTCCTGCGCGCGCACGCGCAGCAGCGGGTCCTCCTCCTCCAGCTCCTTGAGGTGCTGATGGAGCGCCCGCGCATCCAGCGGCGGCACGGGATCGACCTGCACGCTCATCACCGGCACGAGCTCCGGCTGGGTGAGGCCAAAGCCCTCGCCCACGATCTCGCCGGGGCGCGCCTCAAGGCCCGCGGCGGCGACGGTCTGCCCGGCAAAGGCCTCCTGCACGGGCGAAAGCTTCGCCCCCTGCACGCTGTAGAGCGCGCTGATCTTCATCTCCCCCGCCAGCGTCGGGATGACGCTGCGCGCGCTGACGCTGCCGGAGGTGACCTTCATATACGTCATGCGCGTGCCGCTTACGCGGCGGACGCGATAGACCTGCGCGGAAAACGCCTCGCCCTCCCGCGCTGCGCAGCCGGTATGGCAGAGCGCGGAGACGGCGGTCAGCAGCGCGTCTACCCCCTGATCCGTCAGCGCGCTGCCGGGGATCACGGGGAAGATGGCGCGGGACAGGAACGCGCGGCGCAGGCCGCTCAGATAATCCTGACGGGAGGCCGCGCCGTCAAAGTGCTGCTCAAGCAGCTGCTCGTCGCGCGCGGCGAGCTCCTCGCGCAGCTCCTCCTGCGGGAGGCTCGTCAGCACACAGTCCGGGCTCAGGAGGCGATGCATCTGCGCAAGCGCGGCTGTCGGGTCCGCGCCCGTTCTGTCCGTCTTATTGAGGAAGATCAGGGTCGGGACGCCGCGCTTCTTGAGCATATTGAAGAGGGTGACGGTATGGCTCTGCACGCCCTCGGCGCAGGAGATTACCAGCAGCGCCGCGTCGATGACGGACAGCGCGCGCTCCATCTCGCCCGAAAAGTCGACGTGACCGGGCGTATCCATGAGCGTGACCTCCAGCATCCCGCCGCCCTCCGCGCCCGGGAGCGTGAAGGACGCCTGCTCGCTGAAGATGGTGATGCCGCGGGCGCGCTCGAGCGCGTCGCCGTCCATAAAGGCGTCGCCATGATCGACCCGGCCCACGCGGCGGATGACGCCGGTATGCGAGAGAATCTGCTCGCTGAGCGTGGTCTTGCCCGCGTCGACATGCGCGGCTACGCCGAGTACGATTCGCATGAAAGAACCTCCTGAGATAAGCAATGTCTATTTCGCGCTGCGGCGCGGGAACCTCATCCGTCTCGGCTTCGCCGATCCACCTTCCCCTCACAGGGGAAGGCTTTTGGGGCTGACGACAAACCTCGTCAACCAGCCGCGGCAATGCGCGGAAGCAGCTTGGGACCGGAGCCTGCCGCGCCCAGTGGGCGAAATAGGCAGGCGGAGCGTCGGGAACCGCAAGGAGCGGTGGTACACCGCGACTATGCGGGCTCCCCGGATCGGGCGGGTGGGGCCTGACAAGGCCGTAACCCAGCCTAACCTATGACCAGACTGTTTAGAATCACGCAGCTGCAGCGCCCGCAGGCTCCTTTCGTCTGCCTTCGGCAGCCACCTCCCTCCCGGAGGGAGGTTCGTCGCGTACAGCTTTTACAAACATGCGTAACCCTGTTGCGGCAAGGCGCGAAAGATTGCGTGTGGGGCCTGACAGAGCAGCCTGCGCAGCAGGTCGGAACCCCTGTCGCGCTGCGGCGCGGGACCTCATCCGTCATGCCTTCGGCATGACACCTTCCCCATAGGGGAAGGACCTTTTGTCATCAGGGAAACCGCAAATCCAAGGCATCAGCATGGTACGCTCTGCCGGCCATACGACCTTCCCCTATGGGGAAGGTGCCGAGCAGCGCGAGGCGGATGAGGTCCCCGCCCGCAGGCGGATCGTCATCCATGCGTGAGGAAGCTGTCAGGCAGCAGAACCCACGCAAATCAGCCAAAGCCGGTCATAAGACGGACAGGGCAGTCGACTCTGCTGGTCCCCACCCTCCCGCCCAAGCAGCTGCGCGCATCGGCGGGTTATTCCTCCTGCGGCGCTTCCTGCGCCGCATCCTCCTCGCGGATGCGATCAAAGACCGCGTCCACGACCTTCTTCTGATGCCTTGTGAACTTGCGCCCCTTGAGCCACGCATGCGCCATCTCCGGGCGGCGGCGCAGGGTGATATAGAGCGACTCGGAAATCTGCCAGTCCTCGATGTGCGCGTGGTTGCCGTTTAATAGCGGCTCGGGGACGGTCAGCCCCTCAAAGTCGCGCGGGCGGGTATACTGCGGATACTCGAGCAGACCGGAGGAAAAGCTCTCCGTCTGCGCGCTCTCCTCGCAGCCGAGCACACCCGGGATGAGCCGCGCCACGCAGTCCACCAGCACCATCGCGCCCAATTCGCCGCCGGTCAGCACATAGTCGCCGATGGAAATCTCCTCGTCGATGCACAGATCCAGCGCGCGCTGGTCGACGCCCTCGTAATGGCCGCACAGCAGGATCAGCTCCTCTTCCTTCGCCAGCTCCTCGGCCATCTGCTGGGTGAGCGTCCTGCCGCGCGGGGAGAGATAGATCCGCTTACCGGAAAAATGCTCCCCCTGCACATCGCGGATGGCGTCCACAATCGGCTGGGCGAGCATCACCATGCCGGCTCCGCCGCCGTAGGGCGCGTCGTCGGTGTTATGGTGCTTGTTTTTGGAATAGCTCCGGATATCCACCTCGCGGATGTCGATCAGGCCGGCCTTCTGCGCGCGGCCGAGGATGCTCTCATGCAGCGGGGTGAACATCTCGGGGAATATCGTCAGGATCGTGATCTTCATTCGGTATCCTTCCCGTCCTCCTCCTGCGCCGCCTGCGCGCCCTCTGCGGGCGCATCCTGCGGCAGGAGGGTCATGCGCTGGCGCTCCATCTCCTCAAGGGCGGCGTACATCTTTTCCTCATGCGTGCCGATCTCAAGGATCTCGATTTCGCGCAGGGTGATCGTCTCCTCCTCGGCCTCCCTGCCGAAGAAGTCGAACAGGCGCAGCTTCATGCGCAGGCCGTTGGCCTCCATGACGCGGCCGGTGATCATCTCGTCGCCCATGATGACGCTGACGATCTCATTTCGCTCCCGGCAGGCGAGCAGCACGCTCAAAAGCAGGTCGGTATCCTCCGCCGGGGCGTCGGTGAAGAAGCAGCGGTGGTACTCCTTATGATAGGCCATGAGCATGCCCAGGCGCTGCTCATACTCCTCGCCGGAGAGCACCTGGAAGACGTCGCTGTTGCGGCGCACGCGCCAGCCGTCAATCTGCCCCCACGGGGTCAGATCGCAGGAGAGCACGTGCTGCCCATCCACAGCCTCGACAAACCCGGCGGAAAAGCCCTCCGGGTCGCGCGGATCGGTGTACAGGGACGCGAGCGCGCCCTGCGCGGCCAGAATCCGCAGCAGGTAAACCATATATCCATTCGTTGCCGGCATGTCAATATCTCCTTCTGGGCAGGTAGAAGCGCCTGTTGCCCCAGATATCCACAATCATGATGCAGGGCTCGCCCGCGCAGACAGGCATCTCCACCATCGTCTGCAGCTGCGGGGTCGCCGCCGAGCGCACGGAGCGCGCGCAGGAGCGGAAGACATCGCCCTGAACAAAGCCCGCGGCCCACTGATCCACCGCATCCAGCCCGGAAAGCCCCGCCTCGCGCGCGGCCTCCGACTCATAGCGCATCAGATGCACGGTGTAGGACGTGATCGCGGGGAAGACCTCGGCCTCGACCTCGCAGTCATCCGGCGCGCACGGGGCCTCGACCTCATAGCCAAAGTCCGTCTCCTTGCCGCCGGGCGTCTGCCACAGGCGCTTGCCCGTGACGGCGAGAGCCATGGGGCTCTGATCGACGCAGAGGAAGCGGCGGCCCAGCTTTGCGGCGGTCGCGGCGGTCGTGCCGCTGCCGGAGAAGAGGTCGCAGACCAGATCGCCCTCCTGTGTGGAGCAGCGGATGATGCGCTCGAGCAGCTTCTCCGGCTTCTGGTTGTCATAGCCGGTGCGCTCGGGGTCCTTCTGCTGCAGATGGCTGATGTCGTCCCACACGTCGCCCGGGTAGACCGGGTCGTCGTCGTAATACCTGTACTCCTTGCCCGCGGAGACGATGGAGCGATAGGCTCGGCCGTCCTCGTCGACGGAGCGCTTCATGTGGTTGATCCTCGACTCCGCGCGGGAGGAGATCGGCACGCTCTTCAGGTCAAAATAGTACGAGCGGGACTTCGCATAGAACAGAATCACGTCGTGCTTGCGCGGGAAATACGTGCGCGCGCGCCCGCCGGTCTGATAGCTCCAGATGATCTCATTGAGGAAATTGCTCTCGCCGAAGATCTCGTCCATCAGCAGGCGCATATGCGCGTGCATGCGCGAATCGATGTGCAGGAAGATCGTGCCCTCGCGCGCGAGCAGCTCATGCGCCAATTCCAGCGTGCTGCGCATCATGGCCATATACGCCTCGCGGTCGGGCCAGCGGTCGTCATAGGCGGGGATGGGCAGCGTCGGCGAGCCGGTGCGGTAGCCCTTCTCCCCGATGCGCACACGCATGTCAAAGCGCTTGCCGGTGTTGAAGGGCGGGTCCAGATAGACCATCTGCACCTTGCCGGCAAAGCGCTCGAGCAGCTCCTGCCCGCAGGCAGGCATCGAGCCCTGAATGAGCGTGCCCATGCTCTCCCGGGTAAAATGGCGCTCCGCAGCGCAGGCAATATACGTCGCAGACATCGTCGTCCCTCCATCCCCCGCCGGCTATGCCGGTCGGCGCTTCTGATTTCCTTTGTATTCAACGGGAAAACCTTACACCTTCCCTGATTGTATATTATATCGTTTTTGGACGCGATTGACAAGGGGAGGCGGGGCTGTTATCATGAATGAAACAACATGTATCCGGGAGGAAACCATCATGTCATCGCTTGATTCCGTGCTCGCCGCCCGCGCGCTGCTCACATCCCTCACGCCGCTGAAGACCGACTGCGGCCGCCTCTGCGAAGGCGCATGCTGCCATGGGGACGACGCGACCGGCATGCTCCTCTTCCCCGGGGAGGCCGCGCTCTACGAGGGCTGCGATTTTGCCAAAGTGATCCCGGCGGAATTTGACCTCGCCGGGGAGCGCGCGCAGCTGCTCGTCTGCGGCGGGCACTGCGAGAGGGACAACCGCCCGCTGGCCTGCCGGCTTTTCCCGCTGTACCTCAAGTTCCTGAGGAGCGGCAGGACGAAGGTCAAGATGGACCCGCGCGCAGCCGCCGTCTGCCCGCTGACGGACTACGGCGTGGAGGCGCTGGACAGCGCGTTTGTGGACGCCGCGCGGCAGGCGTATGATACGCTGCTCGGCGATGAAACGTGCGCGAGGTATCTCAAGGAGCTGGATGAGGCGTTTTCGCTGTAAAAATGATCCGCCTGCGGGCGGGGACCTCATCCGTCATTGCCTTCGGCAATGCCACCTTCCCCTCACAGGGGAAGGCTTTTGGGGCTGACGCAAACCTCGCAGCCCTGCCGCGGTAAGGCGCGGAAGCAAGTTGGGGGGCGGGTGGGGCCAGCAAAGTCGTAGCCCGGTTTCGGGGTTACGATCAGCTGCGACTGGGAACCTCATCCGTCTCGCCTCCGGCGAGCCACCTTCCCCTCACAGGGGAAGGCTTTTGGGGCTAACGCAGACCCGGTTACCCAGCCGCGGGTCACGATCCGCCTGCGGGCGGGGACCTCATCCGTCTCGCCTCCGGCGAGCCACCTTCCCCGTAGGGGAAGGCTTTGGGAGGAGCAGAGCCCCTCCCCTACAGGGGGTACGATCCGCGCTGCGGCGCGGGGAACACATTCAAGGAGGCCACGCCTATGAAAATCACGCCCACGCTGAACTTCGCCGGCGCATGCCGCGAGGCCATCGCGATGTACGCAGAGGCCTTCGGCGGGCAGATCGCCTGCCTGATCACCTACCGCGAGGCCAACGATCCCGCCTATATGCCCCGCCTGACCGAGGCGCAGAAGGATTGGATCTACCACGCGGAACTGATGCTCGGCGAGCAGCGGATCATCATGAGCGACCACGCAGATATCGAGTTTGCGACCTGCTATCAGAACTTCCTGACGGTCATGTTTGACACCAAGGAAGAGGTGCAGCAGGCATACGAGGTCATGAAGGACGGCAGCCAGACCATCTACCCCATGGCGGCCACGCCGTTCAGCGCGTGCCGGGTGGTGTTTGTGGATCGGTTCGGCATCCGCTGGGGGATTATGACGGAGCAGGTCTGATGGATGAGCAAAAAGCGGCCTAACGCCTCATACCGGTTAGCCACTTCACAGAAGACTGTGATACACTTGAATTTGATTAACCGTTTACAATACTCACCTTTTGCGAGGATGTGAACCTATGGAAAGAATCAAAAACTTAAACCGTTATCAAAAAGGTATTCTTGTTTTAATGATTTCTATGTCACTGATGTTTGCAGTGATTTATTATATGACAATCTCAAGGGTCGGCTATAGATACAATGATTCAATTCTTGTTCCAACAAAAGAACATGGGAATACCGTATATTCAGGCAGAATTCAAGGAGAGCAAGCAGCGTTTATTGTGACGGATGATAATACTGTAGAGTTTCGTTATGGTGAAAAACTCTATGGGCCTTACACAGTAAAAGAAGATGCTGCCGCCATTCCAGAAAACAATGAAATGAGCAGCAGTATGACTGGAATTGAAATCCGCGAGGGGGATGATATCCTCTTTCGTGGTGGTATAGTGAACTTGGGCGGCTATAATTGGCTTTATAGTGAAGATGGTATTCCCGATAGCATGATTGATGTTTCTTTTGTGACTAGCGACGGAATAGAGCGGGATGAAAATGGTCATCCGATTGATAGAATGGAACCCTCTATTTCAACTATCTATGAACTGACCCAATCCCCCGAATTGACACATAAAGGAGTGGGAATTGGTTGGTTTGCAGCAGCATTTATCTGTATCCTTAATGCACTATCCATTTTATTTGCAGATGAGCTTTTCCGTTTGAATCTCGCCTTCCAGATTCGCGATGTAAAACATGCCGAGCCATCCGATTGGGAGATTGCCGGAAGGTATATAGGCTGGACTGCTATTACAATTATGGCATTTGTGCTATTTATAGAGGGATTACAGTAATACAAATCCCTAATCGACCATTGATATAAAGAACAAGCGCACACTTGCCAACCCCAGCGGGCGGCAGCAAGTGCGCGCTTTCTTTTGTTTTACCCTCACAGCGTCACCTGATGCGTATACCCCGTCGCCGCGCCCAGATAGAGCACGCCGTTCGCGACAGATGCCGTCTCAAACTCGCCGCCGATGAGCAGCGTCGCATTCTCGCCGTTCACGTCGCACGCCATGACCCCGCGCGGGGTCAGCTGCAGCACGCGCTCGCCATACACGCCCACCCACGACGCGCCGTCGCGGCGGATGACGGCGGACTGCCCGTCCGTCACGCGGACGAGATTGCCGCCTGCGCGCACGATCAGCGAGCGGCCGCAGTACGCCGCCTGATCGGCGGAGCCGGCATACAGGCGCACGACATGTCCATTCTGGATGCCGAAGGAGACCACGCCCTCATCCGTCACGCAGACCAACGCATTGCCCTGCGTATCAAGGGAAAAATCCGCGACATTGGACAGGAGCTCATTCTCCACGCCGGAGAGGGTGCGCTCGCGCAGAGATGCGTTCGCGTCGAGGTAATACATCTCCCCGTCGTGCAGCAGGAAGCGCAGGATGATGCCCGCGCGCAGCAGCACCTCGCGGGCGGAGCCGTCCCGATTCATGCGGACGATGCAGTCCTCCCCGCCGTCGGCGGCGACGTAGTAGAGCCGCCCGTTGGTCAGGTGCAGAAAGCGCGGCACATCCCGCGCGATCATCGACGACGAGGCGCTGGTGAATGCACGCCGGGAGAGCGCGCCGCCCTGCGCTGGATCGGCGAAGTAGAGATACTCCCTGTCCGAGACGGCGATGCCGCCGCCGGAGACGGAGAGCTGATACGCGCCGTTTAAGCGGTACTCCTCATTCTGCCTCGCGGTGTTATCCGCTTGAATGCGCGCAGCCTGCGCCGTCACCGCGCCGCTGGCGTAGAGGCGGGACTGCGTGGCGCTGCCTGCCGCGCCGTCGGAGGTCAGGCCGTTGGCCGTCTGGAACTGGCGCACGGCCTGCTGCGTCGCGCTGTCATACACGCCGCTGACAAACGAGGCGGAGAGGAAGCCCAGCTCCGAGAGCCGGCGCTGCAGGCGGCGCACCTCGTCGCCCGACATGCCGGCGGAGAGCACCTCCGTGACGGCGACCTGCGTCTCCCCCGCCATGCCCGCCTGACCAAAAGCGCCGGCGGCGCTGGAGAGATGATCTCCCCAGCGCACGCCGTTTGCATCGATTGCCTCATCGGAATAGATGAGCTTGAGGGACTGCGGGCCCGCCGCGCCGTCGACCTTGAGGTCATTCATCGTCTGGAAGGCCTTGGTCGCGTCGACCGTCGGCTGATTGAACTTGCCGGTGACATGGCGCGCCTCCAGATACCCCAGCTCCATGAGCCGCGTCTGATACTGGCGGACATTCTCGCCCTCGCTCTCCCACTGGATGACCGTCTCCATATCCGGCTTGGGCGTGGACGCCGGCCGGGGCGCGTCCTGCCCATTCTGGGAGGAGGAGCCGCCGCCGAAGTACCCGGCATAGGTCACCGCCTCGCCGGAATAGAGGATGGAGAGCGTGCCGGGGCCGGCGACGCCGTCCGCGGTGAGGCCGTTCGCCTCCTGGAAGAGCTTGACCGCGCGCTCCGTGCCGGAGCCGAACTGGCCGTCCGGCTGGGAGGAAAGGAAGCCCATGCTCAGCAGGTACTGCTGCAGCACGCGCACCTCGTCGCTCTCATCGCCGCGGCGCAGGGTCGTCAGCTTGCCGGCCTGCGGGAGCGGCTCCTCGCCGTTCTGGGATTCATGCACAGGGGCGGAGACGGCGCTGCCGTCCGTCAGGGCGCGCTGGGTGCCCTTGCCCGCAATGCCGTCCGCCGCGAGGCCATTGGCGCGCTGGAATGCCTTGACCGCATCGGTCGTCTCCGCGCTGAAGCGGCCGTCGATGCGCCCGGAATAGTAGCCCAGCTCAAAGAGCTGCGCCTGCAGGATATAGACCGCCTCGCCCGTGTCGCCCTCGCGCAGGGTGACCGTGCCGGAGGGCGCGGGCGACGGGGTGACTCGGGTCGCCGCCTTGCAGCTGCCGGCGAGCTTGCGCAGCGTCGACGCGCCGGCCTGGCCGTCCGCGGTCAGGTTATTGTTCTTCTGAAATTCAATGAGTGCGCTTTGCGTCTCATAGCCGAAGACGCCGTCCGCCACGCCGGTCAGATAGCGCAGCTCGATGAGGCGCTCCTGCAGGGCGTAGACGTCGTTGCCGCTCATGCCGAGGGAAAGGCTGCGCTGCTGCTCCGGGTCCGCCGTGGCGACCGGGGTGCTGGCATAGCGCGCGGTGGCGGAGAAGAGCTTCTTCTGCGTCTGCTCGCCCGCCTGACCGTCGCCGGAGAGGCCGTTATTGCGCTGGAAGGCCTTGACGGCGGTGACCGTCGTCTCGCCGTAGATGCCGTCCACGCCGCCGGCGTAATAGCCCAGCTCCGCGAGGCGGCCCTGCAGCTTGCGCACCTCAAGGCCGGACGCGCCGAGCTTGAGCAGCAGATAGCCCTCGTCCCCGCCCTGCGCGCTGACCATCTTGGCCTGCGCGGCGGAGGAGTAGAGCAGGTCCTGCGTCTGGCGGCCGGCGATGCCGTCCGCGGCGAGGCCGTTCCTGCTCTGGAATTCGGAGACAGCCGCCTGCGTGCCGACGGCGTAGCGGCCGTCGATCGCGCCCGTATAGTAGCCCAGCTCAGAGAGCCGCGCCTGCAGGTCGCTCACGTCCGCGCCGGTGGAGCCGATGCGCAGGACGGGATAGCCCGCGTTATAATCCTCGGTGGAGGTGATCCAGCTCTGCGCGTCCGGCGGCACGGTCGCCGCGCGGCGCGGGGTGGACGTGGGCAGCGCGCCCTGCGACCAGTCCTCCCACGTGCTCTGGTCGCCCGGCTGCCAGGGATCCGGCGTGGGCGAGGCCGTCGCCTGCGGGGTCGGCGTGGGCGCATTCGTCGGCAGGGGCTGAACGGTACCAAAGGGCATCACGCCCTCCTGAATGACCAGCGGGTCAAGCGTCGGGTCGGGCTGGATCATGCAGCCGCTCAGAAGCATCAGCAGCGCAAGAAGCATGCCCGCGATCATGATCTTTTTCAAAACCATTCCTCCCCTTCGCCGGTCAGGATGGCGTCCACCGCGTCGAGCGAACGGATCTCATAGGCCACCGGCAATTCCTTTGTATTCTCCGCCCAGCGCGGATTATACCAGCAGGCGTCGATTCCCGCATTCGCCGCGGCGGCGATATCGCTGGAGAGCGAGTCGCCGAGCATCAGCGCGCGCACCTTATCCGTGACGCCCGCCATCTCCATGCCCATAAAGAGCATCTTCGGGTCGGGCTTGGCGACGCCGACCTCCTCGCTGATGACCATGCCGGAGATGAAGGGCTTCACCTCGCTCCTGTCCATGCGGCCGTGCTGCACGCGGGCGATGCCGTTGGTGACGATGATCACCGGCAGGATGCGGCTCCAGCGGGCGACGGCCTCCACCGCGCCCTCGATCGGCACGCTCTGGCTGCCCAGCGACTCGACGAACGCCAGCGCCATCGCCTTCGCGTCGACGTCCTCGCGGCCCAGCGCGGCGACAAACTCCTCAAAGCGGCGCACGCGCAGCTCCTTCTGCGTGATGCCGCCCTGCTCAAGGAGCTTCCACAGCGCCTTATTGATCCTGGAATACGTCGCGAAATTCTCGGGCGTATTCTCAATGCCGGCAAAGGCGCAGGCGTCGTCAAAGGCGAGCTCTTCCGCCTTATCAAAGTCAAAAATCGTATTATCCGCGTCGCAAAGGAGCACGTCGTAGCGTCTTTCCATATTCATCCTCCGCTTTTCGTCCGTATATGTTCCATCCCCGCAGGGATGCATAGCTTCACAAATACCATTGTACCACAGAAGCGTCTCAAATAAAAGACGGAGAACGCATGGCAGATGTTCCACGGAGGGAGGGAATATTTTCCGGGAATGCGACCCGCCTGCGGGCGGGGGAACCTCATCCGCCTGCCCTCCGGGCAGCCACCTTCCCCTCACAGGGGAAGGCTTTTGGGGTTCCCTGCTGCGGCAGGGCGCGGAAGAAACTTGGGTTGGGCGGGTGGGGACTGACAAAGCGGTAACCCGGCCACTCCTTCCACCATCCTTCGGATGGTCTCCCATTCCGGGGAACTCGCATAGTCGCGCAAGCGCTCCTTGCGATTCCCCACGCTCCGCCTGCCTGTTTCCGCCACCGGCGGCGGCAGGCTTCGGTGCCTCAAGAGGGAGGCTTGGGGAACGTCGCGCTGCGGCGCGGGACCTCATCCGTCACGGCTGCGCCGTGCCACCTTCCCCATCGGGGAAGGTCCTTTTGTCTGCAAATTGATAAGCAGCTTATATTGAAAACAAGAATGGATGGCTATATGACCTTCCCCTATGGGGAAGGTGCCGAGCAAAGCGAGGCGGATGAGGTCCCCGCCCGCAGGCGGATCCCCCCGAACCCGCCTGCGGGCGCAGAAAAGGGAGGAGCAGAGCCCCTCCCCTACAGAGATATCGTCAGAGTCTGTCCGCCATGAGCAGCAGCTGCTCGTAGGAGTCCATGTCCTTGCCCTTCTCCGCCTCCGGCAGCCGGTCATACGGGATCAGCATCGGATGCAGGCGGCGCAGGTTATCGCGCTTTTCAGCGTAGCGCCAGCCGGCGAGCAGGTAATAGCGCATCCAGCGCTCATGCTCGAGGGCGAGGCAGTCGTCGATCCGCCCGGCGGCTATGCGCGCAGCAAGCGCCTCCTTATACGCAGCGAGGGATTCCTTCGTCATCGCGCAGTCGCGGCCCAGCACCTGACGGAGCTTGACGTCCATATGATCGGCGGCCATGATGTTGCTGCGCTGCAGGAAGGTGCCCAGCTCGTTCCAGCCGGCGTCCAGCGGGCGTTCGTCGCCCGTGCGGCGCATATACGCCTCGTGCAGGCCTTTGGCGACGGAGAGGAGCTGCTCGTCGAGCACGATCTCGCGGGTATAGAGCTGCTCATCCGTGCCGAAGACGGCGATGTCCAGCTCCCGCCGCTTCGCCGGGTCGGTCACGCGCGGATAGAGCGCGCGCACCATCCGCTCGTCATGGAAGCGCACATGCACGGGCGCGGGGGTCTGCTGCTCGCTGAGCCTGCCCAGCGCCTCGATATTGCGGCGGTCGTCGTCCTCGCAGAGGATGATCCTGTCCATATCGTCGAGCAGGTCGAGGCACTCCTCCCACGGCTCGTCATGGAAGATCACGGCGTCGCGCCCGCTCTCCTCGCTGACGGGCGTCAGAGAGGCGATGCTCTTCACGCCCGCATGGCGCGAGCGGTAGGAGCGGCTGTCGCCGAAGACATGGTACTCCATGCCCGGGCCGCCGGCGAGGAACACATTGACCAGCAGCGCATGAGAAAGCAGCGCCTGTCCGTAATGGCCGAAGCCGATGATCGCCACGCGGCGCTCCGGCGCGCCCGTAAAGCGGCGGACATAATGCTCCCGCCAGTACAGGCGCGCGCAGTCCTCCGCCATGTTATTGACGACAAAGCCCTCGGTGGAATACTTGGTATGCGCCGAGGAATGCACGCACAGGCAGACGGAGCCGCGGCGGATGCGGCGCTCGCCGTCCGGCCCCTTTTCCTGCGCAAACTTATGGAAGTTTTCGCCCAGATAGGCGAGCATCTGCTCGTCGGTATCAAAGGCGAGGATATGCCTGTCCGCGCGGAAGCGCTCCGGCGCGTCGCCAGTGATGACATGGCGGCCCAGCGACTGCGCCAGCAGCGCGGTGTGATGCTGCGAGCCGTGCAGGGCGATCGTCTCCCACTTGCCGCGCAGCTCGCGCTCCACACGGCTGCGGCGCAGGATGCGCGAGAAGAGCTGGAAGCCGAACGTGCCCGCAATCGCCAGACCGCACCAGCGCGAGAGGCCGAGGGTGATGAACATGACCCACTCCCTCACCCCGCCGCCGGCATACGCCGCCTGACGCAGCGCGTCGATATCCGCATCGACGGCGACGACATACACGCGGATCGCGCTGAAAAACGCGGAGGGCAGATAGCCGTCGTAATAGAGGATATAGCCCGTCATCGCAATCAGAAAGGGCACGCACAGGAGCGCATATTCCCAGCGGCTGCCGCGCAGGGCGGCGAGCCATGTCTTGATCTTCTTCATCGTATCACCTGCTGCAGATCGGATTGGTTATCTTTTATTGTAGCATTGGTAACGAGTATTGGCAAGCAAAAACCGGCCCCCGAAGGGACCGGCAGGATATGCATTGCCTCCGTCACATGCCCAGATCGCTGCGCCCGGAGGACATGAAGTCGATGTTCTCATAGCGGTCGGGATCGTCGATGAGCGCGCTCAGGCCGTGCGCGACGCACAGATCCGGCTCGTCCGCGAGGGTGACCGGGATGCGCGTCTGCTCGGAGAGCTCCTCCGCGAGGCCAAAGAGCTGCGCGCCGCCGCCGGAGAGGGTGATGCCCTCGTCAAAGACGTCGCTCGCCAGCTCGGGCGGGGTGCGCTCGATGATCCTGTGCAGGTCATTGACCAGATCGCGCAGGGGCTCGGAGAGCGCCTCGATCATCTCCTCCGAATTGACCGTCACCGCGCGCGGCAGGCCGGAGACGAGGCTGCGCCCGCAGGCGTCCATCTCCAGCTTCACGCCGCGCATGCGCGCGGAGCCGATGTTGATCTTCAGCTCCTCCGCCGTGCGCTCGCCGATGAGCAGGTTATGCTTCTTGCGCAGATAATCGACGATGGCGTCGTCAAAGCGGTCGCCGCCGGCATGCAGGATATCCCACACGACCTGATGGCCCATGGAGAAGACGGTCACATTCGTGCGGCCGCCGCCGATATCGATATTCATGCGGCCATAGGGCTGGTCGATGCGCAGGCCCGCGCCCAGCGCGGAGGCCACGGACTCATCCACTGGCACGACGCTGCGCACGCCCGCATCGACGAGCACGTCGATGAGCGTCTGCCGCTCGGACGGGGCCATGCCGCCGGGCAGCGCGAGCAGCATGCGCGGGCGGAAGGCCGCGCGCTTGCCCACGACGCGGCGGATCGCATAGCGCATCATCTTATTCACCAGATCAAAGCTGCGGATGCGCCCGTCGCGCAGCGGACGCTCGACCACGAGGCCCGCAGGCGTGCGGCCGAACATGCGGCGCGCATCCTCGCCGACGGCGATGACGTCGCGCGTCTGCCTGTCATAGGCGACATACGCCGGCTCGCTCAGCACGACGCCCTTGCCCCTGACCACGACATGCAGCGTGGACGTGCCCAGATCCATTCCCAGTTCATCTACGCCAAACACTGTATTCCTCCAGACGGCCGGGGGCATGCCCCGCAGGCCCGATGATTGTCTCTTCCTTCGGCACGCCGGCATAGCGCCTGCGCGTCGCCTCTCCGCCGCGGATATGTCGCTCCGCCTTATTGCGGGCGAAGACCGCGGCCACCTCGCGCCGCAGCGCCGGGGACAGACCCGGCAGGCGCGATTCCATGTCCTTATGCACCGTGGACTTCGGCACGCCCAGCGCTTTCGCCGCCTGGCGCACCGTCGCTCCCGTCGCGGCGATATACTCCGCCGCGTCAAGCACCCTGCGCTCAATCGCCTGATTCATGCGCATCCCCCCAGACAGTCTCGGCAATCCGGGCTATCCTATGCGGGAAGGCGGGCAATCACGCCATGAAACCGGCGGCATCCGCCGCGATGGCGCGCTAGATCGGGACGAATATCGTTTGATTTGATTCTATTCTATGCGATGCGGGGCCGCGCGTCAAGCCCATGCCCTCAGGCAAAGAAGGACAGCGCGCGCGCCTCGTCCCCCTCGTAGAGGACGGACATGAGGGTGAGCCCCTTCGCCGGGGCCGTCTGCCCGAGGGCGAGGCGGTCGCCGGTTGCAATCGCGCGGGCGAATGCGCCGGGCTCCCGCTTTCCCGTGCCGATCTCGCCGAGCGTGCCGGCGATGATGCGCACCATGTTGTACAGAAAGCCGTCGCCAAGGACGAGCAGCTCGACCTCATCCCCCCGCCGCGTCACCTGCGCGCGGTAAATCGTGCGGACGGTCGACTTGACCACGCTGCCGCTGGCGGCGAAGGCCGCAAAATCATGCGTGCCCAGCAGCGCCTGCGCCTCCTTCTGCATGAGGCGCTCGTCGAGCGGGAGCGGGATATGCGCCGCATACTGCCTGCCCACGGCGGGCGCATGGCGGCTGTTTGAAAAGGCATAGCGGTAGACCTTGCCGCAGGCGGCAAAGCGCGCGTGGAAGCCCTCCGGCGCAAAGGCGCTCTCCCGGATCCTGATATCCTCCGGGAGCATCGTGTTGAGCGCGAAGGCGAGCTTCTGTGCGGGGATGCGCGTCGCGCTGTCAAAATGCGCGCACAGGCCCAGCGCGTGCACGCCGGAATCCGTCCGGCTGGAGCCGGTGACGGACACGGGTGCGCCGGTCAGCCGCTCAAGCGCGCGCTCGAGCGTCTCCTGCACGCTGGGGCCGTTTTGCTGGCGCTGCCAGCCGCAGTAGGCCGTGCCGTCATACTCCACGCGCAGCATGAAGCGGCGCTGCCCCTCGGGCGGATGATCCGCCGGGGACGGGATGTGATGGCTGACCAGCCTGAATTCCTCAGCCAAGGAGCTTCCCCTCCACGATGATGATCGCGATGAAGGCCGCCGTCGCCAGCAAGCCGTAGAGATCCAGCTTCGTATACCTGAGCTCGCGCAGGCGGGTGCGGTGGTCGCCGCCGCGGTAGCAGCGGGCCTCCATCGCCATGGCGAGGTCATTCGCCCGGCGGAACGCGCTGACAAACAGCGGCACCAGCAGCGGGATCATGGCCTTCGCGCGGGCGATCAGATTGCCGGACTCAAAGTCCGCGCCGCGCGCCATCTGCGCCTTCTTGATCTTATCCGTCTCCTCCAGCAGGGTCGGGATGAAGCGAAGGGCGATGGTCATCATCATCGCCAGCTCGTGCGCCGGGAAACGGAAGCGCTGCAGCGGCTTCATCAGGCGCTCAAGGCCGTCGGTGAGCTGGATGGGGCTGGTCGTCAGCGTCAGGACGGACGTGCCCATGACCAGGAACACGAGGCGCGCGGCAAAGAAGCACGCATTGCGCAGCGCCTCGAGCGTCAGCGTAAAGAAGCCGAGGGAAACGAGCACCGTCTCGCCCTCGACAAAGAAGAGGTTGAGGACGAAGGTGAAGATCAGGATAAAGCGCAGCGGCTTGATGCCCCTGACGAGATAGGCAAACCTGATGCCGGAGACGCGGGCGACCAGATAGAGGAACGCCAGCGCGATGGCATAGCCCGGCAGATTGGACACCATGAACACGCCCACGATGTAGGCGATGGTCAGGATGAGCTTCATGCGCGGGTCCATGCGGTGCACGGGAGAATTGCCGGGGAAATACTGGCCCAGCGTGATATCGTTAAGCATGCTTCTCCCCCTTCCCCACGATCGCCTCGATCGCGGCCTTGATCTCCTCGACGCGGTAGATCCCCTCCGGGACGGCAAAGCCGCGCGCGCGCAGCTTCTCCGCCAGCTGCACGGCCTGCGGCACGTCCAGCCCGATGGCGCGCAGCTCCTCCCCGCGGGAGAAGACGTCGCGCGGGACGCCGTCCATGAAGACCTGCCCCTTGTTCATGACGATCACGCGCTCGGCGAGGGAGGCCACGTCGTCCATGGAATGGGAAACCATGACGATCGTCGTGCCGCACTCGCTGTGCAGATTGCGGATGAGGGAGAGAATCTCCTCCCTGCCGCGCGGGTCAAGGCCGGCGCACGGCTCGTCAAGGACGAGCACCTGCGGCTCCATCGCCAAGACGCCCGCAATCGCGACGCGGCGCATCTGGCCGCCGGAGAGCTCGAAGACCGAGCGCTCATGCAGCGTATCGTAATCAAGCGCGACGCGGCGCATGGCGTCGCGCACGCGGCGGTCGATCTCCTTGTCGTCCAGGCCGAGGTTCTTCGGGCCGAAGGCGATGTCCTTCTCGACCGTCTCCTCAAAGAGCTGATTCTCCGGATACTGGAACACGAGGCCCACGCGCCTGCGGATGGCGCGGCGGTCGGTGTTCTTATCCGCCAGATCGAGCCCGTCGACCATGATCCTGCCGGAGGTGGGCATGAGCAGGCCGTTGAGGTGCTGGACGAGCGTGGACTTGCCGCTGCCGGTATGGCCGATGAGGCCGACAAACTCGCCGTCCTCAATCGTCAGGCTCACCTCGCGCAGCGCCTGCGTCTCATACGGGCCGCCCGCCATGTAGGTATAATTCAGATTTTCGATGACAATCGACATACTTCCTCCACCATCTCATCCACCGTCAGCACGTCCGCACGCACGGAAACGCCGTCCGCGCGCAGCATATGCGCCAGATCCGTCATCGGCGGGACGTCCAGCCCCAGCCTGCGCACCTCATCCACACGGGTGAAGACCTCGCGCGGGGTGCCGCTCATGGCGATGCGCCCCTCGTCCATGACGACGACGTAATCCGCCGTCGCCGCCTCGCCCATGTAATGGGTGATGATGACGACACTGATGCCCTCCTCGTCGTTGAGGCGGTGGACGGTATTCATGACCTCCTGCCTGCCGCTCGGGTCGAGCATGGCGGTCGACTCGTCGAGAATGATGACGTCCGGCTTCATCGCCAGCACGCCGGCGATCGCCACGCGCTGCTTCTGCCCGCCGGAGAGCAGGTGCGGCGCCTTGAGCGCATGGTCGCTCATATTGACCGCGCGCAGCGCCTCGTCGATGCGCACGCGGATGAGCGCCGGCTCCACGCCGTTGTTTTCCAGGCCGAAGGCCACGTCCTCCTCCACGACCGTCGCGACGATCTGATTATCCGGATTCTGGAAGACCATGCCCGCATGCTGGCGGATCTCAAAGACGTGCTCGTCCTCCTTCGTATCCAGCCCGCAGACCCAGACCGTGCCCTCGCTGGGCACGTAGAGGGCGTTAAAGAGCTTGGCCAGCGTCGACTTGCCGCTGCCGTTATGCCCCAGAATCGCAAGGAACTCGCCCTTCTTCACGCGCATGCTGACGTCCTTAACGGCGCTGCGCTCCGCCTCGGGATAGGCGTAGCTCAGATGGCTGGCGACGATCCTGTTTTCATCCATATTGGCCAATGTTCATGTCCTTTCAGCGGGGATGACGCCCCGCCATCGTGATCCTGCGCCCTCCGGATCGCCGGAAAGCAAAACAGCGCCCAAAGAATGCTCCTCGGGCGCTGCGAATGGGTAATCCATCGCACCGTCTTCTTCCATCCAGACTGTACTGTCGGTTCCGGAATTGCACCGGATCACAGGCGCCATGCGCCCGTCGCGGACTGTACCGCCGGTCGGGAATCTCACCCTGCCCCGAAGACTGTCGGTATTATATCACAATTATGCCTGCATGAAAAGCAGGTCAGGCGCAAAGGTCAGCCTTCAATTGAAATTGACGACCTCTTCCTCCGGCTCCTGCGCCGGCTCAAGCGCCTCGACGTAGAGCACCGGGCCCACGCCCTTATACTGCCTGCGCTCCTCCGCCTGCACGCGCGCGGTGACCATCTGCCAGCTCTTCTGCTCCGGGATGGGCAGGCCGTTCGCCTTGGCGATGAAGCCGATGAAGCGGATGTCGTCCGCGCAGCAGACCATGCCCATGCGGCCCGGGACATACTCGTCGCGGCCGATGTTGCGCCCGCGGTAGATATAGCCCTTGAAGCGGACGACCTTGCCGTCGTACGCCTCCGGATTCTCTGACGCATCCAGATAGAAGATGCCGAAGTCGTGGTCCTCGATCTCGATGATCGGCGCGTCCATGTCATAGGGCGGCGGCATGCCCGCGCCGTAATCCTCGCTGGTGCCGTCGTCATTCTCAAAGTAGAGCGCGGCCTGCGGATTCATGGAGCGGACGTTGCGGTCGCGGATGAGCTGGCGGGTCTCCTCGGTGGCGCGGTTGAAGACGACCATATCCGCATCGGTGATGTGCTGGAGCATGCGCTGGCCCATGTTCTTGGCATAGAGTTCAAACGTCTCCGCGTTGACGGTGGTGATGATCTGGAAGACCTCCAGCACCTTGGGCGTGCGCTCGAGCGCCGCGTCCAGATCCCACATGCCGTTCATCTCCACGACCACGCGGTCGGGATGATGCTTGCGGACGAACGCGCGCAGCGTATCGCCGTTATACTCGTCCTCGTCCTCGATGCACTCGACGACGCAGTGGGTCTTCTTCAGGAAATCGGGTTCGTACTCCTCCATGCCCTCCTCGCACTGGATGATGAGGGTCTTTTCATCGCGGGTGAAGCCCGGGTCGGCCAGCACGCTGGCGATGAAGGAGGTCTTGCCGCTCTCAAGGAAGCCGGCAAAGAGATAAACAGGAATCGCCATGGTATTCCTCCTGTGGAAAATCAGTGTAAAACAACTCGTAGCCCTGCTTGGCAGGGCGCGGAAGCATGTGGGCGGGCGGGTGGGGCCTAACAGAGTCGCCTGCGCAGCAGGCCGTAACCCCGTTGTTCATAAGGACAAACCTTGCTGATACGCGCAGCCTCTGCGCCCGAAGGCTCCCTCAGTCAGCTGCGCTGACAGCTCCCTCCCGGAGGGAGCCTTGAGTATGCGCCGCTTAGCAAATCAGCATAGCTGATCCGCAAACATTCACGCGATCAGCCTCCCTCTGGGAGGGAGGTGGCATCGCCAGCGGCGATGACGGAGGGAGATGCAAGGAATCAGACCCCGAAGAGGGACGCGATCTTCGCCTCGTCGAGCTTGCTGCCGATCACGCACAGACGGCCGGTGAAGTCCGCGCCGCCATGGCGGATCTCCTGCTCGCCCGGCGTGTAGTCAAAGTGCAGCCAGCTGCCGTCGGTGCAGGGCACGATGCCCTTCGCGCGGAGGATGACGCCCATCGCCTCGTCCTCGAGCGCGTCGAGGATGCCGGCCAGCTCGGCCTCGCCGAAGGCGCGCACGGTCTCCACGCCCCAGGAGGTGAAGACCTCGTCGGCATGATGATGGCCGTGGTGATCGTGATGATGATGCTCGTGATCGTGGTCATGATGATGCTCATGCTCGTGATCATGGCAGCCGCAGGTGCAGTGCTCGTCGTGCTCATGATGATGCTCGTGATCATGGTCATGATGATGCTCATGCTCGTGATCATGGCAGCCGCAGGTGCAGTGCTCGTCATGCTCATGATGATGCGCATGCGCGCGCTCGGCCATGACGACGGAGAGCATCTCCTGCGCGAGATCGTGATCATGCTCCATGGCGGAGAGGATCTGCGCGCCGGTCAGCTCATCCCACGGGGTGGTGATGATGCGCGCCTTCTGATTGTGCTCGCGCAGCAGGGCGACGGCGGCCTCCAGCTTCTCCTGCTTCATCTTCTGCGTGCGGGAGAGGAGGATCGTGCCGGCATACTCGATCTGGTTGAGGAAGAACTCGCCGAAGTTCTTGATGTACATGCGGCACTTCATCGCGTCGGCGACGGTGACGAAGCTGCCCATAACCACGTCCTCAAGGTCCTTCTCCACGCCCTCGACGGCGGCAATGACGTCGGACAGCTTGCCCACGCCGGACGGCTCGATGAGGATGCGGTCGGGATGATACTGGTCGATGACCTTGCGCAGCGCCTCGCCGAAGTCGCCGACGAGGGAACAGCAGATGCAGCCGGAGTTCATCTCGGTGACCTCGATGCCGGCCTCCTTCATGAAGCCGCCGTCGATGCCGATCTCGCCGAACTCATTTTCAATCAGGACGACCTTCTCGCCGGAGAGGGCCTCCTTGAGCAGCTTCTTGATGAGCGTGGTCTTGCCCGCGCCGAGGAAGCCGGAAAAAATATCAATCTTTGTCATATCCGTAATCTCCTTGGGGTCTATGTGAACTGTAGAAACGCAAAATCTGCCGGAACTTTCATTCCGGCAGAATATTGTACACCATTTTTCTAGAAAATACAAGGATTTAGGGGAAAAAGTCAGTTGGCTAAGGCGTCAAAGCCGCATGGGCGGGCGGGCGGGGACTATACAAGCCGTCACCCTGTATCGGGGAACGCTTCGACAGCGGGCGGGAACCTCATCCGTCACGGCTTCGCCGTGCCACCTTCCCCTCCCAGGGGAAGGCTTTTGGAGATACGGAGAATCAAAGCCGCGCCACGCCCGTCTCCCGCGCGGCCTTCGCCACGGCGGCGGCGACCGCCGGGCCCACGCGCTTGTCAAACGCCTTCGGGATGATATAGTCCGCGCAGAGCTCCTCATCGGACACAAGGCCCGCGATGGCATGGCTCGCCGCCATCTTCATCGCCTCGTTGATCTCGCTGGCGCGCACATCCAGCGCGCCGCGGAAGATGCCCGGGAAGGCGAGGACGTTGTTGATCTGATTCTTATAGTCGCTGCGGCCGCAGCCCACGACCACCGCGCCCGCGGCGAGCGCCTCGTCCGGATGAATCTCCGGGACGGGATTGGCCATCGGGAAGACACACGCGCCCGCATTCATCGAGGCGACCATCTCGCGGGTGACGACGTTCGGCGCGCTCACGCCGATAAAGACGTCCGCGCCGCGCATGGCGTCCGCCAGCGTGCCGGTGATGTGGCGCGGATTGGTGAGGCGGCTCATCTCCTCATGCGCGGGGTTGAGCCCCTCCATGCCCTCGCAGATGACGCCGAAGCGGTCGACCATGACGAGATCCGTCACACCGAGGTTCATCAGGTGCCTGCCGATGGCCACGCCCGCGCTGCCCGCGCCGTTGATGACCACGCGCACGGAGGCAATCTCCTTGCCCACGACCTTGAGCGCATTGAGCAGCGCCGCGGCGACGACCACCGCCGTGCCGTGCTGATCGTCATGGAAGACGGGGATATCGCAGATCTCCTTGAGGCGGCGCTCGATTTCAAAGCAGCGCGGCGCGGAGATATCCTCGAGGTTGATGCCGCCGAAGCTGCCGGAGATCAGGTACACCGTGCGCACGATCTCCTCCACATCCTTGCTGCGCACGCAGATGGGGAACGCATCCACGCCGGCGAACTCCTTGAAGAGCACGCACTTGCCCTCCATGACCGGCATGCCCGCCTCCGGGCCGATATCGCCGAGGCCGAGCACCGCCGTGCCGTCGGTGACGACGGCGACCATATTCGCACGGCGGGTGAGCGCAAAGCTCTTCGAAATATCCTTCTGAATCTCCAGACACGGCTCCGCCACGCCCGGGGTATACGCGAGGGAGAGTTCCTCGCTGTTGGTGACATGCGCGCGCGGGGCAATCTCCAGCTTGCCCTGCCACTCATAGTGCTTTTTGAGCGCTTCCTGCCTGATATCCATATCCTCAATCCTTTCGGCTTATCTGTCGGAATAGTCCTATCATACGCGCAATGGCGCGGGAATGCAAGTTTTTTCGTCCGCCTGCGGGCGGGGAACCTCATCCGTCATTGCCTCCGGCAATGCCACCTTCCCCTCTCAGGGGAAGGCTTTATGGCTACGGGATCCCTGCGCCGGGAAGGCGCAAAAGTATGTGGGCGGGCGGGCACCGTAGCCGAGCGCGCCCAGTGGGCGATGAAGCGAGGCGGAGCGTGGGGAACCGCAAGGAGCGGTGGAGTACCGCGACTATGCGGGCTCCCCGGAGGGGACCAACAGAGCTGCCTGCGCAGCAGGCCGCAGCCCCATCGCTCCCGGGAGGGGCAAAGCCCCTCCCCTACATGGGACAACGCCGCGCTGCGGCGCGGGAACCTCATCCGCCCTTCGGGCACCTTCCCCTCTCAGGGGAAGGCTTTTGGAGCTGACGCAGACCCGGCAGCGCCGCCGCAGCAAAGCGCAGAAAGATGCGGGCGGACAAGACAACGAAAAAGCGGACCCCACGCGGGATCCGCTTTCGATTCAATTCGCTCAGTCCTCGATGATGCGCATATTGGAGAACGGGAATACCACCGCGCGCACATGGCCCTTGACCATCTTGCGCGGCAGCGCGCCGACCATCGGATGGCGGCTGTCCTTGGAATTGTTGCGGTTATCGCCGAGGACGAAGTAATGCCCGTCCTGCACCGTCAGCGGGCCAAAGTTGGTGCTGTTGGCCGTCATGTCGAAATCCTGCTCGACATATTCGCCGTTGACGTAGAGATCGCCGTTCCTCAGCTCAATCGTCTCGCCCGGCATGCCGATGACGCGCTTGACGCGGTACATGCCGTCATCCGTGTTGGGATAATGGCAGATGACGATGTCAAAGCGCTCGGGATCGCCAAGGAGATAGTCAAACTTCGTGGCGATCATGAAATCGCTGTCCGTCAGGGTATTGAGCATGGAGCTGCCGTCCACGCGCACCGGCTCAAAGATGAACGTGCGCACGACGAACGCCAGCGCCGCCGCGACGACAAAGACCATGATCCACTCGAAGATTTCCTGCTTGAGGGTCTTCTTTTCCTTCGGATTCTTCTGCTCCGGGCTCTTCTCCTCGCCGGCCTTCCGCTCCGCCTCGCCCTTCGCACCGAAGAGCTTCTTCTTGTTTTCTTCCATGGGACAAACGCCTCTTTTCTGTATTGATGCCAGCCGCCTGCGCAGACGCGCCCGGCGGGTTATTCCTCTTCGTTCGTGCCGCGCACGGGCTCCTCGCTGTGGCCCACGACCTTCTTCATCCGCTTGGTGAAGTCGGCCCTGTCCATCATGACGATGCGGCTGCAGCCGCAGCAGCGGATCTTGATATCCGCTCCGACGCGGATCACCGTCCATGTATCGCTCCCGCAGGGGTGCGTCTTGCGCATCTGCACGATATCGCCCAGCGCAAATTCCGTCGTCATCTCAAAGCCTCCCACCCGCGCCGGACCTGCCCGGCGGCGGCGCATACTCCGCAGGCGCGCAGCCCGCTGTCGTCCTATTATAACAGCAAGCCGCACGTTTTTCAAGCGTGCGGCCGGAACGCCCCGCCCCGGAAACGGGCAGACCTCCGGCACGAGACTATTATAGCCCTGCGCCGGAGGTTTTGTCAACTATATTTTGCATTTATTAAAGTTTAATTGTCATCATCGATCCTGTGGATGCGCTCGCGCAGGCGCATCATCTTTTCATCCGTGTTATGGATGATATCCGCGCATTCGCGCAGCTCGCGCATGATCTCCTCCGCGTCCCTCACCTTCTTCTTATACTGCATGTCGTGGTCGAGCGTCGCCCAGAAGTCCATGGCGATTGTGCGGATCTGG
This sequence comes from Clostridia bacterium, assembly GCA_017936375.1. GTDB lineage: Bacteria > Bacillota > Clostridia > Christensenellales > Aristaeellaceae > Ventricola. The sequence goes on from JAGBFR010000059.1 coordinate 75,205, forward strand.
ATCTCGCAGCGCACGGGGCGCACCACGTCGGAGAAATGCACGGGGATCTCGATGATCATGTGGTAGCTGCGGTAGCCGTTATCCTTCGGGCTCTTGATATAATCCTTGACGGTGATGATGCGCACATCCGTCTGCCGGGCGAGCATGCGCGCGATCTCATAGATATCGTCGATATACGCGCAGAGCACGCGGATGCCCGCGATATCCGACAGGTGCTCCACCATATTGCCCACGGTGACCTCAAACCCCATCTTGCGCAGCTTTTTGGCGATGGAGGACGGCTTTTTCAGGCGGCTCTCGATGAACTCGATGGGATTGCGGCGATAGCGGACGGAGAGATCCTTGGAGAGCACCTCCAGCTTGGTGCGCATCTCCAGAATCGCGCAGTGATAGCGCAGCATGACCTCCTGATAGAGCGCCTCTTCCGCAAAGACATGCTCGCTGTCGGAGGGGATGATATCCGTATCGATGGCCATCGGGCCTCTTAATTCATTGTTTCTCATGGCAAACACCCGGTCCCGGCCGCGTTTTTCACAAAAGATCGGCCTGTTTTCTGTGTAATTTATTATAACACGTTTTTTCATTTCTGTCTACGGACAGTTTGAGTCGATCTCCCGGCAGTCAATTCACCTGCCGGAAAGCGGAAAATGCTGCATTTATTCTTGCCATTGCGGGCAGGATGGTGTATGATAGTATCCGCAATGAAACAAGAAAGAAGGGTTTTCCCATGATCACGCCCGATATGAGCATCGCCTCCGTGATGAGGCTGGATCCCGAGGTTGCGCCGGTCTTCATGTCCTTCGGCATGCACTGCCTCTACTGCCCGCACGCCTCCGCCGAGTCCCTCGCCGAGGCGAGCAAGGTGCACGGCATTGACGTGAATGATCTCGTCAAGGCGCTCAACGCCTACTTCAACGGCAAGAAGTAATGAGAACGCCCCCGCTTCGGCGGGGGTTTTCTTATAGGGGTGCCCTGTTTGTCAGGGCGCGGCTGCAGCTTGGGCCGGGCGGGTGGGGCCTAACAAAGTCGCTGCGAAGCAGCGGGCTGCCCCCCATCGCGCTGCGGCGCGGGAACCTCATCCGTCATTGCCTCCGGCAATGCCACCTTCCCCTCGCAGGGGAAGGCTTTTGGGGCGCACCGCACTGGGAGGGCAAGCCCCAGCCCCTGTATAAGGACATGCCTTTCTGCTCAAAAAATTGTTATTTGTTCACTTCTCTTTGTGGAACAATTCAACCACCATCAAGATAATTCCAAGCACAATAAACACAACAGAGAGGACAAACAGAAACATCAAATCCATCTCAATTACAGTTGACCATAATCTTCCAAGTTCAGTGTCCCAAGAGGTAACGAGATTATTGCCTGCGATAAAAACAATCGCCAAAGCCCAAATGCTGCCTATCAGGGAAAGAAATCCACCTATCACTGCTCTTTTCATACAATTACACTCCCTATCAAATTCTTATTTTCCGATCCGTCCGCCTTATCTTACCATACCCACCCTCATCGCGCAAGAACGCGCTGCCCCTCAGCCCTTCTTTTAAGTTTTACCCGCGAAATCCGACCGTATTTTGGCAAGGATTGCTTTTGAAGCGCGGAAGCCATTTCCATTATAATAATATCACAGTAAGCGGTCCGACAGCAAACCCCGTTCGGAGAGCCGCCTTTTTTGCCTATCATGCCGTATCGTGCCGTGTGAATCCGGCAGGGAGGTTTTTATGTTTGCCATCGGTGATACCGTGATGCACCCGTCCGAGGGCGTGTGCAATGTGGAGAATGTGACGCCCATGCGCTTTGCCGGCATGCCGCCGCGCGACTACTACGTCCTCAAGCCCGCAATGGAGAAGGCGTCCAATCTGGTCTACATGCCCGTAGAGCGGGGCGACGCCGTGCTGCGCAGGCTGCTCTCAAGGCGGGACATCGTGGAGCTGATCGACAGGAGCAAGACCGTCGAGAACTTCTTTATCGAGGACAGCCGCATGCGCAAGGACGCCTTCCAGAAGATCCTCTCCTCCTGCGACTACGCGCGCATCATCCGCATGATCGTCCTGCTTCACGAGGAGCGAGAGCGCCGCGTCGCCTCCGGCCGCAAGCCCTGCGCCTCCGACGAAGCGCTGCTCGCGCAGGCGGAGCGGCTGCTGCACCAGGAATTCTCCTATGTGCTGCATATGAACCCGGAGGAGACCGTCGCTTTCATCCGCGAAGAACTGGAAAAGGCGGAGTAAGCGGGAGGAGCAGAGCCCCTCCCCTACATTGATCCTAAGAAAGAGAACAGCACCCCATGCCCGGGGTGCTGTTTGCATATGCGGTGAAACCGGGAGCCCAGGAGGGGCAGAGCCCCTCCCCTGCATAGGTTTCGTCAATTGCGGGATCACTCCTCGCTGCCCAGCAGCGGCAGATCCTCGAACTCGTCCTCGTCCTGACCCTGCGCGGCCTCCGGCGCCTCGGGCTCGTTCTTGCCCATCATCTCGGCGCGGACGATCGCATCGATCTCGGCGGCGATGGCCGGATTCTCCTTGAGGAACTTGCGGGTATTCTCGCGGCCCTGACCGATGCGCTGGTCGCCGTAGGAGAACCACGCGCCGGACTTATGGATGATATCCAGCGCGACGGCGTTGTCAAGGAGGCTGCCCTCCTTGCTGATGCCCTCGCCGTAGAGGATATCAAACTCCGCCACGCGGAACGGCGGGGCGACCTTATTCTTCACAATCTTCGCCTTGGTGCGGTTGCCCACGACATTGGAGCCGTCCTTGAGCTGCTCGCCGCGGCGGATGTCGATGCGCACGGAGGCGTAGAACTTGAGCGCGCGGCCGCCCGGGGTGGTCTCCGGGTTGCCGTACATGACGCCGACCTTCTCGCGCAGCTGGTTGATGAAGATGCAGGTGCAGTTGGTCTTATTGACGATGCCGGTCAGCTTGCGCAGGGCCTGGCTCATCAGGCGGGCCTGCAGGCCGACGAAGGAATCGCCCATCTCGCCGTCGATCTCGGCCTTGGGCACGAGCGCGGCGACGGAGTCGATGACCACGACGTCCAGCGCGCCGGAGCGCACCAGCGCCTCGCAAATCTCCAGCGCCTGCTCGCCGGTATCCGGCTGGGAGACGTAGAGCTCGTCGACGTTGACGCCCAGCTTGCGGGCATAGACCGGGTCAAGCGCATGCTCCGCGTCGATGAACGCGGCCACGCCGCCCGCGCGCTGCGCCTCTGCGACGACATGCAGGGCGACGGTGGTCTTGCCGGAGGATTCCGGGCCGTAGATCTCCACCACGCGGCCGCGCGGCAGACCGCCCACGCCCAGCGCCATATCCAGATCCAGACAGCCGGTGGGGATCACCTGAATATCCTGCATGGCCTGCTCGCCCATGCGGATGATCGAGCCCTTGCCGAACTGCTTCTCAATGCCGGCGAGCGCCATATCAAGCGCGCGCTTCTTCTCGCTGTTGATCGCCTCTGCGGCGGAGGCCTTGACGGCCGTGTCCTTCTTTCTGGCTGCCATGTTGGTGTTCTCCTTCTATGTTCAGTGTCTTATTGTATGCGAATATCCGGGAGGAGCAGAGCCCCTCCCCTACAAATGAGAAGGCTGATTAATCTCTGTCAAATTACTTACTTTTTGGGGAGCAGAGAAGGGGTGGTGGGGGCGATCGATAAGCCCCTGCCAAGTCGTTGAAGCTGAAAGCAACTTGCGGATGAAGCGCAGAGTTGTTACTCATGCACTTTCCGCCTGCGGGCGGGAACCTCATCCGTCATGCCTTCGGCATGCCACCTTCCCCTCTCAGGGGAAGGCTTTGGGGGCTACGAATGCCTCAGCGCCGAGCGCCGCACCATATCCAGCGCGCGCAGCGCGGCGGTGGAGCGGATGCGCTCGCGCGAGCCGCGCAGATTGAGCCGCTCGACGACAACGCCGAATCGATCCGCGCAGGCGACGTACACCAGCCCGACGGGCTTATCCTTCGTGCCGCCGCCCGGGCCGGCAATGCCCGTGGTCGCGACGGCGACGTCCGCGCCGCTGCGCTCCCTCATGCCCTGCGCCATCTCCCGCGCGGTCTCCTCGCTCACGGCGCCATGCGCCGCCAGCGTCTCGGGCTGCACGCCGCAGTACTTCACCTTCGCCTCGTTGGCATAGGTCACATGCGCCTCATGCAGCGCGGCGGAAATGCCGGGGTAATTGACCAGCCGCGCGGCGACAAGGCCGCCGGTGCAGCTCTCCGCCGTGGCAACGGTCAAGCCGCGCTCCACGAGCGCCTGCCCGGCGATCTCCTCCATGGAGCCCTCGGCAGTATCCAGCTCGGCATAGACCGCCTCGCCCAGCAGGTCTTTGATGGCGTCCGCCACGGGGCGGATCTTATCAAGCGCGGCCTGCTCGGTGTCAGCCTTTGCCGTCACGCGCAGCTGGCACTCGCCCGTCTGGCAATAGGGCGCGACGGTCACGTCGCCCTCCCCTTCAATCCACTTGGCGCACAGCTGCGCGACGTGGGACTCGCCCAGGCCGTAGATGCGCAGATAGCGCGAGGCGATGCAGCCGCCCATACGCGCGGCGAGGGGCTGATACACCTGCCGCTCGAACATATCCTGCATCTCATGCGGCGGGCCGGGGAGCTGGATGACGGTCTTGCCATCCTTGACGACCATACAGCCCGGCGCAGTGCCGCAGGCATTGGGCAGAATGCGCGCGCCCTCGGCGAACATCGCCTGACGGCGGTTATTCTCCGGGCACTCGCGGCCAAGCTTGGCAAAATACGCGCGGATCGCCGACCAGCTCTCCTCGTCGAAAGCCATCGGAAGACCCAGCAGCTGCGCGGCGATCTCCTTTGAGATGTCATCCTGCGTCGGCCCGAGGCCGCCGGTGGTGATGACGATATCGCTGCGGGAGAGCGCGAGGGCGAGCGTATCGCGCATGCGCTGCGGATTATCGCCCACGGTCGTATGGTAATAGACCGAGATCCCGAGGCTCTGCAGCCGGCGGGACAGGTACTGCGCGTCGGTATTGACGATCTGCCCCATGAGCAGCTCCGTGCCGATGGCGACGATCTCAGCGATCATGGGAACCTCCTGTAAACCAATCTTTTTAAGAACGCGAAAGCAGCTTGGGCGGGCGGGTGGGGCGCGGAAAAGATGTAACCCTGTATATCGAATGACCAAGCTCTATTGATATATACAGCACAGCGCCCGCAATCTCCCTCAGTCTGCCTCCGGCAGACAGCTCCCTCCCGGAGGGAGCCTTGAAATAAACAGTATTTGCAAATCAGCGACGCTGATCCTCAAAGCTGTACGCGATCAGCCTCCCTCCGGGAGGCACCGGAGCTGAGCGCGTCCAGTGGACGCATCTGGCGAAGCAGAGCGTGGGGAATCGCAAGGAGCGCTTGCGCGACTATGCGAGTTCCCCGGAATGCTGGCACGGCAACGCCGTGACGGAGGGAGACGCCGCCTTACTTTGCGCCGCCAAGGACAGCGCGATTCTGCCAGACATACTCCACCATGGAGTAGAGCGTCAGCGCAGCGGCAGCGAGGACGAGCAGATTCGTGATCACCGGCACGCCGGGCAGCACCGTCAGCCAGATGGCCAGCGCCATCTGCAGCACGGTCTTGATCTTGCCGCTCATGCCGGCGGCGATGACATGGCCCTGCTCCACCGCGCAAAGGCGCAGACCGGAGACCACAAACTCGCGGCCGATGAAGATGATGCAGGCCCACGCATTCAGGCGGCCCATGGCGCAGAGCATGATGAACGCGGTGTGCGTGAGCATCTTGTCGGCGATGGGGTCCATGAACTTGCCGAAGTTGGTGATGAGGTTATACTTGCGGGCGATCTTGCCGTCCGCCATATCCGTCAGCGACGCGACGACGAACACGACCAGCGCCAGCCAGTCAAGCCCGCCGGCGAGCAGCAGCAGATACACCGGCACCAGCGCGATGCGCAGGAGCGTCAGCTTATTGGGCAGGTTGAGGGACAGAATGGAATCGAGCACCTTTTTCATACGCGCACCCCCATCAGGTCGTAGGCCTTCGCGCCGGTGATCTTCACGTTGACAAACGTGCCGACCTCGCACGGCGTGTCGGAGCCGAAGTAGATATTGCCGTCCGTCTCCGGCGCTTCAAACTCGCTGCGGCCGACATAGCGGCTGCCGCGCTTTTTTTCCACCAGCACGCGGCAGGTCGTGCCCACGCGCGCCTTATTCTGCTCCAGAGAGATCTTATGCTGCAGGGTCATCAGCCGGTCATAGCGCGCCTGCTTGACCGCCTCGTCCACCTGGTCGGGCATCTCCGCCGCCAGCGTCCCCTCCTCCGGGGAGAAGGTGAAGGCGCCCATGCGGTCAAACTTCGTCTCGGCGACGAAGTCCATCATCTCCTCAAAGTCGCGCTCCGTCTCGCCCGGGAAGCCGACCATCATCGTCGTGCGCAGCATCATGCCGCGCTCCTTGAACTTTTTGCACACCTCGCGGATATGCTCGCTGGTGTCCGTGCGGTTCATATCGGTGAGGACGTGCTGGCTGATGTGCTGCATCGGCAGGTCGAGGTACTTGCAGACATTGGGCAGGGAGGCGATGGTATCCAGCAGCCGGTCGTCCACGCGCTCGGGATAGCAGTAGAGCGTGCGCAGCCACTCGACGCCCGGGATCACCGCGACCTCGGCAAGCAGCTCGGGCAGCTGGCTCGCGCCGCCGTTGTCCGTGCCGTAGCGGGTGGTGTCCTGCGCGATGAGGGTGAATTCCTTCACGCCCTCGGACGCGAGGCGGCGCACCTCGGCGAGGATATCCGCCTTGGGCCTTGAGCGGTAGCGGCCGCGGATCAGCGGGATGGCGCAGTAGGAGCACCAGTTATCGCAGCCCTCGCCGATGCGGATGTAGGCGCTGTACTTCGGGGTCGTCAGCACGCGGCCGAACTCGAAGAACGTGCCGTCGTCGTCCGTATAGACCGGGCGCGCGCCGGCAAACGCCTCACGGATCGCGTCGTCGAGCTTCTTATATTCATTGACGCCCATGATGACGTCCACCTCGGGCATCTCCTCAAGGATCGCCTCCGGATAGCGCTGGGCGAAGCAGCCCGTCGCCACCAGCAGGCGGCAGCGGCCCTCGTCCTTATACTGCGCCATCTCAAAGATGGTGGAGATGGCCTCCTCCTTCGCCGGCTGGATGAAGCCGCAGGTATTGACGATGATGACCTCGGCCTTCGCAGGATCGGCGACGATCTGGTAGCCGCGGTCCTTGAGAAAGCCGAGCATCTGCTCGGAGTCCACGCGGTTCTTGCTGCAGCCAAGGGAAATAAGTCCAACAGTAATGGCCAATTCGATTCTCCTTTATCGACGTGAAAAGGTCAGAATATGCAAACGGATACAGAATAATTCTATCATATGAAGGGGGGAAATTCAAGAAAAAAGGATGGGGCGCGGAAGCGGGCGGGCGGGAACCTCATCCGTCATTGCCTGCGGCAATGCCACCTTCCCCTCACAGGGGAAGGCTTTTGGAGCTGACGCAAACCCGGAAGCCCTGCCGCGACAGGACGCGGAAGATTCCATTCCTTGTGTGCACCCATTATAGCACACCTCTCCCGCAAAAACAAGAACATTTGTTCCCATGCATGGAAATTTATCGTTTTCTTTCCTCTCCGTCCGCGGTCCTCCTTCGCTGCGCATGCCGCGCCCCTGAGGCGGCGCTCCATTCCCGCAACAATGATCATATCTGCACGGTTTTCGTGCCTTTCTGACACGCAAGCGCGCCCCCGCAGGCGGTAAGATAGAGGCAGGAAAGCAGGACACTCCTGCAAAGCCATTCCATGCAAAGGCGGTGCTGACCATGACCAAGAAGCAGCGCATCCTCAACGCGATTCAGGGGATGCCGACGGACCGGGTGCCCACCTCCTGGTACACCCATTTCCCCGACCAGCGCGACAATACCGTGGCCGATCAGGTCGCCTGGGCAAAGGCGGCAGACATGGACATGCTCTGCGTGGAGACCGACGGCTACATGCAGTTCGACTGCGGAAACACCGACCTGAGCAGCCCCGCGGCCCTGCTGGCACTGCGCCCGCACAGGGCGGCGGACCCCTACATCGCCGGGCAGGTGGATCGGGCGCGCCGCATTGCCGATGGGCTGTGCGATGACGCCGCCGTCACCTACATGCTCTTTACGCCCTATTCCACGATCAAGCACTCCACGGGCAGCGAATGGCTGGTGCTGGACATGCTGCGCGACGCGCCGGACGCGGTGCACCACGCCATGCAGGTCATCGAGGAGGACAATTTCCTGCTGATGGAGCAGCTCAAAAAGGAAGCCGGGCTGGACGGCGTCTTTATCTCGCTGCAGAACAATGAGATCGACCGCTACACGGCGGAGGAATACCGCGAGCTGCTCGCCCCGTGGGACGACCGCCTGCTGGCCAGGGCGCAGGAGACGTTCCCCTTCACGGTGCTGCACCTGTGCGCATGGCGCGGGGTTCCCAATCGGATGGAGGGCTGGCAGCGCCACCGCGCTCAGGTGATCAACTGGGCGTGCCACATCGAGACCGACCTGGGGCTCAAGGCGGGGCGCAGCTTCTTCCACCCCGGCGCCGCGCTCATGGGCGGCTTTGACAACCGCCCGTGCGGCATTCTGCACTGGGGCAATGAGCAGCAGATCAAGGCCTACACCCACCGCCTGCTGGACGCCGCCGGCACCAATCGGCTCATCCTCAGCGCCGACTGCTCCGTGCAGGGCGATACCCCGGCGGAGCATCTGCGCTGGGTCAGGGAGGCCTGCGAGACCTACGCCGCCCGCGGATGATCCTTATTTAAGCCAACAAAAAGCGCACTTTCCTGCCTTCCGCAAAGGGGAAGGGAAAGTGCGCTTTGCTGTATTTGCCTGTTATAAAGGGGATATTCTGTGACTCTTCCATTCAGCATGAAACGGCCAGCTTCTCCCTGAGCGCATCAAAGAGCGAAAGATAGGCACCGACGATTTCCTCATAGATCTCCTGCGCCTGCGCCTCGCTGTAGACATGCGAGGTCAGATTGCGCGCCTGCAGAAGGGACAGCCACCCCGCCTCGTCCTCGACAAGGCCGCAGGCATACGCCTGACGCATGACGGATTTCGGACTGTCGATCCCGACAAAGCCCTCGTCCAGCAGGAATTCACGGCAGGCCTTCCACGCGAGCTCACAGGTGAATTCAAAGCGCTGAATGACGCCGTCGCGCACGGCGGCGCTGCCCGTCTGATCAAACTCGGCAACAGCCTCCTTCGTCCGCTCAAGGGCCTTGGCAAACTGCATGGCCTTCGTCACTCTCTGCTCCATAATTCAACGCCATCCCTTTCTATTTCATGCAGCAGCACTGCGTCCGTATTCTCCCTGATCGGAACGATATCAAACTTCAGCAGCGTCGGCAGATCATCCATCGCGGCGCGGAATGCCATCTCGTGCTTCCGCTCCAGACCATGTACAGCCAGATCAATATCGCTGGCTTTCCTGTAATCGCCGCGGGCGCGGGAGCCAAAGAGCTCAAGCCGCTGCACGCCAAAGCGCCCGGCAATATCGCCCATCTGCCCAATGAGCTGATGCGTCAAGCCATGCATTATCCCGCCCCCTTATCAAGCGTTATCATCCATTTTTATGATAGCACACCGCAGGTCGATGCGCAAGAAAAAAGCGGGCCGCAAAGCCAATGTCATTAAGATAATGGCATGAACCAAGAAAAGAAGGACTGTAACGAGAAACAAAACTCGGTATAGTCCTTTTTTCTATACAATTTTGCAGAAACACTTGACAAATCAGGAAAAAACGGTAGCGAAGCCTTCATTGC
>JAGBFR010000060.1 GCA_017936375.1 Clostridia bacterium
CTCCACCTGGGCTTCCCCGGTCAACATGGCTCTGATCGAGGTTGGCGTTGAGTATGCCAAGGGCTACATCGACGGCACCATCACCTCCCGCAACGACGGCGCGAAGCTGGCTGAGATGTTCAACGCGAAGATCCAGGGCGCTAAGGTTGCCAACTACACCAACGCCGAAGGCACCACCTTCGACAACTACTACACCGTCCTGCTCGCTCCGGTCGACTTCAACGATTACCTGTAATCGCACTGAACGGACCTGAGGTTCAAGTGGTTATAAAGCCGGCCCGCTTCTGGTTGAGGCGGGTCGGTTTTCCGCTTATTCGGTATCATGTTAGGAGGAATCAATTTGGCCGCGGAATACATCCTTGAGATGAGGGACATCACCAAGCGGTACGGCGAGAACACGGTGCTCTCCGGCGTATCCCTCAAGATCCGCCCCGGTGAGATCCACGCGCTGCTGGGTGAAAACGGCGCAGGCAAGAGCACGCTGATGAACGTGCTGTTCGGCATGCCCGTCATTCACGCGACCGGCGGATTTGACGGCGAAGTGCTGGTTGACGGTCAGGCGACGCATATCGCCTCCCCGCACGACGCGATGAATAAGGGCATCGGCATGGTTCATCAGGAATTCATGCTGCTGCCGGGCTTCTCCATCACGGAGAATATTAAGCTGAACCGAGAAATCACGAGGCCCAACTTCGTCTCCCGCATGCTGGGCAAGAGCATGGAGACGCTGGACATGGGCGCGATGTCCCATGATGCGCGCAGCGCGCTGGACAGCGTCGGTATGTCCATTGATGAGTATACGCGAGTTGCCGGTCTGCCGGTTGGTTATATGCAGTTTGTCGAGATCGCGCGCGAGATCGACAAATCCGGCGTGAAGCTCCTCGTCTTTGATGAGCCGACCGCCGTTCTCACCGAGTCCGAGGCGACGCAGCTGATCTCCGTCATGAAGGAGATCGCCTCCAAGGGCATCGCCATCATCTTCATCACGCACAGGCTGGATGAGGTTATGGCCGCTGCGGATTCGATCACCATTCTGCGCGATGGCAAGCTGGCCGCCACGCGCGCGATTGCCGAGACGTCCATCGTCGACCTTGCCGAATTGATGATCGGCCGCAAGGGCGAGGGCGTCGTCAGCGTGAAGAGCCGCCCCGTGCCGCAGGGCAAGACCGCCATGAAGGTGCGCGATCTCGTCGTCGATATGCCGGGTGAGGAAGTCAACGGCGTATCCTTTGACGTCGTCGAGGGCGAGATCCTGGGCATCGGCGGCCTCGCCGGTCAGGGCAAGATCGGCATCCCGAACGGCGTGATGAGCCTTTACCCGGTCGAGGGCAGCGTCGAGCTCTTCGGCGAGCCCCTCAAGCTCGGCAGTGCGGGCGACGCGCTGCGCAGCGGCATCGCCATGGTCTCTGAGGACCGCAAGGGCGTTGGCCTGCTGCTGGATCAGTCCATCGAGGACAACATCGTCTTCAACGCCATGCAGATCAAGGGCGAGTACCTTGTGAAGTTCGGCCCGTTCACCAACAAGAACGACCGCGAGATCCGTGCGATCGCCGAGAAGATGATCAAGGATCTGGATATCCGCTGCTTTGGCCCGACCCAGCATGCGGGCACCCTGTCCGGCGGCAATCAGCAGAAGGTCTGCATTGCGCGCGCGCTGGCGATGAATCCGAAGTTCCTCTTCGTCTCCGAGCCGACGCGCGGCATCGACATCGGCGCCAAGAGCCTCGTGCTTGAGACGCTCGTCAAGCTCAACCGCGAGCATGGCATGACCATCGTGATGGTCTCCTCGGAGCTGCAGGAGCTGCGCTCCATCTGCGACCGCATTGCGATCGTCTCCGAGGGCAAGCTGATCGATATTCTTGCCCCGAATGCGTCCGACGCAGACTTCGGTCTGGCGATGTCGGGCATCAAGCCGTCCGAGCATGCGCAGAAAGGAGCGGATGAGGCATGACGAAGAACAAAACAAGAATCATCATCGCTGCTCTGCTTGTGGTCGCTGCGCTTGCCGCGATCGTGCTCGGCGTGATGAACCTGCCCAACCGCACCAACGCGACGGGCGCGCAGATCATCGATACCCTGCGCATCCGCACGCTGCTGGATGCGACCGGTGCCGGCGTGGTGGACAGCTATGTCGCCATCGCCAAGAAGGAAGCGACCGCTGCGGCGAAGGCTGCGGGCGGCGGCATGGCCGCCATCCGCGAGGCTGTCGCCAAGGCGGAGGAGGAAACCCGTGCCAAGTATTCCGGCACGCAGACGGATTATTCCACGCTGGATACGACCGCGCTGACCGCTGCCGTCGCCGACTATGCGGCGCTGCTGGCGGAGCATGACGCTGTCGCTGTCGCGGCGGAGAATGCCTATATCGCTGAAAACATGGCGGCAGCCGAAGCCGCCGCGAAGGCCGAGCGCGAGGCGAAGATCGCCGCGGGCGAGGAGGTCGGCGAGGAGACCGAGGTCACCGTCGACATGTCCGGCTTTGTCGCGACGGAGGAGATGACTGCCGCGAAGGCGAAGGCCGACGCGCAGTATGAGGCCGTCGGCGCTGCACTGCAGGGCATCTATCCGGTGCTCGACGCCTCCGCGCTCAATACGCTCAAGGGCACCATCGAGTCCATCGTCTATACCCGCGGCGATACGTTCACCGCGCAGTATGACCGCTATGTGGCGGCCGGCAGCGAGGAGGCGCTTGACAACAAGGGCGCTGCGTTTGTCGTGCGCTATGCGGACGATCTGATCTACGTCGGTGCGGCGCTGCTGATTGCCGCGCTCGTGGTCCTCTTCAGCGAGCTGCTGGTGAGGAAGCTGGGCATCCCGCGCGTGATCATCGGCCTGTTCTTCATCCTGCTGTGCTTCATGTGCCTTTTGTATGATCTGTCCCTGCCGACGCTGCTCTCCAACGCCGTCGTCCGCATGGGCATGAACTCCATCATGGTTCTGGCCATGGTGCCGGGCATTCAGTGCGGCATCAGCCTGAATCTGGGTCTGCCGATCGGTCTGGTCTGCGGCCTCATCGGCGGTCTGGTGACCATCGAGATGGAGCTGCCGGGCGTCTGGGGCTTCCTGTTTGCGATTGCCTTCGGCAGCGCGCTTGCCGCCGCCGCCGGCTGGCTCTATGCGCAGCTGCTCAACCGCCTCAAGGGCGAGGAGATGGGCGTGACGACGTATGTCGGCTTCTCCATCGTCTCCCTCATGTGCATTGCGTGGCTGGTGCTCCCCTTCAAGAGCCTCAAGCTCCGCTGGCCGCTGGGCACGGGCCTGCGCAATACCATCGGCCTTGACTCCAGCAACTTCTCCCACATCCTCGACGACTTCCTGTCTTTCAAGATCGGCAGCTTCGATGTGCCGACGGGCCTGCTGCTGTTCATGGCGCTGTGCTGCTTTGCGGTCTGGCTCTTCAGCCGCTCCAAGACCGGCGTCGCCATGCAGGCCGTGGGCAACAACCCGCGCTTCGCTGAGGCGACCGGCATCAATGTGGACAAGATGCGCATCATCGGCACCGTGCTCTCCACCGTGCTCGGTGCGATCGGCATCCTCGTCTATTCCCAGAGCTACGGCTTCATGCAGCTCTACACCGCCCCGCGTCAGATGGGCTTCATCGCGGCCTCTGCGATCCTCATCGGCGGCGCGTCCACTACCCGCTGTAAGATCAGTCATGTCATCATCGGCACCTTCCTGTTCCAGGGCGTTCTGACGCTGGGCATGCCGGTGGCGAATGTGCTCGTTCCGGGCTCCACAATCTCCGAGACCCTGCGTATCCTGATCTCCAACGGCATCATTCTCTATGCGCTGACGAAGTCGGGAGGTGCCTCTCGTGGATAAGAAGAATTTCAAAGAGATCCTCCGCAATAATGCGGTCACGATCATGTTCATCTTCCTGTGCCTTGGCGGCATGATGGTCTCCGGACAGACGACGGCCTACGTCGTCTACGAGCTCTTCGGCCGTCTGGCGCGCAATGCCTTCCTCGTCCTCGCGCTGATCATCCCGATCGTCGCGGGCATGGGCATCAACTTTGCCGTGACCATCGGCGCGATGGCGGCGCAGATCGCTGCGCTGTGGGTTGTCGAGTGGGGCATCAGCGGCGTGCAGGGCTTTGTGACTGCCGCGCTGATGACGGTTCCGCTCGCTGCGTTCTTCGGCTTCCTGATCGGCAAGCTGCTCAACAAGATGAAGGGTCAGGAAATGATCGGCGGCATGATCCTTGGCTATTTCGCCAACGGTCTGTATCAGCTGCTGTTCCTGTTCATCTTCGGCAATCTGATTCCGCTCAAGGCGCCGGGCCTGGTCATCATGGGCTCCACCGGCGTCGCCAACACGATCGACCTGTCCACCGACCGCGGCTTCAAGTATGCGCTCGACGGCCTGTGGAAGCTGCCCTTCGGCCAGGCGCTGTATGTCGTCTGCGCCATCGTGGCGGTGATCACCGTCGTGCTGATGCTCTTCAAGAAGGTCAAGCCGGTCAAGGGCGTCGTGACGCTGGCCGCTGCCGCTGCGCTCTGCGCGCTCTATCAGATTCCGGCCGTGGAGGAGATCTTCTCCATGGTCAATGTGCCGATGGTCACCTTCGGCGTGGTTGCGCTGCTTTGCCTGTTCAACGTAGGCATCATGAAGACGCGCCTTGGCCAGCAGTTCCGCGCTGTCGGCCAGAACCGCACCGTTGCCAACGCGGCGGGCATCAACGTGGACAAGGTCCGCGTGATCGCCATCGTGATCTCCACCGTGCTCGCCGGCTGGGGCCAGCTCATCTTCGTTCAGAACATGGGCTCCTTCCAGACCTACGGCGCGCATGAGCAGGTTGGCCTGTATGCGGGCGCTGCGATCCTCGTCGGCGGCGCGTCTATCCGCCGTGCGACCAACAAGCAGGCGCTGCTTGGCTGTATCCTCTTCCATCTGCTCTTTATCGTCGCGCCGAGCGCCGGCAAGAACCTCTTCGGCGACGCGGCCATCGGCGAATACTTCCGCGTGTTCGTCTCCTATGGCGTTATCGCCATGGCGCTGGTCATGCACGCCTGGGGCAGCACCGGCAAGAAGAAGAGCCTCAAGGGCTGATCCCTCTGCGATCCCTCCAAAATATGCAAAAGCCGTCCGGTATTCCGGACGGCTTTTTACTGACCAGAAAACGAATATTCGTTGTTTTATGGCACGCATGTGCATACTGTGATATAATGAAACAGATGTCATCATGGACAGACGATTAATTCGCAGGGAGGCGTATTTGCGCGTGAAAAAAAAGAGAAAGTGGCTCCGATGGGTGATCCTGCTGGTGATTGCGGCAGTGGTCGGCGTGTTTATCTATTCGATGAGCGAGACGACGCAGTCTGTCGCATACAACCAGTATCCCGTGACGAGCGGCGATTTGACGACATACTACAATTTTGACGGCCTTGTGAAGGCCGGCAGGATGCAGACGATCACCGCCGCGGGCGCAGACACGGTAAAGACCGTCTATGCGCAGCAGAACAGCGTCGTCAAGGAGGGCGACCGGATCTGCAGGCTCGAGAGCGGCGAGACCATCCGCGCGGACATCGACGGCGAGGTGACGAACCTGCCCATCTCCGAGGGCGACGTCATTGCAGCGGGCAGCGTGCTCTGCGAGATTATCGACATGACGCGCCTTGAGGTCGAGCTCAATGTCGACGAATACGACGTGGGCGCGGTGAAGCCGGGCGTGGAGGCGCAGATCACCGTCCTTTCCGCCGGCGAGGCGGTCACGGGCGTGATCACCAAGCTCAACAAGAACGGCAAGGCGTCCGGCGATCTTTCCTATTACACGGCGACGGCGGAGCTTGAGGGCGTGGACAGCAGCAGCGGCGTGTATCCCGGCATGCAGGTCAGCGCAAAGATCCTGCGCGGGCAGGCGCTGGACGCAGCGCTCGTGCGCATCGAGGCGATCCAGTTTGACGAGTACAATACGCCCTACGTGCTCGTGTACGGCGCGGACGGCGAGACGGCGGAAAAGATCCCCGTCGAGGTCGGCGTGAGCGACGGCGTGTACGCGCAGATCGTCTCCGGCGTGAAGGCCGGCGACACGGTGCTCAAGCAGAGCGGCATGACGATGGCGGAGCTGATGATGCTCATGCGCGAGCAGGGGATGTGAGCGCGATGAGCAATGACTTTTTCTCCATGCGCGGCATCGTCAAGCAGTATGACATGGGCGGGGAGATCTCCACGATCCTCAAGGGCATTGACCTGGATATCGAGGAGGGGCAGTTTCTTTCCGTGCTTGGCCCGTCGGGCAGCGGAAAGTCGACGCTGATGAATATCATCGGCTGCCTCGATACGCCGACCTCCGGCACGTACATGCTGCATGGACGGATGATCCGCGACCTTGACCAGAAGCAGCTGGCGCGCATCCGCAGCCGCGAGATCGGCTTTATCTTCCAGCAGTTCCAGCTGCTCCCGCGCCTTGACGCGCTCAAGAATGTGGAATTGCCGCTGGTCTACGCAGGCGTGCCCCCGCGCGAGCGGACGCGGCGCGCGGAGGAGATGCTCGTGCGCGTTGGCCTGCAGGACAGGATGCACCACCATCAGAATCAGCTCTCCGGCGGCCAGCAGCAGCGCGTGGCGATTGCCCGCGCGCTGGCGACGAATCCGACCCTGCTCCTCGCCGACGAGCCGACCGGCGCGCTCGACCAGAGGACGGGCGAGCAGGTGATGGAGCTCTTTCAGGAGCTCAACGCCGAGGGGCGCACGATCATCATGATCACGCATGATCTCAAGATCGCGCGTCACGGCACGCGCATCGTCAATATCCTCGACGGCGAGCTGTCCGAGGGGGTGAGCGCATATGATTAAGCGCAAATGGGATATGTTCATGGAGAGCGTGAGCATGTCCGTCTCCAACATCGTGGGCAGCAAGATGCGCTCGTTCCTCACGACGCTGGGCATCATCATCGGCGTGGCGGCGATCATCGCGCTGATGACCGTCGTGCAGGGCGCGACGGACACGATGAATGCGCAGTTTGACGCGATGGGCCTTGGCACGCTGCGCATCCAGATCAACGGCACGGCGATCAAGCGCGGCCTGACGGACGCGGAGCTCGCCGAGCTGGAGGCCTGCGAGCATGTGGCCGCCGTCTCGCCCTCGCTCAATACGACGGTCAGCGCCAGCCGCGGCGAAGCATGGTCGGACGCCATCAGCGTCAACGGAAACGACGCCGTGTACTTTGAGCATAACGCCGATCTGCTCGCCAGGGGCCGCGCGATCCATGCAATCGACGTGGAGCAGGAGCTGCGCGTCTGCCTTGTGGACGGCGGCACATCAAAGACGCTCTTCTACGGCGAGGACCCCGTCGGACAGACGCTCTATCTGGACGGCAGGGAGTATACCGTCGTGGGCACGATCGACGAGGATGAGGACGCGAGCCTCTTCTCGCAGATTCTCTTCGGCGGGTCGACAGACGGCACGGTCTATGTGCCCTATACGTCGGCGAAGAAGCTGATGGGCACCTCGACCGTCTCGACGCTGGAGGTCTATGTGACCGACCCGGACCTGACGGATACCGCCATTGAGGAGATGGAGACCGTGCTGGACGGTCTGTTCAACTACAAGGACAACACCTACACCATCATCAACATGGAGTCGATGACCGACGCCATGAACCTGATGACCTCGATGATGATGTCCCTGCTGGTGGGCATCGCCTCGATCGCGCTGGTCGTCGGCGGCATCGGCATCATGAACATGATGCTCGTCACCGTCACCGAGCGCACGACGGAGATCGGCCTGCGCAAGGCGCTTGGCGCGGAGCCGGGGCAGATTCAGATGCAGTTCCTCATTGAGGCGATCATCCTGTCGCTGCTTGGCGGCGTGATCGGCGTGATCGTGGGCCTGACGGTCTCCTATCTGATCTGCCTCAACACGGACATCACATTCTCCTTCAATACGTTTGCCGTCGTGCTGGGCGTGAGCTTCTCGGCGGCGGTGGGCATCATCTTCGGCTGGGCGCCTGCGCGCAAGGCGAGCAACCTCAACCCGATCGACGCGCTGCGCAGCATGTGACGGCGCTATCAAGAAAGGACGATGGACATGAAGAAACGGATGTTCATGGCGCTGCTGATTGCGGCGCTTTGCGCCTGCACGGCGGCGATGGCCGACGGCGGGCTTCTGCTGGACGGCGTGATTGAGCCGGCGAAGACGCTGACGCTCCTTGCGCCGTATTCCGGCAGGGTGGAGGATTTTGCGGTCCGCGCGGGCGATGAGGCTGCGGCGGGCGAAATGCTCTTTGCCATCAGCGCGCAGGAGGTCTACGCGGATACGGACGGCGTGGTCTGCGGCCTGTTTGCGCAGGCGGGGGATAGCGCGGCCGTCGTCGAGGAGCGTTACGGCGCGCTGTGCTCCATCGAGCGCGACGCGCTCTATGTCGCCGAGTGTACGACGGGCGGCGCGTCCGGCGGCAATGAAAACAAGATCGTGCACCCGGGCGAGACGGTCTATGTCCGCTCGGAATCCGATTCTGACCGCACGGGCGTGGGCCGGGTGACGAAGGTCTCCGGCAAGAGCTACACGGTGGAGATCAGCGTGCAGCAGAATCTGCGCCTGAATGAAGCGGTGGAGATTTTCCGCAATCCGGAATACAGCGGCAGCCGGTGCATCGGCAGCGGCCGCACGAGCCGCATTGATCCCGTGCCGGTGACGGCGCAGGGCTATGTGCTGGGCGTGCATGTGACCGAGGGCCAGCGCGTGAGCCGCGGCGACCTGCTCTTTACCATGGTGCCCGACCAGCTGGCGGGCATGAAGGGAATCGAGGGCGGCGTCTGCCTGCCGGAGGACGGCGTGGTGCTCAGCGTGCTCTGCGAGAGCGGCGCGCAGGTCAGCAAGGATCAGCCGATGGCGACGTGGTGCCCGGCGGGCAGCATGGAGATGGTGCTCACGGCGGATGCGGACGACCTTTCCGCCATCCGCGAGGGCATGCAGGTGATGGTGACGCCCGATTCTCTGGAGGACGTCACGATTGCCGGCACGGTGAGCCGTGTGGGCCGCGCGCCCGGCGAGGACGGCGGGTATACCGTCGTCGTGACGCTGATGGACACCAGGGACGTATGCATCGGCATGGAGGCCGAGGCGGCGTTCTGAGATGACGAATGAACTGAAGAGATGAGAACAGCCCGCTGCTCCTTTGGAGCGGCGGGCTATTTAACCTCATCCGTCAGCCCTGTCGGGCTGCCACCTTCCCCTCTCAGGGGAAGGTTTTTGGTTTTTAGGAAACCGTCACTCCTAAGCCCTCCCCTGGGAGGGGAGGGTGCCCCGAAGGGGCGGGTGAGGTTCCTGTGGCGCGTATTGCAGATGTGAGGCCTTACTTCGTCAGATCTTCCTCGGGAATCCGGTAGAGCTGACGGTTGTCAAGGCCCCAGACCTTTTCGGAAAAACCGCCCGGCATCGCGCGGGAGATGGCCTCGTCCATCTCGAACAGGCGCGCGTCGAGGGTGTCGAGCGTGTGGAGCACCTCGGCCTCGGGGAATTTCGGGGCGAGGGGGCTGCCGTACTCGGGAATGCCGTGGTGGGAGAGCACCATGTGCTGCAGCAGCAGCGCCTTGGCAGGGCTGGCGCCGGTCTTCTGCGCGGCGAGCTGAATATTGACCACGCCGCGGACGATGTGGCCGACGAGCTTGCCGTCCACGCTGTAGTCTGCGACGAGGCCGAGCGCGTCCTCATCCATCTCGTCGATCTTCGCCAGATCATGGATGATGACGCCGGCGGTGAGCAGGCTGGGGTTGAGGCGCGGATAGACGCTCATCAGCGCATTCGCTGCGCGCAGCATGGTGGTCATGTGATGGAGCAGGCCGGCGCGCTCGGCGTGGTGCATCTGCTTGGCGGCGGGGAAGGTGAGCAGCTTGCTGCCCGCGCGCTCAAGGAGCTCGCAGGTGATCAGGCGCAGGTCGCCGTCTGCGATGTGATCGGCGGCGCGGATGATCTCGTCCATCATGGCCCGCGGCTCCTCCGGCGCGCAGGGGATCAGGGAGGACATGTCCACGGCGTCCCGTCTGTCTGCGGTCTTGAGTGCGGTGACGCGCAGCTGCATGCGGCCGTTGAATTCATTGCCCGTGGCGGCAACCTTCACGATGCTGCCGGCGACGGGGGGCTGGACGGTGCCGTCCCACATCTTGGCGTTGATGGAGCCGGAGCGGTCAGCGAGGGTCATATCCAGATAAAACTTGCCGTTGGAGGCCGCGCGCTGCTCGGCGCTGCGCACGATGAGGAAGCCCTCGTAGCGGTCGTCACGGCGGATATCAGAGAGAAGCATCAAAATAATCTCCTTTCAGAGGGTCTGCATCCTGTTTTCTTTCATCCATATTATTATGAAGGAATATGCCGCCGTTTGCAAGGGAAAAAAGCAATCGGGGGCGATGATATATAGGAAATTTAATGTCAGGACTGTAATAAAGCTGCGGCAGATGATGAAAAATTAGCAGAATATAAACTGCGGCCGAAGGCGAATATATCGTTAACATGAATGAAAAAGTCGATTATAATAATGTCGTGCTGTGGGAATTTGTTCAAAAAATCCCGCAAAAGAATGTGCAACTCAACGGGAGGATTCCCGTTGAAATAAATTTTTTAAGAGGTGTATTTTCTATGAAGAAGATCCTCGCTGTCCTGATGGCCCTGATGATTCTGGCCACCTGCTCCGTCGCGATGGCTGACGCGCCGAAGATCGGCATCACCATCTATCAGTTCGCCGATAACTTCATGACCCTGTATCGTGAAGAGCTCGTGCGCTACCTGACCGAAGACTGCGGCATCCCGGCTGAGAACGTCACCGTTATGGACGGCAAGAATGACCAGGCTGAACAGTCCAACCAGATCGACGCTTTCATCGCTGACAACGTCGACGTCATGATCCTCAACATGGTCCAGTCCTCCTCCGCCGCCTCCGTCATCCAGAAGGCTGACGCCGCCGGCATCCCGGTCGTGTTCATCAACCGTGAGCCGTCCGCTGAGGATATGGAACTGGCTGGCAACTTCTGCTACGTCGGCGCTGACGCCCGTCAGTCCGGCACCATGCAGGGCAACATCGTTCTCGCCACCGAGAACAAGGGCGACTTCAACGGCAACGGCGCGGTCGACTATGTCATGATCATGGGCGATCCGGAGAACGTTGACGCGCAGTACCGCACTGAGTTCTCCGTCAAGGCGCTGACCGACGCTGGCCTGACCGTCAACAAGCTGTTCGAGCAGCGCGGTGACTGGGACCAGACCAAGGGCCAGGAGCTGGCTGCGACCGCTCTGACCCAGTTCGGCAACGACGTTGACGTCATCTTCTGCAACAACGACGCCATGGCGCTGGGCGCCTATCAGGCGATCGTCGACGCTGGCCGCGTTGTCGGCGAGGACATCTACCTCCTCGGCGTTGACGCTCTGGCTGAGTGCGTTGAGATGGTCAACGAGGGCAAGATGACCGGTACCGTCCTGAACGACCATGTCGGTCAGTCCCACGCTGCTGCTGACGCCGCCCTGAAGGCTGCCGCCGGCGAGACCCTCGAGAAGTACTACTGGGTCGACTACGTGATGGTCACCAAGTAATCCTTCACACGGTTTGCTTCGATGGGTGCGTGCGCTTGTGCGCACGCACCCTTTATCATGGTATAAGGGGGAAACAGAGTCATGTCGGAGTTTCGACTTGAAATGCGGGGCGTCGTCAAGCAATTCCCGGGCGTAAAGGCGCTTGACCATGCCCAGCTCAGGCTCAGGCCCGGCACGGTGCATGCCCTGATGGGCGAGAATGGCGCCGGCAAATCCACCTTGATGAAGTGCATGTTCGGCATTTACAAGATGGATGAGGGCGAGATTTACTACGAAGGCAAAAAGGTCGAGATCAACGATCCGCTGCAGGCGCTGGGCATGGGCATCGCCATGGTGCACCAGGAGCTGCAGCCGGTGCCGGAGCGCTCCGTCGCCGAAAACATCTACATCGGCCGCTACCCGATGAAGAAGCTCTTTGGTGTGATCCCGGTGGTCGATCACGCGAAGATGTACGAGGACACCGCCGCGCTGCTTAAGAAGGTTCGCATGAACTTCGATCCGAAGCAGCGCCTTGGCGATCTGTCCGTCTCTCAGATGCAGTCGGTCGAGATTGCGAAGGCCGTCTCCGCGGACTGTAAGGTGCTCATTCTGGACGAGCCGACCTCCTCGCTGACCTCCAACGAGGTCGAGGCGCTCTTCCGCATCATCGAAGACCTCAAGGCCGAGGGCGTAGCCATCGTCTACATCAGCCATAAGATGGACGAGATCCTGCGCATCTCCGATGAGGTTACCATCATGCGCGACGGCAAGTACATCGGCACGTGGGAGTCTAAGGGACTGACGACCGACAAGATCATCACCAATA
The DNA here is from genome assembly GCA_017936375.1 of Clostridia bacterium. Taxonomy (GTDB): domain Bacteria; phylum Bacillota; class Clostridia; order Christensenellales; family Aristaeellaceae; genus Ventricola. The sequence goes on from JAGBFR010000060.1 coordinate 12,328, forward strand.
TGGTCGGCCGTGAGCTCACCAACCTCTTCCCACAGCGCCACAACGTGCCGGGCGAGGTCAATTTTGAGGTGGAGGATTTCACCTCCATCAATCCGCGTTCTTTCCGTAATTGTACCTTTAATGTCCGCAAGGGCGAGATTCTGGGCGTGGCGGGCCTTGTCGGCGCGCAGCGCACGGAGCTTATGGAAGGCATTTTCGGTATCCGCGCGCACAGCAAGGGTACCATCAAATATCAGGGCAGAGAGCTGAAGATCGCCCGCCCGCGCGACGCCATCAAGCAGGGTATCGCCCTGCTGACGGAGGACCGCCGCGCTACGGGCATCATGGGCGTGCTCTCCGTCGCGGATAATATCTCCATCGCCAGCCTTGACCAGTATCTGGACATGGGTATCGTCATCAACGACAAGAAGATCGAGCAGCTGGTCCGCGATAACGTCAAGAAGATGAGCATCAAGACGCCGTCCTCCAAGACGCAGATTCAGTCGCTCTCCGGCGGCAACATGCAGAAGGTGCTCATCGGCCGCTGGCTGGCGAATAACCCGGATGTGCTCATCCTCGACGAGCCGACCCGTGGTATCGACGTCGGTGCGAAGTATGAAATCTACTGCATCATCGAAGAACTGGCCCGCGCGGGCAAGAGCATCATCATGATCTCTTCCGAAATGGCGGAGATCATCGGCATGAGCGACCGCGTGATGGTCATGTGCGACGGCCGCATTACCGGCTTCATCGACGGCAAGGATGCGAACCAGGAGAACATCATGCACCTGGCGACGCAGTTTGAGACGGCGCCTTCCGCTGCCGTGTAACGGAGATTACCGCAAAAGGAGATTAACCATATGGGAAAGAAACTGAATGCGAAGGCCGTCGTCAAGTGGCTTTCTGACAACGCGATTATCGTGATGATCGTGCTGGCTGCGATCTTCACCAGCACCCAGAATAAGAACTTCTACTCCATCAACAACATCCGCAACCTGCTCTCCAATACCGCCGTGCGCTTCATCATCGCCTGCGGCGTTTCCGGCTGTCTGATCACCAAGGGTACCGACCTGTCCGCCGGCCGCGCCGTCGGTCTGGCTGCCTGCCTTTCCGGCATCCTGATGCAGAAGGCCAGCTACTCCGATAAGTTCTATCCGAACCTGCCGGAGCTCCCGATGATCCTCGTTCTCCTGTTTGTCATGGCGCTGTGCGGCCTGCTTGGCGCGGTCAACGGCTCCGTCATTTCCGTGCTCAAGGTTCCGCCGTTCATTGCGACGCTCGGCATGCAGCAGCTGATCTATGGCGCGTGTCTGGTTTATACCGGCGCGATTCCGATCGGCGGCCTGCGCAACGACTACACCGGCCTGGCGACTGGCTACATCGGCACCCGCATGCTCTCCAACCTGACGGTCATCGCTATCGCGGTCGGTCTGTTCATGTGGTTCCTGTACAACAAGACCCGCTACGGCAAGTATATGTACGCGATCGGCGGCAATGAGAATGCGGCCGAGGTTGCGGGCATCAACGTCACCAAGAGCAAGATCCTGATCTACATGCTGGCGGGTCTGCTCTATGGCCTGACCGGCTTCCTCGTCTGCGCGAAGTCCGGCGGCTGCTCCGTCAACACCGGCATGGGCTGGGAGCTTGAGGCCATCGCCGGCTGTACGATCGGCGGCGTTTCCGTCAACGGCGGCGTCGGTAAGATCACCGGCATTCTCATCGGCGTTCTGGTGTTCGAGGTTCTGAAGATCGTCCTGCAGTTCCTGGGCGTCGAGTCCTCCTACACCTACATCGCGCAGGGTCTGGTCATCATCATCGCGGTCGCGCTCGACCTGCGCAAGTACCTGGCCAAGAAGTAATCCGCTTCCCCCTTGCCCGTCGTGCTCCGCCCGGACACGGCGGGCTTTTCTGAGCGGAGAAGACCGACTTTCACCCGGAGGAATGCAATTTGGCTGTCATTGAAAAGAAGCCCGAAAAGAAAAAGGTCGACGAGCAGATGGTCGAGCGCATCGTCGAGGAGACGAAACAGAGAAAGAATCTCAAAGAGCAGATCTACGACAAGATCAATGTGCCCGTCTGGGCGCTGGATGTCGTGATCGTTCTGCTCGTCGCGGCGCTGGTTGGCGTGATCATTTTCGGCAGAGGCTGATTGAATAAACCGAATAGTGCCATGGCCGGAGGGGTGAAAAACCCTTCCGGCCTTTCTGTTTTTGAGTGAAAACAAAAAAGTGAAAATAATTCTCAAAAAACCTCTTGACAAATGAACTGAGAACGATTATCATATAGTCACAGGATGAAACAAGCAAGAAACGAACCGAATACATCGGTACGAAAGGGGGCGCTGCAGTGAGCGTCAGAATCAGCCAGCAGGCACGGGCAGTGCTTGCGGTCCTCGCCGAGAGGCGATGTCACCTGACGGCGGAGGAAGTCCTCGCCAGCATGGAGAGCATCGGCACGGCGACGGTCTACCGGGCGCTGGATCACCTGACGGAGATCGGCCTGGTGCGCAGGCTCGCGCTGGGAAAGAAGAGCGCGGTGTACGAATACATCCGCGACAGCCATCTGCACTTCGTCTGCAATCGCTGCGGCGCGGTGCACGACATCCAGACGGATATGACCGGCATGATCCGCGAAGCGGCGAAGTGCTGCGGGCATGAGGTCGAGTGGGCCGAGGTTACGGCGCACGGCCTCTGCAAGGACTGCCGGGCGGTGTGGGATGAGATTCCCGCGCAGGAATCCGTCCAGTAACAAGTGAACGACACCCCGCGGCGTCAGCGGGGGAGAGAAAAATAAAAAACAAAAACAGGGAGGAAACAGATTATGAAGAAGTGGGTATGTCCGGTTTGTGGTTATGTGCATGAGGGTGAGCAGCCGCCTGAGCGCTGCCCGCTGTGCAAGGTTCCGGGTGAAAAGTTCACGCTGCAGGCGGGTGA
>JAGBFR010000061.1 GCA_017936375.1 Clostridia bacterium
CTCACTAGAACCTGAATCTAGCGCGTCTGCCAATTCCGCCATTCCCGCGAAAAGATGGTGGGCAGGGATGGATTCGAACCATCGAAGTCTGTGACGGCAGATTTACAGTCTGCTCCCTTTGGCCACTCGGGAACCTACCCATATGAAGTTGGAGCTGGCGAAGGGAATCGAACCCCCAACCTGCTGATTACAAATCAGCTGCTCTGCCAATTGAGCTACGCCAGCGTGGTCTCAATGGTAAAACGAGCGAAGAAAGAAAATGGCGACGCGGAAGGGGCTCGAACCCTCGACCTCCAGCGTGACAGGCTGGCATTCTAACCGACTGAACTACCGCGCCGTATAATGGTGGGCCTTCAGGGTTTCGAACCCCGGACCGAGCGGTTATGAGCCGCCTGCTCTGACCACTGAGCTAAAGGCCCCTGAAGAACCAACATGTTTAAAGAAATGGTGACCCCGAGGGGAATCGAACCCCTGTTATCGCCGTGAAAGGGCGGTGTCTTGACCTCTTGACCACGGGGCCACGATTCGATACCGAGAAATGGTCGGAGTGAAGGGATTCGAACCCCCGACCCCATGCTCCCAAAGCACGTGCGCTACCAAGCTGCGCTACACTCCGCCGGAACATTTCCTCTCATCTCAGGCACGAATTGTATTATACACGAGTCCTTCTCGCTTGTCAACCGTTTTTTTCATTTTTTCTGTTTCTCCTTCTCCGCTTCTCTCTTCACACCTCCCATTGCTATTCCTTTTGTTCATTCTGCCCGCAGCCGCGCCCGATTTTTCTTCATATATATGAACCCCAAGTGCTTGACAGGCTTACATGCTTTTGCTATACTGCGTCACGTGTGAAAAATATGAAAAATGTGATTTTCAGGAGGTAAACCGTGGCCGGAGGCAAACATGTACTGGGCATGAGCAAGGCCCGTCATATATTCGGTACGGCGCGCGTAGGCGATCGCGGGCAGATCGTCATTCCAAAGGATGCCCGTGAATTCTACAACATCCGCCCCGGCGATACGCTGCTCATCCTGGGCGATGAGGAGAATGGCATGATCGTCACCAAACCGGAGGTGCTCAGCGAGCTCGCCGCAAAAATACTCAGTCAGATAGGAAAAGAAGGTTAATCGATATGGAAAACACCCAGATGTACGCCCAGCTGGGCATCAGCGAGAAGGTTTACCGCTACGGCGAGGAGGTTATCGCCTCCCTGCGCGAGCGTTTTAATGAGATCGACAGCGTCGCCGAGTACAATCAGTGCAAGGTCATCGCTGCCATGCAGAAGAATCGCGTGAATGCCGCCTGTTTTGCCGGCACCACGGGTTACGGCTACAACGACACCGGCCGCGACACGCTTGAGCGCGTCTATGCCGATACTTTCCACACCGAGGCGGCGCTCGTCCGTCCGAGCATCGTCTGCGGCACGCATGCGCTGGCCGTCGCCCTGAGCGCCAATCTGCTGCCGGGCGACGAGCTCCTCTCCCCTGTCGGCCGCCCGTATGACACCCTTGAGGAGGTCATCGGCATCCGCAAGAGCGCCTGCTCCCTCGCGGAATACGGCGTCACTTACGACGAGGTTGCCCTCCTGCCCGACGGCGGTATCGACTATGAAGGCATCCGCGCGAAGATCAAGCCGCAGACCAAGATGATCACCATCCAGCGCTCCAAGGGCTATGCGACCCGTCCGACGCTCTCCGTCAAGCAGATCGGCGAGCTGATCGCCTTTGTCAAGGGCATCCGCAGCGACATCATCTGCATGGTGGACAACTGCTACGGCGAGTTTGTCGAGCCAATTGAGCCCAGCGATCTCGGCGCAGACATGATCGTCGGCTCCCTCATCAAGAATCCGGGCGGCGGCCTTGCGCCCATCGGCGGCTACATCTGCGGCACGCAGGCGTGCGTCGATCGCTGCGCCTACCGCCTCTCCGCCCCGGGTCTAGGCCAGGAGGTCGGCGCAAATCTGGGCCTGATGACGTCCCTGTATCAGGGCTTCTTCCTTGCACCGACCGTCACCGCCGGCGCGCTCAAGGGCGCGATCTTCGCCGCGAACATCTACGAAAAACTCGGCTATCGCTGTGTGCCGAATTCCACTGAATCCCGCCACGACATCATTCAAGCTGTCGAGCTGGGCAGTGAGGAGGCCATGGTCGCCTTCTGCGCCGGCATTCAGGCCGCCGCGCCGGTGGACAGCTATGTGACCCCGGTGCCGTGGGCCATGCCGGGCTACGATAACGACGTCATCATGGCGGCAGGCGCTTTCATTCAGGGCTCCTCCATCGAGCTCTCCGCCGATGGCCCGATCCGCGAGCCGTTTGCCGTCTACTTCCAGGGCGGCCTGACGTGGTATCACGCCAAGCTGGGCATCCTCATGAGCCTGCAGAAGATGGTCGACGCCGGCCTCGTCACCTTGTAATCCCCTTTCTGCCGTTTTGAGCCGCATCTGCGGTTCAGATAAAGTCTGCAATTCACGAAAGCGAGGAAACAAATTATGTGGCTTGTGTACACACTGGCGACAACCCTGCTCTGGGGCCTGGCTGAACTCTTCTATAAGAAGGGTGCGGTTGAGCGCGAAAAGTACTCTCATCTGAAGATCTGCGTCATGGTAGGTCTGGTGATGGGCATCCACGCGGTCTTCACGCTGCTGACGGAAGACTTTTCTTACAACCTCAACTACCTGGTAACCTACCTGCCCGTGTCGGCGTGCTACATCCTGTCGATGGCGTTCTCCTTCTTCGGTATGCGCTTCATCGAGGAATCCATCTCCGATCCGATTGAGAACACCTCCGGCGCCATGTGCTCCCTGATGTGCGTGCTCTTCCTTGGCGATCGTCTGGCCGCCATGATGTGGGTTGCCATTGGCATCATCGCCGTCGGCGTCGTGGGAATCGGCTTCCTGGAGAACAGCGGCGACCTGGTACGCCGTCAGCGTCTGGGCAAGAAGCTGGCCATTGTCGCCTTCTGCATGCCCTTCCTCTATGCGTTCATTGACGCCTTTGGCTGCGTGCTGGATATCTACTTCCTGGAGATGGAAACCAGCCCGCTGCTGGCCGTCGGCGCGACGGAGGATACCATCGAGCTGATCGCCAACACCTCCTACGAGCTGACCTTTGCGCTGGTCGGTCTGGTGATGTTCATCTTCATGAAGGTGAAGGGCGTCCAGTTCGGCAGCCTGGTGGAGCAGAAGGACAAGGCTCTGGCTGCCGTGTGCGAGACCGCCGGTCAGCTGACCTACGTTTACGCCATGGCCAGTGGCAACGGCGCCATTGCTGCCCCGATCATTTCCGCCGTGTGCGTGGTGTCTCTGATCCTGTCCCGCATCTTCCTGAAGGAAAAGCTGACCAAGAAGCAGTATGCCTTTATCTTCATCATCATCATTGGCATCCTGATGCTCGCCGTTATCGAGGGCGAATAATCGCTCCTCCAAGTACTGTAATTCAGAAAAAGGACCCGAGCGGGAAAGGCCTCGCTCCGGTCCTTTTTCTATGATGATATAGATTCCTCAATGAGGGATCCTCAATGCCTCTGCCGGCACAAATCCGCGCGCAGGCGTCCCATCATCCGCCCACGAGTGGATATACGCCCAGTCCCCCATCGTCGCCAGCCGGAGCACCTCCTGCCCCTCTGCAAGCACAGACACCTGTGCGCAGGATCCAAGCGGATCATCCGTTGCCGCCACGCTGCGGCAGGTATATGCCGTCACGCAGGCATAATCAAGCGCCGGAACGTCAGCCTTCTTCGGCAGAGCAGATGCATCGATCCAGCCGATGCGCATCTTATCCTTTGATATATCGTACTGGATCATCGCATAGCCATTCTCCGTGCCAAATACCTGAATCCAGTCGTTCGTGCTCACGACGGCCTTCCCGCCGCCTGCCTGCCCATAGTTCTCGCCGGGCCCGCTGAAGACCTTGTACTTCTTGCCGGAGGTGAATTTCACCCGTTTCGCACTGAGCGTCCCTGACGGGATCTCCGGCGGATTGGTCAGCTTTTCTTTCGCTTCCTTCACCGTCCGCGGGAAGGCTGCAAAGCTGAAATACCTCAGATCGCGCTGGTATTCGCCATAGATCCGCTCATTCGTCTCCCTTCCCTCAACCCATCCCGCATTGGTCATATGGATAACTCCTGCGCGGGAGGTGTCGATGAACATGAGCGACGGCAGATAGTAGACCAGCATCTGCTGCAGATTCCACACGCCGCGCTCATCCTGCGCCCAGAAGCAGGCCGCCTCTTCAATCTCTTGATTGTGCACAAAGAAGGACTTGAACCGCGGCTGCCCGCCCGCATCGCCATACATGGCAAGGTGAATCGGCTCCTCCACCTGCGGCAGCGCAGCGGCGTTATGCCATGCATAGGCGTACTGCGCCCGATCATAATCCCATCTAAAAGCGAGCAGGACGTTCTTCCTTCCGCTCTTAACGGTGATAAACGCCTCTGCAGCGTCCCTGTCGTATGTTCCGGGATTGACCCACCCCGTCACCTCCCAGCCCGCCCAGCGGCTTTCTGCGAGGTAATTCAGGATCTCCGGCGGCGTGTTTTCCGCCCCATACGCCGTCTTGTCATAGGCCAATGCGCATGATGCCATCACGCACAGCAGCAGCACCAACAGGATCATCGCTGTCTTCTTCATTTCAATCGCTCCCTTCCCGTTCTCTGTCTATATGACGGATGAGCGCAGGCAGAAATTTCAAACGATTCAAAAGAATACGCAAAAACTGCCGGAGTCTTCCTCCGGCAGTCATTCTTTATATTGCTCAGTACGCCTTCAGCGTGCCGACAAGCTCCTGCGCGTTGCCGACGCCCTGCGCGTCGCAGTATTCGCCGAGCTCGCGCACGATGCGCGGGCAGGCAAAGGGATCGGTGAAATTCGCTGTGCCGACCTGCACAGCCTTCGCGCCGCAGAGCATGAACGCAGCCGCGTCCTCGCCCGTCTCAATGCCGCCAAGGCCGATAATCGGAATGGAGACCTTCTTGGCGCACTGCCAGACCATCCGCAGCGCAACAGGACGCACGGCCGGGCCGGACAGGCCGCCGGTGTTGTTGGCGAGGACCATCTTCCTCCTGTGCACATCCACGGCAATGCCGGTGAGCGTGTTGATCAGAGAGATGGCGTCCGCGCCCGCCTCCTGCGCAGCGAGGGCATTCTCGGTGATATCTGAGACGTTGGGCGTAAGCTTGACAATCAGCGGCTGCTTGCTGTGCTGCTTAACCGCCTTGGTGATCTCATACACGCCCTCCGGCTTCACGCCGAAGGCCACACCGCCGTCATGCACATTCGGGCAGGAGATATTCATCTCCAGCATGTGAACGCCCGTGCCCGCAAAGGCCTCAGCCGCCTTGCAGTAGGTCTCAATGCTGGTGCCAAAGAAATTGGCGATGATGTTCACATTCTTGGTCAGCAGCCACGGCAGGTCGTGCTCGATAAAGCTCTCAATGCCCGGATTCTGCAGTCCGACGGCATTGAGCATGCCGCTGGGCGTCTCCGCAAGGCGCGCAGGCGGATTGCCCATGCGCCCGCCAAGGCACAGTCCCTTCACGGAAATACCACCGAGCTGGCCGATGTCGTACAGCTCGTCATACTCGCGTCCAAAGCCGAACGTGCCGCTCGCCGCGATGACCGGGTTCTTGAAATGCACGCCGCACAGATTGAGAGACAGATCAGCCATGCATATCCACCACCTTTGCATCAAACACCGGGCCGTCCTTGCACACACGCTTGTATGTCCAGCCGCCGTCTTCGGTCTTGATCTTCACATTGCAGCCAAGGCACGCGCCGATTGCGCAGCCCATGCGCTCCTCAAGGGAGAGCTGGCACGGGATTCCCTGCTCCAGCGCAATCTTCTGCACCGCCGCAAGCATCGGCGTCGGGCCGCAGGCCATGATCAGATCGGGCCTGCGCGCTGCAATCGCCTCCAGCAGCGGCTTGGTCACCAGCGCGCGCTCGCCCAGCGTGCCGTCGTCGCTCACGGCGGACACCCTGCACGGTGCCTGCGTCATGCCGTAGGCATACTGCGCGCCGCGGAAGCCGAAGAACGCCTGGGACGTCTCCGTCGCAAAGCAGTCCATCGCGCCGCATATGGGCGCAACGCCCACACCGCCGCCGACAAAATAGATCGTCTGCGCACCCTCGCCGTCAAAGCCCGTGCCCAGCGGGCCGAGGCACCTGATGGTATCGCCCGGCTTCACATTGCACAGGATCTGCGTGCCGCGCCCTTTGGGCTGAATCGCCAGCGTCAGCGTGCCGGCCTCCTTGTCAAAGGCCATCAGGCTGATCGGGCGGCGCAGCACATGCGCATTGTCCGGCACGAGCATATGGATGAACTGACCGGCTTTCGCCTGCGCGGCGATCTCCGGCGCATGAAGAATGATCCGGATGAGCCCCGCAGCCAGCTGGTCACAGGACAGCACCTTTGCGTTAATCTCTTGCATATTCATGCTCCAATTTCTGCATTCCTCCGGCTGCGCGCCGAAGAATAACCCCTTCAGCGCGCTCTGGATATGCCCCGGCGAAGCCGGTTACTTGATCTCCTTGCCCATCGCGGCGAGGCTCTGGCACAGGTCCTCGCGCATGCGCAGCGCCTCATCGCGCGCGGCAACGTCAAAGGCCACACCCTCGCGCTTCTTCCACGCAGTCAGGATGGAGCGGGAAGCGTTGACGATCGCGCCGTTGCCGTTCGCATCGAAGCAGCCGGCAATATCCTTGCCCGTCGCGCCCTGAGCGCCGTATCCCGGCACGAGGAAGAAGGTGTGCGGCATGCGTGCGCGCAGCGCGGTGCCCTGCTCCGGATAGGTCGCGCCGACGACAGCGCCGATGACGGAGTAGCCGGTCTCGCCGCGGGTCTCTTCGCCCCACTCCTCGACCAGGTCCGCAACCGCCTCATACAGCGTGCGGCCATCCTCATACCTGAGGTCCTGCAGCTGGCCGGAGGACTTGTTGCTCGTCTTCACCAGCGCGTACACGCCGGTGCCATTCTCCGCGCATGCGTCGACGAACGGCTTAATGCCGTCCACGCCGAGGTACGGATTGATCGTCGCGATGTCGGAGGAGAACGGCTTCACCTTGCCAAACGGGGTATCGGTCATGCCGACATAGGCGTTGGCATAGCAGGCAGCCGTCGCGCCGATGTCGTTGCGCTTAACGTCAGCCATGACGATCATGCCCTTGCTCTTCGCATAGGCCATGCTCTTTTCAAAGGCAACCATGCCCGCCGCGCCGTACATCTCGTAGTACGCGACCTGCACCTTGACCGCCGGCACGATGTCATACAGCGCATCGACCAGGCGAACGTTGTACTGGTAGACCGCCTCGGCAGCGTCTTCAAGGCTCTTGATGCCGTTGGGCATGATCTCGTCGATGAATTCCTGCGGCAGGTACTCGATACGGGTGTCGAGGCCGGCAACAGTCGGGTTCTTGAGCTCGCTGATGCGGTAGTAGAGCTTGTCCATGATATTCATAGCATTATTCCTCCTCGTAAATCACGCGGCCGCCGACCATCGTCATGCAGACCTCGCCAAAGTAATTCTTCCCATGGAAGGGGGTATTGTGTCCGCGGGAGACGAATGCATCCGCGTTGACCGTGATCTCACGCTCGGGGTCGAGCACGACGATATCCGCCGCGCAGCCCACGCCAAGGCCGCCGCCCTCCACGCCCAGCAGCTTCGCTGGCGCCGCGCTCATCTTCTCAATCAGCTGCGAAAGGGTCATATATCCCTTCTTCACCAGCTCTGTGTAGCTCACGCAGAATGCCGTCTCAAATCCGCTGATGCCGCTGGCCGCGATGTGGAATTCCACGCGCTTCTCATCCAGATGATGCGGCGCATGGTCGGTCGCGATCGCATCGAGCGTGCCGTCGCACAGACCGGCGATGCAGGCAAGGCGGTCCTCCTCCTCGCGCAGCGGCGGATTGACGCGGCAGTTGCTGTCATATCCGGCAACCCACTCGTCCGTCGCGCCGATGTAGTGCGGAGCAGTCTCCGCCGTCACGCGGACGCCGCGCTTCTTCGCCTCGCGCACGAGCTGCACACCGCCCTTGGTGGAGACGTGACACAGGTGAATGCGCTTGTGCACCGCTTCCGCCACGAGGATATCGCGGGCAATCATGACCTCCTCCGCCGCGCGGGTGATGCCCGGCAGACCGAGCTTTGTGGACATATAGCCCTCGTTCATCACGCCGTCCGCGACGAGATTCTTGTCCTCGCTGTGGCTCATGATGAAGACGTTAAAGTAATCGGCATACTCCATTGCGAGGCGGAGCAGGTTGGAATTGCTGACCGGCTTGCCGTCGTCAGAGATCGCAACGATACCCGCCTGTTTCATGCGGCCGATCTCCGCCATCTCCATGCCCTCAAGGCCCTTTGAGATCGCGCCGACCGGATAGACATGCACGCCGCTGCCGCGCAGCTGCGCCTTTTCGATGATATAGCGGGTCACGGAAGCATTGTCGTTGACCGGCTTCGTATTGGGCATGCAGCACACGCCGGTAAAACCGCCGCGTGCCGCAGCATGCGTGCCGGTGATCAGGTCTTCTTTATACTCCTGACCCGGATCGCGCAGGTGGCAGTGCATATCGATGAAGCCCGGGGCAACCACCTTGCCCGCCGCCTCGATCACATTCGCATTTTCAGAAGGGAGGTTTTCACCGATGGCGGCCACCTTGCCGCCCTCAATCAGCAGATCGCAGACCTTGTCCACACCGTTGGCCGGGTCGATCACGCGGCCGCCGCGGATGAGCGTCTTGTCATAAATCGCAAGCATCAGGCCTGGCCCTCCTTTCTGGTGAGCATGTAGAGCAGGGCCATGCGCACGGCAACGCCGCTCTCCACCTGCTGGGTGATGACGGACTGCGGGCCGTCCGCCGCGCTGGAGGCGATTTCCACGCCGCGGTTCATCGGGCCCGGATGCATGACCAGCGCATGCTTCTTCGCCAGCGCCACGCGCTCGGGCGTGATCTCCCAGTTGTCGCAGTATTCCGCGACGGACGGGAAGAGGCCCTTCTGCTGCCGCTCGCGCTGGATGCGCAAGCCCATGACGACGTCTGCGCCCTCGCAGGCGTCCTCAATGGTCGGGGATACCGTGCAGCCCAGCTTCTCAATCTGAACGGGAATCAGCGTCGGCGGCGCGCAGAGCACAACCTTCGCCCCCATCGTCGTCAGACCATAGATGTTGCTGCGCGCCACGCGGGAGTGCATGACGTCACCGCAGATGGCGACCTTGATGCCCTCAAGGCTGCCAAGGTGCTCGCGCATGGTCATCATATCCAGCAGCGCCTGCGTCGGATGCTCGTTCATGCCGTCGCCCGCGTTGATGATGCTCGAGCGCACATGCTTGGCCAGCAGCGCCGGTGCGCCAGACATCGGATGGCGGATGATGATCACATCCGTGCCCATCTGGTCAAGCGTCACGCCGGTGTCGATCAGCGTCTCGCCCTTGGCGACGCTCGATGCGCTGGCGGAGATATTCGCCGCCGCGGCAGACATGTATTTACTCGCCAGCTCAAAGCTCATGCGCGTGCGGGTCGAGTTTTCATAGAACAGGGTCACGATGGACTTGCCCTGCAGGTGCGCCGTCTTCTTGTTGTTGGACCGCACAACCTGACGCATCATCATCGCTGTGTCCAGGATGCCGGTGATCTCCTCGCGGCTCACGCCGTCAAGGCCCAGCAGGTCTTTCCTCTTGAGATTCACAGGTTCACTCGCCTTTCTCTCGTCCGGCCCGCCGCATGCGGCAGGCCCCGCCTCGTCCTCTGGGTTACTTCTTTTCGTAGAGCTTTACGCACATGTCGCCGTCAAACTCCGGCACATGCACGCCCACCATCTCGCTCTTGCTGGTGGGCAGATTCTTGCCGACATAGTCCGCACGGATGGGCAGCTCGCGATGACCGCGATCGACCATCACCGCCAGCTGAATCAGCGACGGGCGGCCCATGTCGCAGATGGCGTCCATCGCCGCGCGCGCCGTCCTGCCGGAGAAAAGCACATCGTCCACCATGATGATCTTCGCATCCTGCACCTGGAAGGGCAGATCCGTCGCGTTGACCACAGGGTGCTCCTGCAGGATGGACAGGTCGTCCCGGTAGAAGGTGATATCCAGCACACCCAGAGGAAGCCTTACGCCCTCCACCTGCTCGATCATGTCGCGGAGCATGCGCGCCAGCGTCACGCCCCTGCGCTGGATGCCCACGAGCGTCAGGCCCTCGACGCCGCGGTTGTTCTCGATGATCTCATGCGCGATGCGCATCAGCGCGCGCTGCATGGCCTTGTCGTCCATGATGTGCGCCTTGAATTCAAATGCGTCCGTCACGTTTTCAGCCCCTTTTCCTGTCGCTGACATAAAACAAAAGCCCCGTTCCCATTGTCGGAACAGGGCAAACAAGGCCCACAGAGGACCGTATGATTGCTTTGCTGCCTTACCGACCTCACGGGATCGCTTAAAGGCTTCTTCAATTCAGTTCATTATAGCATCGCAGAGCAAAAAAGAAAAGAGGGAAAAGTCAATCTCCCTCTTTTCCATGAAAAACATACGAAAGAACCGCGCAGACTTCGCTTATGCGTTCAGATACGCCTTCAGCGCCGCCATCCTTGCCTCACCGTCCGCAAGGCCGATGCCGTGCACGCGCGCCAGCTCCGCTGGATCCTTTTCAAGCCGCTTGATATTCAGCGCCTCATGCGGGCGGATCACAAAGATCCTGCCTTCCCTTTCCAGCTGCGCAACGTCCTCCACCTGCGCGTTATAGCGATCATGGCGCTCCATCAGCGTCCTGCAGAGGTTCGGGTATTTATGATAGAACGCCTTGATCAGCGCCGGATTCATCGGCCTCTTGCGGTAATCCGCCGGCTGGGTCAGCACGACGATCACCTTGTCAAGCCCCATGGAAAGCGCCTGACGGACGGGAATGCTGTCCGCGATGCCGCCATCCAGATACTTTTTGTCCCCGATGGGCACGAATCTCGAACAGAAAGGCATCGACGCACTCGCGCGCATCATCTCAATATCGCCAAGCAGATGATGCATCTGCATATACTCCGCCTCGCCCGTCTCCACGTTCGTCACGGTCACCCAATACTCGCCGCCGTGCGCTTCAAAGGCTTCCTCATCAAAGACGTCATACTGCGTAGGGATGACATAATAAGCAAAATTCTTATTCACGATATCGCCTGTGGTCAGCAGCGAACGGAAGCCCATGTTCCTTGGGTCGCCGGCGAATCGCTGATTATAGCGCAGCACCCTGCCCCGCTGCTTTGAAAACAGATTGCAGCCAAAGCATGCGCCCGCCGACACGCTCACGATCACATCCACATGGACGTCATGATCAAGAAACGTATCCAGCACGCCCGCCGTATACATGCCGCGCATTGCGCCGCCCTCAAGCACAAGGCCAACCCTCATCACACACGCCCCCTTTGATGGAATCCATCATATCACATCCGCACATTCTTTTCCACAGGCGCATGATATTCAGTCGATTATTCATTCTTCTCCACACAAAAGACCTGCACCCGGTGCTCCGGATGCAGGCCGATTGGTATTCACTTTGCTGCCTGCCGTCAGATATTTCTGGTGCGCACGACGCTGATATTCTCATGCTCGGAGAGCATGGCGATGATATCGACATAGCGCGTGTGGCTCGGCATGGTCAGCGTATAGAGATTGGTGTAGAGATTGCCCTCCGGGCGATTCTCCGCATGGAAGTCGACGTCCAGAATCTTGACGCCCATCTTGCTGAAGCACTCGTTGAGGAAGGCCAGCGTCTCCGTGCGGTGCACAAACTTGACCTCCAGCTTCTTAAGCGTATGGACGCGGACGATCCGCTGCAGCAGCTTGAGCACGATCAGCACGATCAGACCCGCCGCCAGCGCGATGGACGCATAGCCGTAGCCCGACGCAAGGCCGATACAGGCCATGCACCAGAGCGACGCCGCCGTCGTCAGGCCGGAGATCTTTCGGTCGCTCATCACAATCGTGCCTGCGCCAAGGAAGCCAACGCCGGATACGACCGTCGAGGTGATGCGGCCCGCACTGACATTGATCAGCCCGCCCGCATTGAGCGCAAGAACGCTGCCGATCGTCTGATGCTCGATGATGGCAATCACCGCCGCGCCGACGCCGACCAGCACATGCGTGCGCATGCCCGCCGGCCGGTTTTTGATCTCGCGGTCAATGCCCACGATCGCGCCGATAAACACCGCGACAAACAGTCTGAAGACGATATCGCCCATGGTGAGCATCTCACCAAAGTTGGAAAACCCGTTCTGCATGCTTCTCACCTTACTTCCGGGCTGCAAAGGCCGGGCTGACTCACGCCTCCCGGTCCCCGCTCCGCCGCAGCCGCCGCTGCCGGCATGCCCTCATTTCAGGCGGATATGCCGTGCTTACAGGTACGGAATCATATCCGCCAGCTTGTCAAAAATCAGATGCGGCTTGACGTCGGACGTCTCCACATCCTCCATCGTTGCCTCGCCGGAGAGCACGAGGATGCCGGTCATGCCGTGATTGACGCCGGTTGCCACATCCGTATACAGGCGGTCGCCGACCATTGCCATCTCCTCGAGCTTATAGCCCGTGCGGGCAAGCGCCTCATCGACAATGCCCTTATGCGGCTTGCCGCAGATCACGTCCGCCTTACGGCCCGTGCTCGCCTCGATGAACGCCATGATCGCGCCCATATCCGGGATAAAGCCGGTCTCCGTCGGGCAGTTATAGTCCGGATGGGTGGCGATATACGGCTTGCCATAGCGGATGTAGTCGCAGACCTTGCACATCTTGGCATAGTCCAGCGTCGTATCAAACGCCACGAGCACGTAATCCGCGTCGTCCTCGGTCAGCTCCATGCCCATGGAGATGAGCTCCTCGCGCAGCATCGGATTGCCCAGCAGATAGCACTTCTTACCGGGGAAATGCTCCTTGCAGTAGCGCACAGCCGCATGTCCGGAGGACATGACGTCGCGGTATTGCTCCGCCACGCCCATCTTCTCCAGCTTCTTCGCATACACAGATGCGGATTTGCTGGAATTGTTCGTCAGGAATCTCGCGGTACGGCCCGTGCGCTCCAGCGCTGCCAGAAAGTCCAGCGAGCCTTCAATCAGCTTATCGCCCAGGTAGAAGGTGCCGTCCATATCCAGCAGGAAGCAGCGGATGCCGCTGAGCCTCTCGCGGATCTCTTCATGTGTCATTGGTCATAACCCCTTTACATCGGTCGTATCTGAACGCTCTGCACCGTCCTGATTGCGGACAGGCTGCTGACCACATCCGACTGCTCCACCGTCTCGGGCAGATGCAGACGGTATGTGTTGGTAAACAGCGTGCTTTCCCCTATGCCATCCTTGTTGAGTGAGAGATCGAGTACCCCGATCCCCGCATCAGCATAGTAGGCGTCAATCAGCGGCAGCGTGACGCCCCGGTCATGGAAGGTCACGATGCACACGAGCTCGTCCTGATGTCGGTTCCGGTCAAACTCCTGCCGCCTGCGTCTGCGATACTCGAGCGCCGCCAGAATGGCAGCGGCAAGCACAAGCAGCAGCATGTCAAGCAGCATGGTCAGCGCCTCTCTTTATACGTTCTTTGTCGCAATGACGTCAACGCCCGTGCCGGCGACATTCTCAAGAACGACGTCGCCGATCTTAACCGGGGCGATCATCTCAACATTCTTGAGCGCCTTCACACAATCGAAAATCTTATCCTTCGGGATGTCGCTCTTCGTCTTGACGGAGACCATGGCCAGCTTGCCGCCCACCACGCGCACCGTGCTGGTGACAATGCGGGTCGGATTGGTCAGCTCCTTCTTGGCATAGGCAGCGCCGCGCGGGCAGGTATTGCCGGTAACGGTCTTGACCTCATTGCCCTCCATCTCCACCGTCAGGGGACAGCCGAGCGGGCAGCCGATGCAAATCAGATTGACAGTTTTCATGCTCATGCCTCCTCCAGCGTCACGGTGATATGGTCAAGGTCGGCGTGCTCCTTGAGCGCCTTCGCCTTGAGGATAACGGTCTCCATCTCGCCCGGAGCGAGAACGGGGCGCTTCTTGCTGAAGAGCACATCCTCGCCGGCATAGACGACGATCTTCTTGTTCTTGTACACATTGGCCACGCGGAAGCGCAGGGTCACCAGCGCATCGTCCGCCAGATGATCCGGGCAGATGCGGACCGGCACGCTGTAGCGCACGCCGCCCTCGCAGACCACCTTGAGCTCCTTGGCCTCCTCGCTCATACAGCCGCCCTGAATGTAGGCAGCGGCATGGCGGCCGGCCGCAGCAGCCTCTTCAGAGACGAAGTCGACCAGATCATGCACATGCAGCACGTTGCCCGCGGCGAAGATGCCCGGGATGTTGGTCTGCAGATCCTCGCCGACCAGCGGTCCGTTGGTCAGCGGGCTGAGCGCAACGTCAGCGCTGCGGCTGAGCTCGTTCTCCGGAATCAGGCCGCAGGAGAGCAGCAGCGTATCGCACTCATAGAATTCCTCGGTGCCGGGGATCGGCTTGAAGCCGTCCACCTGCGCCAGCGTGATGCCCTCCACGCGCTTCTTGCCCTTGATATCCACGACGGTGTGGCTCAGCTTCAGCGGGATGCCATAGTCATCCAAGCACTGCACGATGTTGCGCTTGAGGCCGCCGGAATACGGCATGAGCTCGGCAACAACCTTGACCTCGGCGCCTTCCAGCGTCATGCGGCGGGCCATAATCAGTCCGATATCGCCGGAGCCGAGGATGACGACCTTGCGGCCGGGCATGAAGCCCTCCATATTGACCAGGCGCTGCGCAGTACCGGCGGTATAGATGCCGGCCGGACGATAGCCCGGGATGCTCAGCGCGCCGCGCGGGCGCTCGCGGCAGCCCATCGCGAGGATGACCGCCTTCGGATGCAGCTGGAACAGGCCGTCTTCGCGGTTCATGGCGGTCACGGTCTTATCCGCGGCCAGATCCATGACCATGGTGCCCAGCTTATAGGGAATGCCCAGCTCCTCCACCTGCTGGATGAAGCGGCCGGCGTACTCGGGGCCGGTCAGCTCCTCCTTAAAGGTATGCAGGCCGAAGCCATTATGAATACACTGATTGAGGATGCCGCCCAGCTCGTTGTCGCGCTCGAGGATCAGGATGTCCTGAATGCCAGCTTTGCGCGCGGCCACAGCAGCCGCCAGACCGGCGGGGCCGCCGCCGATAATGACAAGTTCGTACTCTTTCATGCTGCCCCTCCTCAAATCCGGTCCTTGTTGATGCCGACGATCAGCTCAGAGCCATGGCCGGCCTTGGTGATGTCGTTCATATCCACGCCGCGTTCACGCGCGAGGATCTCCATGACGCGCGGGCTGCAGAAGCCGCCCTGGCAGCGGCCCATGCCGGCGCGGGTGCGGCGCTTCACGCCGTCCAGGCTCTTGGCGCCCGGCACGCGGCGGATGGCGTCGATGATCTCGCCCTCGGTGATGGTCTCGCAGCGGCAGATGACCGTGCCGTAGGCCGGATTCTCCTTGATGAGCTTCACACGCTCCTCAAAGCTCAGCGCCTTGGGATCGACGATGCCCTTGCGGGTGCCGTCGAAGGTCGGATCGTCCTCAAGGCCGAGGATGTCGGTGACGATGCCCGCGACCATCCTGCCGATCGCCGGCGCGCTGGACAGGCCCGGGGACTCGATGGCGGCGCAGTCGACAAAGCCGTCGCAGACCTCGCCGATGAAGAAGTCATGGCGGGCCTCATGGGCGCGCAGGCCGGCGAAGTTGGTGATCACCTGGCGCAGCGGCACATTCTTAACCGCGAGGGAGCACTTTTCGCGCACCTCGTCAAGGCCGTCCTTCGTGGTGTTGGTGGCTTCCTTCCTGCTCTGGTCCATGTCGATGGCGGTCGGGCCGACGATGGTATTGCCATGGACGGTCGGCGCGACGAGCACGCCCTTGCCGAACTTACCCGGCAGCTGGAAGATGGTGTTCTTCACATGGCCTCCCGTGGTGCGGTCCAGCAGGAAATAGTCGCCGCGGCGCGGGGTGATCGTCATGCGATCGTCGGAGACCATGTTGTGGATCACATCGGAATAGACGCCGGCTGCGTTGACGACAACCTTCGCCTCCAGGTCGCCCTGATTGGTATGCACAACCCAGCCGCCATCAATCTTGGTAAGACCCGTAACGACGGTATCAAACTTGAACTTCGCGCCATTCTTGGCCGCATTCTCCGCCAGCGCGAAGGTCAGGCCGAACGGGCAGACGATACCGCCGGTGGGCGCATACAGCGCAGCCACAGCCGCGTCGCTGATGTTGGGCTCCATGGCCACGAGCTCCTCGCGCTCGATGATGCGCAGGCCCTCGACGCCATTCTTCACGCCGTTTTCATAGAGCTTGACCAGATTCGGGCGGTCCTCCTCGCTGAGCATCACGACGAGGCTGCCATTCTGGATGTAATGGAAATCCAGCTCCTTGGACAGCTCCGGCATGATGCGGCTGCCCTCGACGTTCAGCTTGGCCATCAGGCTGCCGTTCGCAGCGTCATAACCGGCATGGACGATGGCGCTGTTCGCCTTCGTCGTGCCGCAGCAGACGTCCTCTTCACGCTCGACGACGAGAATATCGGCCTTCTTGCGGGACAGCTCACGTGCCACCGCGCAGCCGGATACGCCGGCGCCGATTACGATAATGTCATGCATGTTCAATTTCTCCTTTGTCCATACACTCATGATTGACGTTTCTTTCGTTGATTGGAATCAATCTTTCGCAGCAGCTTGAAAATGGGGGCAATCTGGGTCTGGAAAGCTTTGTTGCATTTCTGCTCGACAAAGAAACGGAATTCGTCCGCTTCCTTCCCCATTTCCTCTTTTGAAATCATATAGCCGCCGTACTGGTCGCGGAAGAGATAGAAATAATCCGCATCCTCGCCAAGCTTTGCCACACTGTCATATGTCAGCGGATCGCCCAGCGACGTATTCTCCGGCAGGGTAATGACCTCCATCGCATTATCGCGAAAGAGATACCGGGACGCCGGAAATTCCAGACCGGCATCCTTGATCCCCTTCACGATCTTATTCGCTGTATGATTGGCCTGTGCGTACTTGCTGCTGGTCAGATATGCGCCGTAGACGATCAGCAGCGCACCCCACCACTGCGAAAAATTGAGTATGCCTGCAGCCATCGCAGCAAAGCTGATGAGCGAGCGCACAATAAGATTTTTCCTGCAGAAGAGATCGTACTGCATATGCGCCAGCGCCTGAAATGTCTTTTCATTATGCCGCATGGTTGCCTGGTAATGAATCATAGGGTTCTCCATTCAGATGTTAAGCGGATATAAAGTTCACGGTGTAAACCAGTTGAAAAGAAGCCTGAGAGGCATTTGAGCCTCTCAGACTTCTTCAGCTCAAAGCAATCGAGCAATACTCTTCAATTAGCCGTACATCAGATCCGGCACGATGGTGATCAGGATCGGGCAGTACGTACAGAGGATCAGCACGATGACCAGCGCCAGGATGTAGGGCCAGATTTCCTTGAGGAAGTCGGAAATCTGGGTGCCCGTGATACCACAGACGGTGAACATCATCGAGCCGAACGGCGGGGTCAGACCGCCGATCATGATGTTGACAATCGCAACGAGACCGAAGTGATACACGTCGATGCCCAGCTGCTGAGCGACAGGCAGCAGCAGCGGGGTGGTGATCATCAGAACCGCGCCGCCCTCCAAGAACATGCCCATGATCAGCAGGAAGATGTTGACCAGAACGAAGAAGACATGCTTATTCGTGGTCAGCGCCAGAATAGCGCTCGCCAGGATTCTCGGCAGGTTGATCATCGTCAGATACTGACCGAAGACGTTGGCGGAAACCATGATCAGAACGACCGCAGAGGTGCCGGAGATGGACTCGAGCAGGATCGGGATCAGATGCTTACGCAGGCTCAGCTTCTTGTAGATGAACTTGCCGACGATGAAGGCATACAGAACCGCGAACGCGCCGCCCTCGGACGGGGTGAACATGCCCAGACGCAGACCGATGATGATGCCAAACGGGAAGAACAGACCCCAGAAGGAAACCAGCGCCTGCTTGAGGATCACCGGAATCGGCGGCAGCTTTTCACGGGTGCGCGGATAGTTGCGTTTGTGCGCAATGATCGCCGTGGTGATCATCATCGCGCCGGTCATCAGGATGCCCGGCACATAGCCAGCGGCAAACACGCGGCCCAGAGAAGCCTGCGCGATGAGCGCATACACGACGAGGTTGACTCCCGGCGGGATAACCGGCGTGGAGGCCGAGGATGCAGCGGAAACTGCAGCAGCATAGGCCATCGAATAACCGCGCTTCGCCATCTCGGGACAGAGCATGCGCGCGTCCATCGCAGCGTCGGCGTTGGCAGAGCCGGAGCAGCCACCCATGAGCATGGACAGCAGCACGTTCACCTGCGCCAGACCGCCCTTCATGTGACCAGTCACGCACTCACAGAAGTCCATAAGCTTCTCGCTCAGGCCGCCGTAGGACATGACGGAGCCGGACATAATGAAGAACGGAATCGCCAGCATGGAGAAGGACTGGGTGGAGTTCATAACCTTCTGCAGAATTAGCCACGGCTGAGAAGTCGTGCCGATGAACATGCAATAGAAGAAGGTGGAACCAAACAGTGCATAGACGATCGGCATGCCCAGGAAGTAGAAGGCGAAAACCATGATGATCGGAACCAGCTCAATAAACTCCAGCGTCATTCTTTTCGCCTCCTTCCGGATCATCGTGCTCCGCATCAATACCCTTGAATCGATTGATCATAAAGCGGATAGAGTGATACGTAGATAGACCAAAGCCCAACGGCACCGCGATGCCGTTCCAGATCTTCGGGATGCGCAGATAGTCGGTCAGCATCAGCTTGATGGCGCCGCTGCGGGAGAACACGAGATGGTAGCAGTACTCAGCGCTGATCCAGGTCAGCATGATCAGAACGAGCAGCTCGATAACGGACATCACAGAGCTGACAACGCGGCGGATCTTCACCGGCAGATGCTTAACCAGGATGTCAACGCCCAGATGCTCATGCTTGCGGTAAGCATAAGCGGAACCGATGAAGCAGGTCCACACGAAGAGACCGGTAACGACCTCCTCGCTCCACTTGATCGGCGCACTGAAGAAGTAACGCATGATAATGTTCGTGTTCACCAGAATGACGCAGGCAAGCAGCGTCACAGAGGTCACGATCGCGTCAAGATTCTTCAGGATCAATTTCAGTGTAATCTTATTCTTCATCCATTGAACCTCAATTAAGTTGCCTTAAGACTGTTGCGTGAAGACGGACTGCCCGAGAGATCCCGGGCAGTCCGATTCATTTTTTGTTAAGGATCGCCTTTCAGCAGATGATTACTGCTTGGAAGCGCGGTAATCCTGAACCAGCTTGACCAGCTTGTCCTTGAGCTCCGGATCAGCGCCGTACTCTTCAACGATCCAGTCATAAACCGGGGCGCAGGCCGCGGTGAAGGCGTCGAGGTCAACCTCGTTCCAGGTGACGCCGTGCTCGGCCATGAACGCAATCTCTTCAGCCTCGGCAGCCGCGCAGGTTTCCTGCTCCCACTTGCCGCACTCAACAGCGCACTCGTCGATGATGTTGCGCCACTTCTCCGGGATGGACTGATAGAGGTCTTCCGGCATGAACAGCCAGCGGGTGGCGATCAGGTGGTTGGTCAGAGCGACCTTCTTAACCAGCTCGTACGGGTTGCCCGCGCCGCGCAGGGTGGAAGTGGAGCCTTCGAAGCCCTCAACAACACCAGCGGTGATGGCCGGCAGACACTCGGTGAAGGACATCGGAGTCGGGGTCGCGCCCAGAGCCTCGAGGGTCTTGGCGAACAGCGGAGAAGAAGTAGCGCGCAGCTTCACGCCATACAGATCTTCCGGCTTGGTGACGTCGCGGTTGGTGCAGACGGAGCGGAAGCCGAAGGAGTAGTGGGTGTCCAGAACATGGATGTTCTCGGCAGCCAGGCGGGCCTTGATATCAGCAACGATATCAGAGTCCATCACGTAGTTGTACTCATCGTTGGAGTTGTAGAGCATCGGGCCGATGAGGGTCGCGCAGTCGCCAACGTAGTCAGCGAACAGGGACGGCTCTTCCAGACCCATCCACAGAGAGCCGTTGACCGCCTGGGTAACGGAGTCGCCGTAGCAGTCCAGCTGGTTCTGGCCGTAGTAGGTGACGGTGATGTGGCCCTCGGTACGCTCGGTGATCATCTGCGCGAGCATCTCGGAAGCCTTGTAGTTGTACTCGGTCGGCTGGAAGACGTTGGAGAACGTGATCTCCAGATAGTAGTCGTCAGCTTCGTCAGCCAGACAGATGCTCATCGTCAGCATCATCATGGCAGCCAGCAGCAGGGCAAGGAACTTCTTCATGGTTGTCTCTCCTTTTCCATTGGTTGCTTTTTCGGCTGATTTTCATCGGTCAGCCCTTGTTACCATGAATTATATCGTATCTGCCAACAAAAGTAAACAAAAAAAAGGTAAAGTTCCAGTAAAAAACCTGTAACAATTATACATTACCATGCAAATATTTAGCATTCTCTCCCATTCCCCGAATGCCGTTATTATCTCCATCCTTCGTTTTTCCTTGCCATCCCTGCCCTTTTACACATTCCGCCCCGTCCCGCATTCCCGTGCCTGCATGCGCAGCCGCTCAGCAATCATGCTGATGGCCTGCGCATTGGTCGGCTTTCCCCTTGCAGGATCAATCGTATTTCCAAAGAAGCTGTACATCCCCCTTGCGTTTGCCGAGTCCATCGCCCGCTCCACCGCGTGACGGATCAGCCGCTCAACGCTCTGTGGCGTCGTGTGAAAGTGATCCGCAACAGGGACATAGATCTCGTCTCTGAGCGCATACAGACGCTCTTCCCCTTCACAGGCCAGCGCTGCAGCGCATGCCAGATAGGCATATCCGCGAAGATGGCTCCGCATCCCCATCCGGCTCAGCAGCAGCTCCGCCCGTTCCGCGCATTTCGCCGCTTCGTCCCAGTCAATCTCCGCCTTCATCGTCATCGCCGCTTCCGTCACCGCATTGCCCAGTTCATCCAGCGTCCATGCCCCGCATAATACGCACGCCGCTTCGCGCTGTCTGAATCCCCTCTCAGCAAAGGGCATCATCGCCAGACCGATCACCTTTGGCGTCAGCGACTCCCTGTGCAGTCTGTCCATCACAGCAAGCCCGTCAAGCAGCGGCAGAATACAATCCAGCACCATAATATCCGGACAATGCAGACAGACGGACGCTACCGCGTCCTCTCCGTTCATCACCACGCAGCACTCCACCGCCCGTCCCTGTTCCAGCTTCAGCTGCAAAGCATGCGCCATATCCCCGTTCCGCATTGCCAGCAGCACATGGATTACCCTCTTCATATGCACACCTCGATCCAACAATACCATATCCATTTGTATATATAATATCATATCAGGATAATTTTGTGTATCCATATTTGATATATATTTCTTAATTGCACAGCATTATTTGATCAATAAAAAAGGAGAAGCGCTCTGCTTCCCCTTTTGCCCGTTATTCTGTCTGATCCATCGTCATCGAAATCAGCTGCGGCTCTGCATACTGCTCGATCCGGTCCGGCCCGCCGATGGTGTAGCGCAGCAGGATATCCACCCGCTCGCCCGTGATCGCCGCAACCTCCACGCTGTACTCCTTCTCTCCGACTTCGACGATCAGCGCGGTATTGCCGGCAAGCTCCTCTCCGGTCAGGCGGAATCGCTCGATCACATCTTTCATCGACTCATCGCCCAGCTTGCATGCCCGATCAGGCTTCAGCAGCAGCGCATGCTTTCTCCCCCGCAGCCAGCCGAAGGAGGGCGATACATATTCTGCCGCGCCCGCGCGCCGCAGTCCATGCAGCTCTTTCACGGTGCCGAATGCGTTCACATCCGACGAAATGGCGATCAGCGTCTCCTCAGACGGCAGCGCATTCAGGTTGAGCCTGATGACGGATTCCCATGCGCCCCGCTTGGTGAATGCCGGGATCAGCGGCAGGCCCGATTCCGCATAGCAGTACTTGAACATGCCGAAGGCTTCCTTCATCAGATTCCGCCTGCTCACGAGCAGATAGCCCAGCCTCGCAAGCTGCGGGTCCGTTCCGGCCTTCAGCCGCTCATACAGGGCAAAGCGCTCCCCGCTTCCCGCTTCCGCAGCAGATTCAAACTGCATCAGCAGACGCTCATATTCCGCATCCGGGATGTCTTCGCGCTCCGGCTTGGAGTAGAGCGCCATGATCTCCCTCGCCTGCTCTATGCCGCAGTCAGCCCCGCGGGCAAGCCACACAAGGCCGCGGTCCACATCCGGCTTGCAGCCCTGACCCTCGCAGAGCATCGTCCCGGCGATGCACATCGACTTCGCGTCGCCCGCCTCCGCCGCCTTGATGAACCACTCAAGCGCCAGCCTGAAGTTGGGGATCTTCTGCGTCTGCATATTCCACGGGAAGGCCGGCATCCCCTGAGCCATCAGCTCCATGATGTTGTTCGTCTCGATCATACGGAACTCTTTCAACGCGTACAGCCCGCCGATGGCGCGCATCGCTTCCGCGCTGCCCAGCTGCGCCGCCCGCTCATAATGGGCATACGCCGCCTCGAATTCCCCTTCGCTCTCAGCCTTTTCGCCCGCCTCCATCATTTCGCGGATATCGTATTTATTCCCTACGTTATTCCTGTAGATCCGGTCATGGAACTTCATTGCCTCGCCTCCCGACGTCATGAATTCTTCTACATCATATCACATCCGTCCGGCTCTGCCAAGAAAAAACGGCACGCCTCCATGGCATGCCGGTTGATTCGTTTATTCAGGATCCTTCTGATACTCCAGAATGTCGCCGGGCTGACAGTTCAGCGCCTCGCAGATCGCCTCCAGCGTGGAAAAGCGGATGGCGCTCACGTGCCCGTTCTTGAGCTTGGAAAGATTCACATTCGCCACGCCGACGCGGGCAGAGAGTTCATTGAGGGACATCTTCCGATCCGCCATCATGCGGTCGAGCCTGAGGATAATCGCCATATCTTCACCTCATCATCAAAGGGTCTCGTCGCTCAGCTGCTGCAGCTGCGCGCCGTAGGCAAAGAGATAGGACGTGAGCAGCAGCACAAAGAAGACCACCACAAAGCCCAGCTCCATCGTGTAATTGACCGTCACCGAGCGGATCACGCCCATCTCCATGATCTGATCGACGCCAAAGGTCTTGAGCGCGGCAGCCGCCTCAACCATCACGCCGATGTTCTGCGCAATACCCAGCGCCAGCGCGCAGAAAGCCAGCTTCTTCATCTGCGCCGCAGTATTCTCGGCAAAGGGCCTGCCCTCCTTCATCGGCTGAAGAATCCTTCGGATAATCCCCATGCCATACACCATCGTGCCGCCGCAGACAAGCGCGATGACCGTCATCACCCATGCGAAGCCAAGGATGTTCTCATTCTCCGGCGCATATTCCGGCGCAAGCGTAAAGGTGAGCGGACCGACGTCCATCGAATTCAGATCCGTGCCGATCACCGCGTCCGGGTCGACGGCATTGACGATCGTAAGCACAAGCATCGCCACAAGCAGGACGGTCAGGCCGATCTGCGCGATCTTCTGCATCACCTTAAAGAAGGTATCCAGCCTCGCGGCGATGACGGTAAGGCTCTTCATGGTATTGTTGGTATTCATTGATTTCATCCTCCATTTTTTCGTAAAGTATTTTATGTTTATCGTTAATAGGATGATAGCACAGTTTTTCACTCTTGTCAACAACTTTTTAATGTTTTACGTTAATTATTTTCTCACTACGATAAATCTCGTGCATTTCATCTCAGCCAAACAGAAAAGGCAGGAGCCTTAGCCCCTGCCCTTAGAATATGCACGCTTTACAGCTTCTTTCCCTCAAACTCGTAGGGATAGTCCGTCAGATAATCGCCAAGCAGGCCGCACTCGTCGATCAGCTTCATGATCGTGTAGCGGGTACGGTAGTCCTTGCCGCACCACATGGAGCAGCGCAGCATCTCGTCCGGGATGTGCTCCTCCTCCGGGGTCATCTCCGCGCCGAGCTTGACCATGACTTCCTTGATCTTCTCCAGCGGCGGCATCGCGGCGATCACAGCCTTGATCTCCTCAAAGCGATCCTGCGCGGTGCGGATGAGGCGCTCCTGCTCCTCCCAGGTGAGGAAGTCGCCCGGATTCTCGCGCATGATCTGCTTGCTGCCGTCCTCGCCGTAGGCATGCGCCATCCAGCGCCTGCGGGTCTCGTGATCCATACGGCGCGCGCGGATATCGTCAAGATCGAGCTTGGACAGATCCTCGCCCGCAAACTTCTCATAGAACGGCCAGACCAGCAGCGTCGCCACGCCGACGGAGGCGCCGTGCATCGGCGGCTCCACCCCGCGCTGGACGAGCATCATCTCCCAGTACTGGGCGATGTTGTGCTCGATGGAGGCGACGGCGCGCGTGTTGTCGATGATCATGATCGTCACGCCGGCAAGCAGCAGCGCCTCGATCAGGATGCGCATGCCTTTCTCGCTCTTGGCCGCAATCTCGTCCACATTGTCCACCAGCGCGTTGACCGCATCGGTGACCATCTGCACGCAGACCGGGCAGCACGGCTCGCCATTGATGATCTCGCCCAGCTGCCAGTCCGCCTTGGCGATGTACTTGCCCAGCACGTCGCCCACGCCGCTGGCGATCATGTGCATCGGCGCGGTCGCCAGCACGTCAAGGTCGCAGACGATGATGTCCGGGCACTTGGCCGGGCGCTGGATCTTGAGGCCTCTGTGCAGCAGCGGCGCGACGGCTGAGGCATAGCCGTCCATCGACGGCGCAGTGCCGACGGAGACGAACGGCAGGCCGGTGCGCTCGGCATTGATACGGGTGGTGTCGGTCACGGAGCCGCTGCCCACGGCGATCAGGAATTCCGTATCGCGCATGATGGACAGGAGCACCTCGCCGCAGGACTGATCATCCGGCAGCATGTCATGCTCGCGGTGAATGACGCAGGGGATGACGGAGAAACCCGCGTCAAGCAGAGCCTTCTCCACATCCGCGCCGGCGACGCGGTAGGTATTGTCGTCCGCGACGAGCACGCAGTGCGTGCCCAGATTGCGCTTGCGGATATACTCCGGCACGCGGGCGATGAGCCCCTTGCCGATATAAATGTCCTTGCCGATGTCGTGATGCTCACAGGGGCAGTCGCAGTCGACGCCCGAGATGATCATTCTGCTGTCCTGATCGTAGCTGACGGTAACGGCCATGTGCTTTTCCTCCTTATCATTTTGCGCTCCGGTCTCCCCGGCCATCCGGCGGCAGACGCAGACGCGCATCAATTCCTGTATAAATTATATGCCCGCAGAGGGGCGGCTGTCAATCGTCCCTCTGTCTTCTCTTACATTCGATGCTTCCTTACCCACTCCAGCAGCGCAAAATCACGGATGTGATCTGCGCCGCCCGTCTCCTGGATCAGCAATTGGTGAAGCAGCAGCACCTTTTCCTGCGAGAACTTAATCATTTTGCCAACTCCTCAAACGCAGCCCGATACTTATTGAGAACGCGCCTTGCAATGACGTCGATCTTTTCATCATCCGTCATATCAAAGTACGGCGTGCTCTCCATATCGATCAGCAGATACTTCGGCCGGTTGTTTTTGAAGATGACCGCCTGCCCATTCGCATCAGCAATACGCGTCACACGGGAGAAGTTCTGGTTCGCTTCTGTAGCAGAAACAATAGTATTCGAATTAATCATCATACAGCATCCCTCCTCTCATAGTATAGCACAAAAAGTAGGTATTATTCAACCTACTCTCATCACTCTATTCGCTGTTCCATAAAGCGCTTGCATGACCTGTTCCATCTCAAAGCGCCATCACATAGATCTGACACGGATTGCACGCATCCCAGAGCGTCGGGAATACCTCAAACTCCTTGAATCCCAACGCCAGATA
Organism: Clostridia bacterium; assembly: GCA_017936375.1. Taxonomy (GTDB): domain Bacteria; phylum Bacillota; class Clostridia; order Christensenellales; family Aristaeellaceae; genus Ventricola. The sequence goes on from JAGBFR010000061.1 coordinate 25,863, forward strand.
GAACCGGTTTGTCGCGTCATAGTCATCATACCTGCCCATCTCAACGGTCTTTACCTGCAGAAATTCATACCCTGCCTGCTTCGCCGCCTCTCTCGCCTTCTGAAAGAGCGCACGCCCGATTCCCTGCCTGTGATAGGCCTCCAGGACGCCCATTACAGCCAATTCCGCCGTGTGTTTTCCCGTCTCCTTGAGATACAGAAACCCAACAGGCTTCCCCTCATCAAAAGCAGTAAAAAAGGGCTTCCCCTCGCTCCCGGCGATGTATTCTTCTATCGCCTCAGGAATGCCAAACCAGTCCGGCAATGCCTCCAGCACCGATCGGGCAATTGTTCGCTTTTCCGCATCAACATCGATTCTTCTGATTTCCATACGGTTTCCTCACAATCCCGGTTTTGCTTCTGCATTTCTGCAGATCACTCGATCCTCGCCATCAATGATGATCCCCTCGCCGTCGTCAAGCCGCAGTACCTGCACGCCCATACGCGCCTCATACGCCCGGCACCGCTCTTCAAAGCGCTCAAATCGGGTCAGGAACTTCCCGTAATGCGGAAGAACCTGCACGTCCGTCAGCCCAAGCCCGGAAAGATCGCTCATTCCGAGGAAGTTCATCTCCGGGGAATACATATGGACAAGCTCAAGCGTCGGCCCGAAAGCAAACGCCGCCGCGCTCCATCCAATCAGGGTCTTCCTGAGCGCGAGCTCCCTGAGCACAGCCTCTGCGCCGCTGCGCCGGATGGCGTCCATCAGATAAAACGGATTCCCGCCGATGAACTCCACGACGTCATATCCAGGCAGCCGCTCCGCCGGTTCCTCATCCAGATCAAACACGTCCACGCGCAGCCCCAACGCTTCAAGCTCTTGCCGGCATCTTGGCACATGGTAGTTGTCCTTCTTATATTGATGATCCGCCGTCACGACGAGCGCCGCCGTGCGGCAGCCCGAGAGACGCGCTTTCAGGCAGGCATGCAGGCTGATGCCCGAAAGCCCGTTAGAACACAGTACCAGCATGACATGACTCCCCGGCGGATCCTGCGCCCGCCGCTATCCTTTCTTCCTGACCATGATGCCGACAAAGGCGGTATACGGCTTGATGATGCGCTCATAATGCTCAAGGTCGCCCATCGCAAACCTGTTCCCCGTAGCAATCCACTCCTGCCACGGCACGTCAAACGCATCCATTTCCCACGTTCTGACCTCAGCGATATCCTCATGCTCGCCGATGATCCGCCTCCACTGATCGGCGCTCTTGAACATGTACGCTTCATCGCCCAGCCACGGCTTCGTCAGCTCCTCGCTGCGCCCGCCGTACACATTCTTCATGCCCGGCACGGCGATGAGTACCCGTCCGCCTCTCTTCACAAACGGAAGGATTTTCTCCGCAAAGAAGCCCTCTTCGCCCGCAAAATAATGATACGAATCGATGCTCACCACAGCGTCAAACATCTCCGGCTCAAAATGCAGATTCACCGCATTCTCGTGCACCGGGATCAGCCTGTCCGCCATTCCCCACTGCGCAAAGCGCGCACGGTTATCCTCCGCGGAAATCCACAGGTCGTTGGCATACACCGTCGCCCCCGTCTCCCGGGCGGCAAACAGGCTCGTCAGCCCCGTCCCGCAGCCCAGATCCAGCACAAGCTGATCCGAGGCAAGCCGCAGCGGATAGGCCTCAAGCAGCTCGTCCAGCAGACGGATGCTGTTGGGGCCCATCAGATTGGCCGCCGTAAAGTATTCCTTATACAGATCGCCCCGCATGGCGTTTCTCCTCTCTCGGCCCTCACGCCTCGTCCACATACCGTTCCACCCGCAGGTACAGGTGATACTTGCTGCGCAGCTGCGCGATCTGCTCCATCATCTCCGACTTGTGGTGCAGATCCAGCGCCGCCTGATCCCTCCATCGGTCGATCAGCAGCACCGTCTCGGGATCGTCCATCGGGAAGAAATACGCATAGCGCTCATTCCCCTCTTCATTGCGCACAGCGTCGACAATGCCGCTGGCGACCATTTCCTCCGCGAACTGCCTCGCGCTGCCGTTCTTTCCCGTGTAATACAGATTGACCGTAATGCTCATCTCTTCCTCCCGCGCTGTCACTTGGCGTCCTTTTCATAGAAGACCAGCGTCATCCGCTCGTTGATCGGCGTCTGTTTTCCCGTCCGGCGGTAGCCCATCTTCTCATACAGATGGCAGTTGCCCGCCTCCTGCAGGATGGTGTCCAGCGCCCAATGATCCCTGCCATGGATGCGCTCTGCCTCCTCCATCGCCCGCTGCGCATAGCCCCTGTTGCGGTGCGCAGGCGCGATAAACAGAGGAGAAATCTTCTTGCGGCTGCCGTCCTTCCTGTCGATCACGCGGATTGCGCCGACCGTCTCTCCATCCGACACGATGTAATAAATATAGGTGTTCGGCGACTGCAGGCGCATCAGCACCTTTTCAAGCGGCTCATTCGCCGGGCTGGTGTCGTAGTCCCTGTAGGTTTCAAGCATCGCGGCGAACGCTTCCTTCTGCATCTCCCAGAGGGTCTGCGCGTCGCGCTCCGCCGCACGGATCAGTTCAATCATTTTTTCATCTCCTTCGTGCTTCTCAGCCGCGGTGCTGCGGCCGGATAAAGGGCTCCTCCACACGTTCTTCGATCAACAGATGATACCTACCCGGCCTGCGGAAGGCATTTCCATGCACCTCCTGCGCGCGGTAGCGGCGGATCATGTCCATATCGAGCTCCGCCAGATAGACGCCCTCTTCGCCGCCGGCTTCCAGCACGCAGGTATCCCGCGAGCCCGACAGCTCCGGCAGATAGACCACGCCGTCGAAGGCGCTGGAATGACCGTTGCAGTCCGGCACGCCCGCCGGGTAATTGCACGTCGCGATGGCCAGCATGTTTTCATACGCCCGGCCGCGCAGCTGGGAGAGCCGGTTGATCTCCATCGGGCAGGCATTGGGCACGAGGATGAGCTCCGCGCCCTTGAGCATGAGGATTCTCGCGCTCTCGGGGAATTCCCGGTCATAGCAGATCATCGCGCCGACCTGTACGCTGCCCGTCTGCGTGTCCAGCTTTGCCACGTAAAAATCCTCGCCCGGCGTCAGATTCCGCTCGACGTCAAAATCACAGGTGTGCACCTTCGCATAGTCGAGCACCCGCCTGCCCTTCCTGTCAAAGAGCACAAACGAATTCCTCGGCCCGGTCGGGTATGCCTCCAGATAGGTCACGCCGATCGCCATGTCCAGCTCACACGCCAGCGCACGGAAGGACAGCTGAAACCCATCGTCCGGCGCAATCGCCTCGCGCATCCATTCTTCAGCAGGGCGGTCATAGATGCGGTATCCGTTGCTCCACATCTCCGGGAACAGCGCGATATCCGCGCCCATCTCCTTCGCCCGCCTGCAGGCCGCCATGCCCTTCTCAAGATTGCCCGCCAGCGTGCCCGTCGGGGCGATCTGCAGCAGCGCGATCCTCAGCATCATCGTATTCTCCTCCGATTCTCACATTCACCGCGCAGCCTTCAGCGTGCAGGTCGCGCCCCACTGCCCAAGCAGTTCAACGGAGGCAAACCCTGCCTCAAGCAGCGCCTGCGTCTCATGCGCCACAGTGAGCGGCGTATCGTAATGATAGAAAGCGTCGCCCTCAATCCCCTGCTGCGCTTTGAGTTCTAGGAGCGTCCTGCGGTAGAGGACCTCCTCTTCCTCCGTCGGCGCAAAATAATCCGTCAGGATGAAATACCCGCCGGGCACAATCGCCTCGCGGAGCTTCGTATACAGCGGCGTCTTTTCCTCCCTCGTGAAGTGATGCAGCGACTCCACAGAGACCGCAGCATCGTATACCTCGCGCCCAAGAGGCACATCAAAATACGAATCCTGTATCAGCTCAATCTCTTTATCCGGGAACTTCTCTCTGAGCGCTGCAAGCATGCCCGCCGACAGGTCAATCCCCGTCACCCGCGCGGAGGGATTGACATCAAAGTATGCCTCAAGCTCCAGCCCCGTGCCGCAGCCAAGGTCGAGAATCCTGCACCCCGGCTTTTTCGGCAGGCAAGCCGCCGTGAAAGGATAGAATTCCTCTGCCGATTCGATGCAGGTGAGCATGTGCTCATCGTAGCCATCGAGCCTGTTTTCAAAGAATCTGGCCATCTCTTCCAGCATCACTTTTCCTCCTCAGTGTCTGCGCTGCGCGCAAGGCGGATCAGATCCTCCGCCGTGTCGTCGACCGGCTCCCTGTCCTGCGTCGGATAGAAGCCGTGCCGCGCATAGAACGCAATCGCGCGCGTGTTCTTTTCAAGCGCCCAGAGCGTATCCGCGCCAAATTCACGGACGGCAAATTCCAGCAGCTTCTCGCCGATTCCCTGACCCTGCAGCACAGGCTCCACAAAGAGATTGCGGATCTCGTGTCCGATCACGTGGATAAAACCCTTCACCACGCCGTCGTCATACACCCATATGCCGCCAAGCTCCGGCTGGTATTCCTCCATCAGGGAAGGCACCTGCAGCTCCCCGAAGTAGAATTCGTCATTCCGAAAGATGGGATAGAAGTTAAGCCGGTAATTGAAGATTCTGATCTCGGCAATCCTCGCCAGATCATTTTCACAGGCCCGCCTGATGTGTTCCATGCGCTCACCCGATTTCATAAGGATTTCATTCATTATAGCATACAAATGAAAAAAAGACAGGAGCAATCACGCTTCTGCCTTGAATGTACGCGCAGCCGTTCCGTCGCGTCATTTCAGGATGGAAATCCATGCGCCGTCCTTATGCTCAAAGTACTGCTCGCTGATCGTTTCGTCCGTAAACAGCCGCAGCATGGTCTCCATGCCCTCGGCCAGCTGCATCTTTGGCAGGTCGTCCAGTTCAGCCCAGTACACGTCTCCTTCGTCAGACGACGCCGGCGTGCCCTCAAATCGCTCCACTCTGTAGCACAGCACCATGTATCTCGAGCCGTCGCCGTTGATCCAGTCCTTGACGCCGCACAGCCTCGGCGAGGCAATCCGAAGCCCCGTCTCCTCATACACTTCCCTGATCACGGCATCCGTGAAGGATTCTCCCTTTTCCACATGCCCGCCCGGGAAGGTGACGCCCGGCCAGTCAGGATCCCTCCGATCCTGTACCAGCACGCGCGTGCCGCTGCAGATCATGCACATATTCGTCATGGTGACGACCTCTGTTCTCGCCATATCTCCGTCTCCTCGCTGCCTTCGCGTTATTCCACCACGAACGGCGTCCACTCGATGTGGTTATACTGCATGACGTCCTCCGCCTTCTTCATGCCCAGCTTCTCATAGAAGCCGACCGCATTTTCGTTGGCGATCAGGTACACGGCGACGTCCCGCTCCCCTCCGGCGAGCGCATGCGCCGTCTTCATCAGCCGTCTGCCGATTCCCTGACCCTCATACGCCCTGTCCACGCCCAGATCCGTAATGTAGAGCCAGTAGGCATAGTCCGTCAGCCCGAAGAGCGCGCCGACCAGCAGCCCCGCCTCATTGCGCGCGGCAAGGCTGATCGACACATTGCGTACAAGCTTCTCAATCCGCTCCTCAAATCGCTCCTTCGGATACTGTGATCCAAGGTCCGTCCGTCTCAGGAAGCCAATGTATTCCTCTGCCGTGATCCGCTCCTCGCGGATGGCGATATCCTCACGCATATCCTCGTCTCCGTTTTCCTGTCATTTGCTCTCCGCGAATTCATAGGCGCACTGCACCCATGCAAACAGCTCTTCGTCGATCTCCGCCTCCATGCCCACGACGATGTGCGTCGTCCACCGACCCGGATAGGGCTCCGTCTTTGCCGCCACGCGCTCCGATTCCAGCGGATACGGCATCCCCAGCGTGATCACAATATACGGATCGGGCAGCTCCGCCTTCTTCCTGACGCGCTGCAGGGAAATGCAGGCAAACACATGCCGGTTGGAAAGCGTGATCTGTGTTTTCTGCACGCGGATGAGCGTCTCAGGAAATCGCCTGAGCAGCTCCGCCTCAAATGCCTTATACAGCGGAAAAGCCGCAGGCTGCGCGCCGAAAAAGAGAAAGGCGTCCTGTGCGTTGTAGTCCATGCTCATCCCTCCCCCATTCATGTACGCTGTTCATCGCAGTGATCATTCCAGCCACTGGATAAAGGCCGTCTTGTCCGTGCTGTTGTATCCGGCACGCGCATAGAACGCCAGCGTCGATTCCTTCTTTGATCCCGTCAGCAGCATCATCTTATAGCAATTGGCCTGCACGGCGATCTCCCTCGCGTAATCAAGGCAATCCGTCGCATAGCCCCTGCCGCGATAGTCCGCATGCGTCACCACATTTTCAATGAACGCATAGGGCCGCACGCCCCTCGTCAGATTCGGGATGATCACGCACACGCAGGAGGATACGATCCTGCCGTCCACCTCGTTGACGATCAGGTGATGGTTGGGGTCCTGCACGATCGTCTCCCATGTATGCTGAAGATGCTCCGTCATCCCGGGTACGGTATCCTCATGCAGGTGCAGATACAGCTCCAGCACCTCGCCAAGTTCATACTCACAGGCTTCTCTGACCATTGGTTTGTCCTCCGTCCGTCATTCACGGCAATGATAGATGATCTCTTTTCCCCGCGCGCCGGCGTATTCGATCTCCCGCCGCACAGCCTCGCCGATATAGCCGCCGATGTTCACGACATAGATGCCGTCGCTCAGATCAATCTTCCTGTAATGCGCTTTGGCAAGCAGCTCCCGCTCTTCCTCCGTCGGCGCAGCATCGTCCGCGCCATACACACATTGCAGAATGCTGTATCCCTTCGTGGTTTCCAGTTCATAGGCGATCGCCCGCATCTGCCGCGCAAACCGCATACTGCCGCACAGGGTGTAGGTCTTCATCTCTTTACCTCTCATCCATCTGTTCTGTCATCAACCTTTTCTCCACAATGCTGACAGAACAAACTTGCATTTCGCCCCAGTCTTTTCCCGCATTGCGGGCATTTATTGTATAAGAAATCCGGAACAATACAAGAAAGCGCGATAGCAACACCGAGTATAAACAGAGGCTCCCAGAAATATGCCATAAGCATGATAACAAACCCGCTGAGCAAAAGCATATCTCTCAGCTTTTGAGCCGCTCTGACCTTCACATACCTCTCCCCTTGATTTCATGATTCAGCCCTATTATACCACACACAGCCATACAGAGCGTAATCAATCATCCCACTGTCAAAACGCTTATTCATTTCATATCATTGATCGTGAATCCGCACTGTTCACTTTCAGCAGCAAAGCGATCTTGAGCATCAGCAGCGCGAATACCAAGATAACCGCATACGTTTCCCCTGTCAACGCCAGCACCATGACCGCCAGTGTGCTGACCAGCATCGAGCACCCGCCGACCAGGCTCAGCCATCTTCCCGTCTTAAAATGGATCATCAGGATTCTTAAGAACCCCAGCCCCGCGAGGACCAGATACAAGCCCCAGTAAACCGCCCGGTTAAGCGCCGTTGTCTCTGTATAGGCCGGAAGATTCACCGCATAGATAAAGCCATCCACCGTCTTCGGATAGAGCGGCAGAAGAATCAGAAGAAGTGAAAACAGATCGATCATCCCGGACAGCAATCCACCCATGCGCAGGAGATTGGATTGATTCTCCTGTTCCGCGATGGAAATCAGTTTCTCTCCCGACAGCAGATCATCAATGGTGACGGAATAAAACCCTGCAATCGCCTTCAGCGAATCAATGCTCGGATATCCTCTGCCCGATTCCCATTTTGAAATGGCCGTTCTGGATACATACAGCGCCTGCGCAAGCTCCTCCTGTGTCAGTCCCCTGCCCTTTCTCAGCGCCTGAAGCTTTTCATGGAATTCCATCGCAGAACCTCCCACTCATCTCTTCTTCCTGTCATATCGTATCACAGCCGCCCGATATATGCAAAGCAATCCTGCGCTCAAAAGCACAGCCCCCACGATATCGGTAAGCCAGTGAACACCGGAAACCAACCTTCCGCTCACCATGAGCATCGAAAAGACGCCGGCCACTGCGCCGATTGCCCTTTGGGCCATCACACCTCGCAGCCTGCGTCTGGCCTGCATGCTGAGCGTCGGCATCACGCTCAGCACAAGCAGCGTCGTCGATGACGGATAGGAGGCCTCAAGACGTCCATCGATCAAAACAGGCCTGTGATTGATGGGGATCATCTCAAACGCCAGATAGGCGGTCATCACCAGAAGATAATATGCGCCGAGCAGAAGGATGTCAGGATCAACCTTAAACAGGCTCCGCCTCTTCACCAGCTGCACAAGGCCGAGCATGCCAAACAGCAGGCAGACAAAGATGGGAACAAGCCCCAGCCAGTCCGTGATGGTATAGAGCGTCATGTTCACGCCGGTCAGCCGACGAAACCAGCTGTTGACCGCAGCAAATCCAACCTTCGTACCATCAGGGCCTATGGGCCGCACATCTGCCGTCTGAATCAGCGCAGTAAAGACGGTAAACAGCCCGAGCAGCAGCAAGCCCATCCGCAGCAATCGCATTTCCCGAGATTTCATGTCATCAAGTCCTTTCAGTGATTTGCTGTCAGGATACCAGCAAACAGACAAGATAAACAGAATCCCAGCGTCACATGGGTGATACGAATCGTGTCATCGCAGAATAAACAGAAAAACAGGGGCATAGCGCCCCTGTCCTGCTCATATTTCACCCTTCAACCAATGTGCCCTTGGCCTTCACCTCATCCATCTCCCGGATCAGCTCCTCCAACGGGCGATACTCCCCGCCCCAGTACTCAAACACATGCATGCCCTCGTCCTCAAGGACAGGCCCGATCATCTTCATGGGCACACGCATGCTGCCGAGGATACGCTCATAATCCAGAACCTCCTCCTCAAAGGGGAGCAGCTTCTGAAAGCACTTGTACGACACGCCGAAAACGACCGTCCTGATTCCAAGCGAAGCGATCGCCATCAGGCAGCGGACGCACGGCGCGCAGCTCGTATAGAACACAGCATTCTCAAGAACCGAATCGGAAAACTGATTGGCGCACTTATGAACAAGATTAAACTCCGCGTGCCCGAAGATTCCCTTTTCATAATCGGCGGTATTCTCCGCCTCGGCGATGATCACGCCGTCGCTGACCAGCACAGCGCCGAACGTATCATAGCCCTTTTTCCCGGCGCTCACCGCGAGTTCATAGCATCTTTTGATGTACTTCTCATGGATATCGATCATAATGCTGCCTCCAAAGGCCTGTTTACCTCCAAGTTCTTCAAATAGGAATAGTATTACAGATTGTCCCGCAGCCAGCGCTCGACAATCTCCGCGTCGCGCTCATCCATGAAGGGATGCTTACTCTCCTTGGACAGCGTGACCGAGCCGCCAAACCGCCTGACAAATCCATCAATGATCGCCTGTGTCTGCAGGTTATCCCTGCCGGCAAACAGAATATGGGCCGGCGTATGCCAGCTGTCAACCGGATGCGCGCGCACATACTGAACATAGTCCCATGTCATCAGATCAATCGGCGTATCAATTTCCCGCTCCCGCTCAAGCCTTTCCTCAGAGATATCAAACCAGACCATCATCTGCCGGATCAGATAATCCATATCCAGAATCGGAGACTGAAACAGGCACGTTTTGAATCTGCGTCCCGCATAGGCATGCAGGCTGAAGAACGCGCCAAGGCTGCACGCGTACAGGGAAACCTCTTTCCAGCGCGAAAAAACATAGTCGCCAACAAGATTCAGATCGCGAACGCCGTTCCAGACGTCGCACCGCTCATTATTCCCCTGCCGCTCGCCGTGCTGCGGCAGATCAAAGCTGATGGTCTGGCAGCCCTTCTCCTCGGCGATCTGCGCCAGCTGCGCAGCCGCCTCCTTGGATCCCATCTTTCCATGGACGCACAGAAAGACCCGATCGGACGGCTTTCCCCAGATGATTGCAGGGATATTCTCAATGAGGATTCTGCGCGTAATCATGTGCCACACTCCCCTTATCATTCACAGACGGCGATTCATCAGGCTCTCTATTCCAGGCCCTCTCTGCGTCTGCCGGATCACGATGGATTACTCCATTCTCTTGAACATGACTGCCACGCAATCCTTTTGGAGTCCCGACTTCATGTAAAAGGTCTCATTGTCTTCAATCGTGATTAACTGGATTGTGCGTATTCCTTTAATCTTCAAATGCTCTTCCAGATTTGACAGCAGCAGCGCGCCTACGCCCCTCTTCTGCCATTCCGGAACAACGAACAATTCTGAAACAAAGAAAAAGTCTTCGTCCGCATAGGAATCGACATAGCCCAGCACGCCGCCAACAATCTCATGTCCGCAGAATGAAACCAGTCCAAAGGATTCATAATTGCTCATAATCGCCTTAATCCTTCGTTCGGCCCGTTCCTGCGTCCAGCTCTCATTCCACGGTGCCTTGGAATAGGCCTTTCCCATTGCCGCCGCCAAGCCTGCCACATGGCCTTGCTGCGCGATGCTGAAACTCACATTCATCTCGTATCTCCATCAAATTGACATTTTCATCTGTTATAGCACAGAAAATCCACCAATTCTGCATTTGTGCAGAACCAGATATCGTCGCATTTGGATACGGCCGCGCAGATCAATTCCATCGTCCCCCACAGGCGCTCCGCATCCAGATCATAGCTGTGACCGACAATCTGGCACACCGCCAATTCCTCATCCGTATTCAGAAATGCCGCCACATAATCCGTCAGCTCCGGCTGGATATGATAGACGCCCGTCTTCCAATGGTATGGATCTGTGCAGGGAGCAAAGCTCAGCGTACACTCACTCTTTCTGGCATAGGAAAAGCCGCAGGCCTTGGCGCAGGCTGCGATACGATCATTATAATAATCAAACGGCACCGCAAATCCCTTTACTTCCCTGCCGAATAATCTTTCCAGATACGCCTTGTCCTCCCTCAGCTGCCGGAAAAGCTCCTCGTCTGGCAAGTCATGCATATAGGGATGCGTCAGCGTGTGAGAAGCCACCTCATGCCCGTCATACAGATGCCTCACCCGCTCCGGCGGCAGGCGCCTGACCTGCATGCCATTGGGGTGCGTCCATGAAAACTCCTCCTGCATCAGCTGGGAATTCAGGTTGAATGTGCCCTTGATCCCATATCGGTTCAGCAGCGCCACAAAGCGTTCATCCTGCAGAACACCGTCGTCATAGGTGATATTGAATGCCTTCTTCTTCCCGCCGGGATAGAGCCTTGCCATATGCGTCCTCCGTTTTTTCTTTTTGACAAATTGGAATTTGGCTATCAAACCTGTTATTTTCCCTTACATGTCTCAATAACTTGTTTGCGAAAGAATTCTATCATCCCATTCAAATCATCCATATCATAATACCCCTGCCGTTTCAATTCGATTGCGCCTTGCAAATTCCCTAAACAATGCCCTAAATAATAGAAATGCATTCTTTGTTCATCGACTGCGCTCTCTGCCGTTTCCAGTATTTTGTTAAAACGTATATCCAAAAAGCTTAATTCTTCCTCTACATCATAGAATTTTGCACCTTCAATATCTATTAGATAAGCATTATCATCTTCATCAACAATCACATGATTGGGACCTAATTCACTATGTATAAATGTATACTCTTTTCGCTTTTTTAGTTTGCTGGCATATTCAGTTGCTTTTGTTTCTACTTGAACATAATAATCAGAATATTCATTATCGTACTCTCTTAAATAACTACTATTTTGACGTAGTTGCTCTAACTCAAACGAAATAACATCAAAATCAGAGGTTTGCATTCTATCTATTTGTCCGGCGGTCTCACTTTTTATACCATGTAATCTATCGATACTAGTACGTAATGATTCCAACACTTTCTGCAATCTGTATGGTTCTTTTGCTATAATGTAATCCATATCATGACCCTTTACATATTCTACAAAAGCAAAATCATAGTCACACTCATTTCGGGTTCTATCCATATAGAATAATTTAGGCGTTAATACTCCATGCTTTCTCATTAATTCGTTATTGCTTTGAAACAATTTTGCACCACTAGAACAAAACACAGCATTCTCACCATAGTTTTCAAAATATGTCGTTTCATTTCCCCACTGATAGATTATAAACTCGAAACCATTCGTACATTTAGCAAGGTACGTATATTTTTGAGCACCGCCAAGTATGCGTTCCATGGATGCTAATTTATATTCTTTACCAAATACCTTCTTCACTTTAGACGCTATGTATGCTTTCATTATTCCTCTCCATCAAATTCTTGTTTGCTGAACTCATTGTAACACATTAAGCAGCAAAACGGCAGGGACAAGCATGCCCCTGTCAAATCATTTAGTTTGGAACGGGTCCAATTCCTAATGCACCAGCAAGAAACAACGCAGCAATAATAAGTAAGCAGATTCCAACACACACTCCACCTACGACAAAAAACACTTTGGATAATTGCCTTTTGCGCTCTCGCAATACCAAACCAACAATCAATAATGTACTACCAACCACGATACTGATTACAGGCAAATATGCCATAAGCAGATATAACCACTCCACGGAATCACACTCCTTTGACAAATTGGAATTGTCGAACTACTATCTGCAAATCATTTTTGCGCTGAAATATGTCCAATGTAAAAGACCTATTGCTTTACAATACACCTAATACACCATACAATTAGAACAGAACAACAAGCGAAGGAGACGTGTATTATGGACATAGGAAAACAAATACTAAACATTCGAAAGGAACACCAATTGACCCAAGAGGAATTTGGCAGATTATTTCATGTAACCAGGCAAACCGTATCAAATTGGGAAAACCGAAAAAGTTTTCCCGACCTACAAATACTTGTAGAAATCAGTAATGAATTTGATGTTTCCTTGGACACATTATTGAAGGGGGATTCCAAAATGATAAAAGAAATGGATAAAGAAAGAGTAATGGGTATGATTAAGCATGAGCAATCCATTACGGATTTTTTCACTGGTGCAGGTACAGGCATAGTGGTATCTTGCTTGTTCTCTCCGAACTCAGCAATCCGTACCGCTTCAATACTTGTAGGGCTAGCGATGATAGGTATTGGCTGGTATAGAAAAGCAATCTACGACAGGAAGGTTATTCAGTTTTTTAACGAACATCAAGATATGTAATCGAATTTTGCATAAAAATCTCAAAAGACGGCACCTGAGTTCCGTCTTTATCCGTTCGTCAAATTCAAGTTTATTGAACTCATTGTAACACATTAATCAGCAAAACGACAGGGACAAACTTGCCCCTGTCAAATCGTTTATCCCGCTGCGTCCAGCATGCTTCGACGAAAATACGATAAATCACCCCAGTCAACGCTTTATCCCGCCGCATCCAGCATATTCTCAATAAATATCCCATATCCCCGCGTCGGATCGTTGACCAGCACATGCGTCACCGCGCCGATGAGTTTGCCGTCCTGTATAATCGGCGATCCGCTCATCCCCTGCACAATGCCGCCCGTCGCTGCAAGCAGCCGCTCATCCGTCACCCGGATGATCATGTCCTTCCCGCCGCTCATGCCCTTGGGAAAGACGCGCACGATCTCAATCGCATACGCCTGCATACCGCCCACCGTCACGGTCGAGAGAATCGTCGCCTCCCCCGGATGCACCTGCTGCGCATCGCCCACGGGCAGGCCCTGCGGATAGAGCGCATTCTCCATCTGCTCATGCAGCACGCCGTAGATGCCGCGCTCGCTGTTGAGCGCCAGCGTGCCGATCTGCCTGTTCTCCTTGAGGAAGCTGCCTCGCAGCTCGCCCGCCTTCCCCCTCTCGCCGCGCGTCACGCCGACGATGTCCGCCGTCATCACCGCGCCCTCCGCCGCCTCCAGCAGCGCGCCCGTGTCCGCGTCGATGATCGCATGCCCAAGCGCGCCGTATGCGCCCGTCGCGGGGTCGACATAGGTCAGCGTGCCCACGCCCGCCGTGCTGTCCCTCACCCATACGCCCAGCCTGCGCGCGCCCCCTGCAGCGTCCGCCGGCGCGCTGACGCCGACCTCCATCTCTCTGCTGCCGCGCCGGATGCCCAGCGTCACCTCATCCGTCTGCTGCGCGCCCAGCTGCGCGGAGAGCGCCTTCGCGCTGTCCACCACCTGCCCGCCGACGGTGAGGATCACATCGCCCACGCGCAGCGCGCTGCCCGCAGCGGTGTCCTCCGGCTTAGCGACCACCATCACGCCATGCGTGCGCAGCGCGACGCCCAGCGCCTGCCCGCCGGGAATCAGCACGCGCGCCTCCTCCTGCTGTGCAGGGAAAAAGCCCGCCTGCGCCGCCCCGCCAAAGAAAAAAGCTGACAGCTGCGTCCCCCCGCTCAAAAGCGGCGGGCAAACGGCTGCCAGCACAATCGCCGCCAGCGCGATCCTCATCCATGACTTTTCCATGGCTCTGCTCATGCCCATGCCTCCGATCGTGCCGATCCGTCGTCGGTCGGCTCTTTCCGTCAGCATGAGCGCGGGGCGCGCTGGCTATTCTCGTTTCACTCCGTCTTTTTCTGGTTATCCAAAAGCTGCTGCAATTCCTCCATGAAGGACTGCACATCCTTGAACTGGCGATACACCGACGCAAAGCGGATATATGCCACCTCGTCGAGCTTGCGCAGGCCGTCCATGATGATCAGGCCGATCTTCTCCGACGTGACCTCCTGCTCCGGCTGGCTGCAGACGGTCGTCTCCACATGGGAGACCAGCTTCTCAATCTCGCCCAGCGGCACAGGGCGCTTCTCGCATGCCTTGATGATGCCGCTGCGCACTTTCGCCGCGTCAAACGGCTCGCGGCGCTTATCCTTCTTGATGACGAGCACCGGCAGCATCTCGATCTTCTCATATGTGGTGAACCGGCGCTGGCAGCCCTCGCACGCGCGGCGGCGGCGGATTGCGCCGTCCTCTGTCGGGCGGGAATCGACCACGCGGCTCTCGGTACAATTGCAGTAGATACACTTCATATGTGTTATTCTCCCCTATGCGCCGCGCGTCATTGGCAGCAGTCGCTTCCTCCGCGCAGGCGTTGATCCATGTCCCTATTATACATGTTTTTACACTTTTCGTAAACCATGAATCTGGTTCATTTTCATCACTTTCAGCAGCATCCCGCTGAGACAAGTATCACATCGTCGCCGATGCAGGCGATCTGCTGAAAGGCGAGCGCCGTCTGATTCTTTTCCCCGTGGAATACGGACGAAAGCCCGCAGCCGCCGCCAATGATCAGCGCGCGGATCTGCCCCGTGTGCGCATCCAGCTCCAGATCCGTCACCCGGCCCAGAAACCGCCCGTCCCCCACGCAGATGATATCCTTGCGCCTCAGGTCGGAATAGGTCATGCGATCCCTCCTCACGCCGTGCCAAATATAGAAAATTTCTCTCGTTTTCTCCGTCCCATATATGCGCCGCACGCGCAAATATGACCGGTTCGCGCGGGAATATTTTGCTTCAGTCTCCGTCATAATGCAGGTATTCCTGCTTGAGGAGGCAACAGCTTATGGCAATCGGTAAAGTTGAAATCTGCGGCGTGGATACTTCCTCGCTGCCGGTCATTTCCAATGAACGCATGCGGGAGCTCTTTCCCCTCGTGCACAGCGGCGATCTGCAGGCGCGGGAGGAATTCATCCGCGGCAATCTGCGTCTCGTGCTCAGCGTGCTTCAGCGCTTCCACCACCGCTGCGACAATGTCGATGATCTCTTCCAGGTCGGCTGCATCGGGCTGATCAAGGCGCTGGACAACTTTGACGTCACACAGAATGTGCGCTTCTCAACCTATGCAGTGCCGATGATCATTGGCGAGATCCGGCGCTATCTGCGCGATAACAACGCTATCCGCGTCTCCCGCTCGCTGCGCGACATCGCCTACAAGGCGCTGCAGATGCGGGACAGGCTGCAGAGCGATCTTGGCCGGGAGCCCACCGCCGCTGAAATCGCCAAGGCCATGGAGCAGAGCGAGGAGGACGTCATCCTTGCCCTTGAGGCCATACAGGACCCCATCAGCCTCTTTGAGCCAATCGGCGGGGACAGTGCAGACGCGCTGACCATCGGCGATCAGGTACGCGACGAGAGCGTCAGCAGCGAAAACTGGCTGCAGGACATCGCCATCCGCGAGGCGCTGCGCCGCCTGAGCGAGCGCGAGCAGAAGATCATCAGCCTCCGCTTCTTTCAGGGACGGACGCAGATGGAGGTCGCAGGCGAAATCGGCATCAGCCAGGCGCAGGTCTCCCGCCTTGAGAAGGCTGCGCTCTCCCATATGAAAAAGCTGATGTAAAGGCTCACTCCTGCGCGCTGCTGCGCGACTCATACACCCGGGCGATCGCCTCCGCAACGACCGGACAGGAGGCGAGGGCCTGATCGAGCGTATTCCGGTTGTTCCCGATCTCGATGAGCATCGCGCCGGAGGAGACATGCTGATTGAATCGGCCTGTTTTGATCTTGACCTCCCGCGCGATGCCCGGCACGAGCGTCTCCATTTCCTGCGTGATCTGCTCTGCCAGCGCAAGGTTTTTGGGCCAGTCCGGCCGCTCGTCAAAGCCGGAGCCCGTCGCGCCCGTCCCCTTGCCCACCAGCATCATCACATAGGCCATCTCCCGCTCCCCGGCGCTCACCCAATTGCCCCCATTATAGGGGCCGCTGTAGGCGTCGCGGTGCAGGTCGATGATATAATCGTAAGCTTCCCCGCCGCCGAGGCGTTCATCCAGCATGGCCAGCGAACGCGTGTATGCCGCCGAGAGATTCGGCGGCTCAAATGCCGTCGTATCATGCACGACATAGAAACCGCGCGACGTCAGCTCCGCCGCCAGTTCCCGACCGATGCGGACCATATTGAAGCGCTCATCCATCGTCCGCCATGTCTCCGTGGGCGTATACTGCGCATCCTCGGTCATCTCATACGCCTCCCATGTGTGCGTATGATAGATCAGCACGCGCGGCTGCCCGGTCAGCGCCTGTGCGGCGGCAGGCTCGGCCTCCTGGTCGATCACCTCGATCACCAGCGCCGGGCGCGCGCCATGCGTCTGCGCTGCAGAGCGGATCATTCCCCATGCAAAAACGGCCAGCGCCATCAGCGCCGCCGCCCTTCCCCATCTCCTCAAGCCACGCATCCGCCCCTCCCAGCGCAGGATTTCACATTCCAAGGATTCCCAGCTTCCGGAATTTCCATACAATCTATGTTCCCCGCCGCTGCATTATGCGGCGCGCAGGCGGCACACCTTTCTTCCGGCGGCATACTGTGGAATCGTGAGGAGTCATCCTCCGAAACCGATCAAGGAGGCGTGCACCATGAGCTTCTATTCCTATAAGAATGCGAACTCCACCCAGTGCCCCTGCCAGATCTCCGGCAGCGAGATCCTCAGCGGTCTCAACGAAAAGGTCTGCATTCAGGTCCAGCGCGTGTATGACAGCTGTCTGAGTCAGGAGCAGCTCACCCAGCAGCGCATCACCCTGCAGAGCTATGGCCTTGTACCCTGCGCCTGCGGCGACGGCTGCGAGAATGTCAATACCCAGCCCGTCATGCCCATCACCTTCGAGAGCTGCCGCTCCACAACGACCGAAGGCAATATCCGCAATCTCTCCGTCGAGCGGCTGTGCGACAGGCCCTGCTTCGCCCGCGTCCGCGGTCAGGTTGAGGTGCCGATCGACATCCTCTTCTCCGACGCCAATGGCCGCGAATACATCGGCCGGGGCATGGTGACGGTCGACAAGGACGTCCTGCTCTCCATTCCGGATGAATCCATCGTCCCCTACACCATCGAAGCCATGGTCTCCGCTATCTGCGTCTCGGGTACATATATCGGCAATAACATCTTTGAGCTTGAGGTCTGCGTCTCTGTGATCCTCAAGGTGCTCGCCAAGGTTGAAATCCTCGTGCCGAGCTATGGCTTCTGCGATGTGCCGCCGTGCGAAGAATTTGCCAGCTCGGTCTGCGACGAATTCTTTTCGCTTCCTTTGTTCCCGCAGGCACTGTGCAATGACGACGCCATCCGCGCCCGGAACGTCGCCTGTACCTGCGGCTCCTATACCAGCACAACCGGCCTCGGCTGCAATGGCAATACCCTTTCCCAGAGCAGCTGCAGCTGCGGCTGCGGCAGATACTGACGGATCTATATGGCAGAAAAGAAGGGATCGCTTCCCGCGATCCCTTCTTGATATGCCGTTTTTCCTTTGTTCATGCCCGCTTACTGTGCATTCAGCTGGAAGGATACCTTCCGGCCAAAGACATAGCAGCTGACCTCGAGCGTCCTTTGCGTGTTCTGCGCGTCGCCCGTGGTCAGGATGGTCGCGGAAAGATCGCCCTCTGTACCGGCATGGAGCACATAGGCGCCCGCATCCGGCAGCGCCAGCACATCCCTGCCCGTCTCATCCTCCATGCGCGGGAGCACGGTCAGCGCGATCCACTCCGCCGGGAAAAATCCCCTGTTCTTCAGCCTGACCGTATAGGTCAGGAAGGTGCAGTCCTGCGCCTGCAGGTCAAGCGCATCGCCATAGAGCCTGCCGGTAAAGGTCTGCTGCGCGGCCTGCGCCATCACGGCGTCAAACACCGCCTGCTGCTGCACGGCGGGCGTCGCCGTCACGGAGATCTGCTCCGCCGCAGGCGTCATCGTCCTGATTCCATAGTAAAATACGCCGGCGCCTATCAGCGTCACGACAAGAACGAATATCGCCGTGATTCTCAATGCCTGTCTCAACGTTATCCTCCTGCGGCTCAGTCTTCGGCCGCTCCTTCAAGAATCTCGCTCATCTGGTCGATCATGTCCGAATCCTTCATCCTGAACTTGAATACGACGCGGCGGGACGCTTCCTTGTCCACCGTCACGCCGTCGCTCTTATACACCGGATCGGAGAATGAACGGCCGTTTGCCGTCAGAATGGTCTGCAGCAGCTGCTTTTCCTGCCGCGTCAGGCTCGTCATCTCGCCGCCGAGGCAGTACTGCGCCACGGCCAGCGCGCGCTCCTGCGAGAGCCCCAGATTGTGCAGATAGCTGCCGTCCGTGTCGGTGTGACCCTCGATGATGATCTCGCCGACGTAGCCCTCGTTCTCCTCGCTCATCAGTGTGCGGATATACACCGGAATGAATGCATTAA
Organism: Clostridia bacterium; assembly: GCA_017936375.1. Taxonomy (GTDB): domain Bacteria; phylum Bacillota; class Clostridia; order Christensenellales; family Aristaeellaceae; genus Ventricola. Next base: position 44,867 of record JAGBFR010000061.1, read on the forward strand.
GCAGCGCTTTTCCGCTCTCCTTGAGCGTATTCTGGTTGCTGTCAAAGAGCACGGCGCCCGTAAAGGCGATCGCGCCCGTATTCTTATCCACGACGGCGTCCAGCCCCGCGCCGCGCAGCTCGTCTCGCAGCTCCTCAATGATGCGCGAGCGCAGGCCGATCAGCTTGTCGATCTCCGTCTGCTGCGCAGCGAGCAGCGCCGCCTGCTCGTCAATCTTGCTCTGCTGCAGCGACAGGCTCTCCTGCGCGGCGGTCAGAGCAGTCTTGTTGGTTTCCAGCTCGGTCTGCTGCTGCTGCAGGAGCAGCGTCGTCGCGGCGAGCAGCGCCTCCTGATCCCTCAGCTCCGCCTCCTGATCGATCAAAAGGCTCTGCTGGGTGGAGAGCTGCGCCTCCTTGGTCTCCAGCTCAATCGTCTTTTTCTGCTGCAGGTCCACAAGCTGATACACGGACATGAACAGAATCAGCGCGAAGGTAAAAAGCATGCCGGCCATCATATCGGAATATGAGATCCAATAGCTGCCGTTGTCGCCGCCGCGCCGCGTTTTTCTTCCCCGGCGCATGGCTTACTCCTTCCCGTCCTCGTCCGTCCGGACCGCGCTGCTCACGCGCTCCATCGCCTTCTGCAGGCGGATGAGCGCTGTGACGAACTGATCCACCTGCTCCGCATAGCGCTCCCTGCTCTGGGAGAGAAGCTGAGGCATGACCTGCGCCGTCTCCTGCATGGAGGCCAGCGTCTCATCCAGCCTGCGAATCGACGTCGAGATGCTCTCGTCGTACAGTGCGAGCGTCCTCGCCAGATTCTCCTGCGTATCCCGGGCAAACTGACCGCCGGAGGCCGCCAGCGCCCCGGACGCCTCGTGCATGCTTTGCACGACGCGGTCCATCTCCCGCCCGGTCAGGCGCGTCTGCTCCTGCGCGTTGGCGAGGAATTGATCCGTCCACGCCGTGTACTGCTGGGCATTCGCCGAGAGCGCCGCCTGATACTCCTGCAGCCGCGCCAGATAGAGCGCCTGCTGGCCGCTGGTCTTGTTCATCGCCTCCAGCAGTTCAAGCGTCCTGCGGTTGGTCTCGTCCACCTGCGCGCGGGAGGCGTTCATATCCGTGACATAGGCCTTGAAATGCTCCAGCACGCCCTGCGAGAGCTGATGCATATTGACGACGTCCTGCGTCATCTGCGAGATGGCGTCCATCGCCGCGCGCATCTGGCTCTGCGTCTGCATCTGCTGGGCCCCCGCCTCAGCCAGCACGCGCCTGAGCTGATCAAACTCCTCGCCCAGCGCGACATTCATCCGCTGGACAAAGACATGCGCCACGCGGTCCATGCCGTCCACCTGCGCCTGCGTCGCCGCGAGAATGAAATTATCCATCGAACGCTGCACGGGCAGCATCGCGCGCATGATGCTCTGCTCCATCTGCACGGCCATCTTCTGGCTGACCTCCTCCACCGCCTGGCGGATGTAGGCCGTCTGCTCCTGCTGCAGGGCGAGCATCGCCGTCTCCTCGGAGACGGGCTTGGGCATGGCATAGAGCGAGAAGACCTCACAGAAGCGATCAATCGCCTTCTGGCACTTGCTCATGTGGTGGTTGTACAGGAGATTAAACGCCAGCGAAGCCATGACGCCCGCAATGGACGTGAGGAACGCCGTGCTCATGCCGCCGATCAGCTTTTCCATCGCCGCCAGCAGCGCCGCGGTATCCGCCGCAGAGAGGGACAGGCCCGAAAGGCCCATCACAAGGCCAAGGAACGTGCCCAGAATGCCCAGCGAGGTCAGAAGACCCGGGGCCAGATCCGCAAGGCGCATGCCGTAATTGGCATAAATCACCGTATCCTCATTGATGTAGAGCGAGACGTCGCAGGAATCGCCGTGCGCATCGCGCATCTCTGCATTCTGCAGAAAATCGCCCCATGCGCCCTGCAGCCTGTCGCCGAGGAAGCGGAGGTCGTTCCACGATTTCTTTTCTTTATTCTGCTTGCTCTCCGTGATGATCACGCGTGCCGCTCTGCGCAGCTTCGACGCCATCATCATCAGCGGAAGCACGCAGCGGATCAGCGCAATCAGCAGCACCGCAACAATCGCAATATAGATCAGCGTATCCAGAGAAAACACGCTCCTGATGATCCTGACCACATCCATGTGCTTCATCCTTTCTCCTTTTGCATGCTCTGCATTCTATCCTGTTTATCTTGCAGCGCAGGGCACAGCCCGCCGCCTGCTCATTGGGCGTATCCGCATTGTACTTCTCCTTATTTTACCCGATTTATGCACATCTGTAAAGCGATGGCACGCATCATCTGCGCGCTGCAGCATCAGCTTTTCCCCGCGGAAGACACCATGTCAGATAATCCATCTAAATCATGAAGTTGATTTTCTGTCCAATTGCCGAAATGAAAGAAATATTGTGAAAACATCAGAATTGCCTCTTGCCAAATCATAACGAAACAGGTAAAATGTCATCGTTTTGATCCGCTTGCGCAGTGCTGCTGTCCGCTGCGGAAATACGCATATCGGGAGCTAGGCATATGACAAAAAAACGTACGATCGATCCCTCTGCGGTCGATTCCCTTGCACAGAATGTCTTTCACGTTCTGCCGCTGATAAAGAAGCGCCTGTTGCATATGGACCTTGTGCAGCGTGAGCACGGCATCCCCCTGTCCCATGTTCAGGTGCTGGCGATGCTTCAGGATATGGGCACGATGTCCGTCTCCGAGATCTCCCGCCGCCTCGGCATTGCCAAGCCGAATATCACCCCGCTGGTCGACCGCCTGTATGAGGCCGGCTATGTCGACCGCCAGCATGATGAGCACGACCGCCGCGTGGTGAATATTGTCCTTCTCCCTGCCGGCGAGGAAAAGCTCTCCGCCATCCGCGCGACCATCTCCCGTCAGATCATGGCGCAGATCGAGGATCTGTCCCATTCCGAGTTCCGCGAGCTGACGGAGTCCATAGCCAGCGCCGTGCGCATCCTCTCTTCCCTGTAATTTTCTGCCCCGGCTCCGGCCGGGGTTTTTCTTTCTCTTTTTTCTTTTATCAGACGCATGCCAGGTTGTTTTTCATCCCGCCCGGCATGCAATATTTCATCGTCTGTCAAAAACGGCGCCTCTGCATCTCTGCAAAGGCGCCGTTTGTTATTCTGCTCAGCCCGCATTCTTCTTTTCCTCGGGCTTCTTGTTCTTCCACGGATGGTAGGTCGGCACGACGCTGGCGATCGCTTCAACGGCGCGCTCGTCGTTCTTATCCACAACCTCTTCCAGCGTGGTCATCATCCGGTCAAACTGCTCGTCCGCAACGCGGTCGACGTTGGCCACAAAGATCTTCTTATGCGCGGTCCTGGTCATCTTATCCCGCTCGGAATCCATCAGCAGCTCCTCATAGAGCTTTTCGCCCGGGCGCAGGCCGATGATCTTGATCGGCATATCGACATTCGGCTCATAGCCATAGGCGCGGATGAGCTTCTGCGCCAGATCCATGATCCTCACAGGCTCGCCCATATCCAGCACGAAGATCGAGCCGGACTTGGCGATGCCGCCGGCCTGCAGCACCAGCTGCGCCGCCTCGGGGATCGTCATGAAATAGCGGGTGATGTCGGGATGGGTGACCGTCACCGGGCCGCCCTTGCGGATCTGCGCCTCCATCAGCGGGATGACGCTGCCATGGCTGCCCAGCACATTGCCAAAGCGCACGGCCATGCACTTCATGCTCGTCTTCTCACCGTAGCGCTGGATGAGCATCTCGGTGATGCGCTTGGTCGCGCCCATGACGTTCGTCGGGTTGACGGCCTTGTCGGTAGAGAGCTGCACGAGGCGCTCCACGCCGTGCGTGCTGGCGGCCTCCAGCAGATTGCGCGTGCCGAAGACATTGTTCTTGATCGCCTCAGCCGGGCTGCGCTCCATCAGCGGGACATGCTTGTGCGCCGCTGCGTGGAAGACAACCTCCGGATGATACGTCTCAAAGACTTCGTCCAGACGCTTTCTGTCGCGGATAGAGCCGATGAGCGTCAGCACAGGACAATCCTGACCGTAGCGCTGGCGCAGCTCATACTCAAGCTCGTACGCGCAGTTCTCGTAGATTTCAAAGATGATCAGCAGCTTCGGCTTGAAGCGGATGATCTGACGGCAGATTTCCGATCCGATTGATCCGCCGCCGCCGGTGACCATAACCGTCTTGCCGGAGAGATAGCCCGCGATGGAATCGGTGTCCAGCTCCACCTCGTCTCTGGAGAGGAAGTCGGAGATGTTCAGTTCACGGATGAAAGGCACGCTCTCGCCGCTGACGGCGTCGACGTCCGTCGGCTCGGAGACCATGCGCGTATGGCAGCGCGCCTCGTTGCACAATTCAAGGATCTCCTGCAGGCGCGGGCCATTGCCCAGAGACGGGATGGCGATGATGATCTCGCGGATGCCGTAACGCTCCGCCAGCTTGGGGATGTCCTTCGTCGTGCCGCGCACGGGGACATTCTGTATGCGCAGGCCCTGCTTGTTCTTCGCATCATCCACCAGCAGCACGGGTCTTCCCATGCCCTTGGGGTTCTTGTTGCAGATATTGACCGCGTAGGCGCCGGCCTCGCCCGCGCCGACGATCATGACCGGCACAGCGTCGCCAAGACCGCCGGGAATCCTGTCCTTGGAAATCAGCCTGTAGATCACGCGGCTTCCGCCGATGCAGATCGTGCCCAGCATGGCGATGAGGATCAGCACGCCGCGGAACAGCCCGAGATTGAAAAACTGATTCGCCGCAAGCGTCAAGCCGCAGGCAATGCCGCTGAACATCGCAAGGCGGCCGACGTCACGCACGCCCGCATAGCGCCACATGATGTTGTAAATGCCGCCAAGGGCATAACACGCCATGTACGCGGCCAGGATGATATGGATGGAATCCATCAATGTTTCCGCGTGGCGCAGGGGTACGCTCATCTCAAAGCGCAGCTCCATGCTCAGGTATATCGAAAGCGTAATCAGCGCAAAATCCATCACGAACATGCCGATCTTGCGCCGCCACATGCCTCTCTGAAAAAACTTCATCTTACAGTCTCCCTCAGAACTCCCCTGCCGGAGCAGCTGAATTCTCATGCTCTGTATGCGTTTACAGGATGCTCCATGATACGCATACTTATCTGTAAATTATAGCATACGGGTCCGCTGTTTTCAAGCCAATCCCACTTTTTCACGGCACACAGAAAAGCAGACCGCCATCATGGACGGTCTGCAGGATTTTCATGCGAATCAGGCCTTGATCGGCATCATGACCGCGCCCTCCGGGCGGACGCGCAGCACGCAGCAGCTGCCCTCGCCAAAGACGGACTCGATCATCTTTACATAATCGTCAAGGCGGGCCATCGGCACATACGCCTGGATGGTGCCGGCAAAGCCGCCGCCATGCACGCGCTGCGCGCCGTCTCCCTTGAGAAAGCGGCGGGAGAGCTCAATGCCCATGGACATCTGCTGCTGATTGGCGCGAGCATAGACATTCTGCAGGAGCTTCCAGCTGCTGTCGCCGGAGCGCTTGACCGCGTCAAAGAACGCCGCCAGATCGCCGCCGCGGATCGCCGCCACCTGCTCGAGCACGCGGGCATTGTCGTCAAAGAAGTGCATCGCGCGCAGCACCGGGCGATCGCCCACGGCAGCGCGGACCTTGCCCACGTTCACCTCGAATTCCTCAGGATCGACCTCGCGCAGCACCTTCTTGCCAAACTGCGCCGCAACCGCCTCCATCTCCCTGCGGATGGCGGCATAATCGTCCGTCAGATCGCCGTGATCGCCGCCGGTATTGACGACGCACAGCGCATAGCCCTGCGCAGCGAAATCACAGGCGATCGCCTCAACCTGCGGATCGGCCGTGGCAAAATCCATCGTGACCATACCGCCGACAGAGGAAGCCATCTGGTCGAGCAGGCCGCACGGCTTGCCGAAGTAGACGTTTTCAACCTTCTGGGCGATCATGGCGCGGGTCTTGGCGTCCACGACGAAGCCGTTGTACAGGCCGTCGACAATCGCGCCGATGAGCACCTCAAACGCCGCGGAAGAGGACAGACCGCTGCCGCGCAGCACAGAGCTGGAGACCGTCGCGCGGAAGCCGCCGACCTTATAGCCCATATCCCGCATGATGCCGGCCGTGCCGCGGATCAGCGCGCGGGTCGTGCCGTAATCCGCCTCGATCACCTTGAGGTCATCCACCTTCACGGTAATCGGCGGGAAGCCCTCGCTGTCCACAACGATCACGCCGTCGTCCGTCTTCTCGACAAAGGCGACGGTATCCAGATTCACAGCAGCCGCAAGGCAGCGGCCGTTGTTGTGGTCGGTGTGGTTGCCGCCGATCTCCGTGCGCCCGGGCGCGGAGAAGAAGAACAACTCGCCCTTGGGCTCGCCAAAGCGGGCCTCAAAGCGCTCCGCCAGCTTGCCGTAGCGCGCCTGCTGGTCGGCAAGAATCCCCTCTCCGGCTCCGTAGAGCGTCGCGATACGAGAGGCAAACGCCTCCGTCTTTGAGTATTCCATCCACTGCTTGTTCATGGTTTCATCCTCCATTAAACAGAGTTTTCATATCATCTTATTATGTGTCCTTCCATCATCTTTTGTCAAGCAAAATGTCGCTTTATACAGCAGTCCGCATGCTTTTCCGGCATTCTTCTTTGTGTACAGCGTCTCACGCCCGATCCGTTCACAATTTTAACTTTTTACGTTCATCCGCTTGACAAGCCCACTGAACAGGAGTATCATATTCTTCAAGTTCACTTTATGAACATTTTTGTCTTGGAGGTCTATTCTCATGATCGAACCATCTGCAGGCGATCGCCTTCTGGACGCTTGGCTCAATCTGACGTCCGTCCTCTGGAATACGCGCATCGTCTCCTCGATGACCTATAACGAAGCACATGTGCTCGGCATCCTTCATCGCTGCCCGGCTGATACGTCCATGACGGCGACCGACCTGATCTGCCGCACGCATCTGCTGAAAAGCCAGATGAATAAACTCCTGACCTCACTGGAGGCGAAGGGATATATCCTTCGCTGCCGCTCCTCGCAGGACAGGCGCATGATCGATATCGCCATCACCCCCGCCGGGCGCGCCGCCTATCTGGAAGAGCACAAGGGAGTTGAAGCGATCCTGAACCAGCTGATTGCCGTCATCGGTGAAGAAAAAGCCGCCTCCGTGACCGACGGCATCAACGAGGTCTCTCAGGCGCTTGAATCCATTCTTGCCGGGCGCTGATGCGCAGCGCCCCCATTCTCACAATTGAAAGGACTATCCTATGATCCGTATTGTTACCGACTCCGCCGCAGATTTCTCCCTTGAAGAGCTTTCCGCGCTGAATATCGCCTGCTGCCCCATGCAGATTACCTTCGGCGAGGAAGCCTTTGCCGACGGTGTGGAACTCACCGCCGACGCCTTCTGGGCCAGACTGATGAGCGGAGAGAATCCGAAAACCTCTCAGCCCTCGCCCGAGGTCTTCCTCTCTGTCTTTGAGGAGGCCGTCAGGGCGGGCGACGAGGTCGTCTGCGTGCTCGTCTCCTCCGCGCTCTCCGGCACGCTCCAGAGCGCGACCATCGCCTGCAGCATGATGGATAACCCGCCGGTATATATCGTCGATTCCCTCAGCGTGGCGACCGCCGAGCAGCTGCTCGTCCGCCGTGCCTGCCGCCTGCGCGACGAAGGCGGCCTCTCCGCCGGGGATATCGCACGCGATCTCAACGCCTACAAGAGCCGCATCAGGCTCTACGCCGCCGTCGATACGCTCGAATACCTCGCCCGCGGCGGCAGAATCCCCAAGGCTGCGGCGAGCCTCGGCTCTCTCGTCAAGCTCAAGCCCATCCTCACCATCAGCGAGGAAGGTCTGGTCGAGATGGCCGGCAAGGGCCTCGGCGCGCACCGCGCGATGCAGGCCATGATCTCCCTCATCAAGGCTCACGACATCGATGAAAGCGAGCCCTGCCTCCCGCTGTATGCCTACAGCCGAGAGAATGCCGAGCTCTTCGCCGGCAAGCTCAATCAGGCCGGCGTCTCCTGCAGCGCCGATCAGGCGGTCGCCATCGGCTCCACCATCGGCACCCATGCCGGGCCGAACGCCTATGGCGTCGTCTTCGTCGAAAAGGCGCGCTGATCCCCTCACAGTATAAAGAAAACGGAGTCTCCGCATGGAGGCTCCGCTTTTTTGCTTTCATTTTCAGCGCCTGGCTTTTCCGATCGCCTTGAGATGCTTCATGACCATCTGCGCCACAACGCCTGTGAGTACGCCCGTCACCACGCCCGAAATCATCAGGATCGGCAGGTAGGTCACGATCAGCTGCGGCGTGCCCAGCATGACGACCGCCATGAGGATCTGGCCGACGTTGAAGAAGACCGCGCCGACCGCGCTCACGCCCACGATGCTCACGCCCTGAACCCGGTAAAGAATGATCATCGCCAGCAGGGACAGGACGCCGCCGGCAAGCGAATAGAACATGGCATTCATATTCGTATAGATCAGCCAGCTCATCAGCGCCTTGAGGAGCATCAGGATGACGGACTGCTTGACGCCCAGCATATACAGGCTGTAAAGCAGAACGGAATTGGCAAGGCCCAGCTTTACGCCCGGGATTGCCGCCGTCAGCGGAAACTGCCGCTCAATGAGGCCAAAGACCAGCATCAGGCTGGTCAGCAGCCCGGACAGGGCGATATTCTGTGCACTGCGGTTTCGCATGGTAATCCTCTCTTACTCCTCGGCAGGGATCATTTCAATCGTCACATTGTTGGGCAGGCAGATGACGAACGTGCTCAGAATGCGCGTCTCGTAATTATCCAGCGTGATATGCCCCTGCCCCACGCAGTCCTGATTGTCGCAGGTGGAATACTCCATATACACCGAATCCGGCGTGATATGCACCTTGTTGATCTGCCCGTTGCTCTGGCGGATGGTGATAATCTTGTCTCGGTCCATCGGGATGGGGTCGCCATACTGGCGATTGCCCACAGTCAGCACGACATGACCGCCGATCTTCTGCGTCTGCGGGGGCAGCATCGGACCGACAGCGGCGCTCTGCTCCGGCTCCTTTGCGGGCTCAGCGGTCATCGCCTCGGCCGGGGCCTGCGTCGGCTCGGCGGGCGCCTCGGTATGAGCTGCAGCCGGCGCCTCGGTCGGGGCCGTGGTCGGCTCAGCGGTCGCGTCCAGATACTCCACGGCGTCCGGCGCCATGGTCACCTGCGCGACCTTTTCTTCCAGATTGGTCTTGGGCAGCAGGCGGGATACCGCCAGCATGGCCAGCGCGATGACCAGCACAGCGCCGATCACAAGCGCATCCTTCTTTTTCAGCATTCAGGGTTCCTCCGCAGCGTCGCTCAGTCCTGGCCTTCTTCGCCGCCGAAATCGAGCTCCAGCTCGTTCGTGCCGTCGGACCAGAGGCGCTCGAGCTGATAATACTCGCGCTCCTGCTCGTTGAAAACATGCACCATCACGTCGCCGAAGTCCAGCACGCACCAGCGGCCCTCGCCAAGGCCCTCGCGGCGCTTGGCAAAGATCTCGTACTTGGCGAGCTCATCCTCGACGTTCTCCGCCAGCGCCTTCACCTGCGGCGTGGAGCGGCCGGTCGCAATCACCATGTAATCGGTGATCACCGTCATCTCATCCACCTTGAGCGCGATAATATCCTTCGCACGCTTGTCGTCAAGCGCCTTCGCGGCAGCCAGCGCAATATCCTTCTGATTCATCGTATATCCTCCTGTTATGGCTTTCCATATTGCAAACGTCTGCTTGGCAGCGTTTCTTGCTTTGTTCTCCCGCCGTTTATTCGGCGGTCTGCTCGCCCGCATACGGCTCATAATCCCGCAGCGCGGCAAGCGTATCAGGGTGCAGCGTCTTCCCCTGCGCGGCAACGTGATCAAGGCTCATGGCGAGCGCCATGTGCATCGCCTCATCAAGATCTCTTCTGCAGGCCTCCCGCAGCGCGGGCAGCCTGTCAAACATCTTTCTCCCCGGCTCAATGATGTCAGCGAGATAGACGATCTTTTCAAGCCGCGTCATCCCCGCGCGCCCCGTCGTGTGCCAGCGGATTGCGCCGAGCACCTCAGGGTCCGTCACGCCGTATACAGCCTCCGCCGTGTACATGCCGGCAACGGCATGCAGCAGCGCCTTGGATTCCTTCATCACGGCATCCAGCGGCGCGCCCTTCGCGGCCTTGAGCATCTGCGTGAGCGTCATGCACTTGGCGCAGTCGTGCAGAAGGCCGGCCAGCGCCGCCTTTTCCTCATCCTCGCCAAAGGAGCGGGCCATCTCCCTCGCCGTCTGCTCCACGCCGAGCGTATGCGCATAGCGATGGGCGTCCAGCGCCTTCTTGAGCTTATATTCCATCTTTTCGCGTTTCATCAATTGCTCTCCGGATTCTCATACAGCGCATGCGCCCGAATATACTCCGCCACCGCGGCGGGAACAAGGCGATCAATCTCCCCGCCCTGCGCGGCGACCGCCCTCACCTGCGTGGAGGAAATATCCATCGGCTGTGCATGCAGGAAGCTGATCTTCGCGCCCATCGCGCGCCAGTGCTCCGCGTCCGCCTGCATCGCCGCCTCGTCATGCTCGTCGCGGGCAAGCACAAGGAAATCACACAGGCGCACAACCTCATCCGCCCGTCTCCAGCTGCCAAGGACATGGAGCGTATCCGCGCCGATCAGGTAGACAAAGCGATCCTCCGGATGAGCTGCCCGCAGCCGCGTGAGCGTATCCACCGTATAGATCACGCCCTCGCGGTCGATCTCCTCCCGGCAGACGCCCATGCCCTGTCTCCCCGCGACGGCAAGCTCCACCATCGCAAGACGGTCAAGCTTATCGGCAAGGCCTGCCCGCTTATGCGGCGGATTGCCGGAAGGAAGAAAGAGCACGCAGTCCGTCATCCCGCTGTCAAGCGCGGCCTGCGCCAGATGCAGATGTCCCAGATGCACGGGATTAAAGCTGCCGCCCATCAGGCCGATCCTGCTCATACCCGCTCGCCCCCTCCTGCGCCGCCGTCAAAACAGCGCATGTCAATATATTATATCAAATCTGCTCCTCAAACGAAAGAGGGTATGCATACATTTTGAAAAAAGAGCCAATCATAATCCCATAAAATGCCGGATCATCACAGAATCGGAGGCGTCCATGCAGACCCCGTTTGACACCAAGAACAAGCTCGCCGCCCGGATTGACCGCCTTGCGCTGCGCACCGCGCTGTTCCTCCTCTGCGGCGGATACTTCTTCTTCCTCTGGCGCAGCCTCCCGCTCTCCCTTGCCGCGGGCACGGCGCTGTTTATCCTGCTTCTGCTCTCCCTTTCGCTCTTTGAGCGCAGCACGCTTGAGCGCCGCGACCGTCTCCTGCGCGAGCGCATCGGCGGCGTCATCGCGCTGGATCGCCTGCTGCTCCTGCCGGGCAGTCAGGCCGCGCAGGAGGTCTGCCGCATTCTGTCCTGCGCAGCCGGCGCAGAGACGGTCTCCTCCTGCCTCCTGCAGCATGATAACGAAACCTTCCTCGTGCGCATGGTGCAGTGCATGCCCGGCTCAAATGCCTCCGAAGGCGACGTTCTCTCCGCACACAGGGCGCGCCTTGAGGCGGGCGCAGACCGCTGCGTGCTGGCCTCTCTGGGCGGATTCACCCCGGCGGCGACGCGCGCTGCGGAATGGACCGATCCGCCCATCCGCCTGCTCCCCGGGCGTCAGCTTGCCCTGCTCGCAGGCCGCCTGCATCCCGCCACGGATGAAGAGATCGCCCGCCACGCCCGGCAGCGCCGCGTCCCTTTCTCGTGGGAGCGCATCCGCGCGCTTGCCCTCGCCCCGGCCAAGCTGCGGCGTCATCTTTGCTGCGCCGGCCTGCTTCTTCTTTTTTATCTCTTTACAAGGTCGCTTATCGCGCTGATCTGCGCGCTGTTATCTTTCTGTCTGGCCATCTTCTGCCACAGGGAGAATGCCCGCACCTTCCGCCTCTGATCAGATCTCGCCGTAGATCTCCCGCATGCGGCGCGTATAGCTGCCGTCCGCCTCGTGCGTGATGAGCAGCGGCTGCACGTGCAGCCCCGGCCTTCCGCCCTTGAGCCCCTCCAGCAGCACCAACTTCGGCGCAGCCTCCGGGCGCGCGGCGACAAAGCAGACGCGCTTAGGCTCCACGCGGGCGGAGCGCATGGCGTCGCATAATTCCAAAAAGCGCGGCGCGGGGAACACGCAGCAGAGCCTGCCGCCGTTGCGCAGCACGCGCCCGCAGGCGGCAATCCATTCCTCCAGCGAGCAGTCCGAATCGCTGCGGGACAGCGCGCGCGTCTTTTCCGGGCTGACCAGCCCCGCCCCCTGCCGGGTATACGGCGGATTGCTGACGACCAGGTGGCAGCATTCATGCCCGATCATGCGCGCGGCGTCCCGGCAGTCTGCGCAGTGCACGCGGATGCGGTCCTGCAGGCCGTTGATCTGCACGCTGCGCATCGCCATATCCGCAACGTCGTGCTGGATTTCAAAGGCGTCAAAGGTCGTGCCCTCCGCCCGCGCGCTGAGCAGCAGCGGCAATACGCCCGTGCCCGTGCCCATGTCGCAGATATGCTCGCCCCTCTTCGCCCCGGCAAAATCCGCCAGCAGCACCGCGTCCGTGCCGAATCGGAAGCCGTCCGGGCGCTGCAGGATGCGCAGCCCGCCGCGCTGCAGGTCGTCCAGCCGCTCTCCTTCGCGGATCATCAGTTCGTGATTCTCCATACCGGCCTTTCCGGGGCGTACGCCCCATCATTTCTTTCTTCTTTTTCCATTGTACAAAATACGCGGACCGATTGCAAGCTGTCTGCCTTCGGTCCGCGGAAGTTCATTCTGTATTCACAGGTTCGCCTTATTGCGCGCCGAAGGGCGTCACAAACTCGTTGGCGACATAGCCTGTGTAGTTCGCCCATGCGACATGGAGGAAGCCATTCTCGCTCTCGCCCAGCACGGTGAGCACCATGCCATAGGGCAGCACATAGAGCACGTCGCTCGACGTATCCGGCTTCGCGCGCAGGTTGAGGCCGTTGTCGCTGTCTACAAAGACGCGGTAGCCCTCCCCTCCGCTCTGCTGCGGCACGGGCGTAGGCGTGGGCTGCGGCGCAGCGGCGTCAAAGCCGATATAGTCCGCGCTCACATAGCCGCTGAGCGTGCCCACGCTGACGGGATAGAATCCGTCCGTCCATTCGCCCGTCACCGTCACCTGCACGCCGTAGCCAAGCGTCGCCAGCACATCGGCAGACGCCGCCGGATACTGCCTCAGATTCAGTCCGCTCGGCGCGGTTACCATGCCCGTTCGCCCCTGAATGGGCTTCGACGGCTCAGGGACGGGCGTGGGCGAGGCCGTCGCCAGCGGGATGGGCGTCGCCGCATTCTCCCCACGCAGATAGGTTTCGCTCGCGAATCCGCTCAGATCGCCGTAGGAGACCGGCAGGAAGCCGCCCTGCGCAGCGCCTGTCACGGTGACCGTCGCGCCCATGGGCATGGTCACAAGCGTATTGGATGCGGTATCCGGGCCGCTGCGCAGCTTGAGCCCGCTGGCCGCCGTCACCGTCGCGCGGTACGCGGCAAAGGGCTCTGCCGTCGGCGCCGGCGTAGCGGTGGGCTGCGGGATGGGCGTGGGCTGCGCCTGCTCGGTCACATAGACGTACTCCGCCGCAACATAGCCCGCAAGGCCGCCCAGCGTCACGGGCAGCATGCCGCCCTGCGCAGCGCCTGTCACGGTGAGCATCGTGCCCTGCGGGAGCGTCATGATGACGCCCGAGGAGAGCGAGGCCGTCCTGCGCAGATTCAGCCCGTCGGAGGGCAGCACGATGGCAACCGTCCGCATGCCGCTCTCCGGCGTGGGCGTGGGCTGCGCCGGCTTTGTGCTGCCGGCAGCGTCATAGACGATGTAATCATTCATCACATAGCCGCTGAGCGTGCCCATCTGCACATAGGTCCAGTTTTCATAGCGCTCGACGACCGTGAGCGTCTGCCCGTGCCGCAGGTGCGAGAGCACGGCGGCGCTGAGCGTCGGCGCAGCGCGCAGATTGAGCGTCTGGCTCTCGTCGGAGAGGGCGACCGTCGCCGTGCCGCGGCTGACCGCAGACGGGGGCGTCTCAATCACGCTGTCGTCAATGACGCTGATGTACTCATTCTTCACATAGCCGCTGAGCGTGCCGTACTGCACGCGGCTCCACGCGCCGTCCATCGACAGGAGCGTGATCTGCGTTCCATGCGGCATCGTCGCCAGAATCTGGGCGGATGTGCTGGCGCCGCTGCGCAGGTTGAGGCTGTCCAGTGGGTTGGAGAGGGTGACAATCGCCGCTTTTGCATCCGTGATGGGCGTCCCCTCCTCGCTGCCCGTGCCGTCAATCGAGGGCAGAATCGTGCGCGTCATCGTATAGCGCGTGCGCACGAGACCGGGGTAGTAGAATTCCAGAATGTCGTCGTAGGCCACGCCCTCGGCTGCCATCTGCTGCGCGCCGCGCTGGCTCATGCCCACGCCGTGGCCAAAGCGCCTCGCCGTGAGCTTGAAGCCGCCGACCGTCTCCGTCACGGAGAGCGTCTCGTTCTTGAGCACATTGATGGACATGCCGCACAGGCTCTCCACCTGCGAGAAGTAATCCAGCGTCACCGTCACCGGCCCGTAGCCGGCGAGCTGAAGGCCGACGTCGACCTTCTTATACACACGGGAATTCGCGTCATACTTGGGCGTGTGCGGCGTGACATGGGTCACCGCCTCAATCCGCACGCTGCCCGCGCCGACCTGCGCCGCCGCCTCCGTGCGCAGCAGCTCCGTCAGCGCGGATACGCTGGTCGTGCCATTGCGGTAAAAGGTGACAGACTTGGCGATGGACGCGCCGTTTCTCAGGTCGTACGGATCGTCCTTGACCTGCAGATAGCTGTAGGAGCCGCTGCCCCATGCGTTGGCGACGGACTCCGTCTGCCCGCCGTTGGAGGCGGTGTAGTAGCTGGCCATGTATTCCCCGCCGACCGTGCCGACGATGCCCGCCGTCTCCTGCACGGCCTGCACGCAGCGCGCATTGCCGGAGGGCGTGCCGTTGTAGACCTGATCGCTCGTCGTGTCCACAAGGTCATAGGTCGCCGCCTGCGCGCTCATCTTCTTGAGCGCATAGGTGCGCGCCGCCACCGCCTGCGCCTTGAGCGCCTCCAGCGGGAAGGAATTGTCCATCTCATACGGCAGCACGCCGCGCATGTAGTCCTCCATATAGACATGGACGATGATCTGCACATTGCCGCCCTTGGCAATCAGCTCAATATCGCCCGGATAGAGGTTCTTCGGATAGCGCGCCTGCGCGATGCGCACGCCGTTCTCGCCGCTGGTCACATGACGGCGTAGCTTAAAGCGGCTGCCCATCGTGGTGCTCTGCCCGCCCGCCTGCATGACAAGCGTTCCGCCGCTGTTGCGCACGGTGATCTTCTCTCCCCGCGCGATGACGCGGCTGGTATCCCCGCCGATGGAGTAGCTGCCGTCGATGGTCAGATCCACCGACGTCTTGGCGCCGATGGAGGAAAGATAAACGCGCACCGTGCCCGACACCGTCGTGCCCTGCGCAATCTCCTCCCCGGCCGCCGCGGGCAGCAGCGCGCACAAAAGCAGGAGCGCAATCAGCAGCCCCGCCAGCCGTTTCATCCGGCCTGTTGCCATGGTTGATCCCTCTTTCGTCCGTGTAGTCCGCCTTTGATATCCGCCGGTCCTCCGGCAACGCCCCCTCGGGAGCACATGCATGCTGTCACAAAAGCAATGGCATTGTAACATATCCGCGGGGGATTTGTAAATCATCCGGGGCCTGCCAATCCCTGTCTTCACCTGTAATTCGGCGCCTTCCCCCGCAGATTGGCAGACAATTCGCCTTGTGAGGACGGATGGTTTCTGATATAATGGTTCAAAAGCTTTTGATGGAGGTCTTCCTTTTGAAGAAATATATGGCGGCCGCGCTCCTCGCGCTGGCCCTGACGCTCACCGGCTGCTCCTCTTCCCCCGCGCCGCAGCCTACCAATGCCCCGACCGACGCCCCTGCGGCAACCACGGCTCCTACCGACGCGCCCGCACAGGCGCCGACCGAATCGCCCACCGAAGCCCCCACCGCTGCGCCGGAGATGACCAAATACAGCACGGTCTTCATGGATACGTTCGACACGGTCATTCAGGTGATCGGCTTCGCCCCGTCGCAGGAGGTCTTCTCCGAATACGCGGGGCAGGTACATGCGTCCTTTGTCTACATGCACAAGCTGTTTGACAATTACAACAGCTACGAGGACGAGGGCATCGTCAGCGTCTATACGCTCAATCAGCGCGCGGCGCAGGAGCCGGTGAAGGTCGATCCCATCCTCTATCACATGCTCGATTTCAGCAAGAAGCATTACGAGGCCTGCCGCGGTCAGGTCAACGTCGCGATGGGCAGCGTCCTTTCCATCTGGCATGACTACCGCGAGGCCGGCCTTGACAATCCCGAGGCCGCTCAGCTCCCGCCGATGGACGCGCTGACCGCCGCCAACGCGCACACCGACATCAGCAAGCTCATCCTTGACGAGGAGAACATGACCGTCTTCTTCGCCGATCCGCAGATGAAGCTGGACGTCGGCGCCGCTGCAAAGGGCTATGCGACCGAGATCGCTGCGCAGCTGCTGCTTGACAGCGAAATGTCCTCCTTCATCATCAGCGCGGGCGGCAACGTGCGCGTGGGCCGTTCCCCGCTGGATGGCCGCCCGAACTGGGGCGTGGGCATTCAGGATCCCGACGGCGCGGTGCTCGGCACGGGCGATATCGTGGAGACGCTCTTTATCTCTGACAAGTCCGTGGTCACCTCCGGCGATTACCAGCGCTTCTACGTCGTGGACGGCGAGCGCTACCACCACCTGATCGACCCGGATACGCTG
Organism: Clostridia bacterium; assembly: GCA_017936375.1. GTDB lineage: Bacteria > Bacillota > Clostridia > Christensenellales > Aristaeellaceae > Ventricola. The sequence continues at coordinate 61,699 of JAGBFR010000061.1, forward strand.
ATGCCGCCGTCCGATTACCGCTCCGTGTCCATCATCACTGAGGATTCCGGCTATGCGGATATGCTCTCCACCGCCGCCTATCTGATGCCGTATGAAGAATCCCGCGCGTTCATCGAGTCGCTCGAGGGCGTGGAGGCCATCTGGGTCTTCCCCGACATGCACATCGAGATGACCGACGGCGCAAAGCCCTACGCCAAGTCGCAGGGCGCGGTCAATCAGTAACGCCGCCGCCTCCCTTCGGGGAGGCGCTTTTTTGTTGATTAAAGATAAACACATATGCAAAAGCGCAGCCCGATTGCTCGGACTGCGCTCTGTCATCAGACAATATCCCAAAGTGCCGCTGCCGCCTTTTTTCCACCCACCGTCCTGGTAGGTCGGTGCCCTGCGCGATATTTCTGCCGTCCCCTGGCGTCATAAGACGGGGGCATGACATCCATACCTCGACATCCGGGCTCCTGTTCTGAAAATGTAGGAGAAAATACAGACGA
>JAGBFR010000062.1 GCA_017936375.1 Clostridia bacterium
CGGCATGGGCGCGTGGAACGGCCTGCTCTGGCCGATGCTCGTCATCTCCGACATGAAGAAGTACACCATCCCGATCGGCCTGAATACCCTCTGGTCCCCGTACGGCAACAACTACGACCTGATGATCACCGGCTCCTGCTTTGCGATCATCCCGCTGCTCGTGCTCTATCTCTTCGCGCAGCGCTTCATCATCGAGGGCATGACCGCCGGCGCCGTCAAGGGCTAACCGGCATGCTGCCGGCCCCGCTTCCGAATGTGCAGCCAAGTAAAGACACTTTTTCGCACGAGGCCGCATCTTTACGTATCTGATTTCTGAAAAGGAGATTTGTATCGCCATGAAAAAAGCAACGATGATTCTCGACCGCGATTTTACGATCGGCCAGATTGATCCGCGCATCTATGGCTCCTTCATCGAGCACCTTGGCCGCGCCGTGTATGGCGGCATCTATGAGCCGGGCCATCCGACTGCGGACGCCAACGGCTTCCGCCGCGACGTGATGGCAATGGTCAAGAAGCTGGGCGTGCCGGTCGTCCGCTATCCGGGCGGCAACTTCGTCTCCGGCTTCAACTGGGAGGATTCTGTCGGCCCGCGCGAGGCGCGTCCGCACAGGCTGGATCTGGCGTGGTTCACCACCGAGACCAATGAGGTCGGCCTGCATGAGTTTGCCGACTGGTGCCAGGAAGCCAATACCCAGATGATGTACGCCGTCAATCTCGGCTCCCGCGGGCCGGACGCCGCGCGCAACATCGTCGAATACGCCAACCACAAGGGCGGCAGCTACTGGTCCGATATGCGCATCCGGAACGGCCGCAAGGATCCCTTCGGCATCAAGCTCTGGTGCCTGGGCAATGAGATGGACGGCCCGTGGCAGATGTGCCACAAGACCGCCTATGAGTATGGCTGCACCGCTCGTGAGGCGGCGAAGATGATGAAGTGGGTCGACCCGTCCATCGAAGTCGTCGCCTGCGGCAGCTCCAACACCGGCATGCCGACCTTCGGCACGTGGGAGTATCAGATGCTCACCGAGTGCTATGATCAGATTGACTACGTCAGCCTGCATCAGTACTATGGCAATCCGAGCAACAACACGCCGGACTTCCTCGCCCGCAGCATGGATCTGGACAGCTTCATCAAGACCGTCGTCTCCATCTGCGACGCCGTCGGCGGCAGCAAGCACAGCAAGAAGAAGATCAACCTCTCCTTCGACGAGTGGAACGTCTGGTATCACTCCAACGAGCAGGATAAGGAGATCTGGAAGCAGGATAAGTGGAACCGCGCCCTCCCGCTGCTGGAGGACATCTACAACTTCGAGGACGCCCTCCTCGTCGGCGCGATGCTCATCACCTTCCTGCGCAATGCCGACCGCGTGAAGGTTGCCTGCCTCGCGCAGCTGGTCAACGTCATCGCCCCGATCATGACCCGCAATGGCGGCGGCGTCTGGGCGCAGACGATCTACTGGCCGCTGATGCACGCGAGCAAGTATGGCCGCGGCACCGCGCTGCGCCCGCTGATCAAGTCCCCGACCTACGACGCGAGCGACTACGAGAATGTCCCGTTCGTGGACAGCACCGCCGTCCTCGGCGACGACGGCAGCCTGACCATCTTCGCCATCAACCGCAGCATGGACGAGGATATCGAGCTTGCCGCCGACCTGCGCGCCTTCGGCAGCCTGCGCATCGACGAACACATCGTGCTCCATCATGACGACGTGAAGGCCGTCAACACCGAGGCGAACCCGGAGAACGTCGCGCCCGCGAAGGGTGAGGGCGGCACGATTGACGGCGGCAGCCTGTCCGTCAAGCTCGGCAAGCTCAGCTGGAACGTCATCCGTCTCGTCAAGGCGTAATGCCCGAATAGAATAAGAAGCCCCGCTCATCCTTGCGGATGGGCGGGGCGTTTTTTGATTAAGCCTTGACCAGCGGGACCCAGATCTCGCTGTAGGTGTTCTCCGGCTTCTCGGCCGGCGGGGCGTACATCTCCAGGTTGTACATCCCGCCGAGCTTATAGCTCGTCAGGCTTGGCAGCCATTCCTTCCAGATGCGCGTGTTGACCTCCTGCAGCGCGCGGGGCAGTTCGCCGCGGCAGGGGAAGACGGCCCACGTCCCGGCGGGGAAGGTGTGCGTCGTGTGCCCCTCGGGGATATCCTCCCACGGGGTATAGAGATCGGCGATCATGTAGTCAAAGGTGCCGTTCTCCTCGCCGTGGATGCATGCGCCGAATGCGCCCCAGACAGCTTTGTCTTCCAGCTTCATATGGTCCTGCCAGAAGGCGGGGATGTCCTGATAGGACGTCTCACCCTGCATCTTTCGGCTGACGCCCATGATGGTGAATGCGGGCTTTTCAACGATTCTGTATTCCATTTTGCTTCCTCCTTCGAGACTGACGCGGATTCTGAGCGGGGCGATGGCGTTGAGCCGTGCGCCCCTTTCCTTCGCCTGAGAGGGGGATATGCCATGGAAGCGGGTGAACGCCCGGGCGAAGCTGTCTGGCGAGTCGTAGCCGCAGCGCATCGCCGCGTCGATGACCCGCAGCTCTCCGCTGGAGAGCGCCTGCGCGGCGAGGGTCAGCCTGCGCCCGCGGATGTACTCGCCCAGCGTCATGCCGCACAGCGCGGAGAACATCTTCTGAAAGTGGAACGGGGACATGTACGCGGCCGCCGCAATGTCCTCCGTGCGCAGCTCGTCCGTCAGATGATCCTCGATGTAGGCCAGCGCGTGGTTGAGGTCGCTGAGCAGGTTCATGGGATCGCCTCCTCTCATTGAAGCGAGTATAGCACGGGGGAGTGGGCTTCGTCCCGACGATTCCTGCCCGGTTGTGCCGGGTTACAGCGCATGCAGGAATTCCCTCAGTGCGTGGGCAATGCCATCGCTGTCGTTGTCATGGGTGATGAAGCCCGCCGCGGCCTTGACCTGCGGCACGGCGTTGCCCATGGCGACGCTGTTTTTGTAGAAGGAGATCATCTCAAGGTCGTTCACATCGTCGCCAAATACGGCGACTTCGTCAGCCTGCAGGCCGAGCTGCCCGCGCAGCGATTCGATGGCGCGCAGCTTTCCGGCTTCGAGCGAGGAGAGCTGGATGGTGCGCCCCTCGTCCGTCAGATAGACATGCGCCAGCCCCTCGCAGCGTGCACGGAGGGCGTCATAGAGCGCGGGCGGCAGCGTGCGGACAGAGTCCGTCAGGTGGTCGTAGAAGAGCAGCACCTTCGCCGTCTGCCCGATGGTCTCCTCGCAGATGGGGAGGATGCGGGCGTGGGTCAGCCCCCAGCCGGCATTCATGCATGGATCGGCGGGGAAGTTGAAGGCGTATCCGTCACCCGGCGTGTGGAGGGAGAGATGGACGCCCTCATGGCGCGCGGCCTCCTCCACGCAGGCGCGCACCGCGCGCGGATCGATGAAGCAGAAGCGGCGCTCGCCCATGAAATCGACGCATGCGCCGTTGGAATAGACCGCGCCGGTGAAGAGTGCAAAATCCTCCGGCGTGAAGCCGAGCGTCTCGTCAAGGCGAGGGGAGCGTGCGGAGGCAAAGAAGACATGAATCCCCTTCTCCCGGCAGCGCGCAAGGGCCTCACGGGCGGAGGGATTGATGCGCTTATCGCTGGTGAGCAGCGTGCCGTCGAGGTCGAGGAAGATGGCTTTGATCATGGGGACTCCTTTCTCAGTTGCCGCGCGCGGCGGCGCCGATCTCTACGCCGGGGCAGATTTCCTGCGCGCGCTCGTGCCATTTGCCCAGATGCCGTCCATCCCATGCCCAGTAGTCGTTGTCAATGCATGTGCGCACGGCGCCGACGGCCTGATAGAGCTGCTCGGAGGTATGCCCGCCGTCAACCAACGCTTCATCCTTGAGGGTGCTGCGGATATGGCAGATCAGCATGACTTCGTCATTGCCGCCGGTTATGATCTGCTGATGCACCTCCAGCTCAAAGCACAGAGGGCTGCTGCTGAGCACGGGGACGGGCAGCGCAGCGCCCATCTCCCACTCTACGGGCACGGTCATCTTGTCCGCATCGCGCCCGTCGGCTGTGCCGAAGTAGTCGGCAAGCGGGAGATTGGCCTCCGTGACCAGATTGGCGGAGAAGACGCCATTGCGGCGGATGTTTTCCAGCGTGCGCTTCGGGCCGCCGATGGCGCAGATGACGCCGAGCTGATCGCCCAGCCAGCAATAGGAGAACCAGCAGAAGAGACCGAAATCGGGCGTTTCATCCTCATTCATCGTGCCGTAGACAAAGAGCGTCTGCGGGCAGAGATCGTTTGTCGCGGGAACAGATACCTTTTTCATGGTGCATTTCCTCCTTCAAGGTTGCTGAGTACACGCTGGAGAAGGGATTCCAGCGTGCGGATTTCGTCATCGGAAAAGCCTTTGTAGTATTGCTCGTTCATCTGCCGGGAGATCCTGTCGTAGTCATCCTGCAGGCTGCGCGCCTTGTCCGTCAGGCGGATCAGCGAGGCGCGGCGGTCCGTGGGAGATGGAGCGCGATGGATCAGCCCGCCTGCCTCCATGCGGTCGAGCATTGAGGTGAGGGTCGTATTGGCCAGACTGGTTTTTGAGGAAAGCGTGCTGATGGTGACGCCGTCCTCCTGCCAGAGGACATAGAGGATGCGTCCCTGCGCGCCGTTGAAGGCGTCGATGTCCGCCTCGGCGAGCATGCGGTCAAACAGCCTTGCGCCGACCTGCTTGATGCGGGAGATGAGATAGCCGCCCTTTGTTTCCATAGTTGAGCTCCTTCTTGTTTCTATATAAGATATTACCATATAGAAATATATATGTCAACAGGGTGCAGAATAAATTGATATGGGATAAAACCTTTGAGTCCTACTGCGCGTCTTATAGATGAAAGAAGATTCTTGAGGCTGGAAATGGGAGGGGTAATGAAGCACTTCTGAATCTGTTTGGATTTGAGAAGATTCAAGCGTCCTTTATCTCTGCGCAAAAACCGCGAAAAAGAAAAAAGCACTTGCTTTCACAAGTGCTTGGTGGAGCATAGGGGAGTCTCCTCTCGCGCCTCGACGGCGCTCGGTCAGCCCGGTTCTGAGGCCCCACTGGGGCCTCATTCATTCCCGGGCCAGGTTCGACTCCCCTATTTTTTCATACCATAACGAAAAACCACCCGAATGGGTGGTTCTTTGTTATGGTGGAGCATAGGGGAGTCGAACCCCTGACCTTTTGAATGCCATTCAAACGCGCTACCAACTGCGCTAATGCCCCGTCAACGTTATATATTATAGCGCAGTGGTATGGAGTTGTCAATAGGAAAATTCGGAAAATGTGCGCATCATGGTACTGTCAGTCTCCGATGAGGTATGCGCCGCCCTCAAGGAGCGTGTTGTCGGTCTCGTCAAAGCCCTCGACGTCAAAGTCGTCCTCGCTCTCGGGCTCGGCGATGATGCTGCCGCTGGCGTCATAGAGCGCGGCGCTGATCTCCTCGCCGTACTCGTTGTATTCGACGACGTAGCGCGTGCCGTCCTCGTTGTATTCTGTGTAGGTCTTTTCGCGGCTCCAGCTGCCGAATTCGTCGGACTCCACGACGTAGATCGACTCGGAGAGCAGCACGCCGTCCATGTAGGTCTTCTCCCAGAGCTTGGAGCCGTATGGGTCATACTCAAACTCGCTGCGGGACTCGAAGATGACGGAGCCGTCCGCGTTGTAGAAGGCGTTGAAGGTGGTGTCGCCGTACTGGTTGATGAGGGTCTTGTAGCCCTCGCCGTCCGTGTACTGCCCCTTGACTGTCGTGCCGAGGATGACACCGTCCTCGCCGTATGTGTACTCGGTGGTTTCCTCAAAGGTCAGGTTTCCGGCTTCGTCGGTGGCGGTCATGCGGACCACGCTGCCGTATTCGTCGTATTCGTTCTTGGCGCCGGTGCCGTCGGTATACCACGCGGTCTGCAGGCGCGGCACGACGTCGCCCAGCGGGCTCACGGCGTATTCGATCTCCTCAAGGAGCGCGCCCGCATAATAGGTCTGCTCCCTCTGCTTGACGCCGTCCGCATTGTATTCGTGGACATAGCGGTATTCGTCGACCAGATTGCCCGCTGCGTCGTAGGCAGAATAGCGCGTCAGGTCGCCCGCCTCGCTGTAGTTGTAGACGTCGCTTGCTCCGTCGTCATAGACCCAGATTTCGCTTCCGCAGACGGTGCAGTAGATGTCCTCCTGCATCACATGCGCTGCGGCGTCGGTCTTCTCTCCTGCTTCGCTGGTATGCCAGTGCTGCTTGGGGTCGCGGTCCCATTCACCTGCATCCTGCGCGAGGGCGGCGGAGGCGAGCAGCACGAGGATAAACAGCATGGAAAGCATTCTGCGTGTCATATCGGATCAACCCTTTCTGCGATTGCTGTGTTTATTATATCATGTGCAGATGCCGTGCGCATCTGTTTTTTTGCAGCGCTTTCCCCGGCGTGGCGGATATGGTATACTGGAAGAAAACGTGCGGAGGATGAGCGGATGAACAGAGAGGAAGCGGGACGCCTGTTTGAGCAGATGCACCCGGGCTTTTTTGAGCGCGAGTGGATCAGGCGCATGGATGAAGCGGATGTGTATGAGGAGATGATCCTTGACCTGCGCGGCGGGCGCCCGCTGCCGCAGCTGCCCGTGAGCCTGCCGGGCGTGACGTATGGCCCGTATACGGGGGATCTTGACGCGCTGCACGCGGCTGTGCGCGAGGTGGATGAGTGCTGGGTGCAGTATTATGGCGAGGAGGACGACGTGTACTGTGTCATGTGTGAGGGCAGGATCGTCAGCTTCTGTCTGCTGGACGACATGGGCGTGCATGCGCTCGGCGGCAGGCAGGTCAGGGTGGCAGGCCCGGGCTGCGTGGGCACGGTGCCGGCGTACAGGAGAATGGGCGTCGGGCTGGAGATGGTGCGCAGGGGCACGCAGATCCTGCGGGAGCGCGGCTATGACCTGAGCTATATCCACTATACGGGCGTGGCGCACTGGTATGCGAAGCTGGGCTATGAGACCATCCTGAGATGGAACAGGGACGGCCTTCTGCCGTGACGCATACGCTTCTGAGCCGTGTGCGGGGTTGACAGACCGCCGCATCGGTGCTATTCTGACGATACAGCCTTTGGCTGAAATCTTAGAATCCGAGGACGAGTGTTTGAAGAAGCTGATTTGTAGGATTGTTCTCTGACCGGGAGGTCAGAGCCTCCCGGTTTTCTGCATGCATCATGGACAGAGAATACAAGGAGGAATTTCCCAATGAATCGACATATCGTGGCCGTTGGCGAACGGTTTTCTTTGTGCGCGCTTGAACTGGTGGAAGAGGTCTTTTCCGAGGCGGAAAGTCCGGAGGAGGGCCGTTTTGTGCGAAGGCTGGTGGAGGAGATCCGCAGCAAGCGCTACTACCTGCCGGAACTGGAGCTGGCGATGATTGACGATGAGGAGAATGTCATCGGCTACGCCATGTTCTCCCGCTTCCATATCGAGGGCCGGTATGAGGACGAGCTGCTCATCCTCACGCCCGTCGCCGTCAAGATGGCGCTGCAGCGGCAGCATATCTCCAAGGACCTGATCGAGCATGGCTTTAAGAAGGCGGCGGAGCTGGGCTTCAAGGCCGTCATGGTCGAGGGCAACCCGCTCAATTACCGCCCGCGCGGCTTTGAGACCTCGGCGAAGTACGGCGTGGTGGCGGCGCCCTCCGTGCATCTGCCGCATGAGGACTGCATGATGATCCGCGCGCTCGTCCCGGGCGGGCTGGATGACATCCATGGCACGGTTGATTACAGCTGCTATGACACGCTGACCTGAGCATCATAATAAAGGGCCTCCGCAGACAATGCGGGGGCTTTTTACTGGGGGAAAACGGCCTCTGCGCGGGATGGCGCATTGTCTACTCCGGATAGTTGCGCGCGGATGAAGGATCATCTATAATGTAACTGACGGAAGAGAATAACGGTGTGACACGCAGAAAGAGGCATGGCCTGCCGGGGCAAGATCCGCCGCGCGACGGGGCGCACGCGGGAGGCGGAGACATGGAATCCGCTGGACGCACATACCCGCCAGCAGGCGGAGATTCAGGGGATTATCCATACGACGACCGTGCAGGAATACACGTATAGCTCCCCGTTTGGCACAAGCGAGGAGGAGCGGCGCAAGTATTTCGGCCTCGGGCCGGATGTGAAGATCACGGTCGTGCCGCATAAATCCCGATGACACACGGGATGCAGAGAAAGCATAGGAGGCGCACGGATGAGCGAAAAGACGAAGATTCAGCATCTGAACGAGCTGACTGGGATGTGGTCCCGGATGCGGGGAAATGTCAAAGCGCTGGATCTCTCCGCCCTTCATACGACCGGCGCGGAGAACATGAGCCGGCTCTTTGCGGGCATGTATCTCCTCAGGGAGATCGACATGTCGACGATCAGAACGGATGATGCGACGGATCTGTCGGAGATGTTCTCCGGCTGCTGGTCGCTGGAGGTGATTGACCTCTCCGGCGTCAGGACGACGCGCGTGAAGAGGATGAAGCAGATGTTCTTCAACTGCAAGAAGCTGCGCGCTTTGGACGTCTCTTCCTTTGATACCGCGCAGGTGGAGACGATGCACTGGATGTTCAGTGACTGCGAGAGCGTGACGGAGCTTAATCTGGCGCATTTCAATACGTCGCAGGTGACCGATATGGAGCTGATGTTCTCCGGCTGCAAGTCGCTTAAGTCGCTGGACGTCTCATCCTTTGACACCGCCTGCGTGACGACGATGTGGCGGATGTTTGAAGACTGCAGGGCGCTTAAGTCTCTGGACGTCTCCTCGTTTGATACCGCCCGCGTGACGAAGATGGAGCGGATGTTCTCCGGCTGCGCTTCACTCGGGGAGCTGGACGTCTCGTCGTTTGACACCGCTCATGTGAAGGACATGGAGCGGATGTTTGACGGCTGCGCCTCTCTTACGCGACTGGATCTCTCCTCCTTTGCATTCATGCCTGAGGTCGATCTGGAGGACATGTTCAAGGGCTGCAAGGCGCTGCGGGAGGTGCGCGTGTCCGATACCATTCTGCGCACGACCTGCCATGTGAAGAATGTCAAGAAAGAGTATCCGTACAGGAATTATTCCGGCCCGTTGGAGTACGACGAGGGCGGCAATCCCTACATCCCCGGTGAGGGCAATTCCCCGTCGCAGGCGTATTACAACAGGATCATGCTGGACAGGGACTACTGCCGTGAGGTCATTACCTATGAGCACATCCCGTTCGCCCGGGCGACGGACGAGCAGCGGCGTGCATATCTGGGGCTTCATCGCGATGTGAAGCTGACGATCGTACCGCATGGCTCGCGTGTGCGGGAGGGATTCCTCGGCCGGATTCTGAATCGGAAGTGAAGCACAGACTGCGGCGGCGCCGCGGAAGGATGGGACAACGTGACGAATCAGGAAAAACGTATCCGCGTCTTTGAGACGTCCATGCGCCTGTGCCGGGAGGAGGCTGCGCTGCGCGAGGCGGTCGCGGCGTCCTGCGCGGGGCAGCGCATCATCTGGCAGGAGGATGAGGAGCCTCACTGGCAGCCGCGCTTTGAGCGCCCGGCGGCGCGGGTCGTCTCCGGCAGGCGCTCTTTTGAGGCGGCGCGCGCCTATGCCGAGGCGGGAAAGCGCGTCTGCGTGCTCAATTTCGCCTCGTCCGTCACCCCGGGCGGCGGGGTAACCTACGGCTCGCAGGCGCAGGAGGAGAGCCTCTGCCGCGTCAGCACGCTCTATCCCGCGCTGAGCGACGCTTCGGCGAAGCCGTTTTATGACCGGCATTGGGAGATGATCCGCGCCGGGACGATGAAGCGCGAGAACAGGGACGACTGCATCCATACCCCGGGCGTGGTCGTACTCTGCGAGGACGACGGCGAGGAAGCGCTGCTGCCCGCGGAGCGCCGCTACACGGTGGACGTCATCACCTGTGCCGCGCCGGATCTGCGCGCGGTCGACGACGGCAGCCGCTATGCGCCCACGCAGGAGGAGCTGCTTGCCCTGCTCACGCGGCGCTGGCGGCGGATCATGGCCGTCGCTGCGGCAAATGGCGCGGAGGTGCTGATCCTCGGCGCGTTTGGCTGCGGGGTGTTTGCCAATCCGCCGGAAATGGTCGTCCGTGCGTTTGAACAGGCGGCGGAGGGCGTCGGCCACTGCTTTGAGACGATTGAGTTCGCGGTCTTCGCGCGGGCGGATTCGCTGAACAGGCGGGCGTTTGAAGCGCTGCGCCGGGGAGAATGACAGCTGCAAAACGGAGGATAAGAGATGCGTTACGAATGGATCGACGAATACCTGATGGCAAAGCGCGCGGTGACCAAGGATCTGCAGCGCGACTGGAACTGGATCCGTTACAAGATCGGCGGAAAGATGTTTGCCGCCATTCTGCTCGACAACAGCGGCAAGCCCTACTATATCAACCTTAAGCTCGACCCGCTTCGCGGCGAGTTCATGCGCGGGCAGTTTGAGGACATTGTTCCCGGCTATTATTCGGACAAGCGCTGCTGGAATTCCGTCCGTCCGGATGGCGCGGTGCCGGATGATCTGCTGAAGATGATGCTGGATGAATCCTATCAGCTGGTGCTTGCGGGCTTCAGCGGGAAGCGCCAGCGCGAGATTCTGGGGCTGAGCAGCTGCGGCACGGACTGCGCCGCCTGCGCGCTTCATGGGAACATGTGCGCCGGGTGCAATGAAGCCTGCGGCAAGGTGTTCCATGCGCCGCAGGGCAAGGCCTGCCCGCTCTATGCCTGCTGCGTGGGGAAGCACAGGTATGCGACCTGCGCCGCCTGCCCGGAGGTTCCCTGTGCGCTGTGGCGCGCCACGCGCGACCCGAGCCTCTCCGACGAGGCGTTTGAGGAGACGATCGATACGCGGGTGCGCAATCTGAAGGGATGAGCCGCCGGGGCGTTTGACTTGATGTGAATAGAAAAAGGTCTTTCCAGGCGGAAAGACCTCTTTTTGTATGAAGAAAACCACTCGCTAGGCGAGTGGTTCAAAAGAAGCCTTCTGGCGATGATGTAGATGGAAAAACTCCTTTTGTTGTATAATCAAAATGCGGTCTGGCAACTGCAAAGGAAACAACAAAAGGAGGACATTCGAATGAATGCAAAGAGAATTATAGCAAAATAGATCGGGAAAGGCAAATGGAGAAAGGTGTTATGCCAAGAATCGAAAGGATATGTGTGC